>WGUO01000019.1 GCA_014867205.1 Muribaculaceae bacterium | reverse complement strand
TTTATCATTTCTATTTCAGTTTCGGTTTGCCGCTGCAAATCTAAGGTACTGCAAAATTAACTATTTTTATGCTATCTTCTCTCCATATACAACAAAAAAACATTTTCCTCCGCAAACCTCAATAACCATTTTTGCTTTTTTCCGCGTTTTATTACCAAATGGCGACATGTCGGCAATGCCGCCTCGTAATCAATCTATCTATGGACTGTAATGATATAGAACTTGAGGTTCATCCTTTCGAACCTTATATTCCCGATAACGCACGTGTGCTGATAATGGGCACTTTCCCGCCGCAGCCAAAACGGTGGTCGATGGATTTCTACTACCCCAACCGCACCAACGACTTCTGGTACATGATGGGACTGATTTTTCATGGCGACCGCAATGCCCTGCTTAAACCCGGCACCAAGGATTTCGATCTCGACAGAATAAAGGCGCTGCTCGACGAAAAAGGCATAGCGCTCAACGACACCGGCCGCAAGGTGCGCCGGCTGATGGGAAACGCCTCCGACAAGTTCCTTGAGATAGTCGAGCCGGTTCCACTTCAGGAACTGCTTGACCGGATGCCCGACTGCCGGGCCATAGCGACAACCGGAGAGAAAGCCGCAGGCGTCATAGCGGAACTTACCGGCACTTCGGCGCCCCGTATGGGCGAGATGACGGAAGGTCCCGACGGCATACAGATATGGCGCATGCCCTCCACAAGTCGGGCATATCCCCTTAAACTCGAAAAGAAAGCGGATTACTACCGGAGACTTTTCCGGGGGGCAGCCATACTCTCCTAATTGAATGCAGGGGCTCCGGCTGTACGGAACAGTTGAAATGCGGGCGAGCCGGGCGTGACCGCCAGCGCAGCAGTCTCGGAGTCGGCTACGATCTTTCCCGACTCAAGCACAATTGAGCGTGGACAAAGCTCAAGGGCCATATCGGTGTCGTGGGTGGCAAGCAATATCGTGTGCCTGAATTGCTTCAATATGTCAATCAATTGTCTGCGAGCCCGCGCGTCAAGATTGGCCGACGGCTCATCGAGCACCAGAATGTCGGGTTCCATAGACAATACTGACGCTATCGCGGCCGCACGCCTCTGACCACCCGACAGGGTGAACGCCGGCCTGTCGCCCATGCCCTCAAGTCCTACAGCCTGCAATGCACCGTCGGTACGACGGCGTACCTCATCTTCGGGGAGTCCCATATTTCGGGGTCCAAACGCCACGTCCTCGCCGATTGTGGGCATGAACAGCATGTCATCAGGATTCTGGAACACCATTCCTACCGTCTGCCTCACAAGCCGGAATGTCTTCTTTGTGACAGGGATGTCACCGACTACGACACTGCCAGACGTCGGCATCAGCAAACCATTGATCTGAAGCAGTAACGTAGACTTGCCGGAGCCATTGAGGCCAAGCAGGGCAACATGCTCTCCGTGGGTAATCCGGAAATCTATGCCATGAAGCACCTCCCCGCCCCGCGGATAACTGAACCGAACGTCATTAAACTGAATATAGTGGTGACTCATAGGCGACTCTCCATAAATAACTATATTAATAACCTTGCGCTAAGCGCTTATAAGCAGTCGAGACATGTCGAACACTCTCAGCGCCACTATCACGACTATCCATCCGATCATAAACAGCCAGGAGGCGCCGCTGCCTCCTGCAATGCCCGAAGCCGGCATCGTGCCGTTAAATCCACGGGCAAGCATTGCACGGTGTATCCTCGAGGCTCGCTCGTAACTGCGAATCATCAACTGACCCACAAGACGTCCCCACATATGCAGCGGATAACTCTCACGGCCGAACCCTCTGGCCTTGCGGGCGCGGTCCATGCCGATTGCCTCCTCTATGACAACCATCAGATAGCGGTATGTGAACTGCAATTGCGTCACAAGCACCCGGGGACAACCTATCCGGCGAAGCGAGGCACACATGTCGTAGAAACCGACTGAAAGCGTGAGAATCACCACAGCCTGCACAGCGAAAAGGCCTCGCAACAGAATCGAGAGAAAACTAACCCATCCACGGCTCACGGCAACATCACCCACGCGGAATGCCTCACCGGTGTCAAGAATCGGGTTAAACATCCCTATCAACACTATAAGGGGCAATACCCACAGCGACTTGACAAAAACGCGCCGATAACCTATGCCCGACATCTCCGACTGCACTACCGGGTAGACCCCAAGCCAGACGAGCTGCTGCGGAGCATACAGCGGAACACTCAGCACCGCCACGAGATAAACCAGAGTAACGACAAGCATCGAGACGGGCCGGGCCGCTCCGCACGCGGGCCGGCTCAACGAGTTAAGCGATACAAGTACATTCTCAAGCTTTGACATGAGACTTCTTCGTTCTGCGGAATATGATCGAACAGAATCCCCACAGGAGCGCCATGACTATAACGCCCCCTATGACGCCCGAGAATGTCGAGTCATAATCGGGAAGAACAGCAGTAGGTGGCATTGCGGCCGGTGCCAGTTCTGTGGCGCCTGTTATGCGCGATATCGACCATTCAAGTCCGTCCGGGTCTGATGAAGCCAGCCATGAGAACGTGACGGCGAACACGAGGGCAACAGCCCCCAGCGCTATAAGCACATTCCGGGTACGGGGAGACATGCGCCTGCCTGTCTCGGAATAGGTGCGTTTCGCATTATAGAGCATATCCGGCTTGTAAGAGGCCACAAAGCAGAGAACCGTCCCGGTTGCGAGTCCCTCGCAAATGCCGATTGCAAGATGAATCGGAAGCATGAACATCAGAAACTCGGCTGTCGGCAGAGCGGTTATGCCCGAGAGTTCTGTCTCGCCGGTGACAAGAAGCGCACCCAGTTCAAGGCCGACCACACAGGCAACGACAGAGGCCAGCATTATGCGGCCCTTTGACACTGAACGGCCTGCGATCGGACTGTATATCAGAGGATATGCCACGAGGCAACTCATCGCGCCCATATTGATCAGGTTGCAGCCCAGTGCCATCAGGCCTCCGTCGGCAAACACGAGGCACTGTATTATCAGCACCGAGGCAAGGGTAATGAAACCGGCCCAGGGTCCCATCAGGGCGCCGAGAAGGACACCCCCTATGATATGTCCGCTTGAGCCGGTGCCTGGAATAGAGAAGTTGATCATCTGCGCCGCGAACACGAATGCGCCCATGACACCCATAAGCGGAAGTATGTCATCACGACGTATTCGCGAAACCTGTTTTGAAGCCACCACTATAAGAGCGGCTGCGGCGACACCGGCTGTTATCGCTACCGGCGCCGACACGAGAGCATCGGCCATGTGCATGATTCAGAGTATTATATCGGTTATTGAATAAAGCAATCGGAGAGATATTCTGTTTTATTAACAATTCTCTCCGATTATAGTTTTGCAATCAGGCCTTCTACTCTCAACCAGGACTGCCTTTACAGTTTCGCGTGAAGGACGTATTCAAGAAGCCAGTCCCAAAGTAACGGGGCTCCGATTATGAGCATACACAGCAGGCCGGTGGTTGAGTTCTCAGCGTCCTTGGGAACCCGAAGAATGCGTACTCCCTTATAGACAAGATATATTGTCCATAGCGGAAGGAACACGAGGACCGGCTCAAACATCGGCATTATGTTTATAAATATCCAGAAAAGAGCGAGTGTCGACATGGCGAGCATAACGAACTGTCGGCCGATATCCTTGCGTAGAATGTCGCGTGACTGACGCGGCAATATGATGCCCCCCAACAGTATCACTGTAAAATAACCGAAGAAAAAGGTCATGAATGTGCCGAGTCCCTCAACTGCCCAGTCGGCCAGTGTGAAGTTGGCCTCATAGAAGACATTGGCAATCTCAGAGATGGCAGCCAAGGCAATCAACGGATAGAAGCACCGTGAGGCGAACTCATCTGTGGTGAAGCGGGCACGCTTAAGGAATTTCCAGCCCTCGACAGGAGTGAACATGGTCCGTAGCATTGAGCCTACCGGTCTGGGGCGTTTAGGCACAGCCTGCGCTGCGGATTCCTCCTCATCCTCCTCTACAGCATCTTCATTCTCATCTTCGGAATAAGGGTCATCATCATCACCCTCATTATCGGGCTTCTTGTCATCATTAGCCTTATCAGGTTCGTCTTCAAGAGAGTACAGGGGGGACTCGTCATCCTCGATAGAATACAACGGGGTATCTATATCGGTGTAAAGCGGACGGTCTATATCGTTCTTAATCATGAATCCTCAGGTAATAAGAAGGGAGCGGATACCTCCCCTATTATATACGTCGAAACTTGCTGAATATTGCGAACAAAGGCAGGGTGTGGCGTCTATTGGCCACACCCTGCACAGTATAAGTTGAAAGTCAAATTATTACTCAGCGGCACGCTCCTCGTTGAGAATACGGATCATCTCGATCGCACTCTTGGGGATACGTGTGCCGGGGCCGAAGATGGCTGCCACACCCGCCTTGTAGAGGAAGTCATAGTCCTGGGCCGGGATAACGCCTCCTGCAGTCACGAGGATATCCTCGCGGCCGAGTTTCTTCAGTTCCTCTATTACCTGCGGTATGAGGGTCTTGTGACCGGCGGCAAGCGAGGAGACGCCGAGAATATGCACATCGTTCTCCACAGCCTGACGGGCAGCCTCTGCGGGAGTCTGGAACAGCGGTCCCATATCGACATCGAAACCACAGTCGGCATAACCGGTGGCGACAACCTTTGCGCCACGGTCGTGGCCGTCCTGACCCATCTTTGCGATCATGATACGCGGCTGGCGGCCCTCGCGCTTAGCGAAGTCGGCGACAGCGCGACGGGCTTCCTCAAACTCGGGATCACCCTTCTCTTCGTTGCTGTACACTCCTGAGATAGTTTTGATTACTGCTTTATAACGTCCCACGACAGCCTCGCATGCGTCTGAGATCTCTCCCAGCGACGCGCGGAGTCCGGCGGCCTTGACTGCAAGGTCGAGAAGATTGCCCTTCGACGGATCCTTCACAGCCTCTGTGATGTCGTTGAGGGCCTTCTTCACAGCCTCCTCGTCACGGTTCTTGCGGAGGTCCTCAAGGCGTGCGATCTGCTCCTTGCGGACCTCGGTGTTGTCGACCTCAAGGATATCGATGGGATCCTCATGATCGAGGCGGAACTTATTGATGCCGACGATAGTCTGCTTGCCTGAGTCGATATGTGCCTGCGTGCGTGCGGCGGCCTCCTCGATGCGGAGCTTGGGAAGTCCGGTCTCGATTGCCTTGGCCATGCCGCCGAGTTTCTCGATCTCCTGGATGTGCTCCCAGGCACGGTGCGCGATCTCATTGGTAAGGCTCTCCACATAATAAGAGCCTCCCCACGGGTCAACCTGCTTGCAGACATAGGTCTCCTCCTGGATATAGATCTGGGTGTTGCGCGCGATACGTGCCGAGAAATCGGTAGGCAGGGCAATAGCCTCGTCGAGCGCGTTGGTGTGAAGAGACTGAGTGTGGCCGAGAACAGCACCCATAGCCTCGACACAGGTACGTCCAACATTGTTGAAGGGATCCTGCTCTGTGAGCGACCATCCGGAAGTCTGGCAGTGTGTACGCAGAGCCAGCGACTTCGGGTTCTTCGGGTTGAACTGCTTGACGATCTTTGCCCAAAGCATACGTGCGGCACGCATCTTGGCGATCTCCATGAAGTAGTTCATCGAGATGCCCCAGAAGAATGACAGACGCGGAGCGAAGGAGTCGATATCCATTCCTGCGTTCACACCGGCGCGAAGATACTCAAGGCCGTCGGCAAGTGTGTAGGCAAGCTCGATGTCGGCTGTAGCGCCGGCCTCCTGCATATGGTAGCCGGAGATAGAGATAGAGTTGAACTTGGGCATGTTCTTCGATGTGTACTCGAAGATGTCGGCGATAATCTTCATCGAGAATGCCGGGGGATAGATGTATGTGTTGCGCACCATGAACTCCTTGAGGATATCGTTCTGGATGGTGCCGGCCATCTCCTGGAGGCTTGCGCCCTGCTCGAGTCCGGCGTTGATATAGAACGCGAGCACGGGCAGCACCGCGCCGTTCATTGTCATAGATACAGACATCTTGTTCAACGGAATGCCGTCGAAGAGGACCTTCATGTCCTCAAGCGAGCAGATCGAGACACCAGCCTTGCCGACATCACCGACAACACGCTCATGGTCGGCGTCGTATCCGCGGTGAGTGGGGAGGTCGAAGGCAACAGAAAGGCCCTTCTGGCCTGACGCGAGGTTGCGGCGGTAGAATGCGTTTGACTCAGCTGCGGTAGAGAATCCGGCATACTGGCGGATAGTCCAGGGGCGCATGGGATACATTGCGCTGTAGGGTCCACGCAGGAACGGAGGAAGACCCGATACATAGTCGAGATGCTCCATGCCCTCGAGGTCCTCTTTTGAGTATACAGGCTTCACTGGGATGAGCTCGGCGGTGAGCCACTCCTCACCGGAAACCTGCTGACGGCTCGCCGGAGCCGTTATCTTTGTGATATCTATTTCTTTAAAATTAGGTCTCATGATATTAGCGGTTTATTTGAGGAGTTTTGCGTTGAAATCTACGAGAGTGTCGAGAACGTTTACCTTCACGTGGATGAAGTTCTCGATACCGGCTGCCTTGAGGTCATCCATGCAGGCGGGAGCGCCGGCAACCACGAACAGCGCGCGGCCGTCGAGTTCCTTGAATGCCTCGGGTGCATATGCCGCATACTCGTCGTCGCTTGAGCAGAGCACCACGACATCGGCACCCTTCTCCATAGCGGCGTCGATACCCTCCTTGACGGTCTCGAAACCGATATTGTCTATAATCTCATATCCTGCGCAGCCGAAGAAGTTCGAGGAGAACTGCGCGCGGGCAAGGCGCATCGCGAGATTTCCGATTGTAAGCATGAACACCTTGGGACGGTTGGCGGCACGCTCGGTGTCGAGACGCAACTGCTCGAACTGGCTTGCAGCGCGGTCGAAGTTAAGCGCTGCGACAGCACCGTCGACAACCTCATCTCCGGCACATCCGCATGTGCAGCGGCACTCGCCGTTGACCTTGTCGAGGGCCATCTCATTAAAGTTGGGGAACTGGTTTGTTCCGAGCAGGCTTTCCTTGCGGCGTGCAACATCAAGATGACGCTTTACACCCGACTCGTTGACCTTACCCTGAATCTCACCCTTGCGGAGCATGGCGTCGAAGCCGCCATTGTCCTCAACCTCCTGGAATACCTTCCAGGCCTGGGCAGCAATCGACGATGTAAGAGTCTCTATATAATAGGAGCCACCGGCCGGGTCGACAACCTTGTTGAGGTGAGACTCGTCGCGAAGCAGAATCTGCTGGTTGCGCGCGATACGCTCGCTGAACTCGTCGGGACGCTTGTAGCAGCGGTCGAACGGCAGAGTCTCGATAGAGTCTACGCCTGCGAGGGCGGCGCTCATCGTCTCTGTCATAGAACGGAGCAGATTCACGTGCGAGTCATAAAGAGTCTGGTTGAACTCACTTGTCACTGCATGCACAGCCATCTTGCATGCGCAGTCGCAGGCAGGATTGTATGCCTTCACGATCTCGGCCCACAGCATACGGCCGGCACGGAACTTGGCAAGCTCCATGAAATAGTTGGATGAGATACCCATGTTGAACTTGACACGGCAAGCAACCTCTTCTGCCTTGAGGCCAGCCTCTGTCATCATGGTGAGCCACTCCGCTCCCCATGCCAGTGCATATCCGAGTTCCTGAGTAATATATGCGCCCGCATTGTTGAACATGTAACTGTCAACAGCAAAGCAACGGAGACCCTTTACTTCCTTTACAGCCTCGTAAAGAGCCTTACCCTCCGCAACAGCATCCTTGGGGAAGGCGAGGCCATGCTTAAGAAGACGCTTGAAGGGATTATAGCCAACAGAGCCACGGAACTCATCTGCGGCGCCGGCCTCGTTGACAAGCCTTACAAGTTCTTTTGCCACCTCTACTGCACAGCCGGGGCAGCAGTCGATGTTAACCTCAACCTTCTTGAGGTCGATGTCCTTGAGAACCACAGCCAGATCAGCAGCCTTCACGTTCTTGCCCAGACGGATACCGAGCGACTCAACTCCACGGTTCAGTATGTGAAGCGCATGGTCGTTCATCTCTTCAGCCGTGTCGCCGATCACTGCCTGACGCACAAGCCAGTCATTATTGTCGCGTGTGCCGCGCAGGTACGGGAACTCTCCCGGCATAGTGTCGAGCGCCGGAAGTCCCTCAAGATCCTCACGACGATAGAAGGGCTGAACGTTAAAGCCCTCGTTGGTGCGCCAAACCAGTTTACGGTCGAAGTCGGCGCCCTTCAGGTCGGCTGTTATCTTCGCCTTCCACTCATCGGTGGTGACAGGCGGGAACATGTCGAACAATGTTTCTTTTTTTTCTGCCATTTTAAGCGTATTTATTGGTATTAGCTATATTTCAATAAATTTTTATTTCCGGACTTCGGCCGCAAGCACCGAAGCCGTTTAATCAATCCCCATTCAAGTCGCAAATATATTACATATTTTGATTATACGGAAACTTTTAAGGAATTTTTTCTTTAATCATGTTCCAGAGCATGGCTTATCAGCCGTTTCTGAGACTCAACATCAGTTCTCAAGCCTCTTGTCCATGCACTTCAGCACCCGGGCGGGGAAGTCCTCGACCATCTGCAGATTGTGGGTGGCCATCAGTATGCTCGTGCCCTCGTCGGCGAGTTTGTGAAGCAGGCTTACGATCTGGTAACCCGTCTGCGGGTCAAGATTGCCGGTGGGCTCGTCGGCAAGTATCAGTTTAGGACTGTTGAGCAGCGCACGGGCTATCACTATGCGCTGCTGCTCGCCGCCACTCAACTCATGCGGCATCTTGTATCCCTTGTTCTCCATGCCGACCGCCTTCAGGACCTCCTCGATCCGAGCCTCTATCTCCGGCTTCGAACGCCATCCGGTGGCCTCAAGCACGAATCTGAGATTGGCCATCGCCGAGCGGTCCTGAAGCAACTGGAAATCCTGAAACACTATTCCCATCGCCCTGCGTAAATAGGGAATCTGCTTTTTCTTAATTGACAGGAGATCAAATCCAAGCACCTCCGCCTTATCACCACGAGGCACCGGGACATCTGCATACATGGTCTTCATCAGCGAGCTCTTGCCGCTGCCGACACGGCCCACCAGATAACAGAACTCCCCCTCCGACACCTGGAACGTCACGTCATGGAGCACCATGCGCTCAGCACGGTCAACCTCGACATTCTTGTAATCTATGATAACACTCATTGCAATATTCATCGGGCCCGAAATTAAATTATTCACATCATCGGGGCCTTTGAGTGACAAAGATAGTAAAAATTTTTGGAAGTCACGTTCTCTTTTAGTCAAAAGAATCTTAAACACGTGAGCGTATCACGAAAGACAAACTGTTTCTCACTCGAACAGGGAGCGGAACATGTCAGTGACTTTCGAGACCTCGACAATGCCTATTGTAAACTTGTCTTTGACTCCTTTAAGGTTCCCCTTGGGAATATAGATTGTCTCAAAGCCGAGTTTCTCAGCCTCGGCCACCCGCTGCTCTATGCGAGTGACAGTGCGCACCTCGCCCGAGAGGCCCACCTCTCCGGCAAAGGCCGTGCGCCTCGGTATAGTCAGGTCAAAGTTGGACGACATCACTGCCGCGACGACGGCAAGGTCTATCGCCGGGTCTACGACCTTGAGCCCTCCGGCCATATTGAGGAAGACATCCTTCTGTCCTATCTTAAAGCGGGCACGCTTCTCAAGCACTGCGAGAAGCATGTTCAGCCTCCGCTGGTCAAAGCCTGTCACGGCACGCTGCGGTGTGCCATATGCGGCCGAAGACACAAGAGCCTGCACCTCGACCATGAACGGCCTTGCTCCCTCTATCGTGACACCGATCGCTATCCCGCTCATCTCCTCGTCACGGTTATCTGAGAGAAGCATCTCCGATGGATTCCGGACCTCCCGCAGACCGCGCTGCGCCATCTCGTAGATTCCAATCTCCGAGGTCGAGCCGAACCTGTTCTTGACAGTTCGCAATATGCGGTAGAGATATTGCCGATCTCCCTCGAACTGAAGCACAGTGTCTACTATATGCTCAAGAACCTTGGGGCCTGCTATCGCTCCATCCTTATTAATATGCCCGACAAGAATCACGGGGACATTCGTCTCCTTGGCATAGCGAAGCAACGAGGCGGCACACTCGCGCACCTGCGACACACTCCCGGCAGCCGAATCTATCTCCGAAGAACAGATCGTCTGTATTGAATCGACCACAAGGAGCTCTGGCTTCACGTTCCCTATGTGCTCAAATATGGCATCAAGACTTGTCTCGCACAATATATAGGTATTGTCGGCAACCTTGCCGAGCCTGTCAGCGCGAAGCCTCAGCTGTGAGGCAGACTCCTCGCCCGAGACATACAGTATACGGCGGTTGCGGATAGAGAGGATGTTCTGCAGAAGCAAAGTGGACTTACCGATGCCCGGCTCGCCACCAATCAGAGTCAGGCTGCCGGCCACCAGACCGCCGCCAAGCACGCGGTTCAGCTCCTCAGAGGGCATATGCACTCGCTGCTCAGACGTGATCTCTATCTCGGACAGACGCACAGGCGCAGTGCTCTTGACCAGACGCCCCTTGGCTGCGCGCCCACGTGCCGGCTGAATCCTTTCCTCGACAAACGTATTCCATTCGCCGCATCCCGGACACTTCCCAAGCCATTTCGGCGAGTCATATCCGCAATTGGAGCACACGTATGCGGTTTTTGCCTTTGATGTTGCCATAATTATATCATGAACGACACTTCCCGAAGCCTGGACTTATGACCGTAAGAGGTGCGTTTCCAAAAAATTTTTAAATATCCACCACAAATTTACTAATAAATCTTGAAAAAGCATTATATTTGCAATTGGAAAGAACAAAACTCTCCGGCAGTCATTGTAACAGATGAAAAGAGTTGCGATGCCAACCCGGAGACGGTCGTGGGCACGAAGCAACACGACAAATTGTTAATAAATTGAATATCATAAAAAACATAACCCAATTTTATTAAAAGAACTATGAATTTCTTAACAGACGAGAAGCTGCTCATCGTTGGAGCAGCCGGAATGATTGGCTCGAACATGGCACAGACAGCCATCATGATGGGCCTTACTCCCAATATCTGCCTTTATGACCCCTATGCCAAGGGACTCGAGGGCGTGGCCGAGGAACTTCTTCAGTGCGGTTTCGACGGTCTTAACCTGACATTCACCGACGATATCGAAAAGGCGTTCACAGGTGCCAAGTATATCGTTTCATCAGGCGGCGCACCACGCAAGGCCGGCATGACCCGTGAGGACCTCCTCGCAGGCAACTGCAAGATCGCTGAGGACTTCGGCAAGAACGTTCGCAAGTACTGCCCCGATGTCAAGCAGATCGTCGTGATCTTCAATCCTGCCGACATCACCGGTCTCGTCACACTTCTCTACTCTGGCGTTAAGCCGGGCCGCGTCACTACACTGGCAGCCCTCGACAGCACACGTCTGCGCAACGAACTGGCAAAATACTTCAAGATCAGCCCCGACAAGGTGGTTAACGCCCGCACATATGGCGGTCACGGCGAGCAGATGGCTGTGTATGCATCAACAGTTACAGTTGACGGCAAGCCCCTCACAGAGCTCATCGCCGAGGGTGCTCTCCCTGAGAAGGAATGGGAAGACCTTAAGGTACGCGTCATTCAGGGTGGCAAGAACATCATCGAGCTCCGCGGCCGCAGCTCTTTCCAGAGTCCCGCTTACCTCTCGATCGAGATGATAGCTGCTGCAATGGGAGGTCCCGCCTTCAAGTGGCCTGCCGGAGTATATGTTAACGACGACAAGTTCCACAACATCATGATGGCCATGGAGACTACCATCACTTCCGACGGCGCGACATTCCGTCAGGTTGCCGGAACTCCCGAGGAGCAGGTAGAACTCGAGAAGAGCTACAAGCACCTCTGCACTCTGCGCGACGAGGTCATCTCGCTCGGCATCATGCCTCCCATCGAGAAGTGGGGCGAACTCAACCCCTATCTGCTCGAGAAGACTGTCTGATCAACACACAGTATTATATCTGATCAACACACAGTATTATATAAGAAAGTGTCGCGCATCGTGCGTGACACTTTTTTTGATGCTTATCGTCGGGAAGTTACGGCCTGATTAAATCTTTTGGGCCAGTACGCATGTTATAAGGTAGGACTCCGTATGCGGTCGTGCACATATGCTGACTACACATGAACCTATCACAAACAAAACTATATAAATTATGAAAAAACTACTTTACCTGCTCCTGCTCGCGCCCTTTCTCCTGCTCGCGTCTTGCAGCGACGACAATGATGTGCCTGATGTGGACATCATCGTGAAAATGAACAATGTCGTAATAGACAACAATGTCGTATATCTTGTCAAGGACTCTCCGTTTGAGATCACTGAGATAAGCGTCACGGGTAACGGATCAAAAGCCATTGTCACCTCTGTGTCTTATTACTGGGACAATATCCGCGTGGCCTGGAATCCAATCGCACCTTTCAGACGGTCTTTCGATACTTCTTATGCGACTTTAGGCAACCACACATTTGCCGTCAACTGCGAGGTGGCACAGGTTGACAAGTCTCTTGGATTCGCGGCTGCTGCATTCAACGTGAAGGTTGTAGACTCGGCAAAAGACCTTCCAGAAGGAACCGAACCCGGAACAGGATCGCTGGTATTCACAGACTCTCCAGAATAGACACTCTTAGCTACTAAGTTTCCGTAAATGGGCCGGCCTGCATTTCAATGCGGCCGGCCCATTTATTCACCGTGGTTCCGGCTGCCGGACGAACGCTTGGGATTGGCAGGGAACCAGCCCTTGCGGACACGCTCCACCTGTTCCGTAACCTCATGGATGCTCCAGAAACAGCTGAAGGCAGTCACCCCGAGCAGCGATGAGGCAAAGGTATTTCTGACAGCGACTGTGAGCGCAAGAAAGACTACTCCGGCTATCAGAAAGGCCCATCTGATCTTAGCCCCGAAATAATATTCCCCTTTTATCACAAGAGGATGGAACAATCCGATGATAAGAAAAGTAGCCAGTCCAATCAGCAGGCCCTCAAGATTATACTGCGTCATAAACGCACATGCTTTCTCCATATACTCTGTCATAAATATAACAATAATAGCATTTCCCGATTGATGATGCCACATGACGGCTATCACGTGAATCATCATTTACACCCGCAAAATTAAAGACATTCCAGCAATCTCACAACCGCATATCTTAAAATTGTTTTGTAATTTCGGTAAAAAATAGTAATTTTGTTTTTTGAAAATTCGCGGATTTAAGTATCTCTCGCATGGCCTGAGATTATCCGACCCTGTTGTTGATGCCTGAATCCCACTAACCGAAAACCAAAAAAACAGAACGCAGGATGTGCGTATTCAATATACAGGACATCCCCACAAAAATAGACATTTCAAGTTTATCCACCCATAACTGCTTGAGAACGCATCTTTTACACACTCATGCAGGACTAAAGACACATCATAAACAAAAGTGGGCCGCCATTCCGGTGGCGTCAGGTCCACACTAAAGTCGATGCATCTGACGGACTCCCGTCCTGAGGGTTCAGCCGACAATTAAACATCAGACAAAATGAAATTAAAGAATCTGCTGATTTGCGCCGCCATAAGCATGTGCCTCGTATCGTGCAAGGTGCCGAAAGACATTACCTACATGCAGGGATTCGAGAACGGACAGACCACTCCCGTGGCAGATCCCGTAAGAATCACGGTGCAGCCTGACGACAAACTCGCAATCATTGTCACGTCGAAAGACCCTGAGCTCGCAGTTGCCTTCAACCTCGCCATAGCCCAATACCGAATCGGTATGGGCGCGAATGGCTCGATGACAGAATCCAAGGCAGCCGCGTACACAATAGACCCCGAGGGCTACATAGACTTCCCGCTAATCGGCAGACTTCATGTGGCAGGACTTAACAGATATGGTGTGGCCGAGCTCATAAAGCGCGAGATCATCTCACGCGAGCTTGTCAAAGATCCCGTGGTCACTGTCGAATACCTCAACGCGCGAATCTCTGTACTCGGAGATGTGCGCAATCCCGGCGAGTATCAGATTGACCGGGACAACATGACCATCATGCAGGCCCTATCGAAGGCCGGAGACCTTAATATCACGGGCCTGCGCAACAATATCCTTGTGGTGCGTGAGGAGAATGGCAAGGATGTCGCCTACCGAATTGACCTCACCGACACTAAGTCTCTGATGGAGAGCCCGGCATATTACCTGCGCCAGAACGATGTGGTCTATGTAGAGCCCAACAACACGAGGAAAAGACAGGCAACCGAGACCGCCAACGTATTCTACAATCCTTCGGTATGGGTCTCGGTGGCCAGTGTACTTGCATCAATCGCCGTCATAATCTTTAGATAACTCACGGGCATGCATGCCCGACACTAAACAGAACGCATCATTACACATCATGCATATCGACGAGGAAAACAACACATCAGCGAAATCTGCAAAGATTTCAGACGTAATTAGAATCACCCTCCGCCACTGGCCCTGGATTATTGTCTCGGCTATGGTCTGCACGGCACTTGCTACATTCTATGTGCTGCGTCAGCAACCCACCTACAAGAGAACCTCTATGGTGGTAATCAAGGAGGAATCAGGTGGCACTTCTATAGGATCACAGCTCAGCGCGTTTGCCGGAATGGGTATGTTCTCATCCAATACCAACATCCGCGATGAGATCAATAAACTGCAAAGTCCCGACATTATGGAGGAGGTGGTCCGCAACCTCAGGCTGAACATCAGTTATGCCGAGCCGGGCCGGTTCCATGACAAAATCCTCTACGGAGACTCTCTTCCGGTCATTGTCGACATGCCCCAGCTCACCGACGAGCAAGGGGGATCGTTTATGATGCACATCGCCAAAAACGGTGATATCAAGTTATCGGATTTCCAGCTCGGCGATATTCATTCGGGTTCTGCCCCAGTTGATTTCGTGCAGAAAGCCCCGGTGCATTTCGGCAAGCCTGTGGAGACACCTATGGGACTTCTGCTCATTAGCCAGGGGCCCAAATACAAACCTGGCACCGAGTATGAACTGAAGATAGGACGCCAGCCTATCATCGTTGCCACAACTGCATTCCAGGGCAAGATAGACATAAAACTCCTTGACCAGTGGGCCAACACTCTCGAGCTGACAGCGTCAGACAACGTACTGCAGCGCGCTGACGACATTCTCGACAATATCATCAAGGTATATAACGAAAGTTGGGTACAGACCCATAACGCCACCACCAAGGCTTCGACAGAGTTCATCAACGAGCGACTTGTCTCGCTCGAGCGTGAACTTGGAGGCGTAGATTATGACATAGCTGCCTATCAGTCGGACAATCTTGTGCCAAGCATCGCTCAGAGCACAATGATATATATGCAGGACAGCCAGGCCAAACGCGAGCAACTCCAGTTGCTGACCAATCAGATCACAATCGCACAGTACATGCTCAACTATATGCATGACCCCAAACATGCCGATGACGTTCTGCCTGCCAACATTGGTATCTCATCAGGGATAGAAGCCTCTGTGCTCGAGTATAATAAAATCCTGCTCGAACGCAACCGGCTGGCCGCGAACTCCACATCCAACCACCCTCTGATCACCGGCTATGACACAAGGCTGAGGGAAATGCGGACCGGCATCGAACAGTCGCTGTCAAACGCAATTGCGTCTCTCAACACCCAGATACGCACAGCAAGCGCCGCTCAGACTGAGGCGAAGACAAATCTCGCAAAGACCCCTGGCCAGAGTCAGCATATACTCTCGATTGAACGCAAACGCAAGGTGATGGAAAGTCTTTACACTTTCCTGCTGCAAAAACGTGAGGAAAATCAGTTGAGTCAGGCCTTCACACCTTATAATACAGAGGTGATTGCAAAACCCAACGGACCGATGAAACCGGTTTCTCCCAAGAAGAAACTGGTGATCGCTCTTGCATTCCTCTTTGGAGCCTTCCTGCCCTTCGGATATAATTTCATCAGGGAATCAACCAATACCAAGGTTCGCGACAAGAAAGAACTCGAGGGAATGACGATTCCTCTGATCGGTGAAATCCCATGGTGGAAAAACCGCAAGAGCCGCAAGCAGCGCAAAGCCGCCGGAATCAATGAGGAAATTGTGGTCGAGCCGTCAAACCGTAATGTTGTCAACGACGCGTTCCGCGTGCTAAGGACCAACCTCAACATGCTCTCCAAAAACGACGGGACTGATGGCGAAGGTCACAAGATACGCGGCTCTAGGGTTATGCTTACCTCAATTGACTCTGACAACGGCAAGTCATTTATCACTGTCAATCTTGCAGTCGCCCTCGCACTGCGCGACAAGAAAGTGATGGTGGTCGACGGTGACATGCGCCATGGCACGACTTCAGAAATCGCCGGAAGTCCGACCAAGGGCCTGAGCAATTATCTGAGCGGAAGCATCGACGACTGGAGAAAACTGGTGGTGACAAATCCGGCACTTCACGGTGCTGACGTGATGCCGGTCGGCTACTTCCCGCCTAACCCCACAGAGTTACTCGAGACTGAACGCTTCTCAAGAATGCTCGACGAGATGGCCCGTGATTATGATTATGTGCTGATAGACTGCACTCCTATCAACTCAATGGCAGACTCAAGGGTAATCGAGAAGGTTTGCGACCGTTGCCTCTTCGTGGTAAGAATCGGACATCTGGAGCGCACAGCACTCCCTGAGCTTGAGAAAATGTACCGCAGCAAGGAGCTCACCAACATGGCGATTATACTGAATGGCGTCGAGCCTTCTGCAGGTCTTAAGAGTTACTACTCTACAAGCGAGCATGTCTGAGATCAAATTTGATCATACTATCCGACTAATAAACCTGAAATAGAGTTCCAAACACTGCATGGCTTAGGAAACGGAGTAAAATGCATAAGGAAGAGAAACAAGACGACCCCGGCTCACTGAAACGCAAGACCCTGTGGGGAACTGTATGGAGCATGGCCGAACGTTTTTCCGTTCAGATCATTCAGTTCGTGGTCATGATTATCATGGCCCGTATACTGACACCGGCCGACTATGGTCTGGTGGCAATGCTGACAATCTTTATTGCCGTTTCCCAATCGCTCGTCGACAGTGGTTTCTCACAGGCCCTGATACGCAAGCAGGACCGCACTGAGACCGATAACTCCACGGTATTCTTCTTCAATATCGTTGTCGGAGTTTTCCTGTACGCAGTCCTGTTCCTGAGCGCGCCGCTCATAGCGCGATTCTATGACCAGCCGATTCTGACACCGCTGATGAGGGTGATTTCCCTCAGTGTCATAGTAAACTCGCTTGTCGTCGTACAGCGAGCCCTGCTGACTGTTAAGATTGACTTCAAGACCCAGGCCAAGGCCTCATTCTCGGCAGCGATCATTTCAGGAGTCGTGGGGGTGACGATGGCATATACCGGCTGTGGTGTATGGTCAATCGTATGGCTTCACGTCACCCACATCATCATAAACGCAGTGATGCTGTGGATTCAGTCACACTGGCGTCCCATACTCAGTTACTCCTGGAGGTCATTCCGTGTCATGTTCGGGTTTGGCTCCAAACTCGCTGTCAGCGGAATCATAAACACAATCTACGCCAATATATTCAAACTTGTGATCGGCAAGGTGTTCAACGCCTCGGACCTCGGATATTATACACGTGCACACGGTTTCGCCGAACTCCCTTCCTCCACTCTTACCTCAGTGCTGCAAAGGGTGACATATCCTGCACTGTGCACCATCCGAGACGATAACCGGCTTCGAGATGTATACACAAGGTTTCTGCGTGTTTCGGCATTTGTCATATTCCCGCTGATGCTCGGACTGGCGGCTCTCTCCCGTCCATTCATCCTCGTTTTTCTCAATAAGAACTGGCTCTTCTCCGCTACTCTGCTCCCGATAATCTGCCTCTCGATGATATGGTATCCGATTCATGCCATTAATCTCAACCTGCTGCAGGTGAAGGGCCGGAGTGACCTCTTTCTCAAACTCGAGATCTGGAAGAAAATAATCGGCATAGCCATAATATGCGTGACAATACCGTTTGGACTGATTGCCCTCTGCTGGGGTTCAGTCGCCACCAACATCATAAGCCTATTTATCAATACGCACTATACGGGCAAACTGATTGGACTCGGATTTATGAGACAGATGAGGTATCTGATGCCGAGTCTGGCTTATTCAGTCTTAATGGCAGCAGCGACTTATGCATTCACTCTTGCAATTCCTGTTGAATGGATAAAACTCGTGGCCGGAATACCCGTGGGAATAATATTTTACTTAGTCATAACAAAACTCACAGACTCGCGTGACCTGCGCGAACTATTATCGTTCGTAAAGTCAGGTCCTGCAAGATCATGATGGGTAATAAACAATTCCGACATGGAAAACAAGATAATGGTCACAAGCCCACTCCTGCCTGACCTCGATGAATTCACATCGTTGCTCAAGGAGATATGGGCAAGCAAGTGGATAACCAATAACGGCGAATTTCACAAGCGTCTTGAAAAGGAACTTTGCGATTATCTCAAAGTACCCTATATCAGTCTGTTCACCAACGGCACTCTTCCTATCATAACAGCACTGCAGGCACTCCGCGTCACGGGCGAGGTCATCACTACACCCTATAGTTTTGTGGCTACGGCACACTCGCTTTGGTGGAACGGCATTAAGCCGGTATTTGTAGATATCGACCCGGCTACAGGCAACCTTGATCCCGCTAAGATAGAGGCCGCCATAACTCCCAAGACGACGGCCATCGTGCCTGTACATGTCTATGGCCAGCCCTGCGACACTAAGAACATTCAGCGCATAGCCGACACTTATGGCCTCAAGGTGATCTACGATGCTGCTCACGCCTTCGGAGTTCAGGTTGACGGCGAATCGGTTCTCAATGCCGGCGATGTCTCGACCCTGTCGTTCCATGCCACCAAGGTCTACAATACCATTGAAGGGGGTGCTCTCGTAATGCACGACGAGGAGATGAAACGCAGGATAGACTATCTGAAGAACTTCGGCTTTAAAAACGAGACCGAGGTTGTCGCTCCAGGCATCAACTCAAAGATGGATGAGATGAGGGCGGCATACGGCATTCTCAACCTCCGTCAGGTGGACAAGGCCATTGAGTCAAGGAAGCAATCGGCTCAACTCTACCGTGAGACTCTCAAGGATGTCGAGGGTATCAGTTATCTAAAGGATATGCCCGGCGTGCGACACAATTACAGTTACTTCCCGATTTTCGTGGACACGGAGGTCTACGGCATGACACGTGATGAGCTCTATGGCAAACTCAAGGAGCACAATATCTTCGGACGCAGATACTTCTACCCCCTTATCACTGAATTCACTACTTACCGTGGTCTTCCGTCGGCCGATCCAAGTAACCTGCCTAACGCTCACCGAATGGCCAACTCCGTGATATGCCTGCCTATGTATAGCGGGCTGAAAGAATCCGACATCGAACGCATCCTTTCAGTGATCGTCAAGAAATAAACATTACGGCCAAAATTTGCCAATATATCAAATCTGGTGCGAATGAGAAATATAGTGTCCCTCGTGTGCCTCATCGTCATGCTGATCAGCACATGCAATGAGGGTTTAGCCGCAGGAAACTGCAATTTCCGGCCCGAACTCGATAGCGAGATTCAAAAAATCTATGATGAGGTCGGCATGACGGCACTCAGCATCGCTGTTGTCAAGGATGATTCCGTCATCTATAGAAAACTGATGGGCTACCGGGTAATTCCTGACAGCGTAAGCGAGGGCGAGCCTCTGAAAGGCGACGACTTGTTTGACATCATGTCTGTCTCCAAGACATTTGTTGCGACAGCCATAATGAGACTCGTCGAGGAAAAGAAAATGAAGCTCAACGACCCGGCCGACAAATATCTGAAATTCAGACTCCGCAATCCACGCTACCCCGATGTGCCCATTACGGTCAAGCAACTCCTGACTCACACATCAAGCCTCAACGAGAACCATTGCTGGTGGATTCTGGATTCTATCAATCCTCGGAAATCTGTCAACTATGCCCTGGGCTACTCAGACACCAAGCCTGGTACGGCCTACGACTATGTCAACACCAACTATACAGTGCTGGGTGCTGTGATTGAGGGAGCGGCCGGCAAGAGATTCAGCTCTGTCATCGACGACATTATCATGAAGCCACTCGATATCCACGGGAGTTTCAACCAGAACGCCCTGGACAAGAATAAATTCGTAGGCCTTTACTATCTGTCGGACAAGACAGGTAAGATAGAGAACAATGACTATGTCTATCATCAGCTCTCGCCCCTTAAACCCGATAACTACATACTCGGCGAGACGGTATGGCTCGAATACCCTGCCGTTGGCATGAAGATTACCGCTGATGATCTCGCAAGATACATGCGCATGCACATGAACTGGGGAACTCTCGACGGCAAACGCATCATAACCCGCAACAGCGAGCGGCAGATACAGAGAAACTATGTCGGCAAACATAACTACGGGCTTTCATATCGTGAATACCGGGACCTGGTAGACGGTTCATTGCTGCACGGCCAGACCGGTGGAGGAGCCGGAATCAAGACCTGCATGATTTTTGAGCCGGAGCAGAAATATGGTTTTGTGATACTTAGCGCCGGTGCAACCGTGCGAGACCGTGACGGATACAGCCAGATTCATAAGCCTCTGATCAAGGTTCTGTATAAACACCTGATAGAGAATGACGGAGAGTAAGAAAACAGATACCGCAAGATCCGGACCGGGATATGTCCTGATTTTATTCTGCATAGGTATTGTCCTGTTGATGTTCAAGTCAAACAGGATTCTCTATGTCAGATACATCCAGGACTTCTTCTTCTTCCTGTTCTCTTTCGCACTGATGCTGCCATACGCAGTCACATACCGAAAGAGCCTTGAACGCGTCTCAATGTTCAAGGGGATATGCATTCTTTTACTATGCGCCATATTTTTCTATGAGCGCGGAATGCTGGCCGATCTGACAAGTCGAGCAATCATCTGTATGCTCATCACAATGTTCGGAGGGGCAATGCTGATAATGGCACCACTCGAGCATAAGAAAGTGGTATTGAGGGTCCTCACAATATCGGTTGAGGCGATTCTGCTGATAGCCCTGATAGGCTGGATTCCATTTCTGCTTGGAGTGGATCTGCCTCATTTCCGCGACACAAGCGATGTGTATTACATGCACCAGGTGTATTACATCTTTAACACATTCAGCATCAACAGTCCTGATGACGTGCGACGCTTTGCAGGCCCTTTCCTTGAGCCCGGCCACCTCGGCACAATGTGCGTCTATCTACTCTACATCAACGGATGTAACCTCAAGAAATTCGGGAATATCATTCTATTTGTCTCAACCATAATGTCACTCTCGCTGGCTGCCTACGGCATGCTGATAGGCGCCGTCATTCTGATATTGATTGAGAAACGCAAATATTGGGCAGTCGGAATTGTCTCCACAATCGTTCTTGCAATAGGCTCAACTGCTGCCGCATTCCTTAATGGAGACAATGTGCTCAACAAGGCCATAGTGTCTCGTCTTGAAATGACTGAAAGCGGCGATATCGCCGGCAACAACAGGTACACTACATTCTTCGAGGACACTTACAGCAAATATCTCAACACAGACAAAATATGGCTCGGTGTCGGAAAGGGTGCATATACCTCTAAGAATAAAAGTTCCGGTAACCTTATGATGGGAAATGCCGGATACAAACGTTACTTCTATCTGCGCGGTATCGTCGGCACGTCCCTGCTGCTGATATTCATGGCGCTCTACTATTCGCGCTATCACTCTCTCAAGAGTTTCGGATTCCTGCTGATATATGTAATCTCCAACCTGATCCGAGACTACCCAGCCAAGGAAATATGGATGTATCTCTTCCTCATAGCAATCCCCATATTGTACTTTGAGGGACGTACGCCAAAGAAATATAAAAACAAAAAGAAACAAACCCACTCACTACATATAGACACAGATGCACGCCCTACATCTCTGCATGGACCACAACTTTGTAAGTGACTCCCGGCGCATATTCGAACAATATTATCCGGGAAAGAATACGTTTGTGGTGTATAAACAGACTCCGGAACTGACCATGATAAAGAATCCGGAGGGCTTTGTCATAATGAATCTCGACGAACGTGAGAACTTCGAGAAGATACTCCAGATTTGCCGCGAGCGGGGCGTGGACCGTATTGTGATGCACGGCGTGCTGGGCTACATGCTCGAACTGCTGGAGTACCTGCGCGAAAATTTTGAGTTCAAGCTATACTGGGTGTTCTGGGGATATGAGCTCTATGAGGCTCTCGCCTACGAGCGCGACTATAACGTCATTGACGACCCGTTCTCTCCCTTTCACAAGGTCTACTATTTCATACCCAACAAGGTCTCACGTTTCCTGCGCAAGTCGACCAACCGTTACCGCGCTCCTAAATTCGTGAAGATTTTCTCGATGGTCGACTATTTCTGTTTCTGGAACCGACGCGATTATGATCTGCTCAAGAAACACTTCGACACAAAGGCGGAGTTCCGTTTCTTCTCTTATGGTGCGAACAAGGACAATTCACTGCCCGGAGACCTGTTTGAGCTTAAACCCAGAGGAGTCAAGACAGTCATGATAGACCATCAGGCATCAGTCTACGGAAACCACCGGACTGTCTTCAAGATTCTTAAGAAGATAGACCCTAAGAATACCCTGGTCAAGATTACACCCCTATCCTATGGCCACCCAATGATTCGAGACAGAGTGCTCGCTACGGGACGCAGGATGTTCGGTGACAAATTCGAGCCGATTCTCGAATACATGTCTCGCGACAAATACTTCGAGATGCTCAACAAGGTTGACATCGCAGTTTTCGGACAGCGACGTCAGGAAGCATCAGGCAATATTATCCAGTTGCTTAAGAACGGTGTCAAGGTCTTTCTCAGAAACGAGAATAATCTGCTTGACTATTACCGTGAGAAAGGCTACATAATATTTTCGGTCGAGGATGACCTGCACGACATGTCCTCGCTCAGCCCACTGACTATGGAGCAGCAGGAGCACAACCGGCGCGTCTACCTTGCCAACCGCATGTATTATGACAATTTCATGCCCCACATATTCGATTAGAGTGCCGCATATCTGAATTACATCAATCTATAAGCACAATTTGACCATGACAGAGATTAATATCACAACAGTTATGACAGACATCGCAATATATGGAGCAGGCGGATTAGGCCGAGAGGTCGCCGCAATGATAAAGATGATCAACGACAGAAAACCGACCTGGAATTTTGTCGGATTCATTGACGACACACATACGCCTGGCGATGAGATCTCGCATTATGGCAAGGTGATAGGAGGGCGCGACATGCTCAATGCGATGAGCAATCCTCCGGCGATAGTCATATGTGTCGGCAGCCCTGCCGCACGGCGTGCTATCGTGGAGAGCATAACGAACCCTGCTGTCGAATATCCCAACCTCATATCACCCGATTTCGTAATAGAGGACGAACAGACATTCAACATGGGTATAGGCAACATCATAAAGAGCCACTGCCGCGTCACGGTAAATGTCTCTGTCGGAGATTTCAATGTGCTTAACGGAATGGTCACTTTCGGACACGATGCAAAGGTCGGCAACTGCAATGTTTTCATGCCCGGTGTGCGCATATCAGGCGAAAGTGTGATAGGAGATTGCAATCTTTTCGGCGCCGGCTCGTTTGTTAAACAAGGGGTGCACGTCGGCAACGGCATCACTCTCTCTCCTCTCTCTCCCTTGCTTACTCGACCAAAAGACGGTTGCACCTACATCGGCAACCCGGCAAAGATATTTAAATTCTAACATATAAAGACATATATCAAAATGGAACTCAAAGACTTTATCGACAATTTCGCTGCACAGATGGAAGAGACCGATCCTGCAGAAATCCAGGCAACAACTGTATTTCGCGACCTCGACGAATGGTCATCGCTTTCAGCCCTCTCCATCCTTGCCATGGTCGACGAAGAATATGACGTTACACTCAAGGGTGAGGACATGAAAGCCGCCAAGACCGTTGAAGACCTCTACAACATTGTGAAGTCAAAACTTTAAGCATGGCATTTTTCAAGTTCGAAGGTCTTCGCGTGGCCGGTATCGCGACATGCGTGCCGGAGCACGTGGAGCCTACCATATCCACCAGCACCGCCTACAACCGCGAGGCATACATGGCGACGACCGGCATTCTTGAGAAACGCTGGTCGAACGATTTCACAGCTTCCGACCTCTGTCAGGCCGCCACTGAGCGGCTTCTCGACTCGCTCGGATGGGAGCGTGACAGCATTGACGTGCTGATTTTCGTGTCGCAGACGCCGGACTATATTCTTCCGGCTACATCTTGTGTGCTCCACGGCAAGCTGGGACTCAAGAAAGCCTGTCTCTGCCAGGACATATCACTGGGGTGCTCCGGCTGGGTATATGGCATGACAACCATTCTCTCGCTGCTTCAGAGCGGCACTTCGTTGCGCCGCGCATTACTGCTGACCGGCGACGCCCGCAAGAGCGCCTACGAAGAGCCCGACCAGTTATTCGGATATGCCGGAACTGCGACTGCCGTCGAGTATGATCCCGAGAAGTCTGACTACCCGATTTTCATTGAGCTCGGCACTGACGGAACCGGCTATGACGCAATTATCCGCCCCGGCGGTGGCACACGTAATCCTATCAACGAGGATACCTTCAAACTCGTGGAATGTGAGGATGGGCGCAAGCGCCACAGCCTCCAGACACGCATGAAGGGGCTGGATGTTTTCGCTTTCGGCATAACCACAGCACCCAAGTCAATTAAGAACCTCGCGAAAGAGGCCGGCTTCGAGTATAACGACTTCGATTATTTCGTTTTCCATCAGGCCAACCGCAAGATGAACGAGACAATCAGAGCCAAACTCAAATTGCCCGAGGAGAAGGTGCCCTACTCGATGACTTACTTCGGCAACACCTCTTCTGCATCAATTCCTCTGACCATCACCACTCAGCTTGGCGACAAACTGCCCGGCGAAAAGGCGAAGATCATCGGATGCGGCTTTGGCGTCGGACTCTCCTGGGGAACGATAGCATTCGAGGCGGACCACATCGTGATTCCACCTCTCACAGAACTTTGACATGAACCATAATCCATTTGCACTCCAAGGCAAGACAGTGCTCGTGACCGGTGCCTCGTCAGGCATAGGCCGCGCAGTGGCCACCGAATGTTCCCGTCTCGGTGCAGTACTCGTTATCACCGGCCGAAACGCCGAGAGACTCGACGAGACTCTCGCCATGCTCGACGGCGAAGGGCACACCGCCATTACAGCCGACCTGACATGTGCCGAAGATATTGACAGACTTGTAGCTGAGGCTCCCGAACTCGACGGCGTCGCTCTTTGCTCGGGTATCGGCATGATGCTGCCCGTACAGTTCTCTACACGCAAGAAACTTCTTGATGTGCTCGACAGCAATTTCCTAAATCCGGTGGAGCTGCTGAGACTGCTGCTAAAGAAGAAGAGAGTCAAGGCTGGAGCCTCGATAGTAGCCATATCGTCGATGGGAGGCACACACTTCTTCACGATAGGCAACGGTGCCTACGGGGCATCTAAGGCAGCCCTCGACGCATATATGAAATTCTGCGCACGAGAGTTTGCTCCGAAAAGAATCCGTGTAAACACAGTACTTCCGGCCATGATTGATACACCGCTGATCCATCGTGGAGCGGTGTCAGACGAGGAACATGCCGCCGACGCTGCCACCTATCCGCTTAAACGTTACGGACGCCCTGAGGAGGTGGCTTACGCAGTTGTCTATCTGCTCTCTGACGCCTCGGCATGGACCACAGGCACAAGTCTTATAGTGGATGGTGGGAAAAGTCTCGTTTAACTAAGTAATTATCCGAAAACAGATGATTTTACAGAATAAAGTGTGCGTTGTGACCGGAGCCGCCCAAGGCATTGGCAACGCGATAGCACGCGATATGCTCGCCGAGGGTGCCACAGTCTACGGATGCGATTTCCGACAGGGCTCTATGGATGGCATGGAACAGGAATTCCCTGCGTTCCATGCCTTGTATTTTGATGTTACCGACGCAGCGGCAGCCAAGGCTGCCATGATGAGCGTAAAGAAGACCGAGGGACGCATCGATGCCCTCGTCAACAATGCAGGCGTCGTGTTCAACAAGAAGATCGGCATGATAGTACGCGAGGAGACCGAACTGATGTTTCGCGTCAATGTAATAGCCGTCATTGAACTCACACAACTCGTCTCGCGCATCATGAGCCGATGCGGAGGAGGCTCCATAGTCAACATCGCCTCGGTCACCGCTGTACTTGGCTCAGCCGGACAGTGTGCGTATTCGGCCACCAAGGGAGCCGTCATCTCATTCACAAAGTCAGCCGCAAAGGAACTCGCACCTATGGGTGTGCGTGTCAATGCAGTTGCCCCGGGCATCGTCAAGACTGAGCGATTCGAGGAACTCTACGAGGCTTCGGGCGACAAGATTGACGCACGTATCGGTCGCATCGCACTTGGCCGTCTCGGCTTGCCCGAGGATATTGCCAAGGCTTGCTCCTTCCTCGCTTCCGACAACTCATCATACATATCAGGCCAGATACTTGGTGTTGACGGCTGTGCATCAATCTGACGATATGCTACTCGATATAGACAGATTTGAGCCTGAACGCCTCGCTGCAATTGACTCAAACGGCGACACTCTCACCTATGGCGAAATCATCGCTCTCGCCGATAGGCTCCGCAACGCACTGCCGGGCCGCTCGCTCATGTTCATTCTGACCGAAAACAATGTGGGCGGTATCGCATGGGTGATTGCATCTATTATCTCAGGCAACGTTCCTCTGGTGCTGAACGCCCATACCGAGGATGCGCTCCTGCAAAATCTTACCTCGACTTACCGGCCCCAGTTGATTGTCAAGCCGGGTACGGATGGTGAAATGCCTGAATATGGCTATTCCATCAACTTTACAGGTGAGCGATCATGCGAGATGCACGAGGAACTCAGCCACCTGCTGCCCACCTCCGGCTCAACAGGCAGCCCCAAGCTTGTACGCCACAAGTATGACAACATCGAGGCTGCCGCGCTCAACATATCGACATTCTTCCGGCTGACGGAGAACGACCGACCTTTCATGGTGCTTCCCCTCTACTATACCATGGGTCTATCTATGGTGTTCAGCCACTTTAAGGTCGGTGCCACTGTGCTGATCACGAATCTCAAGATGACTGACCCCGGGTTCTGGAAATTCCTCAAAGAGGAGCATGCCACGAGTTTCACCGGTGTGCCATTCAGTTTCGAGGTCCTCGACAAGATGCGTTTCACACGCATGAAACTTCCTGACCTGACTCTGCTGACTCAGGGAGGAGGAAAGATGCCCACCGAACTTAACCTGAAATTCGCGGAATACTGTCGTGACAACGGGAAACGCTGGGTGGCCACATACGGCCAGTCCGAGGGAACCGCACGCATGGCATGGCTTCCTGAAGAGTATGCCATATCGAAGATGGGGAGTATCGGGATTGCAGTACCCAACGGTCATCTGTCTCTGCGCGATGCCGACGGCAATGAGATTATGGAGTCTCCGGCTACGGGCGAGATGTGCTACCGGGGAAAGAACGTGACTATGGGATACGCGCGCACGCGCGAGGACCTGGCACTCGGCGACGAGCGTAATGGCTTCTTGCCTACTGGCGACATAGCATATCGCGACAAGGATGGCTTCTATTTCATCAAGGGACGCATGGGACGCTTTCTCAAGATATTCGGCAACCGCATCGGTCTCGACGAGTGCGAGCAGATAGTGCGCGGTGCCGTTGACTGCGAATGTGCCTGCACTGGCACCGACGAGAGAATCATAGTCTATATCACTGACATTAATCAACAAGACACCGCTCTCGAGGCTCTCCTTAAGGCTATCAAGGTGCCGGCGACTGTCATTGACATTCGTCACATGGATGCTCTCCCGAAAAATGAGGCCGGTAAGATACTATATAGCAAACTCAATAAAGACTGACATATATGAACAATCTTGAAAAATATAACCAGATATTTACTGAAGTTTTCGGCGTAGACGCCTCTGCACTCGGCGATTCGTTCGGCAAGGAGAATGTGCCGGAATGGGATTCGGTGCATCAGCTTAACCTCGTGTCAATGGCCGAGGATGCTTTTGACATCATGCTCGACCCCGAGGACATAATGGCCTTCACTTCTTATGTAAAGGGCCTTGAGATAATCCGCAACCAGGGCGTCGAGCTCTAAGTTCCCTCTACACGTGATATGGCAAAATGGAGAATTAAGAATGTGCGCATGGCCGGTGTCGCCGCCTGTTTCCCCGAGAATGTCGTGGAGACGAGCGATATCAAGCTTATGTCGCCCGAGGATGTAGAGAGTTTCAACAGGACAGTCGGTATAAGGCGACGTCACATCGCGCCCGACTCAGTCTGCGCCTCTGATATGTGTCAGAAGGCCGGCGAACGCCTGCTTGAGGCGCTGGGCTGGGAGCGCGATTCGATTGATGTTCTGATATTTGAGTCGGTGACAGGTGACTACCGAACTCCTCCGACTTCATGCATCCTGCAGCACCGCATGGGTCTGCCGGAGACCACTTTCTGTCTTGACATGCCTATGGGCTGCTGTGGTTGCCTGTATGCCATGACTGTGGGCGGCAATCTGCTGACCACCGGCAATGTGCGCCGAGCATTACTGCTTATCGGCGACACTGCCCTGCGCATGGGCTCGCTGAAGGATAAAAGCCGCGTGCCTCTCTTCGGCGACGGTGCTACCGCAATCGCCCTGGAGTATGATCCGTCGGCCTCAGATATTGTTGTCGAATTCCATACTCTTGGCTCAGGATATGAGGCGCTCATGACTCCTCACGGAGGATTTCGACACCCTGCGACTCCCGAGTCCTTTATTGAGCAGGACTTCGGCAATGGAATCGTTCGTGCTCCGATCCACACGCTCATCAACGGAATGAACGTGTTCTCGTTTGCCATCTCCAAGCCGCCCCGCTCGGTCGAGCAGTTTATGGCCGCCGAGGGAATCGACCGCAACCAGGACATTGATTTCTTCCTGATACACCAGGCAAACAAGATGATAGTCGACCGTGTGGTGAAGAAACTCAAGTTGCCGCTCGAAAAGGTTCCTTATAATATCGAGGAATATGGCAATCTGGGCGGTGCATCAATACCGTCGCTGATGGTCACTCGTCTGCGCGACGAACTTCAGGCCGGTCCTCACCGACTGTTGATGTCATCATTCGGACTTGGGCTCTCATGGGCCACAATGACCATGACCACCGGCCCAATGGTAATTCCTGAACCAATATATATCTGACAAATGGCAAAGGTGCTTGTGGTCGGAGGCGGACTTCAGGGCGTCTCAACGGCAAGGTCGCTCGCCGATGCCGGGCATACCGTGGGACTCTGGGCTCCCCCCAAGGATTTCGCCCATAAGTCTACGGCGGTCTCGCTGCACGGATTCGGTTGGCTTGCCGAGGGTCTGGAGCCGATTCTGGAGTTCATGGGGGCAAATTGCTTTGACGCTGCTATACCCATGACCGACGACTACGCACACCTGCTAAGTGCCAATAGCCGGCGAATCAAGGATGAGACCGGATGTGTCGCAGCAGTGCCTGCTCTTTCACAACTGGAGGCAGCCGCCGACAAGCCAACACTGATGGAGATTTGCGAGCGTGCCGCCCTGCCGCATCCCCGCACCGTCAGATGCTCAGCCTCCGACAGTGCCGATATCTCCGCGCTCAATTATCCTGTGGTAGTAAAACCTGACCATTCGGTCGGTGCCAGAGGTATAACAAAGGTTGACAACCCCTCAGGTCTCGCTAAGGCAATCGCGACAGTGACACAGCGTTACGGCAGTTGCCATGTGCAGGAATATGTAGAGAGCGAGGGCCCTTATTACAACGTGATGATCTATCGCGACCGTAACGGCCGACAACTCGCTCATGCAGTTCTTGAGATTATACGCTATTACCCGTTGCAGGCCGGCTCATCATCAATGTGCCGCACGATCGACGATCCGGAACTTGTCGATATTTGCATGAAGGCACTTGGCGAGATCGGTTATGTCGGATTCGCAGACTTTGATGTTCTGCGGTCGCGTCAGGGTGAATACAAGATTATCGAGATAAATCCACGGGTGCCGGCAAGCCTGCGTGGGGCTGCGGTCTCGGGAGTCAATTTCCCTGCTATCATTACGGCCGATGCCCTCGGACTGCCAATTCCGAAATGCACATATGAGCCCGGAAAGATACTCAGGTATCTCGGTCTCGACATACTATGGTTTATCAGTTCCCCCAACCGATTCCGCTCGCGGCCAGGCTGGTTCCGATTCTGGGGCAGGAATGTCTTCTATCAGGAGGGTGGCCGTAGGGACTGGCGTGCCATGATTGCAGCGTTTTTGGAAAATTTTAACAAACTCGAGTTCAAGAGAGGGCGAATCCGTAAGAAGGCCCACTGAAAACTGGCCCTTATTATCTCTGCCAATAAGGTCCTTAATATATCTGCTTATGAATATTCTCAGTTTTGATATAGAGGAATGGTATATCGAGAAGATGTTCAGAGGGGGAGCCCGCTGGAAATATGATGCCTACGATGCGATGCTTGAGCGGTTGCTCGACACACTCGACGCGCACAATCAGAAAGCGACTTTCTTCTGTCTTGGCGCCCTCATAGAGCATTTCCCGGGAGTGGTGAGAAGAATAGCGGACCGCGGACATGAGATCGGCTGTCATTCGTATGCCCACAAGTGGGTCAACCAGCAGACCCGGGAACAATTTCTCGAGGATACACATCGGGCCACTGACTCCCTTCGCCAGGCCACCGGGCAACCGGTTGAAAGTTACCGTGCCCCCGCATTCTCTATTGGGAAAGACAACATATGGGCATGTGATGTGCTGGCTGAATGTGGAATCCGAAATGACGCATCGATATTTCCCGGAATACGTGACTTCGGCGGATTTCCCTCATTTCCCGACGAAGGCAAGCCATGCCGTGTCATGCACGACGGCAACGTGATAAACGAATTCCCGATAACCCTCTGCCAACTGCCGGTTTTAGATAAGAAGATCGCATATTCGGGGGGAGGATATTTCAGACTTCTTCCGACACTCTTTGTAAAGAATCAGATGCACTCATCTGACTATACTATGTGCTATTTTCATATCGCGGACCTGGTCGACTTCAAGTCTAAACTCATGTCAAAAGATGAGTTTGAGAAATATTTCAAGACCACGGGCACATTGAAAAACCGTCTTTCACGATATGTCAAGAGCAACGTGGGTCGCAGGCGTGCCTTCAGGGGACTTGAATCACTTCTCGACGAATTCTCATTCCTGACAGTTGCCGAGGCAGCCAATGACGCAGACAACTTCAGTGAGGTGAAAATATGACACCGGCTGAGTCTGCTTTGCATTCCTGACAACCATAGACAGGTCGTAGGGATATTCAAAAATAATGATTTGCATCTCCCTCGTCAGGAATTTGTATTATAAACGGTCAAAAAATTATAATAAAACGATATATTTTTCCGTCATATATTAAGTTGCCTTAAATTGTTCCGTGAGGTTTCACGGTAAATTAGAGTAACCAAACAGTGACGGATGAAAATTTACAAAGACTTTTTCAAACGGGCAATCGACATAGCCGCCTCGGGCGGCGTGCTGTTAGTGCTTTCCGTTCCATTGGCGGCAGTCACCTTGTGGCTGCACTTCGCCAACAGGGGCGCGGGGGCATTTTTTATGCAGGAACGTCCCGGGCTGAACGGCAAGACATTTAAGGTCATAAAGTTCAAGACCATGACCGACGAGCGTGACGAATCCGGTAATCTCCTGCCTGACGCTCAGCGGCTTACCAGAATCGGAAAGTTTGTAAGGTCGACTTCAATCGACGAGTTGCCTCAACTCTGGAATGTGCTGAAAGGTGACATGTCGCTGATTGGTCCACGTCCGTTGCTTGTGAAGTATCTGCCATTGTATACTCCTGTGCAGGCGAGACGCCACGAGGTGCGTCCCGGCATAACAGGCTGGGCGCAATGCCACGGCCGCAATGCGATTTCATGGCAGAAAAAATTTGAACTTGACGTCTGGTATGTCGACAATATCTCACTGCGCACTGACCTGCAGGTCATATGGCTTACTGTGCGTAAGGTGCTGAAGAGGGAGGGTATCTCTCAGCAGGGCGCAGCGACTATCGAGGCATTCAACGGACATAACTGACAACTAAAATGAGAGACAGGATATATTTATGCCTTGCCCATATGAGCGGCAGGGAAATGGAATTCATACAGGAGGCATTCGACACCAACTGGGTAGTCCCCATGGGGCCGAACGTTAACGGTTTCGAGCAGGATCTCGAATGCTTTGTCAACAGCGGTGGGGATACCGACTGCAAGGTGGTATGTCTCAGCGCTGGAACAGCGGCAGTACATCTGGCTCTTCTTGCCTGCGGTGTCGGACCGGGAGATGAGGTATTGGTACAGTCGTTCACTTTCTGTGCCTCGAGTCACCCGGTGACCTATCTTGGCGCCACTCCCGTCTTCATTGACTCTGAGCCGCAATCATGGAACATGGACCCCGATCTGCTTGAGGCGGCAATCAACGACCGTATAGCCAAAACCGGACGCAAGCCCAAGGCTATAATACCGGTGGCTCTCTATGGCATGCCATACTGCATTGACCGTATCATGGAGATCAGCAGGCACTATGAAATACCGGTGATCGAGGATGCTGCCGAGGGTTTTGGCTCGCGTTTCGACGGCCGCGTGCTCGGAACTTTCGGCAGATATGGCGTTCTGTCGTTCAATGGCAATAAGATGATTACGACATCAGGCGGAGGCGCTCTGATCTGCCCTGACGAAGATGCCAAAAAGGAGATTATGTTCTACGCCACTCAGGCTCGCGAAAGTTATCCCTATTACCAGCACGAGAAAATTGGCTATAACTACCGTATGAGCAACGTATGTGCCGGTATTGGACGCGGCCAGATGACAATAGTCGATGAGCATATCGCCCACCACCGCCATGTGCAGAAACTCTATACCGAACTTTTGGCCGAGGTTCCCGGCATTACTGTCCACGGCAATCCCTCTCCGCGCTACGATTCCAATTTCTGGCTGTGCGCCGCCACTCTCGACCCGGAGACCCACGTCAAGGATCAGGAGAAAGCCTACATGAGCATTGTGACGGGGGCAGTCGGAGGAGCGGCCGGTGTGACACATGCAGCCTCAAGCGCAGTGACCGACTGCCAGCCCAATGATAATGTCGAGGCTCTGCGTGTGTGGCTCGACAAGGCCAATATCGAGGCACGTCCTCTCTGGAAACCCATGCATCGCCAGCCTGTCTATGCCGATGCTCCCGCCTATGTCAACGGTGTCAGCGAGTCGCTGTTCAAGACCGGCTTCTGTCTGCCGGCCGGTCCCTGCGTCAGCGACGACGATGTCCGCTATATCGTCGAGGCTATCAAGGCGGCCATTATCTAATACCAACCCCATAATCCCAAGGCTGCGGCCTCGGGTCTCTGATTATACGGCATGAGATCTATTAGCAAACTGTTAAGATGGTACTTCTCGAGAGCGGCTCTCCCATACTGGGCGATACTGATTCTCGACTGCATACTTGTTTTCGTCGCTGGACTCCTCTCCTATTTCCTTCACCACGGCGCCCCGACCTCACCTGACCTTATCTTCGGCATAATCTGCACCCTGGCTATTTTCCTCATCTGTTTCATGGTGGGGTTCAGAATGTTCCATACCTATTTCGGGGTGATACGGTTCTCTTCGTTCACCGACTTGATGAGAATCACCATGGCCGTACTGATAGGTGTCACCCTTGTCTTCATATTGCAGTGGCTTATAGAGCCCAGTGAATGGTTTATTGCATTCTCTGTGGTCGACGTCATAATGTTTGCCGTGCTGGCGATCCTGTTGCTTTGGGCCGTACGCGTCTGGGGAAAGACAATGTTCGACGGTTTCATACGCAGCAACGTCCGCCTGAAGGCATATGTGCTCGGCACAAAGAACGGTGCGACTGCCATCGCCGACACTCTGAACTCTTCGGAGACTTCCTCATATATGGTTACAGGATTCGTATCTGACGACCCGCATCTCAAGGATCTCGTGGTGAACGGCATCCACGTGCATATGCTCGACCGGCATCTTGCCGATATAATGCTGAACAAGAATGTGCTCACACTCATCGTCTCCCCGATGCAGATGGATACTCTCCATAAACATTCCGAACTGTTCGAGTATCTCGCGGAACAGGGAATACGTATCCTCGTAGTGCCTGACGCCCGCGAATGGGATGGCGAGTCAGACATCTCTGTCGAGAATCTTAAACCTGTCGACGTGGAGGATCTGTTGCCTCGCGAGGAAATAGTGGTCGACATGAACGCTGCCGCCCAGCTTATCACCGGTAATGTGGTGATGATTACCGGAGCAGCCGGAAGCATCGGCTCGGAGATGGTACGCCAGATAGCGACCTACTCGCCGGCACATCTTGTTCTCGTTGACCAGGCAGAGACCCCAATGCACGACATACGCCGCATGATGCAGGCCCGCTGGCCAGAGATTGAGTCAGAGACAATAGTCGCCGACATATCCGACGCACGGATGATGGAACGCATCTTCAACCGGTATAAACCGGAATATGTGTTCCATGCCGCCGCTTACAAGCATGTCCCCATGATGGAGGATAATCCCTATGAGAGTGTTGTCAATAACATACTCGGCACAAAGATTATAGCCGACCTCTCAGTGAAATATGGCGCGCGGAAGTTCGTCATGGTCTCTACTGACAAGGCAGTCAACCCTACAAACGTGATGGGCTGCTCGAAGAGAATATGCGAGATATATGTCCAGTCACTCGACAAGGCCATCAAGGAGAGAGCCGTCAAGGGTGTGACCCGTTTTGTAACCACTCGTTTCGGCAACGTGCTCGGCTCGAACGGCTCGGTGATTCCCATATTCCAGGAGCAGATTCGCAAGGGTGGACCGGTCACTGTGACTCATCCGGACATTATGAGGTATTTCATGCTCATACCGGAGGCCTGCAAACTGGTGATCGAGGCCGGAACCATGGGCAACGGCGGGGAGATTTATGTCTTTGACATGGGCGAACCGGTCAAGATAGCAGAACTCGCCAAAAGGATGATACGCCTCAGTGGAGCAAAGAATGTGGAGATTGTCTATTCCGGACTACGCGACGGCGAGAAACTCTACGAGGAGGTTCTCAATGACAAGGAGACCACAGTTCCGACATTCCATCCCAAGATCAAGGCGGCCAAGGTACGCGAGTACGAGTTTGACGATATCAATTCTGAGATAGATGAGCTTATCAATAACGCCGCCACTGACGACGACATGAGGATCGTGGCCCGCATGAAGCGTATAGTACCTGAATACAAGAGTCAGCACTCCCCTTACGAGGTGCTTGACAAGTGAGATCTACATATTACGACAATTCACTAAAAATTTACGAATATGGACAACGCTACTGACCGAGAGTATGAATACCGGGGACTATGCATCAACGGTTTTCTGATGATTTTCTTTACGTTTATCCTGATTCCGGCATTGATGATTCTGGCGATTGTCTATGGCGGAGAGGAGAATCCGGGCATTTCCGTGGGACTTACTGTTCCTCTTTTCATTCTTTTCGTGCTCGGCTGCGTAGGCTACTTCACACAGGAGCCTAATGTGGCGCGTGTGATGATCTTCTTCGGCAAGTACAAGGGGACATGCAAGAAGGTGGGATATTATTGGGTCAATCCCTTTCTGAGCCGTAAGAAGCTTTCCCTGCGCATCCGCAACATGGATATTGACCCCATCAAGGTTAACGACAAGATCGGCAACCCGGTCCTCATCGGCATGGTGCTGGTCTGGAAGATCAAGGACACGTATAAGGTAGTGTTTGATCTTGACTCCCAGAGTCTCGGTGCACAGGGAGGCATCAACAACACCGCACTTTCTAACTTCGTGCGCATTCAGAGCGACGCGGCCCTGCGCGAGGTGACGGGACATTTCGCATACGACAACACGGACATCAACGATTCTGATGAACTTACTCTTCGCGACAGCGGCAGCCAGATCAGCGAGCTGCTTGAGAAGAAAATCAACGAACGTCTCGCCATGGCTGGAATCGAGGTTGTCGAGGCGCGCATCAACTATCTTGCCTATGCTCCGGAGATTGCCGCTGTCATGCTGCGCCGTCAACAGGCATCAGCCATAATAACCGCAAGAGAGAAAATAGTGGAGGGTGCGGTATCGATGGTCGACATGGCCTTACGCACACTTGACGAGAAACAGGTCGTGAAACTGACCAACGAGCAGAAAGCCTCGATGGTCGGCAACCTTCTCGCAGTGTTGTGCGCCGACGAGCCCCTCACTCCCACCCTCAACGCCAATGTATAGCATAATCTGACTCATAAGGCAGCCTGCGCCCCCACGCGCAGGCTTTTATTATATTTTGACGATTGTCCCAAGTGTGCTGATCCTTGTGAAAGGCAGGTTCACATGAAACCGCACACACCCCTGCGGCGAGGGGGGTACTCCTCTCCTGATCTTTACTTACGTGACCACCCATTGCCTTCAGGCATGACACGAACCGGATCTTAAATCAGATTTCGGGGTATCATGCTTTTTAGTTATATTTGCAAACCATTCCCGATTCGCTGCTTATAGTCAACGTCAGGGGGAGGCATGTGAATAACCAAGAAAATCAATTAAATATTTTGGCTTATGAAGAAAACCTTTATCAGCGGACTCGCAGTAGCCGCACTCACGATCTTCTGCGCCTGCGGCTCGAAAGGCTCCGGCGACAAGACTTCGGAATCAGCTGCCGAGAATGCAGCCTTTGCCGAGAACCAGCCCGTTGAGAGCGGCATCTATGACGCGTCGGCATATCAAATCACAGGCGCGAATGAACGCGAGGGAAAATTTGACGGTCGCGTCATCGTGGCACTCAGTCCTGAGCGCTCCGCTCTCTATGTCTATGAAAACGGCAACCGCGCTAAGATAAATTACAGCATCGTGCTCGATCGCCCGTTTGAGAAGGGAGACAGCGGAATCTACCGCAGCGCGGATACTAAGGGCTCGCCTGTAGTCATTACGGTCGACAGCATCTACTCTCTGACTTTCGACAAAAACTCTCAGAAAGTCAAGATTGATTTCGACAAGAGTCCGCGGACCACAGGAAGCGCAGTCGAGATGCTCGAGCGCATGAACGAACAACTCAAAAATAAAAAAGACTGAGACAACCCAACCAAATCATAAGGAAAATGATTGAGACAATCAATGACGAATTCCCCTGGGCCGAGCAGATGAACTGCGCAGTCACGGTCTGCGACGCCAACGGCACCATTCTTTACATGAACGAGAGGTCGCGCGCTACTTTTGCAAGCCACGGCGACCTTATCGGCAAGAATCTCTTCGAATGTCATTCTCAGGCATCAATCGACAAGATTCGACACATGCTTGACACAGGAGAGAGCAATTCCTACACCATCAGTAAGAACGGACAGCGCAAGATGATCTACCAGACCCCCTGGAGACAGAACGGCACAATAGCCGGCATGGTGGAGATCTCGATGGTCATCCCCGACGAGATGCCGCACTATGTGAGGGGATAGAGCTCATAAGCAAGAGTTATGAGTGACGAATTCAGAGTTTGGAGACCTAAGATGGCTTGATTGCCTGAGGAGGTGCAGGAAGCGGAGCATCCGGGCGCGAAATCTCAATGTTCATACGGGTCCACACACTGTCGGGTATGAGTCGCCACAGGCCGACAACCAGATTCCACCGCCAGTCAATCACGGCTACACGCCGCTTGCGCACTATCGCCTTGATGATCTGCGGCACTGCATAGTCAAGATCCATCTCCATCGGATAACTCAGTCCGGGTACGAGAAGAGGAGTTCTGACCCATCCGGGGCGGATATCGGTAAAGACGATATCCGCCTTTTCTTCATTCGCGAGCTGCTCAAGGGCCACCATATACGTCTGGGCGCATTTCTTAGAGGCAGAATAGGCAGACAGACGACCGATGCCGTTTGTGCCGGCCACACTCGTCACGGCTGCGATCTGTCCACGTTTCCCATTGTCGCGAAACCAGCGGTAGGCCGCACAGAGCATACGTGCAAAACCGCCGGCGTTCGTCGCTATAATGTCTACCTCACGCTGGGGGTCAAGGGTCAGGTTCTCGTAACCGATGCCCGAGACATGAAAATATATGTCCATGCCTCCGGTCTTATCTATCAGCTTATCAAGCAACTCAGGCGCATTGGCGTGCGTCACGTCAATTGAAGCATATTCCACCATATCCGGATACTTCTCTTTCAGTTCACGCATTGCATTGGTATGACGGGCGGCCATACCGACCTTTATTCCGCGCGATGCAAGTTCCTCGGCTACACGCAATCCGATGCCCGATGAGGCACCCATTATTATTACTCTTTTCATATTCATTACCTTTTGCTGACTATATAACAATCAGAACACCATAGATTATCATCAGTAATACTGCAAAATGCGCGAGTTCCATATTATTACCAAGAAAATTTTCCAAGAATCATTGTCAATTTCCCATTTTTAAAAATTTGCAAATTATGATAATTTGTATTAATTTTGCAATCGTGGATAGAAGGTAGAAATTACAATGGACCAGGCATATTCTGCAACGAATGAATCCGGTATCTGATTTTTGCCGTTATATAACCACCATAATTAACCTTCAAATCAGCTTTTCGGGACAAAAAACTTTACAATCACATATTTTATTAACCAATCATGAAATTCTTCAAAAGAAGTGTTTTCGCACTACTGCTCTCTGCATGCATGTGCGGAACAGTCTGGGGAGAGGACTACGGTCTACCCTCAGGCATCCAGGAGGGGAATATCCTGCATTGCTTCAACTGGTCGATCAACCAGGTGAAGGAGGAACTCCCCAACATTGCGGCCGCCGGTTTCGGTTCCGTTCAGTTATCACCCCTGCAGCGTGCAGACATTCGTGCCGGAGAAGGATGGCACGCCCTCTATCGTCCCTATGACATGGCGTTCAAGGCCTCATCTTTCATGGGTAGCGAGGATGACCTCAAGGCTCTCTGTCAGGAAGCAGAGAAGTATGGCATCAAGGTTATAGTCGACGTCGTTGCAAACCATGTCGACAAGACAAACGGCTACCACGACACCTGGTGGGATTCGAACGGCCGCGTTCGCTGGGAAGGCGGTATTGACTACGGCAACAGAAATTCGATCACCCACGGCCAGCTCGGCGACTACGGAGACATAAACTCCGAACTTCAGGAGGTGTGCGATCGCGGCAAGGCATATGTTGAGAAACTCTAGTCTCTCGGCGTCAAGGGATGCCGTTGGGATGCGGCAAAGCACATCGGCCTCCCCTCGGAGGGCTGCAACTTCTGGAGTTCAGTCACTTCTGTTCCCGGCATGTATCACTATGGCGAGATTCTCGATGCTCCCGGTCCCAACGCCGGCATCATCAAGGAGTACGCACAGTATATGTCAGTCACAGATAACAGATATTCCAATGGCGCTGCCCGTGAGAACGGCGGTATCCCAGGCGGATATGGCGGTGACTGGGTTGTAAACCAGGGACTTTCAGATACCAAGGTGGTATATTGGGGCGAAAGCCACGATACTTATGCAAACGACGAGTGGTCGCAGAATGTTGACCAGAGCGTCATCGACCGTGCTTACGCATCATATGCATGCCGCAACGGCGCCACGGCCCTCTATCTGGCTCGTCCCAATGCCAAGGGCTTCAACAATATCAAGGTAGGCAAAGGCTCCACTGCGTTCAAGAACAAACACATCGCAGAGGTCAACAAGTTCCGCAACCTGATGACAGGCCGGGCTGACTGGTGCGAGGCCGCAGGCAACACATTCACAGTGACCCGCAAGGATGGCGGTGCTGTCATCGTTTCCAAGGGCAGCGGCAATGTGTCGGTTGTCAATGGCGGCGGATACTGCCCCGCAGGCACATATACCGACCGCGTGAGCGGCGGCACATTTACCGTGACGGCAACCACCATCAGCGGTAACGTAGGCTCAAGCGGTATTGCAGTCCTCGTGAAAGAGGGTGTAGGCCCGGATCCCAACCCCAATCCTAATCCGGACCCGGACCCCAATCCAAACCCTAATCCCGATGACTTCTCTTCACTCCCCCAGATCAACGGTGTCTATCTGAAGAACACCTCAAATTGGAGTCAGCCTTACGTATGGGCTTGGTCTGACGGCGGCAACTCCACAGCAAGCGGCACCTGGCCCGGTGACCAGATGACTCGCAGCGGTGACTACTGGAAATGGGAGATACCCGCTGGCAAGGGTGAGCCTACACAGCTCATCTTTAACCCCGGCAGCGACAACGGCAAGACCGGAGACCTACAGTACGTGAAGAGCGGCGTATATGACTGCTCGGGCACTAAACTCGGTGTCGCAGGCGGCTCTAACCCGAATCCCAATCCCGATCCCAACCCGGATCCCAATCCCGGTGACTTCACTATCTATTATGACAACTCGGAGTCAAACTGGTCTGCTGTAAATATCCACTACTGGAGCAATCCCCATACCGACTGGCCCGGCGTAAGCATGACCAAGGTAGAGGGAAATGTCTGGAAGTATACTTTCACTGAGAATCCGTCAACTGTTGAGGGCTTCCTCTTCCACAATAACTCCGGCGACCAGACTGCCGACTATAAGCATGCGCCCATCGCCAACCATATCTACAAGGGTAAAGGCGGCAAGGGAGAGGTAACCGACGGCGGTGTATACAGCAACCACGGCGATGACCCCCAGAAACCTGTGGTGACGGCCAGCCCCGCATCGGGCACTCGTTTTGACGAGAGCGTGACTGTTACACTGACTGTCGCTCCCGCAGCAACAATCTACTATACTGTCAACGGCTCAACTCCCGATGCATCGTCGTCGAAGTATACTTCTGCCCTGACATTCACCGAGACCACTACTCTCAAGACATATGCAGTGACATCTGAGGGCGCAAGCAATGTTCAGACATTCACCTACAGCAAGAGGGGTGTCAATCCCGACCCGCAGCCTACCAACAACCTCATCACCGACTACTACAAGGTTAATCCTGACGGCAAGGTAGGTTCTCGCAAGACCATCAGCATGAGCGGTCACCCCGCAACCTCAGCCCTCAGCAACTGGACAGAGGACGAACTTATCGCACAGGGTGTTGCCCGGGATGTAGCTCAGGCCTACAAGGGTCTCCACGAGCGTCCAATCGTTGACTCCTATGCCCTCTATGCGGCTTATGACAATGACAACCTCTACCTCGGCGTGCAGTTCGTATACACTGTATGGGATCTCTACGGTGAGGGTAAGCAGCCCGGGGAGTCAAAGCCTTACAATATGGACGGACACATGATGTGGGCATTCGACCTCGACCCCGACAAGAGCTTCACCGGATATATCGACGGCACTGGCCCCATCTGGAACGAGAAGCAGAAAGGCGCCAAGTTCAACAATGGAGTTGACGCTGTCCTGATGTGCTCAACCAAGCCAGGCACAGGCACTCCCGGTTTATTCATCCCGACGCCCGACGGCAACGCATCATATGATGCCGCATACTGCAAGGGTCTCCCAGCAGGCTTCTACGGATACACAGACGGTCTTCTCCCCTCGATCACTAAGATCTGGGGTCTCCCCTTCGGCAGCGATCCCGAGGACCTCAAGGGCAATGACGGTTTTGTTGACCTCCGCGGCGAGATTGACGATACCGCACACACATTCTATGAGTTCGAGATTCCTCTGTCGGTTCTCGGTGTAACCGCAGACTATATCGCAAGCAACGGTATCGGCGTGATGTATTGCGACAAATACGGCACAAGCCCCGTAGGTGGCACTCCCTATGATCCCTCTTATTTCGACAATGTCAAGGAGGAATACTCATACGGAGACAACACATCGAAGGAGAAGGAAGACGAGGACATCATCACCTATGCTCCCGCCCGCATCGGCAAGATGAGCACTAATACTGCTGTTGAGACAATCGTCACCGACACCAACGCGACCCCCGAGTATTACAACCTGCAGGGTGTTCGCGTCATGAACCCCTCGAACGGCATCTATATCGTTCGCCGTGGCAACAAGGTGACAAAGGAAGTCGTAAGATAACATAATTCATATAAACGTAAACGGCAAGGCCCGGACTGATCGACCAGTCCGGGCCTTTTTATTGTCAATACTCTTAATACCTAATCCCTCTCCCCTAACACCTAACACCTAACACCTAACCCCCTAATCCCCTAACACCTAACCAATCATTCTCTCGAGGACTGTCCTGACAAGTTCCCTGACACGCGGCTTATAGTCGGTGTTGGCGTTGTTGGCACGGCGATCGGCAATGATGCAGCAAACAGTCATTGCCTTGTGGCCCAAAAGCCGCGACAGACCCTGCAGGCATGCCGACTCCATCTCGAAGTTGGTGATGGGACGGCCATTATAACGGAAACTCTCTATTTTTTCGTTGAGGTGAGGATCCGCGAGGGCAAGCCTCACCTGACGTCCCTGTGGCGCATAGAAGCCGACAGCGGCTATTGTATAGCCACGCACCATATCGTCGCGTCCGATGCGCTCGACAAGCTCCGGATCAGCGTCAGCAGTGTAGGGAGCCGCCCATGTCCTGTTCCAATCGGTATGCTCGCAGAACTCGCGCTCAAACTCAAGGTCGCACACCTTGTCGCGGTCAGCATAGAAATTGAGTATGCCGTCAAAGCCCATCCCCTTCTCGGCGATCACATAGTCGCCGATGTGGAGGTCTTCCTGCAGCGAGCCTGACGTTCCGATACGAACTATGTTTAGGGTTCGGTGTTCCTTACGGACCTTTCTTGTCTTAAAGTCGACATTCACGAGGGCATCAAGTTCTGTCAAGACTATCTCGATGTTGTCGGGTCCGATTCCGTGCGAGATGACCATTACTGGTGTTCCCTTATATCTTCCTCCTATTGTGTGGAATTCACGCGAAGAGACATTGTAGTCGATTGAATCGAACATGGAGGCCACCATGTCTACACGTCCAGGATCTCCCACGAATATCACATTGTCGTAGACCTGCTCGGGGCGCAGGTGAATATGAAACGCCGAGCCATCATCATTTATGATAAGTTCGGATGCCGGTATTACTCGTTCTTCATTCATGGTAAAAATAATTTAGAGGTTGACGGAGCATGAACTGCCCCATTAATGAGAATGATATACTATAATAACAAAAAAACAGGACCGTATTGCATGCGGGGCATGAATAATCAGCAAAGTTCGTAGCGGGCACCGGGAAGTTTCACCGCAACCCCCTCGAACTCGAGGTCTGAGAGCGCGGCCATGAGCGACGGCATCGGAAGCGATGTCGCCATGTGTATCTCGTCGACAGAGACCGGTGCTGACGCAGTGCGCATATACTGATAGACTATACCCGCATCACCCTCAAGTTCAGGAAAGAGGCGCCTGTCGGGTCCGAGATTGCCGAGACCTATGTCAAGAGCCGGAATCTTCCATCCCATCAGCGATATCATGTCAGGCACCGAGGTGAATATACTTGCCTTCTGACGCGCAATAAGCATGTTGCATCCCGAACTTTTGATATCCGTGCTTCGTCCGGGGAGTGCCATTACCTCGCGCGAATAGGAGAAGGCCTGGTTGGCGGTACTCATTGCTCCCCCGCGCACTTCTGACTCTACTACGAATGTCATTTCGCATAGGCCGGCAATAATCCTGTTTCGCTGCAGAAAATTATTGCGAAATGGCTTTACTCCCGTCGGATATTCCGAAATTATCGCACCTCCGGATGCTATTATCCTACGTGCCAGATCTCTATTTGGGGCCGGATAAATCATGTCGAGGCCATGTGCCACAACTGCCGAGGTCAAAAGGCCGTGATCAAGAGCCGCAGTGTGGCCGGCTGCGTCAATGCCGTATGCAAGGCCGCTGACAACCATCGCCTGCGGTATGTAGCCTGCAAGTTCCCCAACCATACGCTCGCAAAACGAAATGCCGTATGTAGTGCATTTCCGCGTGCCGACAACATTGAGCGAGGGCTGGGTGTTAAGGTCTGCTTCACCCAGGACGTAAATTAGCACCGGCGCGTCGGGAATCTCGCGCAGTAGTGGCGGATAGGCCTCATCGGTGAGATAAATGGCCCTCATCGAGTGGCGTGATATAAACTCTACTTCCCGACGCGCACGAAACAATGCCTCTGTTCGCACACTATCGGGGATACGGAATGTTTCCCCAAGTTTACTGCCGAGTTCTGACATATGACCCGTCACAAACATGCCGGTCTCGACCCCCTCGGTCTCCATATGCCTGACCATATCGGCAGTCACGCCAGGAGTCATCGACACTGCGATCCTGTATGTCAGTTCCGTATCCATCCTATACTGATTTAGCGGGTATTATTTTATATATCTGCTGAATACGGCAGCCAGTTCATCACCTCGCGTCAGTTTTCCATCCTTCAGCACGACGACTGTGACAATTCCCTCAGCACAGACATCTCCATTAGACTTGACAATATCCTGATGGAATATGAAACGCGGGCCCTTGCGCTCGAGACGGAGGCAACTCAAAAAACTGTCTCCGCCGCGCAGCGACGTCTTGTATTCAATCTCTATCTTGCGCACCACGGCATCTATGCCCTGATTGTGCATCTCGATGAACGACAGTCCGGCGTCCTTACAGAATTTATGCCGGGTGTGCTCCATGTAGTGCAGGTAATTGGCGTTGTTGACTATCTGCTCGCAGTCGAGCTCATAATCACGGACATCCATGTCCATGATGAAGCAATACTTTTTGTTGGAATCCTTAAGAATACGCATGGCTGTAAAAAAACTATTTTTTATCGTCGTGTGTCTCTGAATCGAGTCGTCTGAGAAGTGCGGACAGATGCTCCGTATCATTGAAGGCATCCGCCGGAATCCACAGAAAACCGGCTGATGGTGCCCTGAGCGGGATGATGACAGAATCACTGCCGATTCTGAACCGTTCCATTACCGAGAAAGGGAAAAACTCGTCGCGTGTGCGATATGCAGCCACACCGGATTTTATTTCTTCCGACTCATTCTCTGCCGATGAAGGTAACGTAACGGGAATCATCAGTCTGGCCGTCAGGCCCTCATCCTCAATAACAATACGATGGGCAATCGTGTTTACGAAACAGCCTCTGCGGAGGCCGTGATAGTAGTATAGAAATGCCAAAACCATCGGCACTGCCACAAACACGACCATCAACCCGACCAACAGCCACCGCAGATCGACGGTCATTCCCAAGGCAATCCCCGCGACGGCAAGCAGCGACAATGCAAGCATCCATATGCCCGCATAGCGGAACATCAGCTCGCGTGCGAACCTGCCGGCTCCCATGCGATATACCCGGCTCTGCCTTGAGTCTGACTCTTCCGGCTGCAGCCCGCAGTCACTATCTGCATTGATAAGCCTGCCTTCACTTGCCATCTCGCCTCTCCTTTTCCTCGCGGTATGTAATCCGGTTCTCGAGTATCGCCTGCTGGGAATATCCTGTTCCCTGCTCATTGTAGAGCCTCGATAAATCGACGTATTTATCCTCACTCCCCGGAGTCAGCGTGAATACTTCGTCGCGCTTTCTCTTGGCTTCGTCACCGGCCGCGCAATGGCCGCCGGGCAGCGTACCCCGCAGGTCTGCAGGGACTCCTGCCGCGTCGCATCTGACCGCTCTGATCTCTGCTACAGGAGGATAGCCCATGCCGGTCCACATAATGTACTCACGGTCAACAAACCCAGGAGTCACCGAGTCAAACGACTCTACGGGCCGACAACCCTCTATCGCTATTGTCGCCGTTGACTTGTAGCGGGGCACGAAATCCTTGTCGAGCACACGGGTCAGGCCGGTTGAGGTGAAATCACGCTTGAGCATGTCCTGATAGAATGTACGGCTTACAACCTCGGTCAGAACCTCCGGAGTCACCGAACGCTCGTCGATGTATGGCCGGAGCAGACAATTGGCATCAGCCTCCCGCACGAAACCGGTAAGTTCGTCGCGGCGTCCGGAGTGACTGTAATTCGTACGCACAAGCACACCGTCGGGCTGGTCTGCAAGATCATACTTAACGTACGAATGATTATTGGTCTCGAAGTAGGCGCCGGCTCCGGTGGCGTCGATAACCCCGAAGTTCGCCTCTACACCCATTGGCCGGGGATAAGTCTCGAGCAGCCGCGCGAAGTCATCGACTGTGCGGCATGTCTGCAATGCGCGGGTCATAAGGATTCCCTCACGGTCCATCTTCTTGGCCGGCACTTTGTCATCCTTGATATTATATGAGGCTGTATTCATCACTGCGAACCCTGCCTCGTTCATGCCCATCCAGGCCTCACGCAACTCTCTGTCGGCTGCGTTGAACAGGGCTACATACCCGTATTTACCCTTTGAAGGCGCGACGTATTCCACCTTGTTGTCGATAGTGCTTGTGTCCCTATGCTTCCACAAGATGGGGCGCCCCGATGGATTGGCATCGGCGCTGACTATGGCCGATGTACATGCAAAGGCCGCGGCAGGCATGACTGCCGCCGCGACCGCAATAAGTATATTCTTTTTAAAATTCATCAGTCAAGTTTGTGAATCACAAGACCCGAGCGAAGCTTAGGCTCGAACCATGTGGTCTTCGGCGGCATGATGTTGCCGGTGTCTGCAATGTCGATCAGCTGGTCCATAGTCACGGGATATAGGGCCAGAGCCATTGCCATCTCTCCGCTGTCGACACGGCGTTTCAGCTCCTCGAGACCACGGATACCGCCAACAAAGTCGATGCGTTTGTCCGAGCGCAGGTCCGTGATGCCGAGTATGTCGCGGAGTATAAGATCTGAAGACACAGTTACGTCAAGCACGCCAATCGGATCTGAGTCATTGTATGTGCCGGGCTTGGCGGTAAGCGAGTACCAGTGGTCGCCAAGATAGAGCGAGAAGTTGTGGAGTCCGGCGGGATGATAGATCTCGGTACCCATATCCTTTACCTCGAAGTTCTCGGCGATACGAGCCAGGAACTCTTCAGGAGTCAGACCGTTCAGGTCACGGACCACACGGTTATAGTCGATGATCTTGAGATGAGATGCGGGAAATGCAACAGCCATGAAGTAGTTGTACTCCTCATCGCCGCGGTGGTTGGGATTCTGCTTGGCCTTCTCGTTGCCGACAAGCGCGGCAGCCGCCGAACGGTGATGGCCGTCAGCTATATAAAGCGACGGAATCTTCTCGAACTCGGCGGTGATCTCGGCAATTGTCTCCGGATTATCAATCACCCAGAGGGTGTGTCCGAATCCGTCGGGAGCCACAAAGTCATATTCTGGCTTTCCGGCGCTCACCTCGCGGATTATCTGCTCAAGGCGCTCATTGTCGGGGAAGGCAAAGAAGACAGGCTCGATGTTTGCGTTGTTGCAGCGCACATGTTTCATGCGGTCCTCTTCCTTGTCGCGGCGGGTAAGCTCATGCTTCTTGATGCGGCCCTCCATATAGTCTGGAACCCATGCTGCCACAACGAAACCATACTGCGTGCGGCCATCCATGGTCTGAGCGTATATATAATAGTTCTCCTTGGCGTCCTGTACGAGCCAGCCTTTCTCCTGGAACTTCCTGAAGTTCTCGACTGCCTTGTCGTAGACGGCCGGGTCATGCTCGTCAAAACCGGGAGCGAAGTCAATCTCAGGCTTGATGATGTGGTAAAGACTCTTCTCGTTGCCCTCGGCCTCCTTACGGGCCTCCTCTGAATTAAGCACGTCGTAGGGACGCGAAGCAACTTCCTCAACGAGTTCACGCGGAGGACGTACACCTTTGAAAGGTTTTACTTTTGCCATCGTTCTTTCTTATTTAAGGTATTTATAATTTAAGGTATTGAAATGTTGACTCAATCCAGCCGGTGTGCGCGTGCCACGTTGCGGCAGGAAGCACACAGACCATATACGTTGGCCGTCAGAAATGACGGCTTGAAGGAGCGATACTTTCCTGAGGCAATCAGACGCTCGACTTTCTCGTCGCCGATGTCGGAATCCCCGATCTCAAGTATCGAGACCGCTCCGCAATTCAGACATATCAGATGCAAATGGCTCTCACCCGCTATCTCATACGCAGCCTGATTCTCGCGGAGATAATGCTTTCTCAATATGTTGCACTCGCAAAGCAGCTCGACCGTCTTGTATACCGACGCAAGACTAACATTCTGCTCGCGCCGCAAATCCTCGTAGAGCTCGTGGATATCAAAGTGAACCCTCTGGTCCACGCATTTGTCAAGTATCTTGTACCTTACTGATGTCTGCCTCATTCCGTTGGATGTAAGGTAGGCTTCGAGTTGACTCCGCAACTCCTGCCTAAGTGTGGTTTTGTTCATAGGACCTGGTGTTATGGAATTGTTGCAAATATAGCACTTGCAACCGAATTATCCAAATAAAAATTCAACTTATGACACATTTTTAACGTGAACCATATGACACCTTGAGTGTTATACCTTAAAATAACTTTAAACACTTAAACTATAACATCGCTATGAAGAAATACATCTGTACAGTATGCGACTGGATCTATGATCCCGAGACAGGCGATCCCGACAACGGCGTGGCCCCCGGCACCCCTTTCGAGGATATTCCCGATTCATGGGTATGCCCGGTTTGCGGAGTCTCCAAAGAGGACTTCGAGCCTCTTCCGGAGGAATAAGACCATAGAACGCGCAAATAATCAATCAGCCGGAACTCTCTTTGTGACAGTTCCGGCTGATTGTTCATTCTTTCCGTATGATTCGCCCGTCTGGACATTTGTCTGAGTATATCAGGCCTCCGATAATCAGCACGCATCCCACATATCCCAGAAGATATATGTTCTCGCCGAGCAGGAAATATGCCGCGACCATTGTGACTATAGGCTGAAAATAGAGATAATTGTTCGCAGTAACCGGCCCGAGGATACGCATCACCTCGTTCCATATCACATACGCCACTATCGAGCACATCACTACAAGAAAGAGGAAATTCATGATGTATTGCGGATCGGACACATCAAAAAGCAATGATAAGTGCAGGGGCTCTTTCTGTATGAGCAACAGTGGGACTGCTGACAGGACTCCGTAGAAAAACATCTTGCGCGTCACGAAAAAGCCGCTGTAGAGCGGTAAAACCCGCTTTATAGCCATGGTATACACTGCCCACGAAAGCGCTGCCGACAGCGCGAGCAGATCGCCGGCCGGCCTTATCTCAAGACTCTCGCCATGGCTGAATATTATGCATCCAGCCCCTATGAATGACACTATTGAACCCGCCATAACCCCGGGCTTGATACGCTGCCTGTACATTATGGCCACGAGTATGGTGGTGAATATCGGAGAAATTGACGCCAACAGAGAGACGTTGCCCGTGGTGGTGAGTTTTAACGCATAATTTTCAGTGATGAAATATAACGAGCCGGAACAGATGCCGCAAAGCATGAACGTCAGCTCGTCACGCCATGATTTAGAGCGTATGTTACGTAACGTGAATATCAGAAGAATGAGATACGCCGCCAGAAAACGATATATGAACACCTCGACCGGAGTAAACCCTCCGTTCTCCATAAGGACCTTTGTACTTAAAAACGATGTTCCCCAAGCCGAGGCGGTGATGAGTGCCCCGAGATGTGCCAGCAGTTTCAGATATTTGCTCTTTGATGCGTGTCCTGATTTCATGGTGTCAGCAATGCGGATGTCTCTGTGACACCGCCTCTTGTTTTGTGTTTACTGTATCAGATTCAAGTCAGCCGTCACATTGGCGGCTTCCCCACTCAGTCTCCATATGCAAAGTTAGGAATTTTTAGCATATAATAGGCCATCGGACATAAAAAAAACACCATGTCATGGTGTTTTTTATCTCATGAAGTACTTTCAGCCTATGAATTCCTGAACTCCTTAGGCGAAAGCCCGGTCAGTTTCTTGAAGTACTTACCAAAGAACGACTGTGACGGGAAATTGAGCTCGTCAGCGATTTGCTGTATATTCAGATTGGATGATTTCAACAGCACCTTGGCCTCGAGTATCACATAGCGCTCTATCCACTCAACGGCAGTGAATCCGGTCTGTTTCTTGACAGTTCGCGAAAGATGCTTGGGGGTCACCTCAAGCAGCGAGGCATAGAAGTCAAGGAAGCGCTCCTTGCGGAAGTGTTTCTGCACCAGGATCAGGAACTGGTCAGACATGCGTCCCTGTCGGCTCACTATCTCGTTGGTGTATGGTTCATATACCTTATATCCCTCGCGATGAATAAAGTACAGGATATTGTAAAGTAGTGCCTGCAGCCCGTATGGATTCCCTGTGTCACTCACAATATCACGGGTCGTCTGGATAAACCGCTCGAAGGCCGGAAGCACAGCATCCGGAATCGAGGTGACAGGATGGCGGGCAGCAAGTGCTGAAAGTGGCGAGTTGTTCATGAACATGAACAGATTCTCTGCAAGGCGCTTCGATACAACCATAACTGTGGCATTGAAATCATGGCTGAGATATTTGGGCTGCATAATCTGCGAACTCTGTACAGACACAACTGCCGGAGCCTTGATGTCATAAGTGACGAGATTTATGTCAGCCTTGCAGGTCCCCTTGAAAATGAATATCCAGGAACTTGCCGCGAATTTTATCGGCTCGCTCAGGGTGTTGAGCATGGCTGCCCCGATGTTCTCGAGCATCCAGAAGTCCTGCTCGAGTATCGAGGTCAGATCCTGAGGCAGGTTGATGTTATAGTGGAGTCCAAGGTTCATGTATATCTGTATGCCTGGCTTTATTTGTTTCATATATCATGGACTGAACACCACATAAGTTGCCTGCGTTGCTCTCCATGATACTTTTCCTATTTCTTAACTGACTTAAGGCTGGAATTATTGTGAAGTGTCCCCCCTGGCACCGCGTATGCGAGAAAGTCTGTCGCTTACCTGACAATCACGCGATACGTCTCCCCATTTACACGCACGATATATATTCCCGTTGAGAGTCCCGTCGCAGCGACGCGGTTGCCGGCAGGCGAATAGACTTCAAATGTATCCGCGCCTGACACCTCGATAGAGCCATTAAGGACATTGACCCTGATTGGAAGAGCATCATCGGTAACGGAATCCACACCCGATCGCGACATCTGTATCTGCGAGGCATTGACAACCTCGCCATTCCATGAGTTGATTATCATTCCCACAATGCGACACATATCATGACTCACATTCCCTACCGGCAGTGTCACTGAATATTCATATACGCGTCCAGGCTGGATGTATTCGGGGAGAGAGCCTTCTATCCCGTCAAATCCTGTAATGTATCTTCCGACGTCATTGTGCGACGTATGGACTACGCCGGGATTGTTTTCCCAGCCCCCCATCTTGCCTTGGGCACCTCCCGCATATGAGTTTGTCTGGTCATATGGACCCACTCCATCCTCAACCACTGCAAAGGCAAGCCTGTGCTCGAAGTCTGTAGGATATGAGAACTGGACACTGGCGTTAACCCGCACGAACTCTCTGTCGGTATCCGGCACTGCGTCAAGCGCCAAATAAGCATATGACGGATAACTTGAGAAAACTGTCTGCAGAGAGTCGAGATCACTTATCACTTCCTCAATATCTCCGGAAACCACATTCCTGTTGATTGATACCCCCGGAACCTTATCTGTCAGTTTTTCAGCAAAGTCATCGAACGAGGCATCGGCCATAGGATCATCCCTGTGTACCGCCACCCTTACCCAGTTGGGCCTGTATTTCTTTATGCGCCCCAGAAGCACCTTCTCGGCCGGAGACTTCCCCTCGGAAGTCGATGTCGACACCTCAACAAGTGCATTGAGCTCATATCCGTCATCATAGGCTGCCACTATTCTCTGCTCAACCGCCGGGGTATCAATTATATTGTCGTTGACTCTATCAATCCTCGATGTCAACAGATAGACACCCGGCTCGGGGTTAGGGACGTAACGCACCGTTGCGTATGCTGTCTTACCGGGCAATAGCGCGTTAGACAGCGCGACATTCCTATCAAACGTACAGCCATTGGATATCTCCGTATGCACATAGAGATTGCGTATCGTCTGTGACCCGGTGTTTCTTATTAATATGTCGTAGTCAATCTTGCCATTAAGATATGGGTAATGATGTGGAAGGACAAGGCGTTCGATCTTGACGCCATATGCGGGCGTCTCCTCCTCACCGGCATATAGTGGCAACAGGGAAGCGACTAAGAAGATGCATAAAAGTATATTTCTCATATAACAAAAACTCTTTGCTGCTTAGTTTTATTGTAACGAAGTCAAATTAAAAACAGAGTCGGCATGCTCACGCACACCGACTCTCTCAGAATGAAAATAATTAGTAACCTTAGTCTTATTTGATCATAAGTTTCTTGCTGACCCCGTCGGCGTTAACGATGTAGATGCCGCTGCCAAGTCCTGTGGTGCCGACACGACGGCCGTCGAGTGTGTAGACTGCAACATTAGTGGCACCGGTAACAACGATCTCACCGTTGATTACGCGAATGTCGACATTGCTATTCTCAGCGACTGTCTCCTCAATGCCTGAGCCACCTACAGAGAATTGCCTTGCGTTAACAATGACACCGGTCTTCTGGTTAGTGATCATACCCACTACACGATAGCACTCGGGATTGGCCCCGCCAAGCGACATGGTTGTCTTGTACTCGTATTCGCCATCCTTCTCAACCTTGGCTGGAAGTGCGTTCTGCAGGCCGGGGTAGTTCTTGATCGCGCGGGGCACATCCTTATAGATAGTAGGAACCTGGCTGCCCTTGTCTTGCCAGCCGCCCATATCCGTGGCTGAACCTGAGTAATAGTTGTTCTGCAGGAAAGGACCGAGTCCATCCTCTACAACCACAAACGACATCAGGTGCTTGTCCCTCGAGTCAAGGGCGAACTTCGCCTTTGCGGTTATTTCGATGTTCTGCTTGTCTTCCGTCACCTGTGAAGTGAGCTCGAGGTCACAGTATGTCGGCACATTCTGGATATTGTCTACCAACGGCTGATAACTTGCAGCGTCAGCCCCATTGATATTCACCTCAATCTCACGATTGGCATATGCGCCGGGGAAACCAGGGGTGTATTTCTGAAGGAAGCCATTATATGCGGGAACATTCATCACGGCTGCGGGGTTGGGCGTGCCATCCTCATTGGTTGCGTTTTCGCTGTGGACCGCGATACGAATCCAATCGGGGTGAGCCTGAGTGAAATATTCCATCATGACTATGCCGCGCGGACACCATCCGCACCATGTACCGGTGCCTTCCTCTACAACGACTGCACGCTTGAACGCGCCTTCGTACGACATGAACTCGCCTTCCGCCTCAGATGATTTTGTCTGAGCAACTCCATTCACTTCGAGTAGCGTGGAGGTAATCTTTGCTGTATTGCTCGTAGATTTTGATCTGAAATTATTGGCAATTCCACTAACATTAACTCTGCCCATTGTTGAGGCCGGAATTGGTGTGGAGAGCTGCACTGTATTCTCAAAGACATCTCCATTGGAGATCGTAGTGCGGACCTTTACGCTTTCGATGGCGTTAGATGCGTTATTCCATACCAGGACAGTGTAGTTTACATCATTCTCAGGAGCAATATATCCCGCAATTTGCATGCCTTTGATTGAACCTATGTTCTTCGGAAGATTATTACCCTCTATCTTTGCGGCAAGACAAAGAGACCCGATCTCATTCGCAACTGATGAAAACTGTGGAATTGTCGTATCATCCTTTACAGTTGCTACCATACACGTATTTGGCATATCTGCTCTCAAGACATTATCTGTAGGAATATAATAAGCACCATCCAAGTACTTGAATCTATATCCCACATAAACAGGATTATTTCCAGAAATCTCAAGCGGAGTCTCCAAAGCGATATCTGTCGTGCTGAACTCTGTCACGTTAGTCAATGAGGATGTGAACTCAGGAAGTTTAGTTATATCTTCAGTTGCAAAAGCCTCTACTCTACGGATTAGGCTTTTGTCCCTGTCTGAAGTACCGGCAGTATATCTTATGCCAGTAATCTTGCTTCCTGCAAGTTGGGCTGCATCGTCAGCAGGAATTTCAAACATCAGATAAACATATCGCTTGGTATTCTTAAGCGAATATGCGTCTTTTGCATCCTCCGCGTACGTATAGTACATGAAGGGTGTCTCACCCTCGGCGCGTGCAGGCGCCTCAACTCTCTCTGGACGGGGTGCCGTGCGTTCTGACCGGATAAACCCTTCGGGAACAACCGGTGCCGCAAGCATTGTGCCTGCCGCCACGAATGTGGCGCTAAGCAATAGTAACTGTTTCTTCATATCTAAATCGTTTTTTAATGTGAGTTTCGTCTGATGTAATTGTCCGAAGTTACTTCACTCCGACTCTAACAGTGCAAATTAAAGCAATATTTAATGAATTTGCAAATTTTATAGAATTATTTTGGTTCTATAACTTATTCAGGAATGATTTCTGCGCTGATATCGCCGATTTTTATCTATTTTTGTAAACAATTACGATAAGACCCAAAATCTAAGATCTGGAAATGATAAAGAAAGCATACTCTTCTCTCATCGCCTTATCTCTGCTTATGGCTGCCGTGATGCCGGACTCACAGGCATCGGCGGCCACACTCTCACATTGCAAACCGATGGAGTTCAAGGCCGGTAAAGGCGCGTTCATGCTCAACGGTGAGCCGACCGTCATCAAGGCCGCCGAGTTGCACTACCCTCGTATTCCTCGCCCATACTGGGACCACCGTATCAAGATGTGCAAGGCCCTCGGCATGAATGCCGTATGCCTGTATGTCTTCTGGAACGCCCATGAGGCTGCCCCCGGTCAGTTTGACTTTACCGGTCAGAATGACCTGCGGGAGTTTGTAAAGTTATGTCAGGAGAATGACATGATGGTGATTCTGCGGCCCGGTCCTTATGTATGCGCAGAGTGGGAAATGGGTGGCCTCCCCTGGTGGCTGCTCAAGAAGAAGGATATTCGCCTTCGTGAGAATGACCCCTATTTCCTGGAGCGCGTGAACATCTTCGAGCAGGAGGTGGCCCGTCAGGTCGCCGACCTTACGGCCGAGAAGGGGGGCCCGATCATCATGGTGCAAGTTGAGAACGAATATGGCTCCTACGGCAAGAACAAGGAATATGTGTCCAACATCCGCGACATGCTCCGTCCGCTATATGGCAACACCACGATGTTCCAGTGCGACTGGTCGTCGAATTTCCTTGATAACGGTCTCGACGATCTCGTGTGGACACTGAATTTCGGTACTGGAGCCGACATCGAGGGCCAGTTCGCGCCTTTACGCAAGGCTCGTCCAGACTCCCCGCTGATGTGCTCGGAGTTCTGGAGCGGATGGTTCGACAAGTGGGGCGCAAATCATGAAACCCGTCCCGCCGCCGACATGATCGCAGGCATTGACGAGATGGCCGGCAAGGGCATCTCGTTCAGCCTCTATATGACCCACGGAGGCACAAACTGGGGCCACTGGGCCGGAGCAAACTCCCCGGGCTTCGCTCCCGACGTCACTTCTTATGACTATGACGCACCTATAACCGAAAGCGGCCGCACAACCAAGAAGTACGACATGCTTCGCGAGACTCTGGCAAAATATTCCGGAGGCATCCCGCTGCCGCCCGTGCCCGACTCTATACCTACTGTAGCCATTGAATGCTTCGGGCTTACTGAAGTCGCTCCACTCTTCGGCAACCTTCCGCAGGCGCATACCGACAGTCTTATCCGCACAATGGAGGAATATGACCAGGGTTTCGGATGCATCCTTTACCGTACGCACCTGCCAAACCTTAAGGCCGGCACTCTCATAGAAGTGAGCGAGCCACACGACTTCGCCCAGATTTTCGTTGACGGCAGATATGTCGGCAGCCTTGACAGACGCAAGGGCGAGAAGAGCCTGGCGCTCCCGGAATGTGCCGACGACGCGACTCTCGACATACTCGTCGAGGCAATGGGAAGAATTAATTTCGGCCGTGCGATCAAGGACTTCAAGGGCATTACCGATAATGTGACCATTACGCCCGTGGGCGCTTCTCCACAGGTTCTGACCGGATGGGAGGTCTTCAATCTTGAGGACAAGCCGGAGTTCTATGACTCGATGAATTATTTACCCCTCTCCGCAATGACTCGCGGTGAGAAGGGACGTCTCCCTATTGGTGTTTACCGAGGAGAGTTTATTGTAGATCGCCCCGCCGATACCTTCCTTAATTTCGAGACATGGGGCAAAGGTCTGGTATATGTCAACGGTCATCCACTCGGCCGCATCTGGGAGATTGGTCCTCAGCAGACGCTCTATATGCCTGGATGCTGGCTCAAGGAGGGAAAGAATAAGATAATGGTGTTCGACATTGTCGGCCCGCGCCAGGTTACTGTGGAGGGCCTTCGCCAGCCTGTAATCGATAAACTCCAGTTCACCGATTCCGAAATTTCGTCTGACGATGAACTCAGACTCGAAGAAAAAGATATTCTTTCCGCAGGGACTCTTGACGGCTCTAACGGCTGGAAGAGAATCCGTGCGGATAAGCCGCTTACCGGGAGGCACATCTATTTCGCCACCGACTCTGCCAATGAACTTCCCGCAATCGCCGAACTCTATGTGACCGACGCATCCGGCAACCGCCTCTCACGAGAGAAATGGCGCCCGGCGTTTGCCTCGAGCCAGAACAGATCAGCCAATCATACTGTCGATAAGGTGTTTGACCTTCAGGAGTCTACCTATTGGCAGGCTCAGGATGGAGCGTCGATGCCGCAAGTCATCGGCATTGACTTAGGCGAGAATATCGAGGTTCATGGCCTTGACTTGCTGCCGCGTGTCGAGTCCGGAGCACCGGGTAGTCCACGCTCCTATCGCATATACGTCACTGAATAATCAGAGACGTTCAGTTTTACTGGCTCAATCAGTTAATCTTGGCCGGGAGAGAAATCTCTCGGCCAAAATCCTTGATGTCGATCCGGGGCGAGTACTCAGGTGTTGCAGTATCTCTGCAGCCGGATACCATGACGCGTCATCAACCTCGACCGACAGGCTGAGATCATGACCGCTCGTATGAGCGAAGAAACCCACCATCATCATATCCTTGCGCCCGAACCAGTTGGTCAGCACAAGCTCGAGTCGGTCTGTCTCAAGCCCTGTCTCCTCAAGTATCTCTCGCCGCACGCATGTCTCCGCGTCCTCGCCCGGAATGATATAACCCGATACAAGATTGCGGAATTCCGTCGAGATATAGTCCTGTCTGAGGAGCAGGACCTCTCCCCTGTCATTATAGACCAATGCTATCACGGCCACAGGAAACACAGGGAACCAGGGCCTCGAGCATCTCCCGCACCAGGGTACTTCCTTCTCATCTCCGAGATCTCGCGGGCTCAGCAGCGTGCCGCAGTCAGGACAATATGTAAATCTCATGGTATATCAGTTTTTTAGTTTACTGCAATCAGTTCGATGTCAAACACAAGGGCCGAGCCTCCGGGTATGCCGGGCTGGCTCGTGCGTCCGTATGCCTGCTCGGCCGGTATGTATACCTCCCATCTGTCGCCGACACTCATCTGTTGCAATGCTATTATCCAGCCCGGTATGAGGTCACGCAGACGGAAGGCTGGAGCCACGCCGCCACGGCTGCTGTCGAATGTCTTCCCGTTTATGGTCCTTCCTGAGTAATGGACTGTAACCACACTCCCCCGGTTGGGATGGATGTCCCCATTACCTTTCTTCAGGACTTTGTAAAACACTCCTCTGTCAAGCGGAGTCACTCCGGGTTCAGAACTTTTTGCCGAAAGCCAGTCGCGGTTCTTCTGTATGTATTCCTGTTTTGCCATAATAGTCTATATTCATCATTTGGGGACAAAATTAACCAAAATCGGTCAATCTTATCGCGTTTACACTCTTTTTTTGTAATTTTGTCCCCGGGAAACCGGCGCAGTGGGGCTTCAGCAAGTCGCTTCAATCTAAAGTCGTATCCACGTTCAAAGTTAGACCTTACACAGACATATGGGAAAAGGCAAAGAGGCCGCGCGGATAATAGCCGGCGGAATGATGGCGACAATCGCCTTGATGTGCGCCGCGGGTTGTTATCTGATGTTGCGTGATTCACTCACTCCGAGGTGGATTCCTGTATGCATCGCGCTGGTTGTGACTGTGCCTCTCGCACTACCGCTCAGAGGAGTATGGAAGTGGATTACCGGCAGCGACAATGTGGCTCTGAACATGGCATGCCATGTTCTCTTCATCTTCCCGTTGTTGCTCTGTTCGGCCCTTGTTGTGAACTATGCCTGCGGCAGCCCGACAGGAAGCATCGACGCCTGCGTCGAGAAGGTCTACCGCCAGACCCGCTACCGGTCTAAGCGCGTCGGCAGGCGCACATATACCAGGGGGCAGCCTTATCAGGTGTACTGCCTTGAGGTCAGGACCGACAATGGCACAACCCGCGACTTTGACATCTCCAGAAAAATTTACAATCAGGTGTGCAAGGGCGACACAATTCACCTTGATGTGCTTACGGGTCCCCTCGGCATCAGGATGCTCGACACTTCGCATCCGCATCTGCCGGAGAAGATTATGACAAGACAGAAAGAAACAAGGAGGGAAAAGATGAGGCGTCGCTACAGGGAACACATGGAAAAGGTACTGAACAGAAGATACGAGAATGACCGTGATTCTGACTGACACATTCCCCTCCAGACACCCGCTATAGCAAGGATTTATGAAGAAAAGGACAGTATTTATAACCGGTGGAACCGGCGTAATGGGATTCGAGACTCTCAAGGAGTTCTCCGGAAGGCTTGACAGGTTTGACATCCGTCTGCTGGCACGCCCTGGCAAGAAAAACAGAAAGAAACTTAAGCCATATATGGCGATGAAGGGCGTAACAGTTGTCTGGGGAGATCTTATGAATCCCGACGATGTGAAAAAAGCCATGGGCCAGGCGGACTTCGTGCTGCATATAGGAGGCATGGTGTCACCACTTGCCGACCATTATCCGGCCAAGACCCTCAAGGTCAACGTCGGAGCGGCTCGTAATGTGGTCGACGCCATTTTGGAACGCCCTGACCGCGATGACGTGCGTCTGGTATATATCGGAAGCGTGGCGGAGACTTCACACCGTCATGAGCCGCACCACTGGGGACGCACGGGAGACCCCGTCATGACGGGAGTGTTCGATTATTACGGTGTCTCGAAAATTAAGGCCGAACGGATTGTGGCTGAGTCAGGACTCAAGCGCTGGGCTTGCCTCCGCCAGTCGGGAATTCTGCATAAAGGACTTATTTTCAAAGGATCGGATCCGATTTCATTCCATGTTCCCCTACGAGGAGTGCTCGAATGGGCCACAGTAGAGGATTCCGCACGCCTCATGGCAAACATATGCGAGCCGACAGTTCCCGAGTCGTTCTGGAAGAACTTTTACAATATAGGGAGCGGACGTGAGTTCCGGCTGACGAACTACGAGTTCGAGAGACTCCTGCTGAAGACCCTTGGCTGTCCTCCCCCCGAGAAGGTATTCGACACCTCATGGTTCGCCACCCGCAATTTTCATGGCGAATGGTACGAGGATTCAGACCGTCTGCAGGAGATTGTCCCATTCCGCGAGCAGATCACTGCCGAGGATTATTTCCGCCGAATGGCCCGCAAGATGCCATGGTGGATGAGCCTTACGCCTATTGTTCCCGCCTTCGTCATCAAGGCCGCCATGAAGGCAGTAGCGCGTACAAAGGGACTCGGCACTCTCGACTGGCTGCGCAGGGACGACTGCGAGGACCGCGTCAAGGCTTATTTCGGAAGCCGAACTGCCCAGCAAGCCATCCCTTCCTGGCGTGACTTCGACCTAAGCCGCCCCTCAGAGTATCCGGTACGAATCTCTCACGGATACGACGAGACAAAGCCCGAGTCTGCGCTCGACCTTGACGACATGAGGCAGGCGGCACGCTTCCGCGGGGGTGAGTGCCTTTCCGAGTCAATGCTTACGGGAGACCTTGACACTCCGCTCGAATGGAGATGCGCGTTCGGTCACACATTCTCTGCCTCGCCGAGACTTGTGCTGAAGGGTGGACACTGGTGTCCCGACTGCTTGCCTGCCCCATGGCGTTACGACGCCGAGGCAATGGTTAATCCATTTCTCGCGCAGATATGGCTCGACAGCCACTCCCCCGATGAGGATGAAGTCTATGAATAGGCAGCAGGCCGGTAAATCCTTTACGATTTACCGGCCTGGTCTTTATTAAGTCTATTTCGTCTATTAGATTGCAGAGCGGATGATGCCACGGCCCGAGTTCGTCACGAAGTCAACGATCTCCGTGCGGAAATCTGTCTCAGGCAGAGTATCGAGGATCACCTTGACTGCGTTTGTCACATTGAGGTCACTCAGATATATGATGCGGTATATGTCGGCGATCTGTTTTATCTCCTCGTCGGTGAAATGATTGCGGTGCAGTCCGACAGAGTTGAGTCCGACATAGGAGATAGGTTCGCGCGCCGCCTTGACAAAGGGAGGTATATCCTTATTGACAAGGGCTCCCCCCTGAAGCATTATATTGCGGCCCAGATGGCAGAACTGGTGGATAAGGCTACCCCCTCCTATCACGGCTGCGTCATCTACCTGAACCTCGCCAGCAAGCTGGCACGCGTTCGACATGATGACACGATCACCGATGCGGCAGTCATGGGCGATGTGGTTGTATGCCATTATAAGGCAGTTCTTGCCTACTACCGTCTTACCCTTGGATGCTGTGCCGCGGTTGACGGTCACACACTCACGCAGGGTAGTGCCATCGCCAACATAGGCGAATGTCTCCTCGCCATGGAACTTAAGATCCTGGGGAATCGCGGAAATAACCGCGCCCGGAAAAATAGTGACGCCGCTGCCGATACGGGCGCCCGGAAATATAGTCACATTTCCATATATAACGCAGTTATCGCCGATCTCGACATCCTCATAGATTGTCGAGAAATCACCTATCTGCACATTGTTCCCGATCTTTGCATCGGGACTTACTTTATAAAAATTGCTCATTGCAGAAGCTTTACTTGTTTTTGATGATTTGGGCCATAAACTCGGCCTCGCACACAACCTTCTCTCCGACAAACGCATAGCCCTTGACAATGGCACAGCCTCGGCGTATCTCGGTCATGAGCGATACATTCATCAGAAGGGTGTTTCCGGGCACGACCTTCTGCCTGAACTTGACATTGTCAATCTTGAGGAAATATGTTGAATATTTCTCAGGCTCTTCTAAGAAATTGAGCACAAGCACACCTGCCGCCTGAGCCATCGCCTCGACCTGAAGCACTCCGGGCATGACAGGCTCCTGGGGAAAGTGCCCCTGGAAGAAAGGTTCGTTTACCGTGACGTTCTTGACTGCGACAACATGCTTTTTGTCGATTTCTATAACCTTGTCGATCAGCAGGAACGGATAGCGGTGGGGTATCAGTTTCCGGATGCCGTTGATGTCGATTACCGGAGCGACGTTAGGATTGTAGATGGGTGCCTGAATCTCCGTATGCTTGACTTCGTGACGCACCATCCGTGTAAACTTATTGTTTACCGTATGGCCGGGACGGACCGCTACGACGCGGCCCTTCAGCGGCCGGCCGATAAGCGCCAGATCCCCTATCACATCCATTATCTTGTGACGCGCAGGCTCGTTGTCCCAGACGAGAGGCTTGGGATTTATGTATCCGAGCTTGTTGATATGCATGTGGGGAACGTTCATGACGTCACAGATGTGGTCGATACGCTCCTGAGGCACCTGCTGGTCATAGATGACTATAGCGTTGTCAAGGTCACCTCCCTTGATGAGGTTGGCCTCGACAAGTTGCTCGATCTCCCGCACGAACACAAATGTACGGGCCTTGGCCACCTCCTGCTTGAACTCGGCGAGGTCGTCGAGTACCGCGAACTGGTTGGGAAGGACAGCGGAGTTGTATTCCACCATGCACTCCACGCTGAATCCGTCGTCAGGATATATGGTCAGCGTCGATCCAGTCTCTTCGTCCTTGAACTGTGTCTTCTCCTTTATAATATAAAAGTCCTTGTCGGCATTCTGCTCGACAAGGCCCACACTCTCTATTTTTTCTACATATTCCTCGGCGCTGCCATCAAGAATGGGGAGCTCCGGACCGTTCACCTCGATGATGCAGTTATCTATGCCTGCGGCATAAAGCGCAGCCATCGCGTGCTCTATTGTACTTACCACATTCCCCTTGCGGTCACCTACCACTGTGCCGCGGCATGTGTCTACCACATTCTCTGCTATGGCGTCGATCATCGGCTCGCCCTCAAGGTCCACTCGACGGAATTTGTATCCGGTATTCTCTGGCGCTGGCATAAACTTCGCCTCTATCTGCAGCCCGGAATGAAGTCCCTTGCCGCTGACGGTGAAGGAATCGTTTAAGGTCAGTTGCTTCATATTGTTGTTTCGTTTATTTTTTCTTAAAGAGTTCGGGGAGACGCGACAGATAGACCTGTGTCCTTGCAAACTTGACCGCATCAATCGCTGGATAACCGATTATGCGTCTACCATCGCCGACGTTGTTGGGTATACCCGACTGGGCTCCTATCTCGTTGCGGTCGCCGACATGGATATGTCCGGCAAAGCCGCACTGGCCCCCTACACGGTTGTCTGATCCGATCTTTGTCGACCCGGCAACGCCTGTCTGGGCGGCGAAGACATTGTTGCGTCCCAGCTCCACGTTATGGGCTATCTGAATCAGGTTGTCAAGTTTTGTACCCTTGCCAACCCGGGTGCAGCCGAATGTCGCACGGTCGACAGTCGTATTGGCGCCTATCTCCACATCATCCTCAATGACAACATTCCCAATCTGGGCTATCTTCTCGTACGAGCCGTCGGGCAGTGGTGCGAAACCGAACCCATCGGCACCTATGACAGCGCCACTGTGGATTATGCACCTGTTGCCGATCTCACATCCCTCGTATATACGTACTCCGGCGCGTATCACCGTGTCATCTCCGATTGTCACACCATCGCCGACATATGCCTGAGGATATATCTTGACGTTGCGTCCCAGTCGCACTCCCTTTCCTATATATGCGAACGCTCCGACATAGGCTCCATCTGGCACCTCGACACCCTCTGCGATATGCACAGGCTGCTCAATGCCCACCGGCCGCGGCTTCTGCGATTCGAACGCCGCAAGCAGTCCGGCTACGGCAGCATAAGGGTCATCAACCCGCACCAGCGTCGGACACTCCCCCTCGGGTCTCTTCAGGTCTCGACTTACAAGTAGTACCGATGCCTTGGTCGTGCTGATAAAATGTTCGTATTTAGGGTTGGCTATAAACGAGATGTCTCCGGGCTTCGCCTCCTCTATCTTGGCAAATCCCGTTATCTCAATATTTTCGTCACCCTCCACATTGCCGCCTGCCATCGAGGCGATAAGGAGCGGGGTTACTTTCATCTTCTGTATTAATTTTTCAAATTGTAGATACTGCGAAAGCCGCTCGGACTACCCTGCGGCTGCCGCTTTTTCAGATTTACAGGCAAAATTAGGAATTTTTCACGAAATATCCTAATCAATAGCCAATCTAACTTGTCAAAATGTCAAAATTCACGATATTTTCGCCCACCCGGACATCCCCCGGGTTACAAAATCATCCGCACATTGAATTTTTGACGTTTTTTGTAGCCCATAGTCCGAAAAATTTAGTAAATTTGCACACGTTTGAGAAACAGTGTCGTGACGACCGGCAGGCCCACATTTCACACATGCCGTCCGCCACACTTGACATTCGGATAGTAAACATCAACAATAATAACCTAAAACTAACACTTCAATGAAAATTTCACACATTGAGCACATCGGTATAGCAGTTCCCAATCTTGAGGAGGCTATCAAGTATTACGAGTCTGTCCTCGGACTGAAATGCTACAAGAAGGAAGTAGTGGAAGACCAGAAGGTGACCACTGCATTCTTCAAGGTCGGCGACACAAAGATCGAGTTGCTCGAGGCCACTACTCCCGAGAGCACTATCGCCAAGTTCATCGAGAAGAACGGCGGCCGCGGCGGTATGCACCACATGGCCTTCGCCGTTGAGGATGGTGTGGCAAACGCCCTTGAGGAAGTTCAGGAAAAAGGGGTAAAGGTCATCGACAAGGCCCCGCGTCAGGGCGCCGACGGACTGCACATCGCATTCCTGCATCCGAAGTCGACCGAGGCTGTCCTCACCGAACTCTGCGAGGATCCCAACAAATAAGAGTAAACCAAGACCGGCTCCGGCGGCACACCCGCCGACGCCGGTCTGTCACTTCAATAATAACTTTATAGAAATGAGCAAGCAAGAAGAAAAGATCAGCCAGCTTATCGAGAAGCGCGCACAAGCCCGACTCGGCGGTGGTGAGAAAGCCATAGAGAAGCAGCACGCACGCGGCAAATATACCGCACGCGAGCGCATCGCAATGCTCCTCGACGAGGGCAGTTTCGAGGAACTCGACATGTTCGTGACTCATCGCTGCACCAACTTTGGCCAGGACAAGAAGCATATCCTCGGAGACGGCGTCGTAAGCGGTTTCGGAACTATCGAGGGTCGCCTCGTGTATGTCTTCGCACAGGACTTCACCGTGTTCGGCGGCTCGCTGTCGGAAACCATGTCGCAGAAGATCTGCAAGGTCATGGACCTCGCCATGAAGATGGGAGCTCCTGTCATCGGACTCAATGACTCGGGAGGCGCCCGTATCCAGGAGGGAATCAACGCACTGGCCGGCTATTCCGAGATCTTCCAGCGCAATATCATGGCCTCGGGTGTAATACCCCAGATCTCAGCCATAATGGGTCCCTGCGCCGGCGGAGCGGTATACAGCCCCGCACTCACCGACTTCACCATCATGACCAAGGGCCTGAGCTACATGTTCCTCACCGGCCCGTCGGTCGTGAAGACCGTCACAGGCGAGGACGTCACCCAGGAGCAGCTCGGAGGCGCCTCTGTACATTCCACCAAGAGCGGCGTAACCCACTTCGCCGCCGAGAACGAGGAGGAGACTCTCGCTATCGTCCGCAAGCTGATGAGCTATATTCCCCAGAACAATCTCGAGGAGACACCCCTCGTTGACTGCAACGACCCGATTGACCGTCTCGAGGACAAGCTCAACGACATCATCCCCGACAATCCCAAGCAGAGCTATGACATGTACGAGGTCATCAGCTCGATCGTCGACAATGGCGAGTTCCTTGAGGTTTCGAAAGACTATGCAAAGAACATCATCATCGGATTCGCGCGTTTCAACGGACAGGCGGTGGGCGTTGTTGCCAACCAGCCCAAGGTGCTCGCCGGCGTTCTCGACTCGAACGCATCGCGCAAGGGCGCTCGATTCGTTCGCTTCTGCGACGCATTCAACATCCCCCTTGTCACTCTCGTTGACGTGCCCGGATTCCTCCCCGGCACCGGCCAGGAGTACAACGGTGTCATCCTGCACGGCGCAAAACTCCTCTACGCTTACGGTGAGGCTACAGTGCCCAAGGTGACTGTAACACTCCGCAAGAGTTACGGCGGAAGCCACATCGTGATGAGCTGCAAGCAGCTCCGTGGCGACATGAACTACGCATGGCCCTCTGCCGAAATCGCTGTCATGGGTGCCGAGGGCGCCGTCGGTGTTCTCTATGCCAAGGAGGCTAAGGCCGCTGAGAACCCTGCCGAGTTCATCAAGATGAAGGAGGATGAATACCGCGATCTCTTTGCCAACCCATACCAGGCTGCCAAATACGGATACATCGATGACGTCATCGAGCCGCGCAACACTCGATTCCGCGTCATCAAGGCCCTCAACATGCTTGCCACCAAGAAACTGACCAACCCGGCCAAGAAACATGGCAACATTCCTCTGTAAATAACCCGAAAGATGCGAAAAAACATCATAATCAGTGCGACATTCGCCATGGCACTGCTGGCAGCCACGCCGGCAGTCGCCATGACGGCTGTCACGCCTCAGCAAGAATACAAGGAGGTCTCCGTGCAGGGTGACCAGACCAATGTCGAGGGTGACTGGGTCCCGAGCGAGGAAGTCAATACCGTTCAGGAGAGCAAGCTGACCCGCGAGGCCATTCAGGCCGAAAAGGCCCGCAACGCGGCCGAGAACGACAGGTACGGATTCGCCATCACCATCATAGCGATGGGTATCGTACTCTCCGCGCTCATCATTCTAAGCCTGCTCTTCCTCGGATTCGGAAAAATTTCCTCCTCATTCCAGAAATCCATGAAACGAAAGGCTCATGGTGTGTCGAATGAAGATAAGGAGGACCATCATGACGAACTCGACTCTGGTGAGGTAATTGCCGCCATCAGCATGGCGCTTGCCGAGCATACTGGCCAGGGGCACGACATGGAGGACACTATCCTGACAATCCGCCGCATGCGCAAGGTCTACTCTCCCTGGAACTCCAAGATTTATAACATGCGTGCGATTCCGGCTCACGCCCATGCCGAACACTCCGCGATCAATAAGAAATAATCAACACCTTCTCCCTTTTTCCAGTATATTATGAAAGAATATAAATATAAGATTAACGGAATGAAGTTTACCGTGGCCGTGGGAGACATCTCCGACAACGAGGCCACTGTCGAGGTAAACGGAGTTCCATATAAGGTCGAGCTTGACCGCAAGGCTCCCTCGAAACCGAAACCGGCACTCAGCCAGTCAGGCCATACGAACCACGGCACCGTCAATATCTCCTCAAAACCTGCCAAGGTCGAGGCTCCCGCAGGCAACGCCGAGGCCGTGAAGGCTCCTCTGCCGGGCACTATCATGAGCATCGACGTCAAAATCGGCGACAACGTCAAGATCGGCGACAAGGTCGGCGTGCTCGAGGCAATGAAAATGGAAAACGATATCCGAACCACCAAGGCCGGGACCGTGTCAAAGATTCTTGTGAATGTCGGTGACGCTGTGCTTGAGGGTACGGACCTCATAATAATTGAATAACCATTGAGTCAGGCACACTGGTTGTGCCATCTGCTCGATAATGCTTCTCGAAATAACGATTAAGGACAATATCATGATATTACTCGACGGTTATTCTTTCGGAGACTTCCTGACCCGCACCATCTCCGAGTTCTGGAAATTCACAGGTTTCTACAATTGCGAGTGGGAAAACCTGGTGATGCTCGCGGTAGGAATGTTCTTTGTATGGCTCGCAATCAAGAAAAATTTCGAACCCCTCCTGCTCGTGCCCATCGGATTCGGAATGCTGATTGGCAACATTCCGTTCCAGTCCGGCATGGAAATAGGCATCTATGAGGAGGGCTCGGTGCTTAACATCCTCTACAACGGTGTAGAGCGCGGCTGGTATCCGCCTCTTATCTTCCTCGGCATCGGGGCGATGACTGATTTCTCCGCCCTATTGGCCAATCCGAAACTCATGATCATCGGAGCCTGCGCACAGTTCGGTATATTCGGCGCCTACATGCTCGCCCTGCTCTGCGGATTCGACCCGCTGTCGGCAGGCTGTGTGGCTATCATCGGCGGTGCGGACGGCCCTACGGCTATCTTCACAACCTCCAAACTTAATCCTAACCTGCTTGGAGCCGTGGCCGTATCTGCCTATTCATACATGGCCCTGATTCCGCTTATCCAGCCCCCCCTGATGCGACTCTTCACCACAAAGAAGGAGCGCATGATCAAGATGAAGCCTGCGCGTGTCGTAAGCCAGAACGAGAAAATCATATTCCCTGTTGTCGGACTGCTGCTGACATGCTTCGTGGTGCCCTCAGGAATTCCTCTGCTCGGTATGCTCTTCTTCGGGAACCTGCTGCGAGAAAGCGGTGTCACTACCCGTCTGGCAAAGACTGCAAGCAACGCCATGACCGACATCATTACCATTCTGCTCGGTCTCACGGTCGGAGCCTCTACTCAGGCCGACAAATTCCTTACAGTCGATACATTGCTTATCTTTGGACTCGGGTTCGCGGCCTTCATCATAGCCTCGAGTGCAGGTGTACTCTCAGTCAAGTTGTTCAACCTCATGCTCAGACCTGGTAAGAAGATCAACCCGCTTATCGGCAACGCAGGCGTTTCTGCCGTTCCTATGGCTGCTCGAATCTCAAACAACATGGGCCTCGAATATGACCCGACCAACTATCTGCTGATGCATGCAATGGGTCCCAACGTGGCCGGCGTAATCGGCTCTGCAGTCGCAGCCGGTGTGCTACTGAGTTTCCTCGGCTGATGTTTCCCTGCGGCTTAGGCTGCTGCAACGCCCCCTGATATGCGGGAATTCTCTCTCTCTGACCAGAAAGACCGGATTCCCGCATATAAAATGTATATTATACGTAACCGCACGAACTTTATCTGTATCCCGCTGTTATAGTTATAAAGCCGTTGGCAATCTGGCCGCTCAACACGGACGGAATCATCAAAAATTTAGATTCCACATGATTACAAATGAAGTTATCAACGAAATCTACAAGAACTACAATAAGCCTTGCAAGAACAAGAATGATCTGAATCTTCCATATTTTGTCGAACTTCTGGCTCCTTTCCACACCCTCACTTACGATGATACGGAGGTCATAGTCAAGGGTCTCGATGAATTCAGTCCATTCAGACGTTTCTTGATACGCGGGCTTTATGCCGTACTTGAATTCGACCGCAATGTTGCGTTTGTATTTAAGACCCATATCCTTTTTTTCAGTAAGGTAGACAACAATCTTTCCGTTCATTTCAGGCCGGCCAAGAAACCGTCGCTTTTCGGCCGTCTTTTCGGCAACGATTAGACATGCCGCGCTGATGCCGGGAGTTAATGAATTGCGGTCCAGTCCCGTCATCAAGACAGCGGTCCAAACCTGCACAGGTTTGGACCGCTGTCTTGATGTATCAGAGGGTTCTATTTAAGATGTTCCTTAAGATTATATGATATTGTGACGGACTGCATCACGCCACTGCCAGGACTGACGGAATCTGATAGCCCGAATCTACATGTCGCTCATGATATCGAAGCCATCCTCAAGATCCTCCTCGTTGAACTGCGTCTGGTCCAATGGCTCGATATCGAGCATCTCAAGTGTGGTATCCTGCTGCGCCTTTGCATCGATTGCCTTATCAAAGGCCTCCATATCCACTATCTGGGCAGGAGCCTTGCCGCGCTTTATGGTGCAGATCGGCTCGACAAGATGACGCGAGGGAATCATCTCCTTTAATTCCATAAAGAATGATCTCTCTGTCATATAGTCAAACACAAACGAGAGTTTCTGCCCCTCATCCTCAATAAGCTCGCTCAGAGGCGTCGTCTCCATCAGCCAGAGATCCTGATCACTTGCAGAGGTGCCCATATCCTCAAGAGTTATCTCTTCCTCGCGTTCCCAGTCATCGTTGCAGAGAAAGAAGGAGTCAAGCTCATCCTTGGTGTAGTTCACACTCTCCAGTATGGCGTTCCGCAACTGGAGAAATGTATTTTCCGAATCAATTTCGATCTCGCGACTGAAGTTGCTTACTTCATCGCTTACGAGTTTAAACCTATATACCATTTTGCTCTTAATGTATCTTAAACCTTAATTTGGACGGGTGCCTTATGCAACCCGAAAAACAATGCGAATTTAATACGCTTTCACTATATGTGCAATAGGGAACTTAAAAAAAATGTAATATTTCCACACTCTCGGGTTAAAAAACTCATCTGTCCCGGCTCTGTGTCATATCTTGCACCATTCAGCTCACAACAGACCACTATGCAGGCAACATAATTAAGGCGGGGACACGCTATGCTCCCGCCTTTATTATTTGTTCAATCCCATCTCTCAGGGCCCGATTGACCTGTCGCTTTACTGCTTCTTGAGAAGATCGTATTTCTTGAAGACTTTCTCGATGGCCTCAAGCGAGCGCTCAACCTGCTCCTTGGTGTGTGTCGCCATGAGCGAATACCTGATCAGCGTGTCCTGAGGAGCGACTGCCGGAGTGACGACCGGATTGACGAATACACCCTCGTCGAGCAGATCGCGTGTTACATGGAATGTCTTGTAGTCATCGCGGATAAACAATGGGATGATCGGGGTTGAGGTATGCCCTATCTCGCAACCCATGGCGCGGAAGTTATCGAGGGCAAAGTGCGTGATCTCCCAGAGATGCTCCTGACGCTCCGGCTCGGCTATGATAATGTCGAGAGCCGCGTTGACGGCTGCTGTAGAGGCCGGCGTGATCGAGGCCGTGAATATATATGACCGCGAATGATGTCGAAGGAAGTTCGTCACTACTTTATCTGATGCCACGAAACCGCCAAGAGAGGCAAGTGACTTCGAGAAGGTGCCCATGATGAGGTCAACGTCATCCTGAACACCGAAATGATTGCAGGTACCGCGGCCTCCCTCGCCGAAGACGCCGATGCCATGTGCCTCATCGACCATGACCGCTGCGTTATACTGCCTGGCAAGACGCGTAATCTCGGGCAGGTTCGCCACATCCCCCTCCATTGAGAACACACCGTCGGTAACGATGAGCTTCACCTTGTCCGGGTCACATTTGCGCAACTGCGTCTCAAGCGACGCCATGTCATTATGTCGGTACTTAAGATAGTTCGAGAATGAGAGACGTCGGCCCTCTATGATCGAGGCATGGTCTTGCTCGTCAAGTATCACATAATCCTCACGCCCGGTCAGAATCGAGACCACACCAAGATTCACACCAAATCCCGTCGAATACAGCATAGCGTCCTCCTTGCCGACATAATCCGCAAGACGTGCCTCAAGATCCTTGTGTATCGTTAATGTTCCGTTGAGAAACGGTGAGCCGGCCAGTCCGGTGCCATACTTACGCGTCGCCTCGACGGCTGCCTCAATCACTTTCGGATGATTGGTGAGGCCCATGTAACTGTTTGAACCGAACATCAGAACCTTCTTGCCATTCATTATGACCTCAGTGTCCTGCTCGCTCGAAATAGCCCGGAAATAGGGATATACGCCGGCCGCCTTTGCCTTCTGAGGGGCATCATAGGCCGAAAGTTTCTGTTGTAAAGGCTTCATACTGTCTTTGTGTTCTTTTTATATCATAAACATTCCCTGCTCAGATATGCCTGTGTTATATCAACTGGCCTGTACTACAAAAAGATCCTTTTGCAAACTCTATGTTGCAGGGCGTTTACACCAAATCAGAATACAAAGTTAATAAAAATGGTCGACATATCTGCCTTTTTTCTAAAATTTTCTCATTAGTGTCCACTAAAAAATCATAAGAGTACTTTGAAATTATTGAAATTCAA
>WGUO01000018.1 GCA_014867205.1 Muribaculaceae bacterium | reverse complement strand
TTATCGTTATTTTCCTTAAAAAATTTCACAAATCAAATTAGTTTAGACAACTTCAGCGCAAACTAAGTCCTGATGGAGCCATACAAGACATCCAGCGGAGTTTCTGATAGCCTAACTTATGAAGCTCATGCAGAATCTGCATCCACTCAAAAGTCCCAAGGTTATGTAGGTCCGATTTGTCCATAGCAGTGTATAAGTGAAGATTATAGGTATTTCTGAACTACCTTTTTAAAGAGAAGACATTTCTCCATAAACCACTTGAACACCTCTTCCCATGAAGATGGATCATTCATGTCAAATGATTTAGTTTCGTAGAAGCGCGAAGCTTTCTTTGCCTCAGTCCAATGGAGGGTGCTATTAACCGCAGTTTCAACAGCCTGTTTATCGGATTCAATTTTATGGTATAACTCCTTGTCATCATAAATGTAAATACCGACTGTTGCTTCCTGCTTCTGTTTTTTGGCCTCCAGACAAATATTGCATTTACTGCTTCCAATCGCCAGGTTGAACCAATTCTGAGGATGTGCAGAAGGGAGCCGGAATGACTTTGTAAAACTTGTATTGCCAGCATAGTCAATGAATGCCTGCCAAAATTCGAGTTGTTGAACTTTTGTATCGGAAACCTCTGCAGATGATTTCACTATTTTGGCCCATTCATTAGGACGTTCAACAATATTAAACTTAGGTGCGAGCTTTGATGAGCCAATATGCCACAACTCTATTTCAAGGAGATAAAAGCCCAGTTCGGATGTCGTGTTCTCATTGAGCCATTTAATAGCCTCTCTATGCTCGTCACGTGCTTTCTTCACGACCCAGACTATCGCTTTTGCTTTCTTTCCTGATGCGTAGGTGATTAGTTTACCTAAATGGTCATGATTGGAATCTTCAAGTTGATTCTCTATAACCACATAGCTCTCAGAATCATCCTCTGCATCAGCCACCTTAGCCAATATATCTGCTGAATATCCTCCGACTTTCGACTCTTTCTCTATGAGTTCCAAATCCATTTCAAGAATATTTCCAATATATTCTAGATTGTCAGCCAACCAAGGGGTAAAATCTTTTGCTTCATTAGGCCATGCCTTACGAAGATTAGTTTCTTGTGTGAGAGTATCCAGATTATACATTATTCTTCGATGGGATAAGTTGCATCATAGAGTTCTTGCAGGTTCGTGCCGTTGAAGCTCCAGCGGGGTGTCGGTTGTACTCCATATTTGGAGTTGAGGAGTTTAGTTGTCACGGCAGTCAAGGATGTTTCTTCTCCAAGATAATCAACCTTTTTATCGCTAATCACGGTAACGGACACTGTTGGTTCAGCATTGTAAGTCAGAATGCTGCCAACGGGTATGCCCATCTGACTGAAGTTAAGTGGTGGACGGTGTTTCGTGGCTTTGTTTTTAGAGGCTATATCGTCAGCATTGAGGTCATTGTTCATTTCATCGCTGACCTCGGTGGTAATCTCTTTCTCGTTGAAGATTTCAAGAATGGCAATCGCCTGTTCTTTCTTAATCTGGAAAAACTCACGGTTGACATTCAAGCGGTTCGGCTCGAACGCCGTATGAAGGGCTTTTTCCAGTTTGGCACAGTTGCAAGCCTTTACCTCACAAGCATACTCGACATCAAACGGCACAGGTACGCCGGTTGTGTAAAGTTCTTTGAGGCGAGCATCAAGTTCATGGCGTGTAGTCATGCCTATTTTTACGAGACCTGGCATTGCTCGGTTTGAAAGGACATATACAATGCCCATTTGATTATCTTTTGCCATATTCCTTTATTCTTTACTGTATTTTTCATAGGCTGTCAAAGTAAGTTTATAATTGGCATACCCAACTTTGTAATACAGTGCGATAAAGTTACGAAAAAATTTTTAAAGTTTATTCTTCGAGACAATGATTTTTTAATCTTCCCAACCCTAACCTCAGGACCATGATTTTACGCAAACAGCCCCCACAGTCAGTCAGAACAGGGAGAAGTTTATTATGGTATTGCAAAACGGCAGCCGACCAAAGGCATATTAATTACGCAATCACTAATTCGCACAATTAAAGAAAATTCCGGATAAAACAATTGCAAACTCAAAAACTATTCTTAAATTTGCAAAACTGTAATAATAGGTCGTAAGTCTTATAAGTCGTATAAAACGTATAAGTCATATAAGTCGTATAAGTCATATAAAATATATAAAAAGTATATGACGTATATGACGTATATGACGTATATGACGTATATGACGTATATGACGTATAGCGGCTTGACGGATATTATTACGTAAACTCTTTAACTATAGCAAACACTTCCTTATGAGCGATGGTTTCCTGAAAATAAGCGGAGATTATACTGACTGGAAGGTATATCGCAAATCGGTGATAATATGCGATGTCACTGAGATGTTCATTAACCGTGCTTTGCCCCGTGGCTCTCGAACCATAGATCAGATGCGCCAGGCTGCCCGCTCGTGTAAGCAGAACATCGTGGAGGGCGTAAGCGACAGAACTGTATCCGCTGAAATGTGTATAAAACTGCTCGGTGTGGCACGTGGCTCTGCACGTGAATTGCTTGAGGATTATGGTGATTTCCTCAGACAAAATGAACTTGAGATATGGTCGGCCGATGATGTGCGAACCCGGCAAACTCGTTCTTACTGCATAACTCATGATGAGCCACGGAATTTCGCTGCCAAGTGCCGCGAAAGAAACGACGAGACCGTTGCCAACATTATGATTACGCAGATACGCCAGATTGACGCCATGCTGGCAAAACTACTCAAAAGGATAGAGGCCGACTTTATAGCAGAGGGAGGGATTAAAGAAGCCATGTCAAGAGCCCGACGCAATCAGCGCGGATACTGACTAAAACCTAATATAAGACATATAAGTCGTATAACACATATAAGTCGTATAAGTCGTATAAGTCGTATAAGTCATTTATGACGTATATGACGTATAAGACGTATATGACGTATAAGACGTATATGACGTATATGACGTAGCAGCCCAATAAAGCACTACAAATAAATAACATATCATTTTGTAGATAATTTGTAGAGGGTAAGCAAGAGGGCGTATAAACTTATTTTTATAACTTTGTCTGGGAAATTACGGGAAACCTAACAGATTCTAATCAACAGAATGAACAGGAACGTCATATTTATCGCCATAATAAGCTTATTGAGTCTCTTCGCTATTGGATGCTCTGACGACAGGAAAGCATTTCCTCCATTCGGTTGGACTCCGACTGGCGAGCCCTCCGATTCGCTTCTCACTCAAATGAGCCGCGCTATGTTGAATTACGCTCCCGCCGACTCGCTGGACAGTCTGGTGACCAGATACTGTGACCTTTCTGAAAATGAAGACCACACCGGGCAATACGAACATAGGAGATTATATTGGAAGGGGAACGCTATCTTCATGAGCGGGGACTTTGAGAAAGGCGATTCCCTGCGAAGACTTGCATTGGCCAAATGCGATTCCACTCTTTTTCCGCATGATTTCAGGGTGTACAGACTGGCTGTGGAACAGCCATCGGATTTCGCTGACAACTCGGCACGCTATAAAAGATACAAATCAGATCTGGAGTTCTTCACCTATTCCGGAGATTATGCAAGTGGTTTCAGTCGTGCGGTCTTACTCATGTCGCTGATGAGTGAAGCAGGCATGAACTCCGAGGCATTGAAATATGCCTTGAAGGCGGACTCTCTGTTAGTTCGGGCCGATCTTCCGGTACTCAGGGATAATAACCGCATTAATCTTGCATCTGCATATTTTGCAACCGGTGATACCCTCAAGGCCACCGGACTGCTTGACTCTCTCCGGACTTCGAGCCATTCATATTCAATTCCGTCAATCGCCGCCATAATAGACTATAACCTCCATGAAATGACCGGTGACACGGCTGCATTGGAACGGGCCTGGTCCGTCGTGACACGACATGACGAGCTGGAAAAGATGCGCGCACTTGTGGCTGCCGCCATCATCAATTGTGGGGAAGTTCCTACCCAAGAATTGAAAAGCGCACTGGACTTATCCTCCGTATATGAATATACCCCTCAGGAACGGCTGGAGATATACGAAGCCTTTCTGAAGGTAGCGTCCAGTTCCGGCAACTTTATAACACTGCAGACTGCCGCAGAAACCTACGAGCAGGAAGTGAGAAACTATCTGGACCAACTGCACAAAGGAGACATTATTGCTGCCGAGACTGCCGATATGATCAGAGATGTCGAGCAGAAGGAAAACTCAAGCCGGGAAAGGCTCAGGCTACAGATTTTTCTCATCACGGTAATCGCAATCATACTCCTGTCAATCGCTGCCATCTGCCTGACCAGATATGTGGGACGTCTGAAACGCAATTCGATTCTCCAACAGCTTGAACACGAAAGGCTGACCCGCGAGCATATGGCAAAAGACCTGCTGATTGTTGAAAAACAGCAACTCAACGACCGACTGCAGACCAAGATAGAAGAAATGGTCAATAAGCGCGAGATGGAAAACAAGACTGCCGAGATGATTAAAGACATCATCGGAGAGACCCGCGTTGAAAATGCCATGGGGCCGGATGAAAATGAATTTATGAAGATATTTATTGAGCGTTACCCCGACGTTGGAAAAACAGGCCGTAAACTTGCACTCTATCTTCGCAAGGGACTCGATTCCGCGCAAATCGCACAGGAAATGAATATTCGTAAAGAATCCGTAACGCAGGCCCGATGGAGACTGAGAAATCAGATGGGACTTACACCTGACACCGATCTTGACATCATAATCAGGAAAATCTGATAAAAGCACCTACATATCCCCCTAATGTTCGCCTACATACCCGGCTTTTAACAGAATTTTAACTTCGCGTAGATTATTTGTAGAAGCCGGAAGTGTTTCTTTCCACACCCTGTGTGCTAACTTTGCGGCAAAAAACTTATGAGACACCTGTTCATATTGCTTTTGTCGCTCCTGCCGGCTCTGACAGCCGCAGCCTACGACCCCGAGGACAGCCGGATACACACCGTCGGATACTTTGTGTACGATACAGAGATTGGAAATGATGAGACAACGGGAACCGCCACGCTTATTGATGTCAGGCCCGGCATTGAACTGAAAGGAGAGGTGACGATACCTGATGACATCAACATATACGGCACATACTATACCGTAAACAAAATCGGGTGCATCTACCCCTCTCCTCAGTTCTTCGAGGATGACCGCGCGTTCAAGGACTTTCCGGAAATCACACGGATAAACATACCCGCAACAATCACTGATATCGGCTATATGGAGTTTCTCGGCTGTACAGGCATCAATGAATTCCATGTCGACGCCGCGAACAAGAACTTCAAGGACATCGACGGCGTGCTGTTCTACCGCTGGGAAGAAGGTCATAACTGGAGACTTTTCCGTATGCCCCCGGGACGTAAGAAAACTGTCTACACAATTCCCGATGATGTGTTCAGAATAGAACAGTGCGCCTTTGCTGACAATAAAACTCTTCAGAAGATTGTACTGAGTCCGAACTGCTTGCTCACTAATCCCCTCTGGGCATGGAGAAACAAGAGCATCACAGAAATAGATGTCTCGAAAAACTCCATGTATGAGTCACGAGATGGCGTGATATTCTGCACAATCAGCAGTGACAACGAGTTGACCGCGTGTCCCCCGGCACTCAAACTCGACAGTTACGAAGTTCCGGGCGACTGCACTTATATCTTGGACGGGGCATTTTGCAACACTTCTATCCCCAAAATCAGGATTCATGACAAAGTCGCACTCAACCGGTATGTTTTTGCCGGTTCCGATCTTGAGGAACTGGAGTGTACCGCCGCATCGCTCGGCAACGGCAATCATGACCTGTGCCTTATGTGCCCAAACCTTAAGAAAATACACATAGTGAGTGAAGTATATGATAAGGTCAATGTCGGACGCTTTGCCTTTGCCTTATGCCCCAGCCTCACCGAGGTTCGCTTTGATTCACATAAAGTGGAACTCATGACGGGAGCCTTCTATGGATGTACCTCACTCGAGGATTTCCCATTTACGCGGATAGTGAGTCTGGAGGGAGACGAGCACAGCGGTTATGGAGAAGGACGTCAATTCAAGGAAACAGGCATCAAGGCTCTTATTTTTCCCGACTTACTTCAAGTGGTACCGCCCGACTGTTTCAACGGTTGCGCCAACCTTAGGGTAGCACACCTGAATCTGGGTGGAGGACATACCGACATTATCTGCGAGGGGGCATTCGGGAATTGTCAGTCTCTTGAAAAAATCAATCTCGGTGGAATCAAATGGATTGGAGGAAACGCATTTGCAGACACACCTCTTAAGAGCATCGTCATCCCTGCGCATGATGACACACAGGAAGACGAGGAATTGAGAATAGGCCTTAGTTTCGACTTCCTGCCCGACACCAAGTGTTATCTTGATATGCCTGATGTCATCTGGACGTCTGCCGACGGCTCGGGGAACAATTCATGCGCTACTTTTATAGCCTCAACTCTTCAGAAGAAACACCTATGCGTTCCACCGCGCTGGAAGCGGCTGTACTGTCCCGCAGGAATGAGGGAATGGTACGAAAGTAAATCAGATGAGGATCTTCACCTTGGTGGACCGGTCACAGAGTTATTCTCCCTCAAATACAATGAGTCATCCCCTTATCTGTCAGTCATACCCAATCCTCAGCTTCAGGATGTCCTGTTAGAAATCAATGAGGTTTCAATTGATAAAGTGTATGCACTGAAAATAGATGAGACAGACTGGAGGGTTCCCGGCATTCCTACTCCTTGCGGAAAGGAAATCAAAATCGGATATTCAGTCGATGGGGTCAGAATGTCAACTACTTATCCTGCCGACTATAACACATCACTCCCCTCGATGACAGCCGAGGATGACAAGATAGAGGGAGTATATACTATTTCAGGAACATATGTCGGGAACAATACCGCGGAACTTCGCCCCGGAATATTTATTATTCGCTACACCAATGGAGATTCCGATAAAGTAATCATTATGAAGTAAGCAGATCCTCACAATCACACTTTAGGCCCTTACCCCGGAAATAAGAGAGATTCAAAGACATCTGCACCCCTCACCCTCATCATCACGAATCTGTTTTAGAATGATTTTCCTGAATTTGTTGGGTATGTCAAAAAGAATTGTTAATTTTGGTCTTAAATAACAGTTCTGAACATGTTCAAGAAATTTTTCTCTAAAAAGAAGAAAGAGACTCTCGACAATGGTCTGCAGAAGACAAAAGAGGGGGTATGGAGCAAAATATCGCACGCGATTGCCGGCAAGAGCAAAGTTGACGATGACGTTCTCGACAATCTCGAGGAGGCGTTCATCACCAGCGACGTAGGTACCGACACCACCCTCAAGATCATAGACCGGCTGCAGGAGCGCGTCGCCCGCGACAAATATGTAGGCAGCGACGAGTTGCGCAGCCTTCTTGCCGAAGAAATCACAGACATGCTCGAGAAACCCGAGAACGAGGGGGAACTCGATGACTTTGAGGTGAGGAAGACCGGTGAGCCATATGTCATCATGGTAGTAGGCGTAAATGGCGTAGGCAAGACCACGACCATAGGCAAGCTCGCATACCAGTACAAGGCTGCCGGCAACAAGGTGGTGCTCGGAGCCGCCGACACATTCCGCGCCGCAGCCATCGAGCAACTCGACATCTGGGGCGAGCGCGTCGGTGTGCCCGTGATCAAGCAGAAGATGGGCAGCGACCCCGCCGCCGTGGCGTTCGACACTCTCTCGTCGGCCAAGGCACAGGGCGCTGACGTCGTGATTATCGACACCGCCGGTCGTCTGCACAACAAGATCGGCCTGATGAACGAGCTTACAAAAATCAAGAACGTGATGAAGCGGGTCGTGCCTGACGCGCCGCAGGAGATTCTGCTTGTCCTCGACGGATCCACGGGGCAGAATGCCTTCGAGCAGGCCAAGCAGTTCGTGGCAGCCACTGAGGTCAACACCCTCGCGATCACAAAACTCGACGGAACCTCCAAAGGAGGTGTGGTGATCGGAATCAGCGACCAGTTCAAGATTCCCGTGAAGTACATCGGTCTCGGCGAGGGAAAGGAAGACCTGCAGATCTTCCACCCCTCTGAGTTCGTACGCTCACTCTTCGGCAACGCCATCTGATAATCGACTGCTCATGAGTTTTACGAAAAACCATATTGACATAATCTCAATGGGCTGTTCGAAGAATCTCATAGATTCCGAACGGCTCATACGCCGTCTTGAGGCAAAAGGCTATACCGTAGCCCATAACCCCGAGGAGCCGACGGGCGAGTACGTCATGGTGAACACCTGCGGCTTTATCGGCGACGCCAAGGAGGAGTCAATCAACCTGCTGCTCGAACTCGCCCAACTAAAGGATGAGGGTCAAATCGGCAAAATCGCCGCCATGGGCTGCCTGACGGAGAGGTATCTGAAAGACCTCAAGGCCGAGATGCCGGAACTCGACCTGATATACGGTAAATTCGACTGGGACCGGTTTGTAAGCGAGCTGCCGGACCTGAAGGCTGCCACACGTCCGGCCGAATGGGAAAGAACCCTCACATCTCCCCCTCACTCGGCTTATGTCAAGATTTCGGAGGGCTGTAACCGTTTCTGCGCGTTCTGCGCCATCCCCCTGATTACCGGACGCCACAAGTCTCGCCCCGAGGAGGAGATTCTCGCCGAGGTCCGGGACCTCGCATCCAAGGGAGTGCGCGAGTTCAACATAATAGCGCAGGATCTCTCGAGTTACGGTCTCGACCTGTATCGTGAGCATCGCCTCGCCGGGCTCATAGACCGCATGGCCGACATCGAGGGTGTGAAGTGGATAAGGCTTCACTATGCATACCCTGCCGATTTCCCGACCGACGTGCTCGATGTCATGGCTCGCCGCGATAACATCTGCAAATATCTCGACATCGCGCTGCAGCATATCTCGGACTCCCAACTGAGCCGGATGCGCCGCCATATCGACAAGGAGGGCACACTGCGGCTTCTCGACGAGATCAGACGCCGGGTGCCCGGCATAAAGTTGCGCACGACTCTCATGGTCGGTTTCCCGGGCGAGACTGACGAGGATTTCGATGAACTGATGGAATTCGTGCGCACGCAGAGGTTTGACCGCATGGGAGCCTTCGCATACTCCGAGGAAGATGACACTTATTCCGCGCTTCATTATGACGACGACGTGCCCGCCGAAGTAAAGCAGAAACGCCTCGACCAACTGATGGCTCTCCAGGAGGAAATTTCCGAAAGTCTCAATGCATCGCAGGTCGGCCAAAAGGTACGCCTGCTTGTCGACGAATACGAAGGCGACATCGCCATTTGCCGCTCACAATGGGACTCTCCTGAAGTCGACCTGACATATCGCGTCAGCAACACGTCGGCTGCCCCCGGCGAGTTTATCGAGGCTGTCGTGACAGAGGCGATGCCTTTCGACTTCATGGCCGAGGAATTGAAAAACAAGTAACTGAATCAAGGAAACTGAATCATGAACTTCTTCATATACAGGAAACCGGGTCACGGCAAAGCCGAGGGAGCGATCTCAGGATCGCTTCTCCAGGGACTGCATGCGGATGCGTTCGCAGTCGCTCCTTTCGACGGTTCGGAGAGTCATGTCTTCAGTATTCCGAACGAAAGGCCGATCGCTTCAGCAGATCTCGGCCTTATCGATGCTATCGCCGCAGACAGCATCGGCGGGAAGGCTTACAGGTTTCCGGCCTCCTCGACCGACTGCGATACCCACCGTAGGATGGTGGAGCACATAGTATCGGATATAGAAGGCGGAAGACTTGGAAAGTGTGTGGCAGCCCGGGCGATCGTCCACGACGGAAAGATAGCGCTTGCCGAGTCATTCCTCAGGCTGTGCGACGCATACCCGAATGCATTCGTGACATGTTTCCACACCGGCCCGACCGGCACATGGCTCTGCGCCACGCCAGAGAGGCTGCTGTCGCGACGTGGTGACAGACTGCTCGCCATGGCCCTCGCAGGCACACGCACCGCCGGAACAGAGCAACATGATTCCCTCTGGGACGAAAAAAACATCGGGGAGCAGAGGGTAGTCACCGAGTTCATAGCCGGTACTCTCGCCGCAGAAGGCCTCCAAGTCACCACCGACGGGCCCGTCACCTACAATGCCGGGCCTGTGGAACACCTGATGACGCAAATCGAGGCCTCAGGAAGGGACCTGACATTCGGAGAGTCCGTCAGGATGGCGACGCTCCTCTCCCCGACTCCGGCTCTCTGCGGATTGCCACGCGATGCAGCAGCCGTCATCATATCCGCGTGTGAGGATTTCCAACGCGGATATTACGGAGGCTTCATCGGTCCCATGTATGCCGACGGAGATTTCGACCTCTATGTCAACCTTCGTTCTGCGCTTATTGAAAAGGAAAGATATTGCCTTTTCGCAGGCGGAGGAATAGTGAAGGGCTCTGACCCGGAACAGGAGTGGGCCGAGACCGAAAGAAAATCAAGGACAATGACCGATGCGCTGTGTTTTGCCTGACACCCGCATCGCCGCAAATGAAAATGTATGTAACAAACCTTAAATAAATTAATATGAACGTTAAGACAAAGATGACAACGGCTGTGTGCCTGACTCTCGGATTCGGCATTATGCCGGTCATGGCTCAGGAGCACACAAAGAGTCTGGACATCAAGGGTGTCGACAACAGTATCTCGCCCAAGACAGACTTCTATCACCATGTGAACACCAAGTGGCAGAAGGATCATCCCCTCACACCCGAGTATTCCCGCTACGGGCAGTTCAACATCCTGAACGACTCGAGCGAGAACCGCGTGCAGCGGATCGTGAAGGGTCTGGCCGCCACCAATCCCCAGCCCGGAACAAATGCCTTCAAGATCGCTACCATTTACGAGCAGGGCATGGACTCCGTGCGCCGCAACCGTGAGGGAGCCGCTCCGATCAAGGGCAAGCTTGCCCGTATCGAGAACGCCAAACCTGAGGATATGGCTGACCTGTTCCGCTGGATGCACCGCTACGAGGCGTCACCCCTCTTCGGCGTATCCATGATGGAGGACCTTGCCAACAGTCAGGTGTACTCAATGTATGTGGGGGGAGCCGGACTCGGGCTCGGCGACCGCGACTACTATCTGCTCAACGACAAGCGCAACAAAGAGGTGCGCAACGCATACGCCAGACTCATCGAGACTGACATGCAGCTCGCCGGATACAGCAAGAAGGACGCCAAGCGTATCGCCAAGAACGTGATGAAGATCGAGACTCTTATCGCCGACTCCACATGGACCCGCGAGCAGAGCCGTAACATCCCGGCCATGTACAATCCCCGCTCAATGGAGCAGATCGAGGCCATGTATCCCAACCTGCCCGTACGCGGCATCATCGAGGACATGGGCATACCCGTTCCCGAGATGGCCATCGTGACTGAGCTCAACACCGTGAAGCAGGCAGACAACCTGATGAAGAGCCTCTCCGACCGCGAGAAAAAGGACCTCTATCTCTGGAAAATCGTATCTGGAGCAGCCTCGACACTCAGCGATGACTTCGCTAACGCAAGTTTCGAGTTCAACAAGGTGATGTCGGGCGTGCAACAGCAGCGTCCCCGCTGGAAGAAGTCACTCTCGGCTGTCGAGGGAGTCATGGGCGAGGGAATCGGCCAGCTCTATGTGGAGCAGTACTTCCCCGAAAGTTCTAAGACATATATGGTGGGTCTCGTCGAGAATCTCCGCAAGGCACTCGGCAAGCACATCATCCGTCTCCCCTGGATGACCGACGACACCAAGTTCGAGGCACTCAAGAAACTCAACTCAGTCACTGTCAAGATCGGTTATCCCGACAAGTGGAAAGACTACTCGCTGCTTGAGATTGATCCCAACCTGAGCTATTACGAGAACATGCACAATGCGGGCCTCTGGGCATTCGACCGCCAACTGGAGAAATGGGGCAAACCCGTTGACCGCACCGAGTGGGGCATGACTCCGCAGACTATCAACGCATACTACAACCCGATGTACAATGAGATCGTCTTCCCCGCCGGAATCCTTCAGGCTCCCTTCTTCGATCCCGAGTCGAGCGACGCCGAGAACTATGGCGGCATCGGCGTTGTGATCGGCCACGAGATGACACACGGATTCGACGACCAGGGCTGCAACTTCGACGCCGACGGCAACATGGTGAACTGGTGGACAGACGCCGACCGCTCGGCCTTCGCAGAGAAGACCAAGGGACTGGGCGCACAGTTTGATGAGGTGGAGGTTCTTCCGGGCCTCCATGCGAACGGCACATACACCATGGGCGAGAACATCGCCGACCAGGGCGGTCTGCGCGTGGCTTACACAGCGTTCCTCGACTCTCAGGCCAAGAAGGGTGTCGACATCACATCAGAGGAGGCTAAGATCGACGGCTACGATCCGACCCAGATCTTCTACATGAACTTCGCCAACCTCTGGGCCAACAATATCCGCGACGAGGAAATCCGCAACCTCACCACAGGCGACGTACACTCGCTTGGCGTCAACCGCGTCAACGTCACGCTGCGCAACATCGATCCCTTCTTCAAGGCTTTCGACATCAAGGCAGGCGACAAGATGTTCCGTCCCGAGTCTGAGCGCGTGATAATCTGGTAATCCGACAATACACGGCAAACAACAACGCGGCCCCGTCAGTGACGGGGCCGCGCATTGTTTTATGTAGGTAGTGTTCTTTTACTTGAAGAGATACTGCGAGGAAATCGACTGGTTGTTGTGGATACGACGGATGGTGTCGGCGAAAAGCTGTGCCACCGGGAGCACTGTGGCCTTATCGTTCTCACGCTCGTAGGGAATCGAGTTGGTGAAGATGATCTCTGTCAGGCCGCTGTTCTTGACACGCTCGGTAGCGGGGTCGCTCATCACTGCGTGGCTGCAGAGGGCCCTGACAGATTTCGCGCCCTCGGCAATAAGCAGGTCGGCAGCCTTGGTGATTGTTCCTGCCGTATCGACTATGTCGTCCACAAGAATCACATTCTTGTCCTTGACGTCGCCTATCACTGTCATGCTGGCGATGACGTTGGCCTTGGCGCGGGTCTTATGGCAGAGCACAAGAGGAACGTCGAAGAACTTGGCGTAGGAGTTGGCGCGCTTTGCGCCGCCGACGTCGGGCGAGGCAATCACCATATCCTTGAGCTTGAGGCTCTCGATGTAGGGGATGAAGATCGAAGAGGCATAGAGATGGTCGACGGGAACATCAAAGAATCCCTGGATCTGGTCGGCATGAAGGTCCATGGTGATCAGACGTGTGATTCCGGCCGCAGTCAGAAGGTCGGCCACGAGTTTAGCGGCAATCGACACGCGGGGCTTGTCCTTGCGGTCCTGACGCGCCCAGCCGAAATAGGGAACCACGGCGATGATGCTGCCGGCCGACGCACGCTTGGCGGCGTCAATCATGAGCAAGAGCTCCATCAGGTTCTCGCACGAGTTGAATGTGGACTGCACGAGATAGACCTGCGCACCACGGATCGACTCCTCGAAGCCTACTTCAAATTCACCGTCGGCAAAACGCTCTTTCTTCATTTTGCCCAATTCGATGCCGAGTTCCTTGCAGATGCTCTCCCCGAGATAGAGTGACGCTTCGCCTGCAAAGACCTTGATCGGCGGAAGATTGTTGTTCATATTGAAATGTATGGTTGTTGGTTGTACTTCTGTTGTAGCGCACACGTTGTCTGTCAATCGATTGTGAGTGACCGTTCACGCATGCCGCGACACGGATGCCACCTTTTGAAGTACAAAATTAAAAATTTTAAATGAGTGTTCAAAATTATTGCGACTTATATTTCCCTCTACCCCATATTTATTTTCCCGAAGCGGACTGAAGCCTATGCAGGGGCAGAATGAGAGCGTCATAGGCCCCGATCTCGACATTCACAGGTTTCCCACGCTCCACCTCAAATGTATGGTCAAGGCCCCATATCAGGTCTGTGGTATGCGATATTCCCTCGCCGATGCCGGCCATGCCGAAAGCCAGGTCAGGTATCATGACACCCGCGCTGACAGGCTTGGAGTCAAAATTTACAATAAACAGAAGAACCTCCTTGTCTGTATACCGCAGGAAGGCGAACTGCCTGTGGGGATCGAACCTGGGGTTGCGCAGATTGACATACATCAGGTCGAAGAACTCACCCTCGCGTATCGCCTCTGACTCGTTGCAGAGGTTGAGCACTCTGGAATAGACGGCGCGAAGCCACTTCTCGTGCGAGGTCAGTCTTCTGACCGTACAGCGACCGTTGTCATACCAGCGGCGCAGTGTGTCATAACTCCAGTAGTCGAATATCGTGGAACGGTTGTTGTCGCCTGCGAAGCCCTCGTTGTCACGAGCCATCTCGCCGAGTTCCTGACCGTAATATATCATGAACGGGCCGCGCGAGATCATGGCGCTCGTAACGAGATACGGGACGGCCTTGGCGGGGTCACCGGCAAACTCGCGCGATGCGAAACGCACCTCGTCATGATTCTCCAGAAAGTTGAGCATCGAGTCACCGATGCCGTCTACCCTCTGCCAGCATGACGACAGCTGCGCCGCCGACATGTTGTGGCACTCTATCCCCTTGAGGGTGTCATAGAGGTTCACCTTGTCATAGAGGTAGTCGAACCCGCAGTATTCCAGAAAGGGCCTGTAGGCATCCACATCATAAATCTCTCCGATAAACACGATATGCGGATAATCGGACTTGACTTGAGGAATAGCCCAGTGCCAGAACTCTCGGGGCACCATGAACACCATGTCGCAGCGGAAACCGTCAATACCCTTTGAGGCCCAGAAGCGCAGGATATGAAGCATCTTGAGCCATGTGTCGGGCACAGGGTCAAAGTGGGTCGTGTGGTCACCGGGGTCGTAGCCATAGTTGAGCTTGACGGTCTCATACCAGTCAGACTCTCCGCAGAAGGCTGTGAAGCAGTCATTGCCTGTGGCCTTGGCCGGAAACTCGACATAAGGCGCCGTGCCTGGCCTGGCGATATCGAACGACGGGGCGAACCTCTGGTTGGTCATGTAATAATAATTGTTATCGGGGGCGAAAAACTTCGATATGTCGTCAGCCTGTCCGAAATCCTCGATGCCGTTGGGCGACACGTCGGAATGATACACACGGGCCGTGTGATTGGGCACGAAGTCGATGATCAGTTTCATTTGCGCCTTGTGCACACGCTTGACCATAGCCTCGAACTCCTCCATGCGCCTGTCGATATCCTCGGCTATGGCCGGGGCAATGTCATAATAGTCCTTGATGGCATATGGCGAGCCGGCCTGACCCTTTACGACATTCGGGTTGTCTGCCGGTATACGGCCGTCACCGAAGGCTGTCTTTGTGGCCATCTCGATTATTCCGGTCAGCCAGATGCAGTTCACTCCCATGTCGCGAAGCGACTTGAGAAGCCGGGGGGTGATGTCGTTGAGTTTTCCCGAGCCGTTCTCCTCGTATGTCCCGTCGGGCACACACTTGTCGTTGCTATTTGTGAGAATGCGCGGAAAGGCTTGATAGATGATAGGTTTTTCCATTGAAGTTATTTCCTCGGATTGTGCTGTATATGATTGATTGTTTATTTATTAATCCATGTCTATGGTCGGGTGTCGTTTGCAATGACTATTCCTTCTACTTTCCCGCCTTGCCCAGGGCCTCGAACAGACGGCAGGCGGCCTCGTAGCCTATCTTTATCGCGGCGTCAAGAGTCGAGAGATCGAAGGTCTTGTGGTCAGTGAGCTCACGAGGCGTTATGACATGGTCGCAGAGGCGTATGTCGGAAATGAGATTCGACTTTGTGGTGAGATGATACGAGCGCAAGGCTATGTCGAGCAGAGAGTCCTTGTACTGATACTTCTGGTTGAGTGGAGAGCAGTTCGAGCCGTACAGCACATCGCAATGATCACGAATCGCCCAGGCCGGCAGATTGTGAAGCACACCCCCGTCTACATAATGAGCGCCGTTGATGGCGACAGGACGGAAAACTATAGGTATGCTGCATGACGCCACCACACGCGGCACTATCTCACCTTTCACCCAGCCGACCTGTGTGCCGCGGTCGAGATTGGTCGCGCAGACCACGGTCGGAATCCTTAGTTCCTCCAGACGCCGCACGGGGAGCCAAGACTCAAGCATCCTGGCAAATCTCGTGAGTTTGAATATTCCGTCCCTGGGAACTGTCCATTCGCGGAAGTCCGCGAACTTGTTGGAATCCGCGAAGCACTTGCGCATATCGAGCGGCGACAGCCCGGCGGCATAGAGCACGGCAGCGATCGAGCCGGCCGATACGCCGGAAAGTATCTGGGGACTGATGCCGAACTTCTCCATTGCCATAATCACGCCTATGTGAGAGAAGCCACGTGCTCCACCGCCGCTGAACGCAACTCCAATCGAGTCACGACTGCGGAATGTGATGCGGTCAAGAAGTCCTTCTATATTTATTGTCTTCACTATTTATTGTTTTTATTTTCTTTGTCTGGTTGCCTGGAACCGGTTTTATTCTTTTTCCGGAACATCCTCTTGATGAACGCGAACGGATCGTTAAACTCTTTGCGATATATAATGCCGATTCCCTGGGTGGTGAGCGCTGACTTCAGATAATACGAGGCATCATTGAAATGATTGTATGCCTTGAGGCGTAGCTTGCCGTCGCGCGAGAGCAGATACTCCAGGTCGAAGTCACCGATAAATGTGGTCTGGGACGTGCTGCGGTCACGGTATCCGAGGTTGCCGTTCAGCAGCAGCCGGTTGTCGAACAGACTCGACGACAGGGCTACGTCAACCTCCATGTCCGAGAGATCGCTCTTCTCTGATTTGAACGAAGGCGCGAGCGAGAACTTATCAGTGAGAGAGCCGATGATGTTCTGCAGTTGAGACGACAGTGTTGACGACGCGACAGACGCGAGCTCACCGCCCTGCTCCGCACCCATGTACTCCGGCGTATAGAACCGGTTGAGCGCAAGCAGGTATATGACCTGGCGGTTCATCATGTCCTCGGTCGAGACTATGCTCCGCACCTTGCGCTCGACATCTGAGGTAACCGTCGGCAGCGAAATGTCAAAGTTTATCTCAGGCGCATGTATGTCACCCCTGACTTTAAGTAACGCATCTACGGGGACACTGGTTCTGTTCAGGTCGGGATCAGACTCAAACGAGCGGTCGAGATCCTTGAGGTTGGTGTTGACACGATATGCGGCGGTGATGTCGAGCAGTCCGGCAAGGGGGTCGCCGTTGAATGATATGCTGCTGCCGGGACGGATGGTGAAATTCTTCAGTATCAGGTCCTGAAGGCTGAAGTTGTAGTTGCCGCGCTCAAGTGTGTACTTGCCGTATATGTCGAATTTGTCATCATCGCTGTCATAGTGCATCTGCAGCGCGCCGCTGCCATTGGCCGAGATCTTGTCACCGGCCTGTGGATCCATGACTATCACGAGGTCGGTACCGGGTCTGACGTCAAGGGCCAGGTCAAGGTTGAACACGTCCTGCCGCTCGCGCACTGCCGTCACCGCCCGCTTTCGGAACCGGTCCTCAAACGTCTCCTCAACCTCGAGCGCGCGTTGCGCCTCTCCCCTTTTATCCGTAAACGTCAGGAACTTATAGTCTATGGCTGTCTGGGTCTCGTCGAGAACCAGCGTAAACTCCGATTGCGGACCCGTACGCATATTGATGTTGATGGCTATAAGGCCCGGTATGCCGCGGAGCGATGCCGTGCCGCTCGCAAACACATGGCCATACCAGCGGGGATTCACCTTCGGGCCCGTGTCATAGACCAGCATGTCACGCACATCGGTAAAATCGAACCGGAACTGCGCATCGCGCAGATAATCATGCCTGACCTCTCCGCTTATCAGACCACTGTGCCCGTACTTGTCATATAGACGCATGCGGGGTATGGATATTCGGCCCAGCGAGAACCTCACCGTGTCCGCACCGCTGTAATAGACATTGGTCTGGTCGACCAACATGGTTATGGTGTCGGCATATGCCCATCCGCCGAGATCTATGTCTGAGAATGTGCCGTAGAGTTTAAGCTCGCCGCTGGCGCGTCCTCTTACACTCGACGTGAAGCCGCTCATGAATGGCTGCAGAAACTCTATGTCCAGTTTCTTGGCCGTGAAGTCAAACGAGAGCGAGTCGCGCGTCACGTAGACACCGCCGCGCACCGTGGCCGATGCTGTGTCGGCTGCCGCTATGTCGGCGTTTATGGCAACCATCTTCTCCTCATTATCCCAGTGGCTCTCAAGCTGTCCGTCGCCAAGCACACAACCGTTATAGGCAAGGTTTTTCACAAAAAGTCCGTCGGTTTGCGCCACAGGTGCCTTACTGAACAGGTCGGTCACAACCGCACGGCCTGTGGCGATTCCTCCGAAATCCACATGGTTTATGTTGAGGATATTGAAGATGTATTCAAGGTCAATGCCGGCGAGTTCGGCTGTAAGGACATCGAGAGGCGACTCCGAGGCACTACCGTGAATGTCGACGAACTGTGGCCCGTGTGATATGCGAAGCCCGTTGACCCTAAGCGATTTCCCGGCATAGTCGATATAACCCGGCGAGATATCCCATGATGCGCCGTTGAGCCTGAATCCGGAGTCACGGAGCCGCGCGTCTATGCCAAGGCTTCCTGTGAGCGGCTCTCGCTCCAGAGCCACGTCCAGCCCCACGTTGCCGGTGTTGTCAGGATTCTTCTCCATCTTCCAGCCTAAATCGGCACCAATCCTATCGGCCAGGGCAGTAAGCGTTACATTGAGTCCCGCCATGTCATTCTTCAGAGGAAACTGTGTTCGCACTGCCGCCGTTATAGGTGAACCGGCCGACATGCGCAAATCAACAGCCGTGTTTTTTATAAGTTTGTCGTTACCCTTCACAAGATAAGGGGCATCGACCATCAGGTCAAGCGAACGGGTGGTACCGTCGAGACTGCCGTCAATTGTCAGTGGCACACCGGGGCGCACCGGAGTGCCGAGCACGGCATACAGATTGTCCTCGGGCAGAAGTGAGAGGCTGAACTCGGCGTGCTGCCCATCTGTGTCTGTATCCTGACCCGGGGATATTAAGGATGGAAGTCCCTCAGCCAGCAACCCACGGACCATGCCGACAATTGCCGTAGGGTTAAAATCTCCACTCACGGTTCCGTTCAGAAAGTCTGATCCTAATACATAGGACCTGCCATTCTCGGTCAAATCGGCACTAAGGGTCAGCTCTTCGATATGTAGTTTTCTCGCCGCGTCAAGATTAAAATTCCTGACCTCGACAGAACCCGCCATGTTGTCGGGCTTATTACCTGACAGACTTAGCACAATGTCCCCGCTCAGTGCATCTGTCGCCTTGAGGCCTCCGACACCGAGGGGCGCCGGCACAAGGTGTTCGATACTCGTGTCCAGATTCCAGAGAGAGGACTCACCGGCGATCTCACATTCGACAGTCGCATCAAGCGAGGCAAGCGCGCCATCGAGGCCGACCTTTCCGGTCACTGACCGGCCTTTCTTGACAGCTTCGGCAGTGATGTTCTCAAACCTGTTGGAGTTGAACTCAAAATATGGGGCAGTGAGCGACACCTCTCCACCTATGTCACGGCCAATAACGCTTATGTCGCCCGTCACATCGGCACTGAATGAACCAATCCGCGGGTTGGACAGCAGACTGCCGAGACGAAAATCAACGGCATGCACAGCTATCTCGTTCACATCTACACGCTCGTCGCTCCATGCGGCCGATCCCGATGCCTTTACATTGCCAACTCCTGTCTCTGCCTCCACAACTCCCCTCGCCTTACGGTCGTCCTGACTGAAATACCCGGCAGCCATGAGATGAAAATCTCCGACTGATGCCACAATTGAACGCGGCTTGTCACTTTTCCAGGGGATTACGGCTGAGATCTGCGATATGAAACCGGATGACGCGCGAAAGTCAAGACGCCCTATCTCCGCAGCCATCAAGCCGGGAGAGCCGATCCCTGACACGTAACCCGAGAGTGAGAGCCTGACATGATCGTCGGGTGCGGAGAATTCCAGTGTGTTGAGTGTGGCCCTGTCAAGATTGCCGTGAATGTCGGCTGTCAGCGACATCGAGCTGACGAACTCACTGAGGGGAGGGAAGAAAGCAGCGAAATCAGCCGGACAGAGCGGGGCTGCCTCCAACTGCAATGAATGGTCGCCGCTTCGGAGCGCATCCATGATTTTTCCGTAGCCGTCAATTTTCAGTGTCTGGTCTGACAGGATAATCTCAGATCGTTCTGTCCTTAGTTTGAAATCGCGCAATTGAAGTTCTGCCGGCGTAATATGTGCCTTGCACGACAAAGAATTCAGCGAGAAGCCACTCTCCTCCTCAAAAGCCAAGCGGCGCAGGTCAACACTGAAATCGTCGTTGGAGATAATCGGGAAAGCAACGTCCACCCTGAAGTTCCTGAGGTCAATATGATTGAAATCTATACGCCCGGGATCGGGATTACGCTCTACCCATGTGCGGTGGAACGAAAGGTTTGATTTTCGAATCACCACGTTGTGCAGCCGCACCTGGAACCGAGGGGGAGGTGTCTTTTTCTCCTTTCCCGAGAGGGCGTCGATGATGTACTGTATGTTTAGCGGTCCCCCCTGGCTCGACTGCTCCACGCGCGCGTTCAGCGAGATAATCTCGGCATAGGTCACCTCTATATCGCCGGTAGATATGAGTTTCCACAAATCGATGCCGGCGCCGAGGCGTCCGACCGACACACACCGGACGCCTCCCGGTGTGTAGAGCGAGACGGCATGAAGCCTGACTTCGTTGAACGGGTAAATGTCGACCTCGCCGATCTCTACCCGGCCGCCGAGCAACGAGGTCAGTTCCCTCTCGGCACGCGACTTCACGGCGCGCTGAACGCCCGGAACGGATACAATGATATAAAGTGCCGCGACCAACCCTAAGACTGTCAGCACGGCAGAAAAAAGAATGCTGCGAAAAACTTTATATATTGACCTTGTTGTAGACATTTCCGGGGCCTGGGACTGGCGATCATATATATTTCTCGCCTATCCAACTGCAAATTTAATCAAAAAAAATGTTTTTCTTTTAAAATAGGTGCGAATTCATTAACTTTGTACGTTAATCCGGATATAAAATGAGTGACATCATACTTGGCATAGAATCGTCGTGCGACGACACATCGGCAGCAGTGATTGCCGACGGACTGCTGAAAAGCAACGTGATAGCAAGCCAGAAGGTCCATGAGGCCTACGGCGGGGTCGTACCCGAGCTTGCGTCGCGAGTCCACCAGCAGAACATAGTGCCGGTCGTTTCGGAGGCGCTCCGACAGGCGGCCATAAAGCCCTCCGACCTGTCGGCAATCGCCTATACCCGCGGGCCCGGGCTGCTTGGCTCGCTTCATGTAGGCACATCGTTCGCGAAGGGCATGGCAATAGGACTTGACATACCACTTGTGGATGTAAACCATCTGCACGGCCACGTGCTGTCACATTTCATCAGGGAGACCGAGGCCGACGAGGTGCCGGAGTTCCCGTTCCTCTGCCTGCTGGTCTCGGGCGGCAACTCACAGATAGTCCTGGTACGGTCAGAGTCTGACATGGAGATTCTCGGACGCACCATCGACGATGCCGCGGGAGAGGCGTTCGACAAGTGCGCCAAGGTTATGGGGATGCCCTACCCCGGCGGCCCGCACATCGACCGGCTTGCCGCCGAGGGTGATCCAAAGCGCTTCCATTTCAGCAAGCCCCACATACCTGGACTCGACTATTCGTTCAGCGGGCTGAAGACCTCGTTCCTTTACACGCTTCGCGACGCCATGCGTGAGAACCCCAACTTTGTCGAGGAGAACAAGGCGGACCTCTGCGCATCGCTTCAGAAGACCATCATCGACATCCTGCTCTCCAAACTCGAGCCCGCCATCCGCCAGACAGGCGTGCGTCATGTGGCCATCGGCGGCGGAGTGTCAGCCAACTCGGGCGTTCGAGATGCAGTATCCCGCCTTTGCGGCCGACTCGGAGTCAAGGCGTGGATTCCCCCCAGAAAGTTCACCACCGACAATGCCGCCATGGTGGCTATGGCCGGCTATTTCAAATACCTTAAAAAAGAATTCAGCGACCTGGCGCTCCCGCCATTCGCCCGCGTCACCATCTGACCGACCGGTGCGCATACCAAATTAGACACGTTATGACACAGAAGGACACACCGCGCGATAAATGCGGAAAGAGCAATCAAGCCAAGATGCCCACTGAGACCCGTCATGTGGTCATCTATGGCTACACCGGCGATGAACTCCGCAACATCATGAGACACTTCGAGTCTCTACTGCCTGATTTCGTCAGGATCTCGATCGACAGCAACAACCTCGTGACAAAGATTACCCTCACCGGAGTAAACCCGGGCGTTGAGTTGCTGCGGTTCAAGATGAATAAGTTCCAGCAGCAGCTGCAGGACATGTTCAGCGAGGAGATTGTCACCACCGACGACAAGAGCGTGCCGCAGGTGCTGGGCGACCTGCTGACCGAACGGGAGCTGACCGTGGGTTGCGCCGAAAGCTGCACCGGCGGAAACATAGCCCATCAGATCACGCGCAACCCGGGCTCTTCCGCTTATTTTTTGGGCAGTGTGGTGAGTTACAGCAACGATGTCAAGGCCAATGTCCTTGGGGTTTCGCGCGACGACCTGGCACGCCACGGAGCCGTAAGCCGGCAGGTCGTTGAGGCTATGGCCGCGGGTGCCTCAAGCCTCATGCGCTCTGATTGCGCATTGGCCACTTCGGGCATTGCGGGTCCTGACGGAGGCACCAAATTCAAGCCGGTGGGCACAGTCTGGATGGCCGCTAAATATGGCTCGCAGATAGCCACCGAGCTGATACATTTCTCGGGCGACCGCGACCAGGTGATCGAGAGCGCCACAAACCATGTCATGGTGATGCTCATCAGACTCCTCCGCAACAATTATAAAGAGCAGGAGGATATCAACGACGACTGACACCATGAAAGGGTCTCTCCGCTCAACTGCAAAAGAAGCCTGCTCGGCAATTGCCCGATTACTGGCCAAATGCCACCTGCTTCCCGACAGGGTGATAATCGCAATGGATGGCGGTATCTGCTCGCAGATGCACTTCTATCTCGTAGGGTATATGCTGACTCTTCGGGGTGAGGAGGTACAGTTTGACCTTCGCTGGTTCAGAGAATCCGGAATGGACCTTGACAACCGCTTCTGCCGTAATTTCGACCTGCTGAGACTCTTCCCCGACCTCGACTTCACCGAGGCACGCCACGGCCTGCTTACCCGCCTATACCTGTCGGCGTTCTACAGGCACAACAATTATTTTACCGATGACGAAGACCCGTTCGCATGGCTGGATATACGTGGACCCAGGTATGTGGACGGCTATTTCCATGACCCGGAGCAGATGTATTCAGAATATTTCCGCCGTGTATTCCGCATCGTCCCTTCGCATCTTGACTCCATCACCCTGAAAAAAAATGAATATATCAAGGATGTCGCCAGAGATTTCGATATCTGCGCCGTACATGTCAGACGCGGAGACCTCGCGAGATACAACAAAGCCTACGGCGAGCCTGCAGACATAGGCTATTTCTTCGATGCCTGCATGCGGGTGGCGGAATATGCAGGGAATCCGGTCTGGTTCTTTATTTTCTCCGACGAGCCTGAGTGGTGCTCCAGGAATCTTCTGCCTCCGCTTGCCGAACTTCACGCCGAGGTTTTCTACATGAACGGCTCAGACCGGGGATACAGCGACCTCGCCCTCATGTCGCGATGCCACCATGTCATCACGAGCCAGGGCTCAATGGGCAAATATGCAGCCCTGCTGCGTGAGGAAGAGCACCTCGACGGCCTTGTCGTGCTTCCCGACACCCCATATTCCTGGCCCTGGATACGAAGATTCGCCAACGCCGAAGTCATTGCGAGCACCACCTCCGACCGCACGTAGCGCGGCGCACTTGCCAGGCTGCCGGGCAAATGCCGCAAGCGACATAAAATAAGGACGAAAGCCGAGAAACAGGCCGAAATATTTGGAAAATAGCGAAAAAAGTCGTAACTTTGCAAACGTTTTGTGGCACATCCTTAAAAGTCACTGAAAATGATGCAGTTAGTGACGATATGAGAACTGAGATGGCGTCAGAACAAACTGAAGTTAAATTAAATAAGAATTAAACAACAGCCATGTCAAAAGTTTGTCAGATCACAGGCAAAAAGGCGCAGGTGGGCAATAACGTCTCTCACTCAAAGCGTCGCACCAAACGCAAGTTCGAGGTGAACCTGCACACAAAGAAGTTCTACTGGGTAGAGCAGGATATGTGGATCCAGCTTCGTCTTTCCGCACGTGCGCTCCGCACCATCAACAAAATCGGTCTTAACGCAGCCCTCAAGAAGGCCGAGGCCGAGGGTAACATAGACTTCAAAGACATCAGAATCCTTTCTCTCTAACAGACACTACGAATTATGGCAAAGAAAGCAAAAGGCAATCGCGTTCAAGTGATTCTCGAATGCACCGAACATAAGGCAAGCGGAATGCCCGGCATGTCACGCTACATCACCACCAAAAACCGCAAAAACACTACAGGCCGTCTTGAACTCAAGAAGTACAACCCGATCCTGAAGAGAGTAACCGTTCACAAAGAAATCAAATAAGCACTGACCCATGGCAAAGAAAACCGTGGCCTCAATCCAGAAGGGTGAAGGCCGTACATACAGTAAGATCATCGTTATGGAGAAATCTCCCAAGACAGGCGCTTATGTTTTCAGAGAGGAAATGGTGCCCAACGATGCCGTAAAGGATGCTCTGAAGTAAGATTTTTTAGTTTCATAAGCATAAATCCCCTCAAGGGTGTGCATGACTCTGTCGCGCACACCCTTGATACTTTTTTCCTATCGAGCCTTGACGCCTCTCCCGCGGCTTCAGAACACATACCCGATTCCCAATCCGAAGAATGCCCCTGACGTGTCGTTCATCAGCGAGTATTTGCCCTGAAGATTGACCTTGAGATGTCGGGTCATATACAGGTCAAAGCCGAGACCGACCTCGCCCCCAAACCGCGACCGGGTACTGTCATGGCTATAATTCCACGTATTGAAGGTCAGGCCGGCAAGCGGATAGACCTGAAAACCGCTGACTATCTTGAACGGGAACTGCATGTCGCCGCTGATGGTAAGCGCCGAACGGCCGCCATTGCTGAACACGATGCCCACCTCGGGCGCGATCCGCACATGTCGCGAGAATGAATACTGGAAATACACATTCGCAAATCCACTGTGGTTATAAGTCGCATAGCCACCCATCAGGCCAAGCGTCTTCTCGCCACGGACTGAATCGGCCGACGCTCCCGGAACAAATACAGATGCGATTGCCAGTGCGGCTGCCACAACAGCCCCTCTGAATCCGGGGTGATTGATCTTCATAGTTGATTCCGATATTTAGGTTCTTGTATTACGGGAATTTCAGTTTTCACCTGTCTCATTACTGACGCCACACTCCGCCTGAATCGCTTCCATTCGGTAAAAATATAAGTATCGACATGCGTTTAGGCGTCATTTTATCCTAAAAACACTGATTTAATCCAAAATGTTTTTTTAAATTTGTATGTCTGTAAGGTCTCTTCCCCTTATCGCATGAGCAAAACGCATTTCCAGAATATGAAAAACTACGGATTCATCAGGGTCGCCGCCTGCTCGCCGGTGGTGCGGCCCGGCGACATATCTCACAATATCGGCGAGATAGAAAGACTGGCTGCCGAGTGTGACGCCCTTGAGGCCGATATTGCACTGTTCCCCGAACTAAGCATAACCGGCTATACATGCGCCGACCTTTTCGGTCAGACACTTCTGCTGGAGAAGGCACAAACTGCCCTCTCCGAGCTTGCCTCAAGACTCTCCGGCAAAAAGATGACGGTGGTCGTCGGAGTTCCCGTTCCTCATGACGGACGGCTGTTCAACTGTGCCGCAGTGCTCTCGCAGGGCAATGTGCGCGGACTCGTGCCAAAGTCATACATTCCCGACTATGGCGAGTTTTACGAGAAACGCTGGTTTGTCTCAGGTCGCGGCTTAAGCACAGAACTATTCCGCCCCGGCTCCGAAGAGCCCGTGCCGTTAGGCACCGACCTGATTTTTGAGACTGCCGGTGCGAGGTTCGGCATCGAGATATGCGAGGACCTATGGGTACCCCTCCCCCCGAGTTCAGAGCTCGCGCCAGCCGGAGCCGACATAATACTCAATCTCTCAGCCACCAACGAACTTATCGGCAAGCACAGATACCTGACCGACCTGATTGCAAACCAGTCGGCACGCTGCCGGAGCGGCTATGTATATGCCTCGGCCGGAACCGGAGAGTCATCGACCGACCTTGCGTTTGCCGGAAACTGCATAATCGCGGAAAACGGCATCATACTCGCCGAGAGCGAGCGTTTCACTCTTGCCGACAAGTTGGCGATAGCCGACATCGATCTCGAGACAATACGCCACGACCGTATGCACTTCGGCACATTCCATGAGTGCGACCGAGACACCCGCTACCGTACGGTTCATCTTGACAGCCCAATCAGAGACAAGCAGGCGGTATTAGGGCACCGCCGTGTTGACGCCCATCCGTTCCTCGACGGCGATGAGAGGCGTCTTGCCGCACGTTGCGCTGAGATATCCTCAATCCAGGCCTGGGGACTCGCCATAAGGCTTCGCGCCATCAACTGCCGCAAGGCTGTGATAGGAATCTCCGGCGGACTCGACTCCACGCTCGCGCTGCTCGTCACGGTCAAGGCTTTCGACATGCTCGGACTCGACCGCAAGGGAATTATCGCGATAACGATGCCCGGCTTCGGAACCACTGACCGCACCAAGAGCAATGCCTCCCGACTAATGGAGCTGCTCGGCGTGACCGAGCGCGAGATACCAATTGCCGACGCTGTGCGCCAACACTTCTCTGCTATTGGCCACGACCCGGGGGTGCATGATGTCACCTACGAGAACAGCCAGGCTCGTGAGCGCACACAGATTCTTATGGATGTCGCCAATCAGGAGAACGCCATTGTCATCGGCACCGGCGACCTGTCGGAACTCGCGCTTGGATGGTGTACCTACAACGGAGACCAGATGTCGATGTATGGCGTCAACGCCTCGATTCCCAAGACTCTGGTCTCATACCTCGTGCATGGGTATGCCGTCGAGGCCGGGAATGAGGAAAATACAGATCTCGCGCACGTACTCGAGGACATAATCGACACTCCCATCAGTCCCGAGCTGCTCCCCCCTGATGCCCAGGACCGGATTCAGCAGAAGACCGAGGATCTGGTCGGCCCCTACGAGTTGCATGACTTCTTCTTGTACCACATGCTGCGGTTCGGTTCCGGGCCTCGCAAGATATATGCGCTCGCCCTCAAGGCTTTCGACGGAGTGTATGACCCCGCCACGATCAAGCACTGGCTTCGCACGTTCTATCGCCGCTTCTTCAGCCAGCAGTTCAAGCGCTCATGCATGCCCGACGGCGTCAAGGCCGGCAGCGTATGCCTGTCGCCACGAGGCGACTGGCGAATGCCGAGCGATGCCTCAGCCTCGCTGTGGCTCACCGAAGTCGATTCAATCTGAATGGTTCAGCACAATCCTAATGTCAACCAGAATGGAGCAAACTGATATTGAAAGATATGACCGCGAGGACATGGCCCGTGCGGTCGAGACACTTAAAGAGGGTGGCATAATCCTCTACCCGACCGACACCGTGTGGGGCATCGGCTGTGACGCCACAAACGCCGAGGCCGTCAAGCGCATATACGGCCTCAAGCAACGCGACGACGCCAAGTCGATGCTCGTGCTCGTCGGCTCTGAAGGAGAACTGCAACGTACAGTACACAATGTGCCGGACGCTGCCTGGATGCTTATCGAGGCTGCCGTAAATCCGCTGACAATCATCTATGACCGTCCCCGGGGACTCGCACCCAACCTGCTTGCCGACGATGGTTCTGCCGGAATCCGAATTACATCGGAACTCTTCTCGCGCACTCTATGCCAGAGGCTCAGGCACCCTCTGGTCTCGACATCGGCCAACGTGTCAGGGCGCAAGACACCCGCCACATTCGCCGAGATAGACCCCGAGATTATCTCTGGCGTAGACTATGTGGTCAGATACAGACGCGACGACAACCGCCGACACAAGGCAAGCAACATCATCAAAGTCTCCGATTCTGACGTAGTTAAGGTGATCAGGTAAATGACACCGGGGTGTCAGGAGGCATTTTAACACACTCAGACATGCCGGAATCCAATTATTTTCGTTAATTTTGTAAACGCTTTACATTTCTTCAGCACAATTAGAGAAAATAGTATCTGACATTAATGAAAGGCAGGAATTTCACAGTTTCAGTGCAACGGGCAAAATACGTCACGACAGATTTCGTGATGGTATCGGTCGCATTTTTCCTGTTCAACATTTTCCGCTTTCATGAGCTGAGCGCGATTACAGTCAACTTCTGTGACTTATGGAGTTTCCTGACGTCGCAGAAACTTGTGCTTGAGCAGATTCTAATCCCGCTCGGACTGTTGGGGATATATTGGCTGTCAGGATATTACAATAGGCCGTTCGACAAGTCCCGTCTCGTTGAATTCAACACGACACTGATGTCAACGCTCGTGGCCACCCTCCTGATATTCATGATATTGCTTATCAACGACACAACGGGAGTAAAAATCAGGGACTACGAGATAATCCTTGTGCTTTACGCGTTGCTTTTCGGATTCACCTATCTGGGCCGATGGAGCCTTACAATGCGTACAATCCGGCATCTGCGCAAGCGTCACTGGATATATTACACATTGATAATCGGGAACTCCCGTAAAAGCCGTGAGGTCTACCGGAGGCTCAAGAAGTCCGGCTCTGTATGGGCCTATGACGTGGTCGGCTTCATCAGGCTCGAGCGTGAGCACCAGGTCGATGACGGCATGCCGTCGTGGGATTGGGAAGATGTCGAGGAGATATGCCGCAGATATAAGATCGACCAGATTATCCTCGCGCCCGAGAAAATCCGGGATTCCGACATAATGAATATCCTGTCACGACTGTTTCCACTCAACCTTCCTGTCAAGATAGCACCTGACACACTCTCGTATGTCACGGCCAATATACACCTTAACGACATTCTCGGCATACCGTTCATCGACTTGACATCGCCTCGCATCAGCGAGTTCCAGAGTAATGTCAAGCGTTCGTTCGACGTGCTCGCGTCTGTCATCACGATGATTCTCCTCTCACCCGTGCTTGCGGCTGTCGCGCTGGCAGTTCACCATTCATCGCCCGGGCCTGTGATATACCGTCAGGAGCGCATAGGACGCAACCACAAGCCCTTTTATATCTACAAGTTCCGGTCTATGCGACAGAATGCCGAGGAGTCGGGGCCCCGCCTCTCCAGCAAGAACGACCCGCGAATCACCCCCTTCGGTCATTTCATGCGCAAGTACCGCATTGACGAACTGCCGCAGTTCTGGAACGTGCTTCGAGGCGACATGTCGCTGGTCGGTCCGCGTCCGGAGCGTGAGTTCTTCATCCGCCAGATCATAAGACATGCCCCGTATTACGGACTGATATTCCAGGTGCGTCCGGGGGTGACAAGCTGGGGGATGGTGAAATACGGATATGCCTCGGATGTCAGGCAGATGGTCAAACGCTCACGCTACGACCTGCTTTATCTGAACAACATGTCGATCTCGACTGACATAAAGATTCTGATACACACGGTGCGCACCGTGGTCAAGGGCTCAGGGCTCTGACAGGCATTGCCGCCCCCGGTCCGTCACGAAACACAGGTAATGACTTATGGCATATAAAGAAAGACACAACAGGGCCACAGATTTGTGGCTTAAGTTCGTGATATGGCGCGAACACCACATCAAGGAGAAGAACTTCGTGATTCTTCTCTCGCTTGTGGTGGGCATAGTCTGCGGTGTCGCGGCGCAGTTGCTCAAATTCCTGATCCATCTCATCAGCAGTGCGCTGACATCGCACTTCAGCGCCACGACCGAGAACTATCTATATCTCGTATACCCCGTTGTGGGAATCATCTTGACCGTGCTGTTCGTGAAGTATGTCGTCAAGGACAACATCTCTCACGGCGTCACCAAGGTCCTCTACGCCATATCGCGCCGCAAGTCGCGCCTCAAGTCAAAGAACATCTATGCCTCGCTGGTCTCATCGTCGATTACCATAGGATTCGGAGGCTCGGTCGGAGCCGAGGGCCCTATTGTATTCACAGGAGCTGCGATAGGCTCAAATGTCGGGCAGGCATTCCGGCTCTCGCCCAAGGTGCTGATGATTCTTGTGGGCTGCGGGGCAGCCGCCGGTATAGCGGGCATATTCCGCGCCCCTATCGCCGGGATGCTTTTCACGCTCGAGGTGCTGATGATCGATCTGACGGGCCTTACAGTCATGCCGCTGCTCATATCGTCGATTGCAGGCGCAACGGTTGCTTATGTTCTCGAGGGCTACAGCGCCGAGTTCTTTTTTGCACAGAGCGAGCCTTTCCTGACGAGCCGCATACCCTGGAGCATCGCCCTCGGCGTGGTGTGCGGCCTGATGTCCTTCTATTTCACCAAGGTGATGTTCATGATGGAGTCGATGTTCAAGAAGGTGAGGCAGCAGTGGGTGCGCATTCTGGTCGGAGGCGCGCTGATAGCCTGCCTCGTTTTCGTGTTCCCGCCGCTCTACGGCGAGGGCTATGGTGCAATCAACAATCTGCTTGACGGCAACGTCGGGGAGGTGGTAAACGGAACATTCTTCTATGTCGACCGCGACAACGTCTGGTTTCTTGCGCTCTTTATCGGGGCCATAACGATGATGAAAGCTTTCGCCACATCGGCCACCAATGGCGCCGGTGGCGTCGGAGGCACATTCGCTCCGTCACTTTTCGTCGGCGCGTTGACCGGCTTTCTCTTCGCATTCATCATTAACAATCTCGACCTCGGAATCACTCTGTCGCAAAAGAACTTCACGCTTATGGGCATGGCCGGTGTGATGAGCGGTGTGATGCATGCCCCGCTCATGGCCATCTTCCTTACGGCCGAGATGACCGGCGGCTACGACCTCTTCCTGCCGCTGCTTATCGTCTCGGCCCTGGCTTATTTCACCATTCAGTGCTTCCTGCCTTACAGCATCTACACAATGCGTCTGGCCAAGGCCGGAGACCTCGTGACGCACCAGAAGGACAAGGCCGTGCTGACCCTGCTTAAACTCGACAACGTGATTGAGACGGATTTCAAGCAAGTCCACCCGGAGATGAACCTCAAGGAGATGGTCGACGTGATATCTGTATCGAACCGCAACCTTTTCCCTGTGACAGATGCTGACGGAATGCTCAAGGGCGTTGTCCTTCTTGACGACATACGCAACATCATGTTCCGGACAGACCTCTATAAGAAGATGCATGTGTCGCGGTTCATGGCTGCGGTGCCCGACGTGATTGAGTTGAAGATGCCTATGGACAAGGTAATGGAGATTTTCGACCGCACAAACGCATGGAACCTCCCGGTGGTCGACAACGGCCGCTACATAGGCTTTGTCTCGAAGTCAAAGATATTCAACTCTTACCGTCGTGTGCTACGGCACTTCACCGAGGATTGATACTTGCGGGTGACTCGGTGCCCGATATGTGTTTGCAATAAGTAAAGAAATGGATAAAAAGGATCTCAAGATAGTTTTTTTCGGCACGCCCGAGTTTGCGGTGGCAAGTCTTGACCGGCTTGTAAGTGACGGCTACAATGTGGCGGCCGTGGTGACGATGCCCGACAAAGTGGCCGGACGCGGCCATAAGTTGCTCAAGAGCGACGTCAAGGTATACGCCGAGCAGAAGGGACTCCCCCTGCTTCAGCCCGAAAAACTGAAATCGCCGGAGTTTGTCGAGGCTCTCAGGGCCATCAACGCCGACCTGTTTATTGTCATCGCCTTCCGCATGCTGCCGGAGGTAGTCTGGAGCATGCCGCGTCTCGGCACCTTCAACCTGCATGGCAGCCTGCTGCCCAAATACCGTGGTGCGGCGCCGATAAACCGCGCCATCATGAACGGCGAGAGGGAGACAGGCATCACGACCTTCTTCCTCAGGCACGAGATTGACACCGGCGACATGATCGAGCAGCGCAGCACCGAGATTACTGAAGCCGACAACGCCGGGACGGTACATGACCGGCTGATGGAGATGGGAGCCGACATGGTCGCAAGCACCGTGAAATCCATTCTCGACGGGACTCTGCACACCGTGCCGCAGCCCGAGGGCGAGTTCATAGCGGCTCCAAAGATATTCAAGGAGGACTGCATGATTGACTGGGCTATGCCGGCCGAGCGCATACACAACCAGGTGCGTGGACTCTCGCCCTATCCGGCCGCCTTCACGACCATACGCGACTCCAACGGCAAGGAATATACCGCCAAGATCTTTGAGACAGCCATGACCGAAAACACAGCCATAGACGTGGCTCCGGGTCAGGTGATCAGTGACGGCAGACAGATGTGGATAAAGGCGGCCGACAGACTGCTTGAGATAAGGTCTCTGCAGCCGGCCGGGAAAAAACGCATGGACACCAAGGCCTATCTGTTGGGCTATCATCCGGAATCGACTATAAAATAACGGTCATGGCAGAGGAGAATATGAGCGGAGATTGTGACTGCGGCGCGACTCGGGATACTGCCAACGAGAACTGCCGCATACTCCTTGACGTGCTTATGGCCCAGGGTGTGGACACCATTGTCATATCGCCCGGCAGCCGAAACACGCCGCTGACAATCGGAGCCGCAGCACGCCCGAAACTCAGGAAGTATCTTATTACCGACGAGCGCACCGCAGCCTTCACAGCGCTTGGAATCGCAATGGCCTCCCAGCGCCCCGTGGCGCTCGCCTGCACATCCGGCACGGCACTCTATGACTATGCCCCTGCCATAGCCGAGGCATACTATCAGAAAATACCGCTGATAGTCATCTCGGCCGACCGGCCGGCCCAATGGATCGACCAGGATGACTCACAGACCCTACACCAGTACGAGGCCCTCGACAAGATTGTCAAACGCAGTTACGACATATATGCCGAGACAGGAATGTCCACACCATGTGCCAACCCTGAATATGCCTCGGAACGCGAGTGGTTTGTCAACCGAGTGGCCAACGAGGTGGTTCTGACCGCCACACATGGGATTCCCGGTCCGGTGCATATCAACATGCAGTTCGGCAATCCCCTGAACCATACCACCGAATGTTGCGGGTCTCATGCACGTGCGGTACGAGTGATCGAGAATGAATCTGGTCTCCCGCCACACACTCTCCGCGAGCTTTCAGAGTATCTGAGAGGACGGCGGATCATGGTAGTGGCCGGTTTCATGCAGCCTGACGACTCGCTCAACCGCGCTGTCGCCGACTTCGCCCGTCTTGAGAATGTGACGGTCCTCTGCGAGACCATCTCCAACCTGCATCTCGGAGGTCACGCACAGATGATTGACTCCCTTCTAACCCGCCTCACCGACGCTGAGAAAGCCTCAATGCGTCCTGATGTCGTAATCTCAATCGGGGGATCGCTCGTGTCCCGGATGCTAAAGGAGTATATACGCTCATGCACCGGCGCTGAGCACTGGACGCTTGCCGACACTCCGGTGTCGGTCGACTGCTTCCAGCGTCTTACTACCCATGTCGATGTGACGCCACGACGTTTCTTCAAGGGTCTCGCATCGATGTCGCGTCATATCGCCCGGAAATTCCCCGCTGTCGCCTCAACCGGTTACCGTGAGATGTGGCAGCAGGCACGCGAGCGTGTCTACCGGTCAGATGCCTCGCGTCTCGAGACCCAGCCCTGGTCGGAACTGAAGGCACTCGCACAAGTATTTCGCTCATTGCCGCGAGAGTGCGACCTCTTTCTATCCAACGGCACATGCGTGCGCTATGCGCAACTTCTGCTTGACAAAATGCCACATGCCTGCCGCTGCAACCGTGGCGTATCGGGTATAGACGGCACAAATGCCACTGCATTCGGCAATTCGCTCGCATACCGGGGCATGACGCTGCTTGTCACCGGCGACATGTCTTTCGCCTATTGTCCGGAGGTGATGAATCTCCGTCGCCTTGGAGGAGACCTGCGCATAGTCGTGGTCAACAACGCGGGCGGAGGCATTTTCAGGTTCATCGGCACTACACGCGAACTCGACATACGCGAGCAATACTTCTGCTGCGACCCGCAACTGCCGGTCGAGAGGCTTACCGAGGCATATGGCTGGAACTACCGCTCTGCTCGCAACGAGACCGAACTCGAAGAGGCCCTGCGCTATCTGCTGGATACCCCGGCCACACTGCTGGAGATCCAGGTTGACCCGCAGACCAGTGCCGACACCCTGATCAACTGGCTCAGCACCCCGTCTGCCGCAGGTGTTGAGTGCCGCGGGCTTATGCCCACTGAATCTTAAACCCTAACACCCAACACCTAACACCTAACCCCCAAACACCCAACACACATGTTCGACTGGAAAACAATCAAGGAATATGAAGACATACTCTTCGAGCAATTCGAGGGTATCGCCAAGATAACAATCAACCGGCCCAGGGTATACAATGCATTCAGGCCCAAGACCAATATGGAGATGCTCGACGCCTTCCACATATGCCGCGAGCGTCCTGATATCCGTGTAATAGTTCTCACCGGCGCCGGCGACAAGGCGTTCTGCAGCGGAGGCGACCAGAACGTCAAGGGCGAAGGCGGATATGTCGGCGAGGATGGCGTGCCGCGCCTTAACGTGCTGGATCTCCACCAGATGATCCGCTCCATTCCCAAGCCAGTGATCGCCATGGTCAACGGCTATTCAATCGGAGGAGGCAACGTGCTCCAGGTGATATGCGACCTCAGCATCGCCTCAGAGAACGCACGCTTCGGACAGACCGGTCCAAAGGTCGGAAGTTTCGACGGAGGTTTCGGCGCAAGTTACCTCGCCCGTTGCGTAGGTCAGAAGAAAGCCCGTGAGATCTGGTTCCTCTGCCGCCAGTACACCGCCGCCGAGGCTCTTGAGATGGGTATGGTCAACGCTGTGGTGCCTTTCGACCAGCTTGAGGAGACGACGGTGGATTGGTGTCGCACCATCATGAAGCGCTCCCCTCTCGCCATCCGCATGATAAAGCGGGCGCTCAACGCCGAACTCGACGGCCAGCACGGCCTGATGCAGTTTGCCGGCGACGCCACCCTGCTCTATTATATGCTCGACGAGGCACAGGAGGGCAAGAATGCCTTCCTTGAGAAGCGTGATCCGGATTTCGACAAGTTCCCCAAATTCCCCTGATGACCATGCGGCTACAATTCGCGCCATACGTACTTGAATTCAAGGAGCCCGGAGGCACGTCGCGCGGCGTGCTGACCGAGAAGATAACATGCATCCTGCGACTGTTTGACGAATCAGATCCGTCACGGTTCGGAATCGGCGAGGCCGCAATTTTCCCCGGTCTATCCCCCGAGGCCGACGACCGTTTCTTCTACAAACTGATGGAACTTCAGGCCAACGTCAGGCTCGGACTGAAAACTGACCTCGAGAAGTTTCCATCGCTCCAGTGCGGTTTCGAGCAGTGCATCCGCGACTTCACAGGGGGATGCGAGGGCATATACTATCAGTCACCGTTCGTCCATGGCGAGAGCTCGATCGAGATAAACGGTCTCGTGTGGATGGGCGACTACGACCGTATGATAGAGCGCATCGAGGATAAACTCCAACGCGGTTTCCGTTGCATAAAACTCAAGATCGGGGCAATCGACTGGCGCAAGGAGGTCGACATGATTGAGTACATACGCGACCGTTACGAACGCGACCGCGTGGAGATACGCGTCGACGCCAACGGCGGTTTCGATATGGACAACGCCATTCCACGCCTCAAGCGCATGGCCGACCTGGGCGTCCATTCAATCGAGCAGCCAATCAAGGCCGGCAACCCGATGCTGATGCGTTTCCTCTGCGACGTATCGCCACTCCCAATAGCCCTCGACGAGGAACTGATCGGCAAGTTCACGAGGGCCGACAAGGAGAAGACCCTCGATGAGATTCACCCGGCATATGTAGTGCTCAAGCCGTCGCTCATCGGCGGTTTCTCGGGTGCGCAGGAATGGATTGACCTGGCCCGTGAGCGAGGGATAGGCTGGTGGGTGACATCGTCGCTCGAGTCGAACATCGGCCTTAATGCGCTGGCACAATGGGTCGCCACCCTGCACACAGAGATGGCCCAGGGGCTCGGCACCGGTGCCCTGTTCACCAACAACTTCAAGTCTCCGCTTCGCCTCGATGGCGACAGGCTCCGTTATGACACCACGCTTAGTCTTGACCGCGCAGAACTCGCCGCTCTCGACTGGCGCGAATAAAAAATATGACCTACGAGGAGTTCTTAGATATATGGGATGACGGTTCGGCCCTGGTGGAATGCCGGACATCCGGTTCCACGGGTACTCCGAAGAGTATTATGTTGCCCAAAGCGGAAATGGCGCGCAGTGCCCAGCGCACCATCGGCTTTTTTGGATTGGACCGCAACTCGCACCTTCACTCATGCATCGCCGCCGACTTTATCGGCGGCCGCATGATGGCGGTCCGTGCTCGCCTTACAGGAGCCTCGCTTACCTGGGAAAAGCCGTCGAACCGCCCGCTGCGAGAATATTGCGGCGAGCCAATCGACCTGCTTGCCGTTGTGCCGTCGCAGATGATCTACATTCTTGACAATCTTGACGAGATTCCGCCTTTACGCAACATAATAATCGGTGGAGCACCGATTCCTGCGGAGGTACGGCGCCGAATCACCAAATCGGGACTGAACGCATATGAGACCTACGGCATGACCGAGACCGCCTCGCATATTGCCTTGCGACGAGTGACTGACCCTCCCTTACCATTCATGCCCCTTGGCGGCATCAGGATTGACACCGATGCGGAGTCAAGGCTTGTGATTGACATGGCGCCCTGGCAACGCATCGTCACCAACGACGTGGCGAGAGTAAATCCCGACGGCTCTTTCGAGATACTCGGGCGTGCCGACAATGCGATAATCACGGGCGGCAAGAAGGTCCATCCTGAGCAGCTCGAGGACTCAATAAACACGTTTATATACCATGAGGTCATGGTGACGTCTGTGCCCTGCGATAAATGGGGACAGAAAATCGTACTGATCATAGACGACTCATCGTGCCCGATGAGTGATGAAGAAATAATACAACTCTGCCGCCTGAATTTGCCTGATTACTGTGTACCCAAAACCATAGTCCATAAACCGGTGCCTCATACCTCCAACGGGAAGAAGAAGCGCAATTGATGCCGTCTGAACTTATTTTTCATTCCGATAATGCTAAAACAAGGTTAAATACCAAATCTTATTAAAATAATACAGAATTTTTCGGCAAGAAATTTATGTGTTTTATAATTTTGTTGTAAATTTGTGTTTTAAAACATATATTTGTTTTAAAACGGGCTTTCATGTAGAGCAGATAAAGCAAAATCATGATTAAGAAGAGTACTCTGGAACGCATCATCGGCGATGACCTTGCCGATTTATGGAACGCACTGCAGCAGGACGAGAAACGCGTCATAGCCGAGAATTTCCATTATGAACGCTACAAGAAAAATCAGATAATCTATGCTGAGTCAGAGACTCCGGAGAATCTGTATTGTCTTCTTGAAGGCAAGGTCAAGCTTTTCAAGAGCGGCATAGGCGACCGTGTGCAGATTCTGCGTCTGTACCGTCCGGTGCAGTATTTCGGTTACCGCGCCTATTTCGCGCGAGAGCCTTATGTCTCTTCGGCTGCGGCATTCGAGCCTTCGGTGCTCGGTATCGTGCCGATGAATATCGTCGAGGACATCATCAGGAAGAACAACAATCTGGCACTCTTCTTTATCCATGAGCTCTCTCGCAACCTCGGCGGCGCTGACACCAAGATCATCAACCTGACGCAGAAACATATCCGGGGACGCCTGGCCGAGGCGCTGCTGCTGCTCGCCGACAATTACGGATATGAGGCCGACGACGCAACTCTGAAAATCTACATGAGCCGTGAGGATCTTGCCAACCTGTCGAACATGACCACTTCTAACGCAATCCGTACGCTGACTGCTTTCGTGGCCGAGAAACTTATTCTTGTTGACGGGCGCCGTATCCGCATCATCAACGAGCCTCAGCTCCGTAAAATCTCCAAATTCGGCTGACACAGAAGCCCCTGTGCAGGTGTTCCTAACTCCACTGATCCTATACCTGGGCCTATATGGACATTCTCCGAAAGGAATTAAACGAGATTTATCAGGCACAGCATCTTGACCGCGAGTGTCTTGACCCAGGAATAATAGACATCGCGAACCACAAGGGTGACATATTGGCTGATTCATCAGCGGGCTGTGCGGTTATTACAGATGCATCCTGTGACAAATGCTATATTCATGCCCGCGCTCTTGGCTCGCTGATGGACCTGAGCAGCGTTTCAAACTCTTATGTTGAGGTCAACTCAAGTGACGAGGATGAGATATACAACCGCATTCATCCGGAAGACCTCGTGGAAAAGAGAATGCTTGAATATGAATTTTTCAAGTCAGTCCAGGCTTTGCCCTCCTACCAGAAGACGGACTTCATTGCCACATGCCGACTACGTATGCGCGACCATAACGGCAATTACCGCATTATAGATAACAGCACTCAGATAACCGCATTATCGCCAGCGGGCAATATCTGGCTTATACTCTGCCGGTATGATCTTTCCCCTGACCAGAGTAGTGATCCTGTCGGTATTGCACCACGCATCCTGAACATCAGGACCGGCAATATTGAATCTCTGACATTCAAAGAGAAAAAATCACATATTCTCACCGGTCGGGAGAAAGAGATACTGAGACTTATACAGAATGGCAGACCGAGTAAGCAGATAGCGGATGTGCTCGGGATAAGTGTCAATACCGTAAACCGTCATCGTCAGAATATCATTGAGAAACTAAGCGTGGGCAACAGTGTGGAGGCAGTGACGGCAGCCTCTGCGATGGGGCTTATTTAGCGATACGCCCCACGTGGTGGCATGGTTATTTTTCAGTATTGCGGAGGAAACTGCTCATCATTAACTTTGCAGAAAAAATAACTGCAATGAAAAGTTCCCATCTATTCTCCATTTTGGCAGTGAGTGCCTTAAATATTCTTCCCGCCTCGGGTAGCGAGCCGTTTGACTGGAACGGTGCGACTGTCTATTTCGTTATCACCGATCGTTTCTGTAATGGCGATTCATCCAATGATCTCAACTATGGCCGAAAGGTCGACTACGGCAGCGAGCGGCTTAACGCGGCGACATTCCATGGAGGCGACTTCAAGGGGATGCTCAAGAAAGCAAAGGAGGGATACTTCTCTGATCTTGGAGTGGATGTAGTCTGGATGACTGATGTCTATGAGCAGATTCATGGATGGATGTCAGGCTCAGGGTCGGTCAATGACTTCCCCCATTATGGCTACCATGGCTATTATCCGCTCGACTACACTCAGATTGACAAGAACTACGGCACTATCGAGGAATTCAGGGAACTGGTTGACACTCTCCATTCGCAGGGCATTCGGGTTATGCTTGGTGCGAACCTCAACGATCCCGGCTATCCGACTCTCCTTGACGCCGTGCAGTACGGGTTTGCAGACACCGGACTTAGCGAGGCAGAGGCCGCCGAGCATATCAGGGACTGGAGTTTCGACGAGTTCTTTGCCGGCCGAGCCGGATGGAATGGCTGGTATGACCGTGACTGGATCCGCATGCCCGACGAGGGGTGGGATGAGAGCAACCCGCTGGAGGCGACTCTCTTCGGAATGCCCGACTTCAAGGATGAGAGCGACAAAACGGTAAAAATTCCGGATTTTCTACGACGTAAATGGAAAAGTGAGGGAAACAGCAACGACCCCTGGGTCAATCCCACCGCAAGACAATACAGGAAAAACCGTGACTGGTCACCGATGCAGTATGTCATAGCATGGATTTCATCATGGGTCGAGGAATTCGGGATAGACGGATTCCGCTGCGACATTGTAGAGAATGTGCATCTGAACCGATGGAAGGAACTGAACGCGGCCTGCAATGAGGCACTCGGCAGATGGCGCGCGAGACACCGGGGCGAGCCGGCATCAGATTGGACAGACCGGTTCTATATGACCGGTGATTTTGACGGAGCATCGATTGACTATAAGCCTGAATATGCCGATGCAGGATTCTCAAGCATGGTGAACTTTTATTTCCCGAAGCACGGGGATCTCGACGGAATCGTATATACATGGCAGGCATATTCCGATTCTCTTCAGGCACACGACGACTGGCATCCCTTCAGTTATCTCAACAATTCATATCACCGCGACGCCGATATGGACAACATGACCGACTGTGCCACCACTCTCCTGCTCGCTCCCGGCGTCGCACAGGTGTTCTACGGCGATGAGATAGGCCGCAAACTCAGTGACGCACGTCTGAATGTGGATTCCAACCAGGCTTTCCGCTCCGATATGGACTGGAGTGACATTGACACAGACCTACTTGAGCATTTCCGCAGACTCGGAAAGATACGCAAAGACAATCCAGTGATTGCCACCGGCAGCCAGAAGACCCTTGACACCCACACATGCCTCCGATACAACGGCAACGACAAGATTCTGATACGAGTAAAACCGGAATCCGGGAAGCCCATTACGGTAGCGGGAATTTTCGCCGACGGAACACTTCTGACCGAACTATATACTGGCCAGTCGGCCATAGTAAAAGATGGCTTCGTAGTCTTTCCTATTTATAAGAACAATATAGCCATAATAAAATAGAGGGAACAAGCAAGTCTTGGTGAGTTTCCGACATCCGCTGTTGTTTCTCACTGTTGCACAACCCAATCAAAATGATTACCTTTGCACTGTGGCTGTCATAAACAATATAACAAAAGCCAGCCACCTGAACCATATGGCAAAATTAGTTGTAAAGGATACCACAATCAGGACTCTCTTTACAAATGGCATAGATTACATCTGCATCACTGACATAGCCCGTCAGAAGAATCCTGACGAACCGAAGGATGTTGTTAAAAATTGGATGAGAGTAAAGAATACTCTTGAATATCTTGGATTGTGGGAGTCGCTGAACAATCCCAATTTTAATGGGGTCGAATTCGACCCCATTTTGAAAGAAGCCGGTTCAAATTCCTTTACTATGAGTCCAAGCCGTTGGACTAAGCTTACCGGAGCAATAGGTATCCTCAACAAGTTGGGCAGAGAGGGGGGAACATATGCCCAGCGTGACATAGCGTTTAAATTCGCAAGTTGGGTGTCTGTTGAGTTTGAACTGTATCTTGTCAAAGAATTCCAGCGGTTAAAAGAAGAGGAACAACGTCTTATCGGTTGGTCGGCCAAACGAGAGTTGTCAAAAATAAATTATCGGATACACACTGATGCCATCAAGCACAACCTCATCCCAGTTGAGATAACAAGGGCTCAGGCGAGCATAATCTATGCAAATGAAGCAGACGTGCTAAATGTGGCGTTGTTCGGCATGACGGCAAAGCAATGGCGCGACGCCAACCCGGATCTCAAGGGGAACATCCGCGATTATGCCACCATCAACGAACTCATATGCCTTTCAAATATGGAGAACCTCAATGCAGTGTTCATTGAACAGGAAATGCCTCAATCCGAACGGCTGGTAAAACTGAATCAGATTGCGATACATCAGATGAGCGTTCTCGAAAGTGGAGAAAAAGATCGGAAACTGTTAAAATAATATTTTCACAAGTATTGCAATATAGTTTTGTAGGTTGAATGACTCGAAAAATTATATATCTGTTATTAGTCGTTGTCGCAATTGCTTCATGCTCGAGGCCCTGGGTGCGACTTGACAAGGAAATCAGTCAGGCCGAACAACTGATGGAAAGCAATCCGGACAGCGCATTGGCTATTCTGGAGGCGATAGATCCGTCTGACCTCAAGGTTGACTCCTTAAAGGCAAAATTTCATTATCTCAGGGCTTACAGGCACCTGAAGGCCAACCGATCCATGATCGCGGACTCGTTGATTTCCTTCGCCCACAATTATTATCGAGGTAAAGACATTGTGAAAGATATGCGTAGCGGCTTGGCACTTGCATGGTACAAATTCTGGGTCGGGGACACCCCAGGCTCAATCGCCATGCTTGACTCTCTTGCAGAGTTGCATGATGTGCCGGACTCGTTAATGGCACAGACACTTCGAATCCGTGTCTTACTCGGAGCATCTGAGTATCAGGGACAACAGATTATACCGCTTGCAAAAAGGCTTTATCAGTTGGAGACTGACAGCCTCCGCCGGATTGAAGCGAAGTATATGCTTATGGGCGGATACCTATATGCCGACATGGTAGACTCTGCTTTAAATATAGAGACAGAACTTATCGACTATGCTCGCAGACACAAGTTGGGTGACCGGGAGTTTCAGTTTACAATCGAACGCGCTCAACTTCTCAGTGAATCCGGACGCGAAGATGAAAGCGACAGCCTTATCAACAAGATATTCAGCATGGCAGGTCCGGATAATGAAGCCGCCGACCAGCTTAATTTCCAACGTGCCATCAATGACCTGAACCGTGGAGATATAGGCCGTGCCGCCCACCATCTCGCAATCGCAGACAGTCTTGCTTACAAAATGAGAGGCGATGATGACGCTTACTTCCGCAGCTATAGCAATATGCTTCATGCTGTAATTGATGTCAAACGGACCGGTCGCATTAAGCTTATGCAGATAGCCGGACTGAATAATCGAATGAACGAGCGGTTCAACCGTATGAAAGCCTCCCAGTGGGAATCGGAACGCGGCGCACTGGCTCAGCAGAACCGGGCATTGGAACTGAAAGCCGAAAGTCAGCATAAGACTGTGATCATTCTTATTATAAGCCTCGCGGCAATTATGCTTCTTGGCGCGAGTACATGGATAATCAGAACGCGCCGTCAGCGTGAACGCGACAATGAGGAACGCATCGAGGCATTGCAGAAGATGGTGGATGAATACAAATCCGCGCCGGCGCACGAAGCGCAATCTGCTGACTCGTCAACGCTCCGAGGCCTAATGCTCAGACAACTTGGCATTATCAAGATGGTGGCTGAGACCCCGACTGAGCAGAACCGCGAGATGCTGCGTAAAATATCATCCATCGACGGCGAGCCCAACGGTGAACTTGTCGACTGGGGAAAGGTGTTCGAGATGATCGACAACATTTATTCAGGATTTTATTCAAGGATCCACCGACAATATGGAGAACAGCTCTCAGCGAAAGAGGAACAGATTATCGTTCTGATTGTAGCAGGATTCTCGACAAAAGAGATCAGCGTGATAACAGGCCATACTACCTCCACAGTCTACGTCCGCAAATCGTCCATACGAAAGAAGCTCGGAGTGCCCGAAAAGGAAGATATTGTGGAGTTCCTTAAAAACCGGACCAAGGATTAAGAACCCATTAAGAAGGCACAAGGCCTCATTAAGACTTTTAAGAGATGCAACCCCTGATTTTCAGCGGGTTGCATCTTGCGTATTAAGACTTTTATATTTGGAGTTAAAATCTATTTGAACGTATTTTTGCATCAGAAAATCATTAAAAACTGATGTAAAATGAAAACAAGAAACTACGCTCTCGCGCATCTCATTCTGATGGTGTCATTAGCCATCTCCTCATGTTCTTCAAGAAAAGGAGAGCTGCGCGACAGGAATCTTGAACAGGCGACTCTTGCCCGTCTTGACTCCGTTCCCGGCATCCAGTACATTGGCAAGTCATATGCACGTGAACTTGATGATGACAAATTCCAGGCAGTGATTATATGCTATGTCACTGATTCTGTCGGCAACCGCACTGAATATAATGCGCGTGTCACTACCAATGATGACTGCTCAGAGATTTATTCCTGGGAGGAAATGGATACCCGGATTCTCGGCGACGTCAAGCAAAAGGTGAACGATAAGATGGGGGAAAAAGGCATCGACATGGACGGCAGCCTGATAGATGCTCTTATTGAACTTAGAAAAAAATAAATACAGGCGCTATATGAAAAAGATTCTTATTCTCATAATGGTATTCATGGTCGTGGTAACGGTCTATGGACGTGAGATTACCGGTAAAGTGGTTGGGGAAAACGATGCTCCCCTCGACTATGTCAACGTAGTGTTATACCGCGACTCGACCTATATAACCGGTACTGTCACCGACCAAGCCGGTATGTTCTCTATCCCTACCGATGTCGCCGGAAGTCTCACCGCAAAATGTTCTTTTGTCGGATATGAAACCGCCGTAGTCCCGGTCCCTGCTTCGGGCTATTTGGGGACAATCAAACTTACGCCTTCTGCGGTGGAACTTGGAGAAGTGGTAGTTCGCGCCACACGACCCTCAACGACGATGAAAGGAAATGCGCTCGTCACCAATGTCGAGGGAAGCTCACTCGCCATCGCAGGAACAGCCAACGATGTGTTGACACGTGTGCCGATGGTGGTTGAGAACGACGGTAAACTGGAAGTATTCGGTAAAGGAGCGCCTGCAATCTACATCAACGGTCGCAAGGTCAACGACATTCAGGAACTCACTCAGCTCAATTCCAACGACATAAAGAATGTCTCTGTCATTACCAATCCGGGAGCCGCCTATGCGGCTAATGTAAAATCCGTAATCATCATCCGGACTAAACCGCCAAAAGGCGACGGATTCAGCGGAACACTCCGCTCAGACAACGGTTTTCACTACTATTTCCGGACAGGGAACTCTGTCGACTTAAAATACCGCACGGGAGGCCTTGAGGTGTTCGCCAACTACGGCTGGTGGTATGGTAATAACCGCAATGATCGTCTTAACGACATGACGACCACGACACCGGCTGGAAGATATAACCAGTCAATCCGCACAATATGGCGAGAGAATTACAACGATATGACAGGCAAACTCGGCTTTTCCTTCATGTTCAATGATAAACACAGCATCGGCGCCTATTATCAGAACAGTTGGAACCGCCACCATACAACCGGGACTATTCCGAGTGAAGTCTGGCAGAACGGAGCGTTACTTGACCGCTATAATTCTGACATAAACAATAGATCAACGGCACTCCCGCGCCATAATGTAAACCTATACTATAACGGCATTGTCGGCAAATTCACTTTCGACTTTAATGCGGATTTTCTTTGGTATAAAAACCGTGAGCTTTCATTGAGTGATGAACTCAGCGAAACAGGGGATAACCGCAATGTAAGCACTGAATCTACCAACCGCAACCGAATGTTTGCCGAGAAATTAGTCGTCAGCCATCCTCTCTGGCAGGGACAGATTAGGTTTGGCGAGGAATACACTAACACCCGCACTACAAATCTCTTTACCGCAAACATCCCGGAAGTTTCCGATGCCGACAACCGTGTAGATGAAAGTAATATCGCCGCTTTTGTTGAGTTCGGACGGCAATTCGGACGCTTTAATGTCGGTGTCGGGCTCCGTTATGAGCATGTGAAATTCGATTATTACGAGATGGGAGAGCATCGCGACGGACAGAGCAGGACCTACAACAATCTGTTTCCATCGCTCAACATCGCTACACAGATAGGAAAGGTCCGCATGGGACTGAACTACTCAGGCAAGACCGTCCGCCCCGGTTATGGTCAGCTCGACGGAGCAGTCAGTTACATCAACCGCCTCACATACGAGACCGGCAATCCCTATCTGAAACCTACAAAAATGCAGACTGTGGAATATATGGCCCAGTGGCGACAGTTCTTCGCACAGGTGTCATATACATACTACAAGGACGGCGTATATTTCACCACGGAGCCTTACGGTACCGACGGTGAGGCAACCATCATCCGTACGGCAAATCTTGACCATCGCCATTCTCTGCAGGCCTTTCTCGGCGGCCAGTTTCAGATCGGCATCTGGCAGCCTCGCGTGAATGTCGGCATGATGAAGCAATGGCTCACTCTCCCAGTCAACGGCAAGCCAATGAAGATGAATGACCCAGGCTTCCTGTTCCAATGGCAGAATGCCATTCATCTACCTTTCGACATCTGGCTCAATGTCGACGCACAGCTGATGACCCATATGTGGGAAAACAATATGAAGGTGACCAACACTCCCTGGTATGTCAATGCCAAGATTTACAAAGGATTCTTCAACAACGCTCTCAGCGTCACTCTCGAGGCAAAAGACTTGTTCAACACATCCGGCAACAATGCCATGATGTACAACGATGCCGTGAAGCTTGTCCAGAAGAATTTCACGCCGGGCCGATCGGTAATGCTCACTCTCCAGTACCGCTTCAACACCACCCGCGACCGCTACCGTGGCACCGGAGCCGGCAACTCCGAGAAATCGCGTTTCTGACAGCATTCACTCATCCCTTTTAAAGCCTGCCGGGCACATGAGACCAGCGAATGTCTCATGTGCCCGGCAAAATATTATAAAGTGTGATTTTACTATGCAATGTACTATTTGGATTGCAGAGTGTCAGGAGTCTTTTTCTTGCGGAACGCGTTCCAGAGGATGTAGGCGACGCAGAGCACAAACAGCGCGTAGCCGGCCCAACTGAGGTAACGGTTGTATTCCTCGACTTTCTCAAACAGCATGTTTGGGTCTACATGTATCGACAGCCAGTAGCCGAGTGCGCCGAGTATGGCGTTCCATATCAGCGCGCCGAGCGTGGTGAAGATCGCGAACTGGGCGACATTCATTCTCGCGAGTCCCGCAGGCAGCGATATCAACTGGCGGATAACCGGTATAAGTCGACCTATCAATGTCGAGATGGCTCCATGCTTGTCAAAATATTTCTCGGCACGATCCACCTTCTCACGGTCTATCAGCAATCCATGGGCAAGACGAGAGTCGGCGAAACGATACACGACCGGTCGCCCGACCCAAAGGGCGAGATAATAATTGATGAACGCACCGACAAGGGCGCCGAGCGTTGCCATTACAACCACCATATAGACGTTCATGTCCGCGCCCACGCCATAGTTACGGCATGCCAGGTAGGCCGCAGGAGGCACTATGACCTCCGACGGGAATGGCACAAAACTACTCTCGATCACCATGAATATAAACACAAACCAATAGTTGGCATTGTTGACGAACCACTGGAAGAACTCACTGGCGTCAAATATCGCCAAGGGAATCATGTCAAGCATTTTTACGTAACTCTTTAAGATTTTTTATTGTAGATTTCGGGTCATCGGCGCCGAACACGAAACTTCCGGCAACCAATATGTCGGCTCCGGCATCTGTCAGCGCCTGACCTGTCTTCAGGTTGACACCGCCGTCAATCTCTATCTCTGCCTTTGAGCCGGTCTCCTCTATGAGGCGGCGCAACTCGACGGTCTTTTTAAGTGTGTGCTCGATGAAGGGCTGCCCTCCGAAACCGGGGTTGACCGACATGAGCAGCACGAGGTCAAGGTCGCCGATGATGTCGACAAGCGTCGATACCGGCGTGGCGGGACATAGAGTCACTCCTGCCCTCATGCCGGCGGCATGTATCTGCTGCACGCAACTGTGCAGGTGAAGGCACGCCTCCTGGTGTACGTTCATGATTGCCGCGCCGCAGTCGCGTACCTGCGAGATCCATTTCTGGGGCTCCACAATCATCAGGTGCACGTCGAGCGGCTTTGTGCATGTCTTCGACACGGCCTTCATCACCGGAAAGCCGAACGATATGTTGGGGACGAACACGCCATCCATGATGTCCATGTGCAGATAGTCACATTCAGACTCGTTGATCATCTCGATGTCGGGCCGAAGGTTGGCGAAATCAGCCGACAGAAGTGAAGGGGATACTTGCATATGATAGGTGTTAGGTGTTAGGTGTTAGGATGTAAGATGATAGGTTTATAAGACATATAAGACTTATAAGACTTATATGACTTATCCGAGCATCTCCTCATTAATCTTTAATCTTTTATCATTAATCTTTACTTTTCTCTTCCGATCATCTTCAGGAATTCTTCCTCGGAGATCATCGGGATTCCGAGTTTCTCGCACTTCTCACGCTTGGCCGGTCCCATGTTCTCGCCGGCAAGCACAAATGAGGTCTTGCCGGAAATGCTCCCGACATTCTTGCCTCCCTCGGCCACAATGATATCCTTGTATTCATCGCGGCTGTGATGCGTGAAAGTGCCGGAAATCACGACCGACTTTCCGGCCAGCGAGTCGCCTGACGGTGCGAGTGCATCAGCATCAACCTCAAGCCGCACACCTGCACGGCGCAGGTCCTCGATGTTACGCATGTTGACCGGCTCGCGGAGGAAGTCATATATGCACTGCGCGATAATCGGGCCTACATCAGGGATGGCCGTCAGTTGCTCCAGGGTCATAGACATAAGCGCATCCATGCTCTTCACAACGCGCGCGATACGCTTGGCCGTCGTCTCGCCTACGTTAGGAATCGAGAGCGCATACAGCACCCGCTCGAATGGAACCTGGAGAGAATCCTCAATTCCCTTGAGTATACGCTTGGCGGTCTTCCCGCCAATACGCTCGAGACTCGCCAGACTCTCCTCGGTCAGATCATAGATCTGTCCTATTCTCTCCACCAGCCCCGAGGCGTAGAGCAGTTCGGCTGTCTCCTCGCCTATGCCGTCGATGTTCATCATGCGTCGGGCGCAGAAATGCTCTATCCTGCCTGTAATTTGCGGACGACACCCATACTTGTTCGGACAGCACCAGGCGGCTTCGCCGAATATCCGTGTCAGCGGCGAGCCACACTCGGGGCAAGTGCGCACGAACTCGATACGTCTCGCACCTGCGGGACGCAGCGACTTATCCACACCTGTGATCTGCGGAATGATCTCACCCGCCTTCTCGACATATAGGCTGTCGCCCTCGTGGATATCGAGCTCCTGCATTATATCGTCGTTGTGCAGCGACGCACGCTTCACTATCGTTCCCGAAAGCAGCACAGGCTCAAGATTGGCAACCGGGGTCACAATGCCCATCCGGCCCGTCTCGAACGACACGAAGCGAAGCGGCGTACAAGCCCGCTCGGGATTGAACTTGAACGCCACCGCCCAGCGGGGCGACTTTGCCGTATAGCCGAGGTTAAGCTGCTGGCGCAGAGAGTTCACCTTGAACACGAGCCCATCAGTTGCCACGGGAAGTTCATTCCTATGCTCGTCCCAATAGGCTATATACTCATCGATCTCAGTCAGGGAGTGCATCAGTCTCATAGCCTTCGACACCTTGAAGCCCCACTTGGCCGCGGCCAGCATATTGTCGTAATGGTTGTCAAAAGGGAGATTGTCGCTCAGCAGATAATAGAATCGGGCGTCAAGATGACGACGTGCCACCTCGCGCGAGTCCTGCATCTTGAGGGTTCCGGAGGCAGCGTTGCGCGGATTGGCGAAGAGAGGCTCCTCGTTATATGCACGCTCGGCGTTAAGGCGCTCGAACACCTCCCAGGGCATCAGTATCTCACCCCGGATCTCAAACTCCTCGGGCCAGTCGCCCGGGAGCAGCTCGAGAGGTATGCTGCGTATTGTCTTCACGTTGGCGGTCACGTCATCGCCCTGAGTGCCGTCGCCACGTGTCACCGCACGGACCAGGCGCCCGTTGCGATACGTGAGGGAGATCGAGGTTCCGTCGAACTTCATCTCCCCTACTATGGCATAATCCTGACCATCGAGGGCACGGTCGACGCGCTGTCCCCACTCATCGACCTCCTCTATCGAATATGTGTTTGACAGCGACATCATAGGCCGCTCGTGAACCACATGCTCGAATCCCTTGGTGAGGTCGGAGCCTACCCTCTGTGTGGGCGACAAGGGGTCTGCATATTCCGGATACTCAGACTCCAGGACCTCAAGTTCCTTCATCAGCATGTCGAACTCGCGGTCTCCAATCTCAGGGGCATTGAGTACATAATAATTATGATTATGCCTGTTGAGCTCACGCCTGAGTTGTTCTATTCTTTCCTTTGCCTCCATATCTTAATTAATGTATGGATAAGTTATATCCCAGAGAAAGAGGGCCTGCGGGGGCATTGACGTGCCGGCCGAGCAACGGTCCTTTTTCTCGATTATGTCTCTAAAGTCGGCGACCGTCAATTTGCCGCGACCCACATCTACCAGCGTGCCGACCACAGCTCTGACCATGTTGCGCAGGAATCTGTCGGCGGTGATGGTGAACATTATTCCCGGCACTCCGTAATCATTCTCCCAGTCGCTCCATTCAGCACGGGTTACGCGACAGATGTTTGTCTTCGCGTCGCTGTGGAGTTTTGCGAATGAGGTAAAGTCCTCGGTCGTGAGCAGCAGTGAGGCTGCCTTGTTCATAGCGGCAACGTCAAGCGCCGACGGCGAGTGCCAGGAGCATCCGGCAAGAAAGGGCGACTTCTCAAGTGCAACGAAGTACCTGTATGTCCTCGAGGTGGCGTCGAAACGGGCGTGTGCATCATCATGCACATCAATTACATCAGACACCGCGATATGCGGACCACACAGCCTGTTCAGACCGTTGAGGAAACGGGTGCGGTCAGGCAACGGTCCATCGTGGTCGAAATGGGTGTACATGACGCGCGCATGCACGCCGGTATCGGTTCGTCCGGCACCGGTCACCGCCACCTCGTCGCGAAGTATGACCGACAGAGCCTCCTCGAGTGTCTGCTGCACACTCGAGGCATTGGGCTGTGTCTGCCATCCGTGGAACGGCGCGCCGGAATACGACAGTTTCAGGAAGTGTCGCATCAGTCACGCTCGAGATAGGTGCTTCCGTATAGTCCGGAGCGGTAGTTGTTGAGGAACTGACGCCCCTCCTCGGGCGTGATGACACCGCGCTTCATCGAGGCCGTGACCCATGACTCGAGGTTACGGACGAGTTTCTTGGGATTATACTCGACATAATCGAGTACATCTGCCACAGCCTCGCCGTCGATGATCTGCGCAATCTCGTATCCCTCCTTGGTCAGCGAGATATGCACCGCGTTCGTGTCGCCGAACAGATTGTGCAGGTCTCCGAGAATCTCCTGATATGCACCGACCAGAAAGACGCCGAGGTAATAAGGCTCGCCCGGCTTCAGGTCATGCACGCTCAGCGAGAATGAACTTCCGTTTGGAGCCACAAAGCGGTTGATCTTGCCGTCGGAGTCACAGGTGACGTCCTGTATCGTACACTCGTGTGTGGGCTTCTCGTCAAGCCTCATGATAGGCATTATGGGGAACATCTGGTCAATGGCCCATGAGTCCGGAAGAGACTGGAAGAGCGAGAAGTTGCAGAAATATTTCTCTGGGAGCATGCGTGCCGCCTTGCGTAGTTCTTCGGGCGGGTGTTTCATCGAGCGTGTCATGTCGCGCACGTCGCGGGCCACACTCCAGAAAAGTTTCTCTATCTGTGCGCGGGTACGCAGGTCAAGGAGCCCAAGGCTGAAGCGCTCAAGCGCCTCCTCGCGTATCTGCAGGGCGTCGTGCCAGTCCTCGAACAGACGCGACGAGTCTATCTTGTCCCAGATGTTATAGAGTTCCGCAGCCAATTCATGCGGATTATCGCCAAGTTCGTCTTCATCCTTCCAGATGGGGAGCTGCGTTGTCTCGAGCACCTGGATAATAAGCACGGAGTGATGCGCCGTAAGCGAGCGGCCGCTCTCGGTGATGATGTTGGGATGCGGCAGGCCGTTCTTCTGGCAGGCATCGACAAGTGCCGAAACGGAGTCGTTGACATATTCCTGTATTGAATAGTTCATCGAGTTCTCACCGCTTGATGACCGGGTGCCGTCGTAATCCACTCCAAGGCCTCCGCCGATATCCACGAACTCTATGCGGAAATTCATCTTCGAGAGCTGCACATAGAACTGCATGGCCTCACGCAGTGCGTTCTTGATGCGGCGTATCTTGGTAATCTGGCTTCCTATATGAAAATGGATAAGTTTAAGGCTTTCGGTCATCTTGTTCTTCTCGAGATATGCGAGCGCGTCGAGAAGCTCGCTCGAGTTGAGGCCGAACTTGCTTACGTCTCCGCCTGACTCCTCCCACTTTCCGGAGCCTGACGACGTGAGCTTGATGCGGATGCCGATGTTGGGCGTGATGCCGAGCCGCTTGGCCACCTTGGCAATGAGCTTAAGCTCGTTGATCTTCTCGACCACCAGATATATCCGGCGACCCATCTTCTGGGCGAGCAGGGCGAGTTCCACATAGTCCTCATCCTTGTAGCCGTTGCAGACAATCAGCGAGTTCTCGTGTGTATTGACCGCGAGCACGGCGTGAAGCTCCGGTTTCGAGCCGGCCTCAAGACCGATGTTGTACTTGTTGCCGTGGCTTACTATCTCCTCGACCACAGGACGCATCTGGTTGACCTTGATCGGGTAGACGATGAAGTTCTGCGCATCGTAGCCATACTCGTCGGCGGCTTTCCTGAAACAATTGGAAATCTTGCGGATCCTGTCGTCAAGTATGTCAGGGAAACGCAACAGCAGCGGCGCGTCGACGTCGCGTATCTGCAGGGTATCCATCACGTCCTTGATGTCGACGGGATGACATCCCTCCTTGGGTGTGACCTGTACGTGTCCCTTCTCGTTAATCGAGAAGTATTTCAGGCCCCAGCCCGGAATATTGTACAGTTCCGCCGAATCTTCAATTCTCCATTTTCTCATTTCTCTATAATGGTGTAGTTTTTATTAAGGTTCAGTTAGACGGAGGCTCCTGTCTCCGTCCGAGCATCTCGACGCGGTCAACGATAATCTCCGTGACGCGGCGCCTGATGTTGAATTTGTCATCATATTCGCGGCTTTTGAGACGTCCCTCTACATATAGGCGTGTGCCCTTGCGGATGTATTTCTCGGCAAGACGCGCATTGTCGCCCCCCATGACGAGCCGGTGCCACTCGGTCAGTTCTGTCTGCTGGCCGGCGTAACGGTCGTTGGTGGCGAGCGATACGAAGGCCACGGGACGGTCTTTCTCCGGATATCTTACATCCGGATCGCTTCCCACATAGCCTAAAAGTATAACCTTGTTCACCGACATAACGTTCAGTCCTCCCCGACCCTTGTGTAGTCGATGGCCTTAAGGGCCAGTCCTGTCCTCTCGTGCAGTCCACACATCAGGTTCATGATGTGCAGGGCCTCCCCGGCCGCTCCGCGCAGACGACAGTCGGCCGCTACGCCGAGCGACGCGCGGCCCGGTTCTCCCTTGGCCACGGTGATGACACACTTGTTGGTACCGGCAACCTCGGAGACGCCTACCGGCGCCGTCGTGACAAACGAGAACCGATGGTCGTCGTAGATTTCGTAGAGGTCAAGCATCTGCTGCAATGAGAGCGGGCAACCGAAGTCAATGTCCATCAGAGCACTGCGTCGCGACGCAGCCTGATGAGCCTCTATTGTTACCTTCCCGGAGAAACTCATCTGCACCTCACGCAGATGTTCCTCAATCTCCGCAGCGACAGCCTGAAGGTCGGTCACCTCGATAATCGCCTGCGGAGCCGCCACTGAAATCCGGATATCACCGGCAAGCAGCAGATTTAGCGCGAATGGATAGAGGGCGACAAGAGCCATCGAGGCGAACGACTCCGGCACTACCGCAGAGGTCGCTCCGCGCACCAGCAGCTTGCGGTTAATCTCGGGCAGACCATACACTATGCCGTGACGCCCATGGTCGAGGCCTGCTATGTGGTCAAGCATTATCACCTTGAGGTCGGGGCGCTTCATGCGCAACTGCGCGAACTCTGCCACGCTCATCGTGTCATGGCAGATGAAGAGCACGTCGAGGCGCGAGGCGTCAATGCTACCCGTGAAACAGAGGGTAGTCTCCCCTATAAGTCCGTGATGGGTGCCGGTAAGCGGCTTACCCTCGAGGCCCGTGGCCTGCGCCGCCACTATCTCCACATCCGGATGCATCGCCAGCAGGCGTATCAGTTCACCGGCATCGGGAGAGTCTGCTCCGGTTATCGCTACTTTAATCATAAAACTTTCTGTGCGTTCGTTTTCTTTTCATTGGCAGAAGTTCAGCAAACAGTTGCATGGCCCGCTCGTGACTCACGTTCTCGTCAAGAACTGCAAAGATGGTGTCGCTGCCGGGTATCGTGCCCAGAATCTCCTTGGAGTGGCTCATGTCGATGTCGTAGGCCAGTCCTGCGGCATATCCGTTGCGGGTCTTTATGACGGCGATATTTCCCGGAATCTGCAATGATATGAAGCCGCTCTGGAAGTTAGGCGAAATTTCAGCCGCTCCCTTGGCGAGCAACTTATCCTTAAGCGAGTTACTGTCAGGTAGAATATACATGTATGTGCCACGGTCGGTCGGCACCTTGGTTGTCTTCAGCATCTTCAGGTCGCGCGAGAGCGTGGCCTGCGTAACGTTGTAGCCATGCTCAGCCAGCCGTGACGACAGTTCCTCCTGACTTCCAATACACTCGTTTTTGATCAGATCGACCATCATGTCGATTCTCTCTTTCCTGTTTTTCATAACCTTACTTGTTTCCGGAATTGCGATCAAAACATTAAATATTGATGATTTATGAATTATGAATGATAAATTATGTCACTTAAATAATGATGAATTATAATTTATGTATCTATTTTCAATTATAAATTTTCAAATTTCAATTTTAAATCACTCATCACTCATAATTTATCACTCCTCATTCATCATTCATCATTCATCATTTATCATTCGTTTTGCGCCTGTCAATCTCAGCCTTAATGCGTGCGGCCTCCTCATAATCCTCGGCCTCGGCGGCGCTCTGCATGTCGGCCATAAGCTCGTCTACGCTCTTCAGGCTCATGTCGGCCCTGAAACTCGCTGTCGGCGAGGGGCGGCGTCCCTTGGCTGCCTCGGCACGGCGTGGTCCCTCGGCATGCTCGCCCGGCTCAAAGCCACACTCCTCCAGCACCTGTTCCGACGTGTATATCGGGGCCCCTACCCGTATTGCCAGTGCGATCGCGTCACTACTGCGTGAGTCCACGACCCGTATCCGGTCACCGTCGGAAAGATGAAGTTCGGCGGCAAACACGCCCGAGGGGAGCCGGTATATCATCACCTCGTGAAGGGCAACACCGAAAGCCGACATGACGTTGACCATAAGGTCGTGCGTAAGGGGCCGGGGTGTTATCACCTCCTGAAGCTTGCACTCTATGGCCTGTGCCTCGGGATACCCTATCACTATAGGTATGCGCCTCGTGCCGCCTGCCTGCTGCAGTATCACGGCATAGACACCCGATTCAATCTGATTGTAGGTTATTCCTACCAGTTCAAGCCTGCATTTATCCATAATACTATTTGTGTTTATTCTTTGTGTGGGGAAGACTGATCATGCCCGATCCGAGGCAGAGGCGACGGTCGGGCGTGTATATTATCACGTATTGACCCGGGGCTATACCCTGTACGTCTGTCTCGGATTTCACCAGATAGCCTCCGCAGGGCCTTTTCAGCAAAAGGCCGCCGTAGAACTCGGGCGAATGACGAGTCTTGAAGGCCACGCGCATTCCGTCGGGACCATCACCTTCAGGCATCCCGCCGTCGGGCGATATCCAGTGCATCTCTTCCACGGGTATCTCGCGGCCATATTGCCGGCGCGTATCATAGCCATTGGAGACGTAGACCACATTGTCGCGGACATTCTTGCGAACCACATACCACGGCCCTCCGCTCAGCCCGAGGCCCTTGCGCTGGCCTATGGTATAGAACCAATAGCCGCGGTGCTCCCCTATCTTTCGCCCGGTCTCGATCTCAACGACAGGACCGGGACGAGTGCCGAGATGACGCTCCAGGAAGTCGTTGTAGTTGATCTTACCCAGGAAGCATATCCCCTGCGAGTCCCTGCGCACGGCGTTGGGCAGCCCCGCCTCGGCGGCAAGCCGCCGAACCTCACTCTTGGGAATCGCCCCGAGAGGAAACATCAGGTGGCTCAGCTGCGCGTAACTTATCTGCGCCAGAAAATCGGTCTGGTCTTTTACGGGGTCGGCGGCTGTCGCAAGCCAAAGGCGTCCGTCACGCTCCTCGATTGAGGCGTAGTGGCCTGTGGCCACCTTGTCGAACTCATGCCCCCACCGCTCCTCGAAGTATCCGAACTTCACGAGCTTGTTGCACATCATGTCGGGATGCGGCGTCAGTCCTGCGCTCACCGTGCGCAGCGTATAGGCCATCACACTCTCCCAATACTCCTCGTGAAGCGAGACTATCTCAAGCGGAAGTCCGTACTTGCGGGCTATGAGCGTGCACATCTCGATATCCTCCTCGGCCGAGCAGTCGCCCTCGCCGTTGTCCGAGCCGATGCGGATGTAGAACAGATGCAGTTCATGCCCCTGCCTGTGCAGCAGGTCAACCGTCACGGCACTGTCCACGCCGCCCGACACAAGCACCGCTATCCTCATACCTCCTCCAGTTCTGCCTCGCTCTGGTTATCGCCATGGATAAAATGGAGCGACAGGAAATAGTCGACCGATATCTTGCCTGGCCCCACAAGCAGGATGAAGAAATATATGCCCATGAACATCACAGGCAGATAGGCCGGTTGGGTCCAGCTTATCATATATGTAGCCTGTGCCGTGTGGGCCAGCAGATAGTGCTCGCCCAGTATCATGGCCACAAACGGCGGAAGCACCATGAGCCGCGTGCAGAAACCTATCATGATGAAGAAGGAGCATGCCACCTCGATTATGATGAACACGGTCATCGATGTGACGGGATCCATGCCGAGCACAGAGGGGAAAATCGCGGATCCGGTATCGAAACATCCGATCTGGCGGAATCCGAATTGCATCAGCATCACTCCGACAAACAGGCGCAGGAACAGGCGTCCCATATTCGTGTATGAGTATCCGGTAGTGCGTATGTATATCTGCTTGAAAATATTGGTCATTGCTTTACTCTGTTAATCATTGGTTTGTGACGGGTGTCTGCTCGGCCGCGGCTGCCGCAATCTCCATCGCAGTCCTGACCTCGACATTCTTGGCGGCCACATGTCCCTCCCGGTCAATCACATAGATTGCCGGGGTCTCGCGCAGGTCATACAGGTCTGACACCACGTCCGAAGCGCCCACATGCCATGCTGCCGGATAATCCTTGAGTTTCTCCTGCCATCCATCCTCGGGGTCGACATAGATGAAGAGCACGTTGACCTTCCCCTTATCGACAAGGGCACTGAACCGCACGTCTGTGTCCATCTTCAGTTTGGCGTGGCGGCAGTCGTCGCAGTCGGGATCACCGAACTCTATCACCGTTATCACACCGTTGGGATAGTAATGTGCCGTCTTGCCGTCTGGTGTCTCGTAGTCGAACTCGGGAGGGACAGCACCGCGCAGCGTGTTGCGCAACTGGGTCTGCAGCCTCGCATAGCGCAGCTTACGCTCTTTCTTGACTTGCTTGCTTCGCACCACATTGTCGAGAAACTTCAGGAATATCTCGTCGTTCCAGAAATATGCCCTCGGCCCATAGAGGGCCTCCTCGGCTGCCTTGGCAAACTGCAGTGTGAGCACCGGATTCTTCTGAATGGCCGTGAGCAGCTTATCGACCGAGGCATCGACTGCCGTGACGCTTGCGAACTGCATCGGTGCCGAATATACGCTGAACGCATCGTTGAGCGCATTCTGGTCGACGGCGTCCTTGTCCTTGAAATCCATATGGTCCCAGAAATGCTCCATCAGATAGTCCGAACGCTCAGTCAGTCCGGAGAGGCTGTCAGGGGCCACAGGGTATTCGAAAAGAGGCTCGATGACAATAGGTGCCTCCTTAGCGGGCGCCGACTCCTGAGCCATGGTTACTGCAAGGGGCATTGCCGCCGGCATCGCCACGAGCGCCACAAGCCTCATGATTTCATATACTTTACTCTTCATAACTTTCTTTCATTTACTCCCGGACCAGCTGACGGATCCCGTCGGTCCATACACGATAGCCGCGCCCGTTGAGATGCAGACCGTCGTTGGTATACTCTCGCTTCAGATTGCCGTCGGCATCGGCAAGAAAAGGCCACAGGTCTACGTAGACAGCACCGTTGGCATCGGCTATGGCGCGGATGCGCTCGTTGAATTTCCGGATGGTCTTCTCCTTGCCGGTCAGGTTACAGTAACGTCTGAAACTGTTGTTGACCGGCATGACCGACTGCACATACAGTCGCGTGCCGGGCGACTGTTCCCGGATGCGCCTCACGAGCCGCTCGTAGCGACGCGCAAGCTCGTCGACTGAATGGCCATGCGAGACATCATTGATGCCAATCAGCAGGAATATCTTTGCCGGTTGGCCGCCGGTCACCTGCCCGAGGCGCTTCTCGACACCGGTAATCACATCCGAGCGGATGCCCCGGTTCTTGATCTGAGGGTTATCGAAAAGCTCGTGAAACTCGCCTCCGTCAGTTATCGAGTTACCGAGAAACACTATGTCGTCGCCATCAATCGGCAGAATCTCATACAGGCTTGTCTTCTGATCCCAGTATTCATCGGCGAACGCCAGAGTGACCGGCGCCATGACGGCGAGTCCCAGCGCGGCGGCAAGTGTGACGGAGCGCAGGCGGCAAAAACATGTGTATGGTATCAGTTTCTTATCCATATCGTCAGATAATTGAATGATAGCTGACCAGCCCGTCGAGGGGCTGGCTTGTGATCTCCCCGACCCTGAAGCCAAGCGAATGAGCAGCCTCGCGCAACTGGTCGGCGAAATGGAAGGCGATGCCCCCGGTGAAGCTGACCGGCAGACGGCGCGAGCCGTCGTAGGCCGACACATTGCGCGTCATGAAACTCTCGAACTCCCTGCGCACCAGCGAGTGAACATACGGGTTCCACAAGTGTGCGTGCAGGAAAGGCACCAGAGAGGCCAGGAACTTGCTTGGCTGCGGATCGCGGTACACGCGTTGCAGTATGTCACCAAGCGTCAGACCGAATTCCTCAAGAAACTTCTCGCGTATCAACGTCGGTAACTGTCCCTTGAACGCATCGGCCACGAGGCGCTTGCCGAGAGCGGCGCCGCTCCCCTCGTCACCGAGGATGAAGCCGAGCGACGGTACATTCGCCTCAATTCTCTCGCCGTCGTAGAGGCAGGAGTTGCTCCCGGTGCCGAGTATGCAGGCTATGCCGCGCTCATGCCCGAGCAGCCCGCGGGCGGCAGCCAGCAGATCGGACGACACCGACACGTCGCCGCAGCCGAAAGCCTCAGCGATCTGCCGCGCCATCGAGGCGCATATCGACTCGGTGGCACAGCCGGCACCATAATAATGCACCGCGGCAACCTCTGCATCCTCTGGAAGCCTGCTTCTGACGCCTGACAGGACACGCGTAATCTCTGCCGGTGTGGCAAGCAGCGCGTTGAGACCGTCAGTAGCCAGACGCTGCACCTCGACACCCCGGCTGTCGGTCAGAGCCCAGTCGATGCGCGTAGAGCCGGCATCCGCTATCAGTTTGTATATCATATTCTTTATTATGCAATCACATGCAGGATATGACACCTCGCATAGCCGGCTTCACAACGGCCGACGCATGGTGTCCCATTATTCTCACAAAATTAATTAATATAAACGGTTTATGCAAAATTTGCAAACAAAAAATGTCACCGGACCAATTCCGGTGACATTCATTATTTCTATTGTCGGGGCTATCAGAATATGACCCGTTATCAGAACATCTCCCACTGATCGTAACCGATCACGTTGCGCAGCATCGGGCACATCTCGGTGCGCAGATCGTTGAGCATGTCGTTGTTGGTGACGTTGATTGTCGTCAGCATCGGGTCATTGGTGACGTCGAGAGTGATGAGCTGGTTGTTGGCGGCATTGATGCGCTGGAGGAAATTGAGGTTGGAGAGGTCGAGTGTTGTCAGGTCATTCCATTCGACGTTGACAAACGCAAGCTGTTGCGCATTGCCTACCTGGAACTGGGTAAGGTCATTGTAGGGAGCCCACACCTCATTGATGCTCTTGCAGTTGTTGAGCACGAGGGCGGTCATGTGGTTGTCGCTGCAGAGCAGAGCCGTAAGGGCAGGAAGATCCTGGATGTAGAGCTTCATGATCTTGTTGCCGTTGAGGTTGAGGTTCTGCAGGTTGATACACCCCTGAAGTTCAAGGCCGGTGAGGTCATTATAGCCGGCATAAAGGTTCTTGAGCGACTGGCATCCGGCCACGTTGAGGTTCTCCAGACGGTTGCTCATGCAGTTGAGACTCTCGAGGTTGACGGCGTTGGTTACGTCGAGCGCCTCGAACTGGTTGCCGGCGATATTGAGGCGTTTGAGCAGGGGAACCTGCCCGAGGTCCATCTCCGCCAGACGGTTACGGTTGATGCGCAGGGTCTGCACCTGTGGGCAGTTGGTGATGTCGAGTGTCGAGATGCTGTTTTTCGACGCATTCACCTCGAACAGCACAGGATTGTTGGCCAGGGTAAGAGACGTGATCTTATTGCCCGACACATCGACTTTCTGCAACGCGGGGAAATTCTTGAGGTTGAGGTCGCCGGCCAGTTTCTTGCCTCGCCAGTCTATCTCGGTGACATGTCCGTTCTCGACCTTGACGCCCGGCAGCATGGCGATATTATTAGCCTGGAGACCAAGGACATTCCCGTTGGTATTGCCATTGACTGCAGTCTGCGTCATGAACGACTGCAGGGCCTTGGCCTCATTTTTATTTAAACTCTGTGCGAAGCCGCACGAAGCGACTGCCAGAATTGCTGACATTACTAATACTGTTCTTTTCATAACTCTTTTGTTTTAGGTTTGTTTTTCGATATTTTGTTTTGTGAGTTTTGATTTATTTTACCTTATTAACATTTTATTTGACCTTAAGTTCGGCAAGCATGTAAAAATAGATAAAGTTTAGGGGGGAGGGTCAGGATTACAGTTGTTTAGGATTTAGGATTGCTGTAAAAAGAACCAAGGGCAGACCCCCTCGGCACTCAACACCCTATTGACTCCTGATTACTGATTTCTAACTGCATTGCTGACTGAAGACTGCCCATTGCCAGAACCTTTTGGCGAGTTGGGACGTTGATAAGATACATGAAGCATGAATTAATAACACTTATTAATCAGCAAATTCCGACTTAATCAGTAAATTCCGACCAATGACAATTACAATACTCAAAGCCGTCCTCGTAATCGTGATCCTCTGCGTAATGATTCTGCTGCTATTAGGCATCAGCCATCTGACTTCGGGCAGTTTCGACTCTGCCGAGGATGATATCGACGACCTGCGCCATGACCTCGACAGCCGCGATGATGTGATAACCGACCCCAGTGTGTTCCGCGAGCTTGTCAAGGCCGGCGACCCCCGCACGCACAGAAATAACATTAAATAAATATTATCATCACTCATTATTAAGACTCTTTCATATAGATTCATCAGGACTCATTCATTTGGGCTACTTCATTGGAAGCCTTCATTAAGGTGCCTTCCTGAAAAGAGCCAAAATTATTTGACGATACCGTAAACCCCGAGGCGGTATCGTTTGTTTTTGTTACAGATACCACTAAAGCGCCCGCCTGCGGCAGGGCGGCGCGGACTGCCTCTCAGAGCAAGTCCACGATGATTGCCAACCACCTTAACAATTAACACTATGCACTTAACACCCAAAGAGAAAGACAAGCTCATACTATTGAGCATGGGCATGATCGCAGAGCGCCGCCTTAACAAGGGCCTGAAACTTAACTATCCGGAGGCTGTCGCCTACATCACCAGCGCTGCCCTCGAGATGGCTCGCGAGGGAAAGACCGTAGAGGAAGTCATGCACCAGGCAGCACAGGTGCTTACCAAAGACCAGGTTATGGAGGGAGTCGCCGACATGATCACCCTGCTTCAGGTCGAGGCCGTATTCACCGATGGCTCGCGTCTGGTCAGCATCCATCAACCCATTAAGTAAACCCAGTAAAGCAGAATACTATGGCTGACACAACCAACAACAGCGCCGCAGCTACATACTCGCAGCCCGACGGCATTTTTCCCGGGAATCCACCTATTGCCTACCCCAATACTCCGGGATTCAAGCCCGACACTTACGTGCCCGTGGGGGGCGTAATCCTCGCCTCCGAACCTATTGAATACAACGCCGACCGCCGCACAGTAAAGCTCAAGGTGCGCAACACAGGCGACCGTCCTATCCAGATCGGCTCACACTACCACTTCTTCGAGGTGAACCGATATCTTGAGTTCGACAGGGAGAAGGCTTTCGGCTATCATCTCAATATCCCCGCCACAACAGCGATCCGCTTCGAGCCGGGCGACGAGAAGGAGGTCGAGCTCGTGGCTTTCTCAGGGAAGCGCCGCATCATAGGCTTCGACGACCTGGTAAACGGATATGCCGGACTCGAGGACTTCCCCAACTACTATCCCAAAAAACTGGAGGCCCTCCGCCGCATGAGAGAGTATGGCTACAAGTCAGTGCCAGAAGAGGAGGCCGATGCTGAGTACACTCAGACAGAAATTAAAAAATAAGTGGCTGACAAGGCTATATCTTTTCAGTTACCATAATGTAGATCAAGCTTAACAGCTACTTAAGAATTATCCCTATGGCTACAATATCAAGACAAGACAACAACATGCTGTTCGGACCAACCGTTGGTGACAAGATCCGTCTGGCCAACACCGACCTTTATGTTGAGATAGAAAAGGACCTCCGCGTCTATGGCGACGAGGCCGTTTACGGCGGCGGCAAGACCCTGCGCGACGGCATGGGCCTCGACAACGAGTGCACATCCGACGGCGGCAGCGTAGACCTCGTCATAACCAACGTCACTATCCTCGACCCGCTGCTCGGTGTAATTAAGGCCGATGTCGGCATCAAGGATGGCAAGATATCGGGTATCGGCAAGGCCGGTAACCCCAACGTGATGAAGGGTGTCACTCCGACAATCGTGACAGGACCCTCGACCGACGCCATCTCAGGCGAGCACTGCATACTGACGGCTGCCGGAATAGACGGCCATGTTCATATGGTCTCTCCGCAGCAGGCATACAACTGCCTCGCCAACGGCATCACAACCCTGATTGGCGGCGGCATCGGCCCCACCGACGGCTCCAACGGAACCACCATCACATCCGGACCCTGGAATCTGGCACGCATGCTGCAGAGTCTCGACGGACTCCCCATCAATGTCGGCCTGCTCGGCAAGGGCAACTGCTCCGTGCATGGCCCGCTTGAGGAACAGATTGTGGCCGGCGCCTGCGGTTTCAAGATCCATGAGGACTGGGGCACAACCCCGGCTGCCATACGCGCCTGCCTGGAGGTCTCCGACAAGATGGATGTTCAGGTCGCCATACATACCGACACCCTGAACGAGTGCGGATATGTGGAGGACACCATCGCCGCAATCGACGGACGCACCATACACACATACCACACCGAGGGCGCCGGCGGCGGCCATGCCCCCGACTTGCTGAAGGTAGTATCGCTCAACAATGTGCTACCATCTTCGACCAACCCCACCCTTCCGTTCGGCGTCAACTCGCAGGCCGAGCTCTTCGACATGATCATGGTCTGCCATAACCTGAACCCGAACATCCCGTCTGACGTGGCATTCGCAGAGAGTCGCGTGCGCCCAGAGACCCAGGCCGCCGAGAACGTCTTCCATGACCTCGGAATCATCTCGATGGTGTCGTCTGACTCCCAGGCCATGGGCCGGGTCGGTGAGTCTTTCATGCGAACGTTCCAGATGGCCTCCTACATGAAGTCTGTCCGCGGCAAACTTCCCGAGGACTCCGACTCCAACGACAACTTCCGCGTGCTCCGCTATCTGGCTCAGATCACACTCAATCCCGCAATCTGCTATGGTATCTCCGATGTGCTCGGCTCTATAGCCGTCGGCAAGATGGCCGACCTTGTTCTCTGGGAACCTGAATTCTTCGGGACAAAGCCCAAGATGGTCATCAAGGGTGGATTCATCAACTACGCCAACATGGGCGACCCCAACTCATCGCTCACCACGCCGCAGCCTAAGATCATGCGTCCGATGTACGGCATGTATGGATCCTCACTCCCGCATACCCGCATGTCGTTCGTTTCGCAGGCTGCATTCGACGACGGCATCAAGGAGAAACTCAACCTCCAGAGCATCGTATACCCCGTGCACCGCTGCCGCCAGATCTCCAAGAAAGACATGGTGCTCAACACCGCCACACCGACTATCGAGGTCAATCCCGAGACGTTTGAGGTCACTGTGGATGGCTACAAGGCATCCGTGCCGCCGGCCAACGAACTCCCCTTAGGACAACTTTACTGGTTCTCATAACTTTTGGGGGCGGTCTGAGGACCCATCCGTCTGACCGCCCATACCGACAACTGGAGCCGGGAACCACGCTCGGCGCGATTCCCGGCTCCTTTATCTTCCACTCCCCCCTTCTCCTCAGTTTTTACGATAATACACCTTCACCAGGTTACGAAAAAGAAAAACACCAACGCTACGAAAAGCATACCCACTATGACTGTATATTCAGAAATCTTAGGAAATATCCATCGCGATCCGGAATGGGCCGCGAGACTTGAGGGACTTGACACCGACTACGTGATACTGGACCAGTGGACAGCACAGAAAAGCCGGTTCTTAGGCAAAGGGCTTAAAGGCGAAGAATATCCCGTCGCGCTCAAGCGCCATACCCAGGTCGTCGACGGAGACGTGATAGCATATGACCCCGAGGCAGGCAAGGCTGCCGTGCTGCGTGTCGAGCTCAGCCCGGTGCTCGTCATCGACATGAGCGCGCTCGTCCATGAGGATTCCGACACGATGATACGCCGTTCCGTAGAGCTCGGCCATGCCATCGGCAACCAGCACTGGCCGGCAGTCGTCAAGGGCACCAAGGTCTATGTGCCGCTTACTGTCGACCGCAAGGTCATGCTGTCGGTCATGGAGACACATCATCTCGAGGGCATCACATATGAGTTCCAGAAGGGACTGGAGATCATCCCGTATCTCGCGCCCCATGAGATCCGGCGTCTTTTCGGCGGCGCGGGCCACGAGAGCCATGCGCACGTACACGCCGATCCGGGCCACGACCACGACAACACCCACGGCCTGCCCCATATCCATTTCGACGAAAACGGAATCGCACATGAGCACACCCACTAAACCGACACCCCGACCCGACGGAAATATGTCGCGGTTCAGGTCAGTCATGCACCTGCTGCAGTTTACCGACTCTACCTTCCCGGTGGGCACATTCTCGTTCAGCAACGGCCTTGAGACGGCCGCCTACGAGAAGATTGTCCATGATGCCGAGACATTGCGCGAGTTCACGGAGTCGCAGGCCATACAGGCGGCGTTCAGCGACGGCGTGGCGGCAATACACGCACATCGTGCCTATCTCGCCGGCAACTACGACGACGCCGCGGCGGCCGACCGGGCGCTGTTGGGCTTCAAGATGAATGCCGAGGCCCGGCTCATGCTGCAACGCATGGGCAAGAAACTCGCCGAACTCTCCTCGCACCTGTTCGAGTCGTCCATAATCAGCCGCTGGCTCAAGGAGATAAACTCAGGCGACGTGCCGGGCACATATCCGGTAGGCCAGGGTCTGGCGTATGCTGCCGCCGGCATCGACGAGAAAGAGATGTTCTGCGCCCATCAGTATGGCGTGATCAACATGGTGCTATCGGCCGCCCTGCGTTGCGTGCGGGTCTCGCACTATGACACCCAGAAGATTCTCTTCGATCTCGCAGCCCGCACAGAGCGACTCTACGAGGAGGCCGCAGCCATGTCGCTCGGCGACATGAATGCATTCTTCCCCCAGCTCGACATCCTCGCCTCGCTCCATGAGAAGGGAAACATGCGTATGTTCATGAACTAAAAACAAAAACCGGGGTGAGGCCAATGGGCCGCCCTACTTAACCTAAAATTCCATTACGACTATGTCACAGACATGCAGAATAGGCATCGGAGGCCCTGTCGGCTCAGGCAAGACAGCCCTCATCGAGGCCATCACACCCAGATTACTCGAACTTGGTCAGAAAGTGCTGATCATCACCAACGATATTGTAACCACCGAGGATGCCAAGCACGTGCGCAAGACGCTCAAGGGCATTCTGGCAGAGGATATGATAATCGGCGTCGAGACCGGCGCCTGCCCTCACACCGCCGTGCGCGAGGACCCGTCGATGAACATCGCCGCCGTCGAGGAGATGGAGGCCAAGTTCCCCGACACCGACATCGTGCTGATCGAGTCAGGGGGCGACAACCTGACCCTCACATTCTCGCCTGCGCTTGTAGACTTCTTCATATACGTCATCGACGTCGCCGCCGGCGACAAGATACCACGCAAGGATGGACCCGGCATCTCACAGAGCGATATCCTGGTAATTAACAAGACCGATCTCGCGCCCTATGTTCACGCGAGCCTCGAGGTCATGGACCACGACTCGAAACTTATGCGCCCCGGCAAGCCCTTCGTATTCACCAACTGCATGACGGGCGAGGGAATCGACGAACTGGTGGACCTAATCTTCAAGATGGCGCTCTTTGACAAGACCGAACCAAAGGATTAACAGACACGGCCTATGGAAAGATTCAAGGAAAAAATCAAGACGGCGTCGGTGCCCGAGGTCGACTTCTCGGCGGCGCACGAGATGCGTCGCTACCTGCGCGAGCCTGATGCCATGTATGTGGGCGCGCCGGGCAAGCACGGCTATCTCAAGTTGCGTTTCGCCCTCGACCCGCACGGCAAGAGCATCCTGCGCGAGATTGACCGCCGAGTCCCGCTGATTGCCCAGCAGGAGCTCTATTTCGACAAGGAGATGCCTGAGATGCCTTGTCTCTACATCCTGTCGTCGGGAGGCCCCAATGTTGACGGCGACCGATACCAGCAGGACATCATCGTCGAGAAGGAGGCGTTCGGCTGGGTATCGACGGGAGCCGCCACGAAACTGGCCGAGATGCGGTACAATTACTCGGGAATGGTGCAGAATATCACACTTAAGGAGGGTGCCTATCTCGAGTTCATGCCCGAGCCGGTCATACCCTGCCGCCATACACGGTTCATCTGCGACACGCGCCTTAACGTACACCCCTCGGCCACTGTATTCTATTCGGAGATATATCAGGGAGGACGGAAATATTACGGCGACGGCGAGATGTTCGACTACGACGTGCTGTCGGTGTGCAGCCACGGCGAGCGGCCTGACGGCACTCAGCTTTTCCGCGAGAAGTTCGTCATTGACCCCGCGAGACTCGACCCGCGCCGGCTCGGCGTGATGGCGAAATTCGAGATATTCGCCAACGTCATAGTCATGACACCCCCCGACAAGGCCGCGAAGATCTATGCCGGCACCCCAGCCACACTCGACCGCGAGCGGATGCTTGCCACCGGCATAACCACGCTTCCCAATGATGCCGGCCTCCTCTTCAAGGTACTCGGCCGCGACACCGGCCTGGTCAAACAGACCATCCGCGACTTCTGCTCCCGCGTCCGCATGGCTGTCAAGGGCAAGCCACTCCCGGCCGAGTTCCCCTGGCGCTGACCGGACATTCGTAAGAATACGCCTGTCAATCATAGGACGCGCGCATCTTCATTATGAAGGCATGTAATCATCATACTGTAGTTTGTGTTCCCTCTGCCAGTGTGGCAGAGGGATTTATAATATATAAGGAATAATATGCATGGCATATCTTCCTAACAAGGACGAAACATTTTGCCTCAATTTTTGTTAATAAATAAAAAGGTATTATAAAAAATTGCTCTATGAAAAAATTTCTTCTTCCGTTACTCGCCGCGGCTGCAATCGCAGTTCCGGCTTCTGCTCAGAAAGTGAATCTGTACGCATCTTATGGCGGCTACACACAGATGGACTGCTGTGACAACCATGACGACTGGCACGGCGTGAATACAGCCTGGGGTGCCGTCAATGTCGGCGTCGATTTCGGCATCGGCTCGCGTTTCCGCCTCGGTCCAAGCTACACGTTCTCGTCGACATCGACAAAGGGTGGCAGCCATGCGTCTCATATCGCTTACCACGCTATCCTGCTCAACGCGAAGTATGACTATTACCGCACCGGCATCCTGTCGCTCTACGGCCATGTAGGCCTCGGATGCGTGATCAGCCACATGATGCCGAAGTATGACGACTCATACAACAAGGCATATTTCGCCGGCCAGATCTCTCCCATTGGCGCCCGCGTGCAGCTCGGCGGCAATTTCAACTTCTTCGGCGAACTCGGCTTCGGCGCACAGGGTCTCGCCCAGTTCGGCTTCAGCTACGATTTCTGAAGTCCTCCACTACAACTTATAAGAGGGGCAATTACGGAAACGGTTTCCGTAATTGCCCCTCTTCATATTCAGGAAAAAGTAAATGCTTTCCCAATTGTCGCATGCCGGGTGTGGCGGCTGAGGAAGCGACGTGTCGATCAACCTAACCCCTGTCCGCTCTGCGGAAAAGGAAGGTGACGGCGGCTCCGAGAGCCATCACTCCGGCCGAGACACCGAGAACGAGCATCGCGCCTCCTGCCTCAAGCAGTATAGGTATCAGGAAGACTCCCAGCACTGCGCCGATCTTGCCTATAGCCGCGGCTATCCCTACGCCTTGTCCCCTCTCCGCCACGGCATATATCCTCGACGGCAGTACGTACGTGATCAGGTGCGGACCCATGTTCAGGAAGAACTCAAAGCTCATGAAGGCACCTATGGCCACCCACTTGTTCCAATGGTCACGATAGGCCGGCATCAGTATGGCAAGCGAAATGGTGCAGAGCAGGAATCCCCATGTCTGTATGGCCGTAATGCTCCGCCCCTTGTTTATCAGCATCAGTCCGGCTATGAAGCCGGGCAGTATTATGCAGCTGATGTAGAGGGTTATCTTCACTGAATCGGTGACATGCAGTATTGCCGCGTCTCCTGGACCAAAATGCTCGAGTCCGAGCGCCATGACAAGTATCGGGAGGAAGACCCCTATGCCATAGACACCGAGACCCTCGCATGCCCATGGAATACCGCTGAGCACGACCTTGCGCCAGTTCATCCTGACAAACCGCAACATATCTGTCTTTACAGCGGGAGTCCCGGCCGTCTCCGGAACAGCCGCAGTATCGATCACTACGTCATTGCCCAGAAACTTCCTGACCGATTCCTGAGCCTCGGCCACACGCCCTTTCGACAGCAGCCATCCCGGACTCTGGTAAAACCTGATCCTGAGCAGAAGCATCAGCGCAGCGATTGCAGCGACTGTCCAGAGAAGACGTGGCCACAGTGCCGCACTTCCCCAGCGAATCAGCAGGACAAGGCTCACCGCCGCCGCAATAATGTTGCCCAGAGCGCTCGCAGCCTTCGTCACGCCCACCATAAGCGACTTATATCGGTCAGGCATCAGTTCTGAGACATAGTCGGAATCAAGGCTGTATTCCCCTCCGATACCGAACCCGACAAAAAAGAGGCTGACTATAAGCGTCGGCACATCGTCGGCAAAAATAGCCGCAAGTGTCGCCACAAGTATAAGCGCCGGGCAAAGCCTGAAGAACAGCAGATAACCGTAACGGTCGCTGAGGCGCCCGAACACCACCGAGCCTATGCATATGCCCACAAGGTCAATGGCGCCTATCACTCCCTGCATGAACCCCGACAGTTCGGGATGCATTATGATATTCAGCATCGGTATTATGACGCCGACTATGGTTGCGACAGCCGTGCCTATCAGCTGTCCGAGCGACGCCACGCCCACTATCAGAAAGTGACATGGCCGCAACGGCATGGTAGAAAGGCTGACGCCACCGGCGGCTCCTGTTGTGGGATCTGTTGACATGACTTACTGTTTTTTAGTTACAGCCGGCTTAGGCGCACTGTTAGCGTCTGGCTGAAAGAAACTGTAATTCGGGAAGAGGAACATCCATGTGGCCACACAGAAAGGTCCGGTCAGGGTCGGCAGCCCCATCGGAGAGAAGAAGGCGTTCATTGCGGCCTGGATGAACACTGTCATTATGACGCCAAGCACCGTCCATATCCATGTCCTCCAGGACTTGTTGCAATATGTGGCGCCGAGGGCGATTCCGGTAAGCACGCCGCTGAACCCGTACAGTCCGGATGCGATGTCGTGAGCCGGGCCTCTCCACAATATGGCAACAAGCAGAGCGATTGCCGACGATATGGCGGCCCAGATGGCGGCCCGCATGTTGCTCACTGCAAGACCGGCAAGAAAGAAAATTCCCGTAACCCATGAATTGATCAGGAATATCTGCGCTATCCCCTTGAGCCAGTAGACCACCAGGCTGCCGAACGCCATGTCGAGGACGCCACCGTCACCACCGGGGAGTTCGGGAGACCCCATGAACTCAGGTGGCATCCCGGCGAACAGCCGCGAGGCAAGCAGAAAAAAATATGTCGAGAGCACGAACGGGAATGTGAATGAACTCATCTTCCAGCGTCCGAGTATGTTGTCCATGCCTGTCCGTACCCACACCGTGAATGCCGAGCAGAGTATCAACGCTATCCACATCGCGGGGGTATTGCCCATGAACGTGGGAAACGCCGCCCCGACAAGACAGCCGTTAAATCCCCATAGGCCATTGGCCCCGTTCTTGTCAGGAAGCTGCAGTATGTAGCCGGTTATGGTTGAGACCACAGTGGCAATGATGAGGCCCCAGGCCACAGTGCCCTGCCCCTCCTCATAGGCGCCCCAGATTATGCCGGCCAGAAAGAGAAGGCCGGTCCACATATTGTCCTGAAACATTACCTGCCCTATGCCTCTGAGGCATGTGCGGGGGAATTCCTTTGCCGCGCGACGCAGCGTGTACAATTGAGCCATATCTCGTGTGTTTTAATATTTTCTTCGTGCCCTCCATATCCGGAAACTCAGCAAAGGTTGAATTCAGTCGATATAATCGGTCATAGCGGAATGTCACCTGTCATAAGGCGGGACATTGAGAAGTTCTTAAAATATGTGTTGAACTCTTGTATTTTATAAACGTTCTACAAGAAAAGTAGTTTAAGGCACGCTTGGAAAGTGACGCGCTTTAACAAACAAGATGATTCCATGGCAAATCTCAGACAACTAAACGAATTCTTCCGCGAGAAGGGAATCTTCATGATTCTACATATAATTATACTCATATTGTCGGTTTTTCTGATAACATTAATATCAATCGACACATTCAACGGGGTTAAGTTCTACTCCCAGTCACGTTTCGAGAAGTGGCAGTTCTGGATATGTGTGGTGTTCATGGCCGACTTCTTCATCGAGTTGATCCTATCCGACAACAGGCGCCATTATTTCGCCACTCACCTTATTTTCCTTGTCGTGGCTGTTCCCTATCAGGCCATACTGTATCACTACGGCTGGCACATATCCAAGGAACTCTCGTATGTGATACGCTACATGCCACTGATCCGGGGCGGCTACGCGATGGCAATAGTCGTGGGCTGGTTAACCTCGAACAAGGCCACGGGCCTCTTTTTCTCGTATATCATCACGCTTCTTTCGACGGTCTATTTCGCAAGCCTTACATTTTATCTGTTCGAGCATGGCGTCAATCCCCTTGTCAAGGACTATAAGGACGCACTCTGGTGGGCAGCGATGGATGTCACTACCGTAGGCTCGAATATTGTGGCCGTGACAGGAATCGGGCGCGTGCTGTCAGTGCTGCTCGCAGCCCTCGGCATGATGATGTTCCCAATCTTCACCGTCTATGTCACAGACCTGATCACCAAGCGCAATCAGAATGCCGGAGACAATGCCTCGCTCATCAATGCGTACAAAAAATACGTGCAGAATCATCCGGAGGCAGCAGCAGCCGATGCGGAGGCAGCAGCGCGTACAGCCGGACACGGGGATTCAGGTCCCCGGTCCTGAGCACATCCACTCGGCATCAAGACAGTAGTCGCGCAGCCGATGGCCGCGCGACTACTGTCTCGTCATTAATAACAATACTCATGCCTGCATCGCCTCGAACACCGCGCGGGCGAGCCCGCGGGCCTCGGCTGCCGAAGCCTCGTCAATACACTGACGCATCTTCATAGCCGCCACCACCGGCATTCCCATACGGTCGGAGTATTCCTTGAACTTTGTCTCCACGGCACCCGGCGCCCATGTATAGCCTCCGAAAACGGCAAACACCTTGTCCCTGACCTCGCGGGTCTCCATCGCGTCCATAAACGTCTGGACCGGCGGAAAGAGGCGCATCGAGTATGTCGCGCTGCCGACAATAAGTCCCCTGTAGCGGAAGGCGTCGGAGATCATGTCGCTCATTGTCGAGGTGGAGGCGTTATGGATATGTATCTCGCGCACTCCCAGCGAGTTGAGTTCCCGTGCTATTATCTCGGCGACCTCAGCGGTGTTGCCGTACATCGAGCCATATATTATCGTCACGCCGGGCTCGCTGCGGTAGGCCGAAAGATTATCATACAGCGACACCACCTCCGCGATGCGATCATGCCATACAGGCCCGTGGGTCGGGCAGACGTAATCCAGTTCCAGGCCCTTGAGCCGGGCGAGGGCGCGCTGCACGAACTTGCCGTACTTGCCGACTATGTTCGAATAGTAACGGTACATCTCGGGGAAGAAACAGTCGGTGTTCATCTCGCTGTCCACCACCCCGCCGTTGAGGGCGCCGAAACAGCCGAACGCGTCGCCCGAGAAGAGCAGGCGGCTGTCGGCCAGATACGTCATCATGGTCTCGGGCCAATGCACCATCGGGGTCAGGTAGAAACTTAGCTCACGACCCCCGAGGTCGATTGAGCCGCCATCCTTCACCTCGACGAACCGGCTGTCGTCGTCGATATGATAGAAACCCTTGATCATTCCGATGGTCTGCGCGTTGCCGACGATCTTTATCTCGGGATAAGCCATCACCACCTCCGGTATGGAGCCGCTGTGGTCAGGCTCCATATGGTTGACTACAAGATAGTCTATCTTGCGGCCGCCCGCTATAGACCGTAGATTGCCCAGAAACTCGCGTACCTCGTCGATACGCACAGTATCGATCAGAGCGATACGCTCGCTGCCCTCCACAACATAAGAGTTATAGCTGACTCCTGCCGGCAGAGGCCACAGGCCCTCGAATAGATGGGTGACACGGTCATTGACGCCGGCATAATGCACACCTTTCGTAATTTCCTTGAAATTCATAATCTGTACTATTGCTGATACAGCGTATGCGGAACCGCCATATCCGATTTTATTTTCCGCAAATTTAATCTTTTTAGACGAAAGTCCCTCAACCGATGCCACTAAATTTCTTACTTTTTTGTAATTTTGCATGTTCGTCGATTTAGGACACTTTTAGAATTCATCCAAATGAATGCCGCATTAGTCACTATCCTGCTGCTTGTGGTGTCGAATGTCTTCATGACATTCGCCTGGTACGGTCACCTGAAGCTGCAGTCAGCAGGAATCTCCACAAACTGGCCGCTTATTCTGGTCATACTCTTCTCCTGGGGTCTTGCGTTTATGGAATACTGTTTCATGATTCCGGCCAACCGTGTCGGTTTCCGCGAAAACGGAGGCCCGTTCAGTCTGTTCCAGCTCAAGATCATCCAGGAAGTGATATCGCTGACCGTCTTCACCGTTATTGCGGTGTTTTTCTTTCAGGGCCAGAAGCTACACTGGAATCACATCGCAGCCTTCGTATGCCTGATGGCCGCGGTGGCCTTCACGTTCCTCCCCGACAACTGAAACGGCAGACAGTTTTAAGCAAGACTATACTATGACACAGGTATACATAGCACCCGTCCAGGGACACACCGATGCCGCGTGGCGGCATTTCCATCACCTGACCTATGGTGGCGACCACAGGTATTTCACGCCGTTCATCCGATGTGAGCACGGCGAGTTGCGCCGCCAGGACCTGCGAGACTTTACCTCGCCGCTCAATGACGGCCTCGACCTCGAGCCGCAGGTGATATTCCGTGACATGCAGGAACTCGACATCCTGCTCGCCAGCCTCCACGGGGAGGGTGCGCGTCGCGTTAACCTCAACATGGGCTGTCCGTTTCCGCTGCAGACCGGCAAGGGCCGGGGAGCCGGATTCCTCGCAGACAGGGATGAGGCCGCCAGGATTCCCGAGGTGCTGGCGAAATATCCGGATATCTCGTGCTCTGTGAAGATGCGGCTTGGATTTGAAGACCCGTCGGAGTGGCGCAACGTGATTGACGTTCTGAACTCCCTCAAGCTTCGACATGTGGACGTGCATCCGCGTGTGGCACGCCAGCAATATGGCGGCGACCTGCACCTCGACCAGTTCGAGGCCATTTTATACGAAAGCAGGAACCCGGTGGTGTTCAACGGTGAGATTCACACACCCGCCGACATCGCGGAGATACAGAGGCGCTACCCTGAGGCCGCCGGGGTCATGACCGCACGCGGTCTGTTAGGCCGTCCCTCACTTGCCGCCGAGTACGGGAGCGGCCGGGAGTGGAGTCGCGAAGAGAGGCTTGCGAAAATGCTCGATTTCCACCATAGGCTTCTCGCTCACTATTCAGAGACGCTTTGCGGCGAGTCACAGATTCTCTCCAAGATCAAGCCTTTCTGGGAATATGCCGAGACCGAAATAGGCCGAAAGGCATGGAAGGCGATAAAGAAGGCCTCAAACATCGCCAAATACCACTCCGCCGTGGCCATGATCGGCAGGTAACAGCCAGTATATATAATAAATGCCGGGAATGGAATATTCCATTCCCGGCATTTATTATAT
>WGUO01000017.1 GCA_014867205.1 Muribaculaceae bacterium | reverse complement strand
GTTTATCAACCTATTTTATCAGTTTAGGCTTGCACAAATCATAAAAATATGAAAGTAAGAGAGGTTATTGCTTATAAGAACTATTTCGAGGATTTCTTCAAGGAACAATCTCGAAAAGTGCAGGATAAGATTATCAAAATACTTGATATCCTCGAGAATGTTGAGCGAGTTCCGATAACTTATCTCAAGTACATAGAAGGGACGAATGGCTTGTTTGAGGTTCGAGTTCAACTTGGCTCTAATATCTTTCGTATATTCTGCTGTTTTGATGGGAATAAACTCGTTGTGTTATTCACCGGATTTCAGAAGAAGACACAAAAAATCCCGGCAAAGGAGATTGAACATGCGGTAAAGATAATGACTGATTACTATAATGATAAAAATGAGATGAAATGAGTAATATACAGACACTTGACCAAATTAAGGATAAATATTACGGGGCAATCGGTACTCCCGAGCGTGACAGACTGGAGAATGAACTTGAGGCTCTGAGAATAGGCTTTCAGATCAAATCTGCACGTGAGCGACTCAATCTTACACAGGAACAACTTGCCGAGCGAGTTGATAAGAAACGCACATATATATCCAAAGTGGAAAACGACGGCGAAAACATTACCCTTCGCACTCTATTCGATATTGTAGAACGTGGATTAGGAGGACGTCTCAAAATAAGTTTTGAATTTTGATGGACTTTAAATTCTAATACCCTGTCTGTTTCTCTTTGTTGATTATGAGTGTTAGTCTATTTCTGGCCAGGAGGCTGTCGCTGTCATCGGGACGGCGGAAGAGTTCGCCGGCAATCCGCGTGTCGGTGGCGGCCGTGGCTCTCTCGGTGGCAGTGATGCTCGCATCGCTCGCCGTCGTGATCGGTTTCAAGCGTGAGATCAAGGGCAAGATAACCGGCTTCAATTCGCATATCTCGCTTTATGACATGCCGACAGAGAGCGGCGGTGACAACCTTGTCACCCTGACGCCGTCGCTGACTGCGATGCTCGACGAAATGCCGTTCGTCACCGACTACAGCCTTGAGGTGTCGATTCCGGCAATTCTGAAGACGAGTTCCGATTTCAAGGGTGTCTATCTGCGCAGCCTTAACGGCGAGTCAACCCGGCAGTTCATCCTCTCGAATCTCGAGGAGGGTAAGATGCCAGACTATTCGCAGCCTGAAAGTGAGAAAAAAATCGTGATATCGCGGCGCGCCGCCGCGCAACTCGGCTTGAAGACCGGTGACAAGATAGACACTTATTTCATCTCCGACGATGTCAGGGTGCGTCGTCTGGAGATTGTAGGCATCTACAACTCGCATTTCGATTCATACGACCAGGTTCTCATCTACGGTGCCCTGCCGCTGATCCAGGGCGTGGCTGGCATCTCAAAGTCGCAGGGCACGAGCATTCAGGTGCAGACAGATGATTTCGAGCGTGTCGACGAGTATGCCGACGAACTTCAGACGGTGCTGGCAATGGGCGTGGCCGACGGCCGGCTGTTCCGGTATTACCGCGTCGACACGGCTCGTAACCAGGGGGCTGGCTATTTCCATTGGCTCGCGCTGCTCGACACGAACGTGGCCGTTGTGCTCGCGCTTATGACTATCGTTGCCGTTGCCACGCTTATCTCGGGTATGCTGATCCTGATACTCGACAAGAAACGGTTTATAGGCGTGACCCGCGCCATGGGCGCGTCGGTGGCCGACGTGCGCCGAGTGTTTGTATATCTGGCGTTGAAAGTGGCCATGGGGGGTATGCTCATAGGCAACGTCGTGATGATTGCTCTCCTTTACTGCCAGGACCGCACGCATTTCCTGCCTCTCGATCCCGAGGCATACTATATCGACTTCGTGCCGGTCGAGATTGACTGGACAGCGATTGTGATAATGAACGCTGTCTGTCTGGCGGTGATATACCTCAGTCTGATACTCCCTTCGCGTTTTGTAGCCCGCATCTCGCCGGCCGAGGCCATGCGCTCCGACTGACCGGCACTGTATAAATCAAGCGGCCCGCATGTTCAATGACATGCGGGCCGCTGTTATTCAATATCCTATATCGGTCGGTAACTGGTTTATAGCAGGGAGACGGAGCGGCGGATAAAGGCCGAGAGATCCTCGCCCTTGAGCAGACCGCTCTGGAGGAGTGCCAGGTCAATGATCTGCTTAAGCACAGGCTGTGTCGACGCGTAGTCCTTGATGAACTTGTCCTCGGCGGCACGCTTGTCCTCGACATACTTCTCCTTGGCATCTATCTGCGCCTTGAGCGGTTCTTTCTCCGATTCCTCCTTCTTCTCACCCATTTCCTTGCGTAGGGTCTCGATCTCTTTGTTGAGCGTCTCTATGTCGGCCCGGAGCGGCACAATCTCCGATTCGAGGGCGGACTTGCCTTCCTCTACAATCTTCTTGACTGCAGGCTGCTCTGTGTTGACCACAAGCGCGTACATGGCGGGCATCGAGCCGTAGAAGTTCATGCCGGGCTGCAGCGCGGCCATCTCCTTCATGCGTCGCATCATCTCGTTCTGGGTCACGGTGGCGGGGGAGTCCTCAGGCGAAAGGACGGTGTACTCCACGATGAAGTTCGTGTCTTTGATCTCAGGCAGCTGGCTGCGGAACATGCCGGTCAGCAGGTCGGCCTCGACGGGCGAGAGGTTGGAGTTGTCGGTATCCTTCTTGGCGATAAGACGCTCGGGGGTGTCAGAGTCGACACGCACAAAGCGCGTCTTCTCCAGCTTGCTCTCGAGCATGTGGATAAGATGCTGGTCGAGCTGGCCGTCGAGCAGAAGCACGTTGTAGCCCTTCTCCTCGGCTGCCCGCACGTATGAGTATTGTGCTGTCTTGTCGGTGGCGTAGAGATATATCACCGTTCCCTCGCGGTCTGTCTGTGATGACTCGACGAGCTTGCGGTACTCCTCAAGCGTGTAATACGTGTCGTTGACGTCGCGGAAGAGGAAGAACTTCTTCGACGACTCGTAGAACTTCTCGTCGGTGAGCATGCCATACTTGATGAACACCTCGATGTCGTTCCACTTCTCCTCGAACGCCTTGCGGTCGTCGCGGAACATACGGTCAAGTTTCTCGGCAACCTTCTTCGAGATGTAGCTCGAGATCTTCTTGACCTGCTGGTCCGCCTGCAGATAGCTTCGGCTCACGTTGAGAGGTATGTCGGGAGAGTCGATCACACCCTGCATCAGCATCATGAACTCGGGCACGACGCCCTCGACCTGATCAGTGACATACACCTGGTTGCAGTAAAGCTGTATGCGGTTCTGGCGGATATCGATGTTGTTCCTGATCTTGGGGAAGTAGAGGATGCCGGTCAGGTTGAACGGGTAGTCCACATTGAGGTGAATCCAGAACATCGGGTCTTCCTCGCCCGGACGCAGGTCATGGTAGAAGTCGAGATAATCCTTGTCTGTGAGTTCGGTCGGCTTCCTGGTCCAGAGCGGCTCGGTCGAGTTGACCACGTTGTCCTTGTCGGAATCGACATACTTGCCGTCCTTCCATTCCTGGACCTTGCCACTGATTACGGGCACAGGCAGGAACCGGCAGTACTTCTTGAGAAGCGCGTCGATGCGGGCCTGCTCGAGAAACTCCTTGTTGTCGTCATCGATATAGAGCACGATATCTGTGCCGCGGGTGTTCTTGTCGGTCTCGTGCATCTCGAATTCGGGGCTGCCGTCGCATGTCCATTCAACGGCCTTGGCCCCCTCCTTGTAGGAGAGCGAGCGGATCACTACCTTTTTCGACACCATGAATGCCGAATAGAATCCGAGTCCGAAGTGGCCGATGATCGAGTTGGCCGTATCCTTATACTTCTCCAGGAACTCCTCGGCACCCGAAAAGGCTATCTGGTTGATGTATTTCTCAATGTCTTCGGCATCCATGCCGATACCGCGGTCGGACACGGTGAGTGTGCCAGCCTCCTTGTCAATGCTGACACGCACGTCCATATCGCCGAGCTCACCCTTGTACTCGCCGAACGACGCGAGAGTCTTGAGCTTCTGGGTCGCGTCGATAGCGTTCGAGACGAGCTCGCGCAGGAATATCTCGTGGTCGCTGTAAAGGAACTTCTTGATAACGGGGAAGATATTTTCGGTTGTTACCCCGATTTTACCTGTTGCCATAATATAATGATTTAAGATATTGGCTGAATGATATAAAGAATGTGCAGGGCGACCGGAGTCACCCCGCACATTATATAACAAATATCATGCCGTTTTGCTCAATCGGCGAGATGCGGGCTCAGGGCCCGCGCGGCCCGTCGGGTAGCCGGATCGGCCTCGAGCCTGTCGAGAAGCCGGGCGGCGAACGGCAGACGCCTGAACAGCCTGAAGGCAAGCATGTCGGCTTCCTCTTGCGTGCGTGCGTCGGCGGCGAGAGCCACAGCCTTCTCCTCGGTCATCGTCTCGACCGGGAAGAGATAGGCGGCCAGCAGTCGCGACTCCCTCACCTCGCGGTCAGCCCACAGGGCGTCGGCGAGTTCGGCCGAGGGCGCCAGTCCCCTCGCGATTTCGGCGATTCTCGGAATCTCAAGCCCGAAGATGGTCTTGTACGGCATGCCGTAGCGGCGCAGCGTGTCGGCCATCATGCCGTTGCGGTAGGTGAAGAAAAGATGCTTTATCTCCTTCATCAGTCTATCACTTTGTCAGCGGCGAATAGTCGCGGCTCAGACGCAGCATCTGCTCCACATAGTTCTCGGGCCATGAGATGGTCACGTCCTTGATCTCTCCCTTATCGTCGAGCACGGGGGTATAGACAGGATTGATGAAACCACGGTAGGGCGGGATGTCAAGTCTCGAGTAGCGCTCGAGCACCTCCTTGTGGAGTTTCGGGTCGATCTTGACGGCATACTTCTGAATCAGCTCGTTGCCGGCCTTGTAGTCGCCTTCGCTCTTGATGCGCTGTATCTCGGCGAGCAGAGTGCCGAAAAGGTTGCGCATGGCAGGATAGTCATTGATCCTGACGTAAGTCTTGCCACCCTTCTTGATGAGTTCCACGACATCCTTGCCACCTTTGCCCTTCTTGCGTCCGTTCTCAAGCACCCATTTGGCAATGAGCTGGCGGTTGCGCATATGTGCCTCCTCGACGTCATTACCGAGCTCGATGCGGTTGAGCTGGGTCATGAGGCCGTTGAGCATATACTTGTAGTATTCCGACTGGTATGCGTTCGGGTTGTCAAGTATGCCGAGCTCAAGAAGCTTGGGGTCGGCCAGATAGTACAGAGCGAACAGGTCGGCGCGGGCCTCCTCGAGCGCGGAGCCGTTCTCCTTGAGTGCGTCGCCGTCAACTCCGGGGAGCAGCTGGCCCGAGGCGTGGCCGAGACACTCGTGCAGGTCGGTGTGGAGCATATCGGTGATGTAGAGATAGTCGTCCATCAGTTTTGAGGTCGGGGCGTCGATCACGAACTCGGCGTTGAAGCCGTTGCCGTGGCTGGCCATGTCGTAGGCCTCGGTGATGTTCTCGATGGTCACAGACTTCGAGCCATGCTGGGCGCGGATCCAGTTGGAGTTGGGCAGGTTGATGCCGATGGCTGTCGACGGGAAGGCGTCGCCGGCGAGCATCGCGGCATTGATCACCTTGGCCGACACACCCTTGACGTTCTTCTTCTTAAAACGCGGGTCAACGGGCGAGTTGTCCTCGAACCACTGTGCGTTGCCCGAGATTGTCTCGGTGCGTGCCGACGACTTGGCGTTCTTGAAGTTGACGTAAGACTCCCATGAGCCGGTCATGCCGAGCGGGTCGCCGTAACTCTCGATGAAGCCGTTGACGAAGTCCACGTCGGATTTGGTGTCCTCGGCCCAGAGTATCGAGTACTCGTCGAAGGTGCGCAGGTCACCGGTGATGTAGAAGTCGATCAACGCAGTGATGTATGCCTTTTGGGCGTCGTTCTCAGCGACACTCTTGGCCTTGTCGAGCCAGTAGATTATCTGTGCGATTGCGGGACCATATAGTCCGTTGAGACAGTACACCTGCTCATGGAGCTTGCCGTCATCGCCCTTGACTACCCTGGCGTTGAGTCCGTAGGAGATCGGGGTGGGGTCGTTGGGGTCCTTCATCCTGTTGTAGAACTCCTCGACCTCGGCCTGGGTCACTCCCTCGCCGTAGAGGTTGCCTGCCGATGTCGCCACGACGTCCTGTGTGCCGTCCTGGTTGACGCGCTTGGCCATGACTGCCGGGTTGAAGATCACCTCTGTAAGTTTCTCTACCATCTGCCTGGGAGTCTCGCCATCCTCAAGCGGAAGAGACTCGGGCGCCAAGCGACCGACCTGCTCCAGGAAGAACTCCTGGCTGAACTCCGGCTTGAACTTGTCGGTCGAGTAGTGATGGTGTATTCCGTTGCCGAACCATACCTGCTTCAGGTATTTCTCGAAGGCCTTGAACTCATCGCTGTTGCGGTCGCCGGCGTAGTCCTGGTATATCCTCTCGAGGAGCTGGCGGATCTGCAGGTTGTAGCGGCCGTTCTGGTCCCAGATGATGTCGCGACCCATCTGCGCGGCCTGTGTCAGATAGTAGAGCATCTTGCGCTGGTCGGGAGTGAGACGGTCGAATTCGGGCACCTCGTAGCGGAGCACCTCAATGTCTGCGAATCGGTCTACATGGTAGTTGAAGTTCTTGTCGACGTAGGCGTTCGCCTGCAGACCGGCGACGGTGCCTATGATCAGTGTCGGGATGATTTTATTCATAGGTGTTAGGTGTTGGGTGTTAGGTATCAGATGCTTATTCCACTTCGAGGACGAGGCCTTTCAGGTATTCGCCCTCGGGGTGGGAGATGTCGATTGGATGGTCGGCAGGCTGCGACAGCTGGTGGAGAATCCTCACCTTGCGGCCTGACTTGGCGGCAGCGGTGAAGACCGCCATGCGGAACATGTCGCGCGTGATTGCCTGCGAGCATGAGAAGGTGAAGAGTATGCCTCCCGGCTTTATTTTCTCGAAAGCCTTCGCGTTGAGCTTACGGTAGCCGATCAGTCCGTTCTTGATGGCACCACGGTGCTTGGCGAATGCCGGCGGGTCGAGTATTATCAGGTCATAGCGGTTGTCGGGCATCTCGGCGAGAAACTTGAAGGCATCCTCGGCATAGGTATGGTGTCGTGGGTCGCCCGGGAAGTTAAGTTCCATGTTGGCGTCGGTCAGAGCCGCGGCCTTTGCTGACGAGTCGACCGAGTCGACCGACTTGGCTCCTCCACGCATTGCGTAGACTGAGAATCCGCCTGTATAGCAGAACATGTTGAGAACAGTGCGGCCGGATGAGAACTTTTCGAGCAGACTGCGGTTCTCGCGCTGGTCGACAAAGAAACCTGTCTTCTGGCCCTTGAGCCAGTCAATGTTGAACATCAGGCCGTTCTCGGTGGCTATGTTGCCGTCATATCCACCCACGAGGTATTCATTCTCCGGGTCAAGGTTGGCCTTGTAGGGGAGAGTCGTCTCGCTTTTATAATAGACGTTGCGCACGCGGGCCTCCGGGAGGCGTGTGAGAGCCTCGGCTATGACCCTCCGGGCGAAGTGCATGCCCGGCGAGTGTGCCTGCATCACGGCGGTATCGCCGTATATGTCCACGATGAGTCCGGGCAGGAAGTCCCCTTCGCCGTGAACGAGCCGGAAGCAGTCGTTGTCGTCGCGTACCAGTCCAAGGGCCTTGCGCAGCGAGTAGGCACTCAGAAGACGGTCATAGTAGAAGTCGTCGGGGAGCGCGTCAGTGCCAAACATGAGGATACGGACCGCGATGCTGCCGATCTGATAGTGGCCCACGCCGAGGGTGTGCCCGTCGCTGTCGACGACCGTGACCAGATCTCCCTCCTCCACATCGGCGGGTATCGTGGCTATCGCCCCTGAGAATATCCAGGGGTGGTGACGCAGCGCCGACTCCTCCTTGCCGGGGCGCAGGCGTATGACTCCATGCTCGTCTGAGGGGCGGGGTGTATGTAGCTTGCCTTTCATTACAATTTGATAATGAGGTTATTTGAAAAGTCTAATGATGTCCATTCCGTTGGCATAGAGCAGCAGCAGGATCAGTATTGTCATGCCGGCGATCTGTGCGCGCTCCATGAATTTCTCGCTCGGCTTGCGGCGGAATATCACCTCGTAGAGCAGGAACATGACATGGCCGCCGTCGAGTGCCGGGATGGGGAGTATGTTCATGAACGCGAGGGCAACCGACAGGAATGCCGCGATGTTCCAGAACGCCAGCCAGTCCCATCGCTCGGGGAAGATGCTGCCTATCGCGCCGAAACCGCCGATAGACTGGGCACCCTCTTTGGTGAAGACCATCTTCATCGACTTGGCGTAGCTGACGAGGCGGTCAGTGCCCATCTCGATGCCTCGGGGCACAGACTCAAGGAGTCCGTAGCGTATCTCGTTTGACTTGTAGAATGCCGAAGGGTCAATCTCCAGCCCTATGCCCATCTTCGAGTTTGAAGACAGGGCGACGTTGCGGACCAGAGTGTCTGTGCGCTCGCCGGTCTTGCGAGCAAGCGTGATTGCCACAGTGCTGTTCTCATGTCCGGCCAGTGTGCGCAGGAAATCCGTGAGTGCCGGAGTCGGGACTCCGTTTATTGCAAGAATCTCGTCACCGTTCTGTATGCCGGCTTTCGCCGCACCCTCGCCGGGCGCGACCTGTGTGACTCTCGCCGGGAAACGATAGGCCATGAAGTTGACGGCCGCGGTGTCGCTCTTGGCCTCCTCGTCAAGTCTGAAGATGAAATTCTCGGGGATTGCGATGTTCACAGTGTCGTGTCCGTTACGAAGCACGGTCACGTTCTTGGCCTGGATCATGTCGAGGCGCCCCTCGAGCGGGTTGTCGAGCACCTTGCCGTCGGCCATCAGGGGAATGTCTCCGTTATGGAATCCGATCTTGCGGGCCTCCCCCGAGTATTCCATACCCATACGGGCCTCCTTGAACTGCACATATTTCTCTCCCGTGGCATATACAATGCCTGCGTATATCACGATGGCCAGCAGGAAGTTGAACAGAACGCCGGCTATCATGACAAGCAGCCGCTGCCATGCCGGCTTCGACCGGAATTCCCACGGCTGGGCGGGCTGTTTCATCTGCTCGGTGTCCATCGACTCGTCGATCATGCCGGAAATCTTGCAGTATCCCCCCAGGGGAAGCCATCCGATTCCATACTCGGTGTTTCCCCAGAACGACTTGTCCTCATCAAACACTTTTGCGGCCTCTTCCTCGGCTGCGGTCACCTTGGCCGCCTCCGGGTTGTCAACTTTCTTGATGGCATCCGGATTGTCGGTATCTTTGGTTGGCTCATCATCGGGCGGACATCCCTTCAGCCTGTGGGTATTGCCGAAGAATCCGAAGTATTTTTTAGGACGCCATTTGAATATCTCGGTCCAGGGGTCGAAGAAGATATAGAATTTCTCGACGCGGACTCCGAAGATGCGTGCGAACAGGAAGTGCCCGAACTCATGGATTATAACAAGTATCGATAGGGCCAGGATAAGTTGTGCGGCCTTGAACAGAAATGTCTCCAATTTGTGTGTTGTGTTACAGGGTTAAGAACTGTCTTGCCACGCGGCGAGCCTCGTCGTTGGTGGCTATGAGGTTTGAGAGGGATATGTCCGAGGAGTGGGGGATTGCCTCAATGGTGTTTCCGACCACGCGTGGCATGTCGGTAAAACGAATTTTACCGTTGAGGAACGCATCGACTGCTATCTCGTTAGCGGCGTTAAGGATGCATGGAGTGTTGCCGCCGGCGCCTATGGCGTCGAATGCCATACGCAGCAGCGGAAACCGGTCGGTGTCGGGACGCTCGAACGTCAGTGAGGCGTATTGCTCGAGCGATAGTCCGGGCCGCTCTGTGGCCAGACGCTCCGGGTATCCGAGCGCGTAGCGTATCGGCAGGTGCATGTCGGGCACGCCGAGCTGCGCCTTGATCGAGCCGTCGTGAAACTCGACCATCGAGTGGACCACCGACTGCGGATGGACAGCAATCTCGATGCGCTCGGGCGGGCAGTCGAAGAGCCATCGTGCCTCGATCATCTCGAAACCCTTGTTCATCATCGACGCGGAGTCGATGGTGACTTTGGCGCCCATGTCCCAGTTGGGGTGACGCAGTGCGTCGGCCACCGTGACTCGCTCAAGCTGCTCTGCGGTGAATGTGCGGAACGGTCCGCCGCTTGCCGTCAGGATGATCTTGCGCATGGCGCTCCTGTTCTCGCCGACCAGACACTGGAAGATTGCCGAATGCTCGCTGTCGACCGGCACAATCTCGGCGTCAGAGCCGGAGAGAAGGCTTGAGATGAGTTCACCGGCCACTACAAGAGTCTCCTTATTGGCAAGGGCGATGCGTTTGCCGGCGCGAATGGCGCGTATGGTCGGGAGTAGGCCGCTGTAGCCCACCATTGCCGTGACCACGGTGTCACCCTCGGGCATCTCGGCGGTCTCGGCAATGGCCTCGTCGCCGGCCAGAACTTCAATGGAGAGGTCGGCCAGTGCCTTGCGCAGCGGCGCGAGATACCGGCTGTCGGCTATTACGACACGCCGGGGCACAAACTCGCGGGCCTGTCGGGCAAGCAACTCCCAGTTGCGGCGTGCTGTCAGTGCCACTGCCCGGAATCTCTCCGGGTATTCGCGGATTATGTCGAGTGTCTGGGTGCCGATGCTTCCGGTGCTTCCCAGTATGATTATTTCGGATGCCTCTCTGTCTGTGGGCTTCATCTTTTTCTATAATATTATATAAGGTATGAAGAACTCTTATTTTCTTGGCTGTTTTATCCGGACGAGCAATGCCTCAGAGTCGCCCGCGTGGCGCGTCGAACGAGATCGGTTCCGTTCCGGACGTCTGCGTCGGCGATCCCAGATACTCGTAGGGGATGATGGGAGAGCCGTTGTGCCACATCCTGACCTGAATCTCCCGGACGCCCCTGGCGTCGGGCTCGGGAGCGAGGGCAATGGCCTGCCCGGTATTTACGCTGTCGCCTATGCCGACCAGCGCGGTGCCTGTACCTCTATAGGTAGTGATGAACCCGCGCGCGTGCTGGATCACTATCACATATCCACGGTCGGCGGGGGAGTGGTAGAGTGCTATCACCGATCCGTCGGCTGCGCAGAGCACGCTGTTGTCAGCCGGTATTATGACCACGCCGGTCTCCGCAGCGTGCGAGTCGGTGGTGAATATGCCGTCGGCCGCCACCGGCGAGAACATGATGCCCTCGGCGGCCAGGGGGGCCAGGACCGAGATGTTGAACTTCTCACGTTCCTCCATCTGCGATACGAATCTCTGCTCGGCATTGGTGGCGGTCAGCAGCGAGTCTGATGTCAGCTCGCGGTCTGCCGGAACAACGGCAGCCGAGTCGCCGGGAGTGCGGTCCGTGTCGGTGACGCGCAGATAATTGTCGATGTATGCCTGCTTGGTGTCGTAGGCCGCCATCAGCGAGTCGAGACGAAGCAGTCCCTCCTCGGTTGCCGAGCGCTGAGACTCCTTGAGATAGCCTGGGAGCAGCGTGCGAAGCGGAGTAAAGGCAATGAGAAGCCCGGTGACGAGCAGGCATAGCGCCAGAAACGCAATCCCGGCGGCGCAAAGCATCGGGGCCGTGACACGTCCTGACGCCACCTCCGTGAGGTGCGACTCATCCTCGATTGTTATCCTGTACCTGGTCAGTGGTCTCATATGCTCTCTCCGCCCGGCTTGACCGTGCGGTGTTCTGACGGCGTTCTGTCGCTATCAATTGGCGAAATTACTAAAAATTCCTCATTAAATAGGTAAGGAGTCCCGAAAAATGACGAAAAACGGCCAATTTTGGTATGTGGTGTTAAAAAAATGTACAAATTAATTTGTATATTAAAAATAATGTGTAATTTTGCAAAAAGTTTCTAAAAGGCGAAGTAGCCTTTTGGCGAACTATGCATGTCATCAGTCATGACATGCGTCAAAAAACAGTAACTAACCCAAAATAGAAACTATCTAACTAACCGAACATGACAAAACAGCAGAAATCTTATGGATTTTAAAATATCTTAAATGTTTTTAACGTTTGTCATTTAGGTTCCACTGATTAAAACAACAGACAATAAATTCTATTCTTAAACAATTACAGTATGAAAGCTAAGAATCTTTACTACGTAATGGCTCTTTGTGCTGGTTCGTTCGCGTTCAGCGGCACTGCCCAGGCACAGGATGTTTTCGTGGATGATGCCGCTACAGTGACTGAGTTCACTTGCGACAACAGCAACCACTATTTCGCAAACTGGCGTGACAACTGGTTCATCGAGATCAGCGCAGGTGGCAACCAGCCCATCGTAGAGCGTGGCTATGTTGTCAAGGATCATGCACTGGATCCCATCGACGGCAAGAAGTGGACTGCAGCCTACAGCGTAGGTTTCGGCCGCTGGATGACTCCCTATCTGGGTCTCCGCATCAAGGGTATGTATGGCTCAATCCACTGGGATGCCCCCAACACATACTCTCAGGCTATCGCAGGCCATGGCTTCAGCCGCTCGAAGCACGCCACTCTCTCGCTCGAGCTGATGTGGGATATGTTCAACTCAATCGGCGGTGTTAACCAGAACCGTGTGTTCTCTATCGTGCCTTTCGTAGGTCTCGGTGGTGACGCCAACTGGGATTTCAACAACTGGAACAAGACAGGCGAGCCCGTTGCCTCCAACTGTCTCCGTCAGTATCCTAAAGATGGCAAGGACTTCAAGAACGTTGAGTGGACACTCCCCGTTATCGCAGGTCTTCAGTTCCGCTTCCGTCTCTGCAAGTATGTGGACTTCTTCGCAGAGGCTCGCGCTGCCTTCTACGCAGACAACTGGAACAACAACGTAAGCGGCAACTCAATTGACGCTCTCGTACAGGCTATGGGTGGCTTCAACTTCAACATCGGCGGCCGCGGCTGGAACACATTCAACGAGTGCAACTATGTATCGCAGATCGCAGCCCTCAACGGCCAGGTCAATGACCTCCGCGCCCAGCTCGTGACTTGCGGCCAGACTGTCGCTGCCCTCCAGGCTCAGCTCCCCTGCCCCGAGGTTGTCGAGAAGGACTGCAAGAACGCTCCTCTCATGGCTACCGTTCGCTTCACCATCAACAGCTCGAAGATCCTTCCCACCGAGGAGGTCAACATCTACTCTATGGCAGAGTGGCTCAAGGCTAACCCCAACGAGAAGATCGTCATCGCCGGCTATGCTGACAAGGATACCGGTACATCAGAGTACAACATGAAGCTGTCGCAGCGTCGTGCTGACGCAGTCAAGGCTGAGCTCGTAAATACTTACGGTATCGACGAGAGCCGCCTCACCACAACAGCCTTCGGTTCTGACGTTCAGGAGTATCCCTCGCATAACGACTGGAACCGTATCGTAATCTTCAAGCAGTAATCAATACTGACACAAGATATGGCAAAGGAGCCTTCCCCGACCGGGGGAGGCTCCTTCTGCATTATATCCTGTGTGGCCTCATGCGCTTCCGGGAAGCAGCGCATCAACAGGAGGCTATTAACTTTTTGTGTTAAAATGTCGGATCGTGCGAACCATTTAAAAGTTTTTAATGTTAAAATATCAAAATCTAAGAAAAATGATTCCAAGGTTTGTAATTAACTAAATTCTATTCTAAAAAACACACGGTATGAAAGCTAAGAAACTTTACATCGCAACGGCCCTCTGTGCCGGATTCATCGGTTTCGGCAATGTTGCGAACGCGCAGGACGTGTTTGTTGACGACGCCGTTACAGTAACTGAATTCACGTGCGACAACACGAACCACTATTTCTCGAATTGGCGCGACAACTGGTTCATCGAGCTTGGAGCAGGCGCAAACCAGCCTCTCGTCGAGAAAGGAAAAGGAAACGCAGTGAAGGGGAAATATTGGACAGCCTCCTACAGCGTGGGCTTCGGTCGCTGGTTCTCTCCCTACCTCGGTTTCCGTATCAAGGCAATCGGAGGTGCGCTGCACTGGAACAACCCCGTTCCCAAGGATCCCGCAAACGGATGGAGCCGCTCGAGGCATGTCAACCTCCAGGCTGAGCTGATGTGGGATATGTTCAACTCACTCGGAGGTGTAAATGAGAACCGCGTGTTCTCGATCATCCCGTTCTTCGGTCTCGGAGGTGACGCCAACTGGCACTTCAGAAACAGTTTCGGCAAGGAGCCCGCAGGCACCAACATTGTTGCCAGTCACAAATTAAGACCAAAGTCCGTACAGTGGACACTCCCCGTATCGGCAGGTCTTCAGTTCCGCTTCCGTCTCTGCAAGTATGTGGACTTCTTCGCTGAGGCGCGTGCGACATTCTACGCCGACAACTGGAACAACTGTGCGTCAGGCGCTTCCATCGACGGTCTTGTAAGCGCCATGGGTGGTTTCAACTTCAACATCGGTGGCCGCGGCTGGAACACATTCAACGAGTGCAACTATGTATCTCAGGTAGCAGCCCTCAACGGCCAGGTCAACGATCTTCGCGCCCAGTTGCTCGCATGCGGCCAGACTGTGGCACAGCTCCAGTCTCAGCTTCCCTGCCCCGAGGTCGTACAGAAAGACTGCGCGAACGCCCCGCTGATGGCGACCGTACGTTTCACAATCAACAGTGACAAGATCATGCCTACCGAGGAGGTCAACGTGTACTCGATGGCCGAGTGGCTGAAGGCTAACCCCAATGAGAAGATAGTCATCGCCGGCTATGCTGACAAGGACACCGGTACAAGCGAGTACAACATGGAGCTCTCGCAGCGTCGTGCAGAGGTTGTCAAGAACGCCCTCATCAACCAGTACGGCATCGATGCAAGCCGTCTTGAGACCAAGGCATTCGGATCAGACGTTCAGGAATATCCCTCGAACAATGACTGGAACCGTATCGTAATCTTCAGACAGTAATTATCGACATAACCGACATTCAGGTACAAGATGCCTGTGAAAACAATAGGAGAGGACCCCGCCCGGGTCCTCTCTTTCTTTTGCTATATATATGATAATCAGACGGTGTTTTTTAAATATGTTGCATAACATATGTTTTTGAGGGTATCGCGGGCAAAAATGACTGAAATTTTTATTGCCGTGTAAAATTAATTTTGTAAGTTTGCATCAAAGAAAACCCGAAAGCGGTTTATACATATTCGAAGACACTTAAATCTAAACTGATAGACATGAACATCAATGAGATCATGGCCAATCTCGAGGCCAAGCATCCCGGAGAGAAGGAATTTCTCCAGGCAGTAAAGGAAGTCCTTATTTGTGTAGAGGACGTCTACAATCAGCATCCCGAGTACGAGAAGGCACGCATCATCGAGCGTATGGTGGAGCCCGACCGCATCTTCACATTCCGTGTGACCTGGGTTGACGACAAGGGAGAGGTTCAGAACAACATCGGCTACCGCGTACAGTTCAACAACGCCATTGGCCCCTATAAGGGAGGTATCCGTTTCCATGCTTCGGTGACGCTCTCAGTTCTCAAATTCCTCGGATTCGAGCAGACATTCAAGAATGCCCTCACTACTCTGCCTATGGGTGGGGCCAAGGGAGGATCAGACTTCAGCCCGCGTGGCAAGAGCGACGCTGAGATCATGCGTTTCTGCCAGGCATTCGTTCTCGAGCTCTGGCGCAACCTCGGTCCCGACCGTGACGTGCCCGCAGGCGATATCGGCGTAGGCGGCCGCGAGGTAGGCTACATGTACGGCATGTACAAGAAACTCGCCCGTGAGAACACAGGTACATTCACCGGCAAGGGCCTCTCGTTCGGCGGCAGCCGCATCCGTCCCGAGGCTACAGGTTTCGGCGCCCTCTACTTTGTGGAGCAGATGCTCAAGGACCTCGGCCAGGACATCAAGGGCAAGACTATCGCTATCTCGGGCTTCGGCAATGTGGCCTGGGGCGCTGCCACCAAGGCTACCGAGCTCGGCGGCAAGGTTGTCACCATCTCCGGTCCTGACGGTTACATCTACGACCCCGCAGGTCTCGACAGCGAGAAGATCGCCTACATGCTTGAGCTCCGCGCATCGGGCAACGACATAGTCGCTCCTTACGCAGACAAGTTCCCCGGCTCTACATTCTTCGCAGGCAAGAAGCCCTGGGAGCAGAAGGTCGACATCGCCCTTCCCTGCGCTACCCAGAACGAGCTCGGCGAGGCTGACGCTAAGGCCCTGATCGCCAACAACGTGCTGATGGTTGCCGAAGTCTCCAACATGGGATGCACGGCCGAGGCTATCGACACATTCATCAGAAACAAGACTCCGTATGCTCCGGGCAAGGCCGTGAACGCCGGTGGTGTGGCTGTCTCCGGTCTCGAGATGACTCAGGATGCCGAGCACCTGCAGTGGAGCGCCGATAAGGTTGACGAGATGCTCCATGAGATCATGTTCAACATCCACGAGGCTTGCGTTGAGCATGGCAAGGAAGATGGTTACATCAACTACATGAAGGGCGCAAACATCGCAGGCTTCCTCAAGGTGGCTGACGCCATGATGGCCCAGGGTGTGATCTGATGACATAGCGAAAAGAATTCCGGCTGGAGCCGGAATCAAGATAAGGCAAGGAGGCATTCCACAGCGGAGTGCCTCCTCGTCGTTTCGTATCTGAGTGTAAATCCGGCAGGATAAGAAACAGCGAAAAAATAATGCACATATATAATTCCCCTATTGCTTGCATCATTTTATTTTTTCGCTGCTCAGTATGCGTGATTTTATATCCATATGCGTGATTTATATAGGATATATGTATTTTTTTGTAAAGGTGCGTGTCGCTTTATTTTATTTTATTGACATTCTTTAAAAATATGCCATGTTTGTTTGTTATATTTCCGAATTATATCTATATTTGAAAAATTGAAAGCGTTTATAAGAAATTAGGTTGTTTTTGAAACATGAAATAGGAAACAGAATGACGTATTGCTTGAATTGAAAACACTTTAAAATGACAATAAAAACCAATTAAATTAATATTTATGAAACGACAGACAATTGCCGCCATAGCGGCGGCGGGTACGTGTGTCGCGGGAATAATCGGCGTGGCGCAGGCCCGCGGCGTTCCATCGGCACAGAGCGAATCACAGCGTAGCCCGGAGATTATGGCGAGTCTTCTCCAGGGGCCCGGTGTCAGCGAGGCCCAGCAGGGACTCTACATCATGCCGGTTGCCGAGGGACAGGATCGCGAGCTGGTATTCAAGGGTCCGGTTGCCAACAACGGAGCTGTCATAATCGACAACGTCTACTATTGCAATAAGTCGTGGTCATGGGGAGGATTGTTTACCTTCTATGAGATCTACGGCTATGATATGCAGACAGGCAGTGAGGTCTTCAAGTATGAGGATGATGACGCGACTGCTTATTTCGCACAGGGAGGCATGAGCCTCGACCCGATGAGCGGATGCGCCATGGGCGTTTTCTATGACTCCGAGATGAAGTCAGTTGCCCTCGGGCTCGTAAGTTATCAGTCGAGCGGGCCGGTCAAGACCATATTGGCGCCTATAGCCGAGGATGCGCCTGTGTGCAATGCGTTCGCGGTCGACGGTGCTGGGAATTGCTACGCCGTGGGCAATGACGGCGTGCTGTATGGCATAAGCCGCGAGACGGGTGCCTTTACGACAATCGGGGAGACGGGATATGTGCCGTCGGTGATGGGCTCGGCAGCAATTGATGATGCCTCGGGCATGATGTACTGGTATATGATGGATGGCGACGGAGTCGGCCGGCTGGTCAAGGTCGACCTGTCGACCGGTTCCGGCTCAACTGTCATGCAGTATGGGGAAACACGTTACGGAGGATTGTGCATAGCGCGTGCCGAGTCGTTGCCCGGTGCCCCTGCGGCTTGTTCCGACGTGAATGTGTCATTTACCGCCGGACAACTAACGGGCAACGTCACACTTATCACCCCCTCGACCCTTTATGACGGCAGCGCAGGATCGGGCGACCTTACGGTGTATGTGTATGTATCCGGCAGAAAGGTAGCCGAGAAGTCCGCGGGCTGGGGCGCCTCGATAGAGATTCCGGTAGACATGACCGAGATGGGACAGGGATGCTATGACTTCACTGTCTATGCAGCGAATTCAGTCGGCTCAGGTCCACGCACCAACATCAGGTCAGTCTGGGTTGGCGCGGACACACCGGCATCGACTGTGGCAGCGCTGACGCAAAGGAACGGTAAGTTCACTGTTTCCTGGGAGCCCGTGACGACCTCGGTCAACGGTGGCTTTATTGATGTGGAGAACATCACCTACACAGTCACGGATATGAGTGGAGTTGTTGTTGGCGAGGGACTTAAGGAAACATCGCTTGAAGTCTCGCCCGAGTTGCCGACCAACGGAAAGCCGGCATCAGTCTGGTATGCGGTTGTGGCATGTGCCTCCGGCCTGGAGTCAGCTCCGGCTCGAACCAATACAATCATAGTCGGCCACAACGAGGTTCCTTATGAGTCAGACTTTGCCGAGGATAATCTTAATGGCTTTACGGTGCTTGACAGCAACAGGGATGGTATATCATGGGTCGTAGAGGATGGAGTCGCCGTGATACAGTACAGCGAGACCGCCGCTATGGACGACTGGCTGATCGCGCCTCCGGTTGCGTTACAGGGAGGGAACGCCTATCCGGTAAAAGCCACAATTTATGCCGAGAGCATGTATATTCCCGAGCGCATAGAGATGAAATATGGGCGGGGCAATACTGCCGAGGCAATGACAAAACAGCTTATGGAACCGACAGAGGTTGCGGTCGAGGTTGCCACGCCGATGGTCTACGAGGGCTATATGATGCCTGACGAGAGTGGCGACTGGTTCCTCGGATTCCACGGTATCTCTGACATTGACCAGTTTAAGCTCTACGTATCGCAGATCAGTATAGGACTTCCGATATCCGCTCTGGTTCCCGCAAAGGTCAGCAACCTCACTGTAGAGCCGAACCGTCAGGGCGCGTGCGAGGCGACCGTATCGTTCGAGACTCCGGCCGTGGCGCTCAACGGCACGCCGGTCGAGACTCTTACACGCGTGGAGGTGCGCCGTGGCGAGACGCTGGTCAAGACATTCGAGAATCCGGCTGTCGGCGCGTCGTTGTCATTTACCGATGTCCTGGAGAGCCACGGCAGTGTTGAGTATACCGTGACGGCGTTCAACGCGCATGGAGCCGGTCTCCCGGCTACAGCCTCGGCCTATGTCGGATTCAATCCTCCGGCAGCCAGCGCATACGTAAATATAGCACGCACTGAGGAGGAAGGCTTTGTAAAGGTTTCCTGGGATGCGGTGACAGCCGACGAGGATGGAACCCTGTTCCCCGAGGGCTCTATAGTATATGATATCTATATCGTGGGCCAGGAGGAGCCGGCGGTTGCAGGTGTGACCACACTTGAACAGGAATTCCGCGCAGTGGCCGAGGGGGAGCAGCAGATGATTCAGTGTGAGGTTAAGGCCCGCTTTGAGGAACTCTCCGGAGCCGGTGCCATGACCGCGCGAATCCCTGTCGGAACTCCCTACAATGGTCTCAATGAGAGCGGAATGTTCGGCAACTATGTGTGGGGCATCTCTGACGCCGGAGGTGCGCAATGGGGTGTCGTGCGCGATGGCGACATCGAGGGATTCCCCGATTCAGCCGACGGCGACGGCTATTACTTCGCCTGCGTCGGATCGGAAATCAACGACATGGGTGTCCTCTTTACAGGCCTCGTGTCGCTCGACGGCATCGAGAATCCCGGTGTCACATTCAGGACCTATAATTTCGTGGGGTCAGAGGGTAGCCCGGACCTGAATGAGATTACCGTGAGTGTCAAGCCTGAGGGCTCCGACCAGTGGGTAGACCTCACCACCAAGATTGTCAACGATGTCTGTCGCGGACAGGATGAGTGGGGCAAGGTGATAGTGCCTCTCGGAGATTTTGCCGGCGAGGTGATACAGGTGCAGTTCGCGGCAGTGGTCAAGACTTATGTCGGCACAATGATCGACGGTGTGACCATCGGAGAGATTACGGCCTCCAACCTTGCGGTATCGGGAATCTCGGCACCGGCCACCGTGGCCTGTGGACGTGAATTCCAGATCAATGTGACTGTCGACAACTGCGGAACAGTGAAGTCTGGAGATTACCGGATAGACCTCTATGCCGACGGTGTTCTCGCCGGGAGCGCGGAGTGCGGCCCGATAGACTCGGGGCTCTCCTATGTTCACTCGTTTGACATGACAATGTCGCCTCTGGCCTCGGCACCTGTGACATATTATGCCGATGTTGTATGGAGTGCTGACGGGTCTGCCGATGACAACCGCTCGAAGGAGATCACAGTGACTCCGCGCCAGTCGGCGCTTCCTGTTCCGGCTGACCTTGCGGCGACTAATGTTGACCGGACAGTCAGCCTTAAGTGGGATGCCCCGGCCGGAAGCGACGGCACGCCGATAACCGATGACTTCGAGGATGCCGACTCGTTCGCCTCAGAGTATGGCGACTGGGTGTTTGTCGATATAGACGGAGCCCCTGTCGGCGGCATGCAGAACACTGACATACCCAACATAATCTCGGGTGTGACCAGAGGCTCGTTCTGGATATGGGATACCGACGTGCTCCCGATCGGCAATAACGGCAGCGCACATTCCGGCTCGCATTATCTTTTCTCTCTCTACCGCAAGGATGGCGGAGTCTCTGACGAGTGGGCCATATCGCCTGAAATCGACACAAAGTCGCAGACGATTACTTTCTGGGCCAAGAGTTACAGCTCGAGATATATGGAGAAGATTGCCGTATACGTATCTGATGGCTCAACCAATCCTGCAGACTTTACTCTTGTCGAGGGAAGCACGGTCAATGCAGTCGCCGGCCAGTGGACTGAATACACTGTCACACTGCCCGAGGGCTCGCGCAGGTTCGCTATCCGCAGTTTCGCGGCCAATGCGTTCATGCTGATGATCGACGATGTCACCTACATCCCCGCTCCGCGTGGCGAGAGTCTCGGACTGGAGGGCTACAATGTATATCGCGACGGCGTGAAACTCAACGGCGAGCTTGTAAAGGATCGCGCCTATGTAGACACGGATGTCGAGGAGGGCAAGACTTATGAGTATGCCGTTACGGCTGTTTATCCCGACGGCGAGTCCGCTCCTGTATCCGCAAGGATCACAGTTGACTTCTCGGGCATCGAGTCTGTCTCGGATGCCTCGGTTTCAGTAAGCCTGAACGGGAACGAACTGACGGTAGACAACTGTGGCGGCTGCAATGTGACTGTCATGACTGTCGACGGCAAGGTGCTGAGATCAGTCTCAGGCGTTGAGACACTGAAGATGAATGTGCCTTCAGGTGTGATTATCGTCAATGCCGGTCAGAAGCGCGTGAAACTCCTTGTCCCGTAAATCTAAGCAGCGGTCATAACTGACCCGGCATATCAATGACAAAATTCCCCGGTGCCACTTCGGCGCCGGGGAATTTTCATATCCATCAAGTAGCATATGGTTGCGTGGGATACTCGTGGAAAATCGTTAACTTTGCATCGTGAAAAATGAATTGGTAGAATGAAGGCATCGGTTAAAGGATATGTTCTGGGGGCGGTGGCGGCCATGAGTTATGGGACAAATCCACTTTTTGCAGTCCCGCTCTACGAGATGGGACTCTCGGTGGGCTCAGTGCTGTTTTATCGATATGCGTTTGCCGCCTTGCTGCTCGGGCTTCTGATGTGCGTGCGCGGAGACAGTTTCAGGCTATCTCTGAGGCAAGTCCTGCTGATGGTAATTCAGGGCATCCTGTTTGCATCGTCATCGCTTGGCCTTTTCAAGGCCTACAACTATATGGATGTCGGTCTGGCGTCAACCATGCTGTTTGTCGAGCCGGTCATCATCGCTCTGATACTATGGATATTTTATCGGCAGCGGGTTTCTGTTCCCACGTGCATCGCTATTGTGGTGGCTATTACGGGCGTCGCGCTCATAGCCAATCCGGGTGCCGGGTCGTATGTGACAGGCACGGGGGTATTTTTTGTGATGCTCTCGGCGCTGAGTTATTCAATCTACATGGTACTCATCAATAAGACAAGCCTTCAGCAACTCTCGGGCACTACGCTGACGTTTTATTCTCTGCTGTTCGGAATCCCGGTGTTCATAGTGCAGCTTAACGGGCTGACACAGTTACAGGGTATTCCTATGAATCTGCCTGGAATCTCATGCGTGGCAGGAATCTCGATATTCCCAACCATAGTGTCTATACTGACTGTGGCGATAGCGATCCAGCTGATTGGTTCGGTGCCGGTCTCCATACTGGGTGCATTGGAACCTGTCACCGGTGTGCTGGTCGGCACATTGGTATTTGGCGAGACACTGACGGTGAAAGCCACTATCGGCATTGTGCTGATACTTGCCTCAGTCTTCATACTTGTCACACATCCGGCATCCCTGCTGAGATACGGCAAGTCAGTGCTTCATCATCTGCGCTTATACCATAACAGATCATAATATTGGTTTATATGCCGGGATAGGGGGGTGCCTGCCTTGTTTGGAGTCAGTCGTCGCCCTCGACGAGGCGGAGAATGTCGGAGGCGTCGGAGACGATGTGGTCGGCGTAGGCCGACCTGAGCTCGGAGACGGGTCGGAAGCCCCATGTGACGCCTACCGACTCGATGCAGGCGCGGCGCGCGGTCTCGATGTCAACGGCTGAGTCTCCTACCATCATTGTCTCGGCCTTGGGTGTCGGCGACTTACCCAGCACGTCGAATATGACCGACGGGTCAGGCTTCTTAGGACAGTCGGGTTGCTCGCCGCGTATCACGGCAAAGGGAATGTCCGGGAAGTAGCGGGTTATTATCTTGTCAACCGCAGCCTGATATTTGTTGGAGGCCACGGCCACCTTGACCCCGCGCCCGGTAAGTGTGATGAGCAGTTCGGGGATGCCGGGATATGGCTTGGTCTGATCGGTGCAGTGCACATCATAGTATTCGCGGAAATCGCGAAGCAGGTCGTCGATCTGCTCGGGAGTGGCGTCGGACGCGGCACGCTCCATAAGTTTGCGCACTCCGTTGCCGACCATGTAGTTGTACGCCGACAGCGGATGCTCTGTATAGCCTCCCTGCCTGAGCGCGTAGTTGCATGCTGTGCCGAGGTCGGCTATAGTGTTGAGCAATGTTCCGTCAAGGTCAAATATTACAAGACTTTTCATAATTCTTTTTCGTTATCACACGCAAATATAACAAATGAAACGTCAATTGGCAAACCTTATGCTTAAAAAGGGTATCCGATTGAGAAGTGAAACGAATGGTCGCGGCCCCATTTCGGGTGAATCAGAGGCCATGTCTCTTGGCCCACAGCGGGATTGTGTGCCTTCATTCCGAGGTCAAAGCGCACAAGAAAATAATTGAAGTCAAGGCGGATGCCGGCTCCGTAGGCGGCTGCGAGTTCCTTATAGAATGAATTGAACCGGAATGTGCCGTGGGGCTGGGTGGCGTAATCGCGGATTGTCCAGATGTTTCCGGCGTCGATAAATAGTCCGGCCTCAATCACCCAGAAAAGTTTCGCGCGGTATTCCACACTCATGTTCAGACGGATGTCTCCGCATTGATATATGAAGTCGCTCACGGAGTTTGTGCCGGGATATCTGCCCGGACCGAGAGTGCGCACATCCCAGCCGCGCACACCGTTGGCGCCGCCGCCATAGAACCTCTTCTCGAACGGCAGGATTGAGCTGTTGCCGTATGGTATGCCGATACCGAATCCTGCATAGCATGCCAGTGCGTTGCGGCGGTCGAAGGAATAAAGATACGAAACATCGGCGTCGGCACGGACATACTGGGAATATCTTATTCCGAATACCTTGTAGGGGTTCGTGTGGAAATGGCGGTCAGGGTTTATGGCACGGCTGATGCCGAAGAGCAGGTTGCCGGCGGTCTCGGCCTGTGAGCGTATGGTCAGGATGCCCTTCTGTCTGTGCAGCCTGAATGGGGATGGCCTGCGCTTGTTGGTATAGTAGAAGTTAAAGCCGGCCCGCATTATGAAGTGGTCCTCGTAACTGTAGCGCAGCAACGGATTGTCGGGTGCTATCTGGTCGAGAAAGTCGTTGGTGCTTCGGGGCAGGTAGACGTAGTTGATGTCGATGGGCGTCAGGGTATAGCGGTGTCGCGCGTTCCTTTCTGTCCATTTGTAACTCCAGCCCGCAGTCGAGATGATGCGGGTGTATTCGGGTCGTTCCTGATAGTTTATGGAGATGTGCAGTTCGGTCGAGGCCTTAATCTTGCGCTTGAAGCTCTCGGAGAGAAGGGGCGCCTTGAACTTGGGGAATGTGACGGAGGTCTCCACTCCATATTCCATAAAGCGGTTGTGGATAAATCCCTCGAGCCGACCGTTGATTGCCTGGTAACTGCCGCGAATCTTGAAGTTGAGTGTCTCGGAGCCTCGACCCGCGTTGCGGTGCGTGTAGTTGATGCCGGCGGCTATGCCGAGGTCTCCCTCGGAGTTTGTGCCCTCGAGTTCAAGCGAGATGTACTGCGAGCGGTTGGGCGTGAGCAGTATGTAGGCGTCGAGCAGACCGGTGTCTCCTATGCTGCCCGCCGGCATGATCCGCACCTGCACGAACTTCAATATCGACAGGCGTCCGAATGCCGTGTAGGTGTTGTCCACGTCACGCTGCCGGAAGGTCTCTCCAGACTTAAGGAAGCAGTTCTCGTAGATCACCGACGGCCTCAGATACTCCTTGTCGCCGTAAAGTATTGAGATGTCCCTGTAACTGACAGTGTCCCGGGCAACATAGTCGCGCGGATTGGAGTTTCTGGTTCCGTCATAGTCGGTGATTACGGTTATGTTGCGTATGACGTAACTGCGATGGGTGTCTATATCGAACTTGCGGGTCTCCACGGGGTAGGGGGGATGCACGGTCATGGTCAGGTCCACTCCATGCGATCCGGCGGTTGTGTCAGCGTTATAGGTGATGAATTCCTTGGAGAACGCCCAGTATCCCCGGTTACGGAGGCGCTCGGTAATCCATGTGCGCTGTGTCTCGAGCAGGTCGCGGTCAAGACGGCGCCCAGGTCTAACTGTAAACCTGGCTGAGTCGCGCATGATGAGGCGGCGCAGCGTGTCGTTGGGGAACTCGTAAGATATGCTGTCGATGATATGCGGCGTGCCGGGCTCAAGGAAGTATGTCAGTTTGATCTTGCGGTGGTTACGGTCGGGCTGCGAGTCAACGCGCACCTTGGCCGCGAGAAATCCGGCGTTGTTCATGGCCCGCACGAGTTGCGCGGAGTCCGACTGGGCGGCAGTGACGTCATAGATGACCGGTGCCTCGCCAAGTTTGCGCACCCATTTGTTCCACCATTTGGTCGAGTCGGTACCGCTCATGTTGTAGACTCCCAAACGGAGCCTCGATATATGCAGGAACCGGTTGTTGGGCCGCTGGCGCACATAGGGCATCATGACCTGTTCGGTGATGGTTCCCGTGGAGTCAGATACCTTGATATCGACATCATCGAGCAGATAACTCCCCTCGGGCACAAACCGCGTCGGTGAGCACCCGGCCAGCACCGTCAGAAGCAGCACAATTATCAGTCCTGTGACTATTTTCATGAGCGTGCGGAGTGTTGTTTTGTCTCGTGTCTTTTCCGTTAGACTTGTATTTCAGTTTTAAGACTCTCTCTGCCTGCCGAATGCAGGGTCAATCTTCACGGCCATGCACACTCCGAATGTCGCCCCGCAACAGAGCATTACCCACCAGAAGAAATTTATGAATCCCTGTGGCCCGGAGCCTCCGAAGATGTTGTACTGTGAGAATATGTCGTGCAGCCATCCGGCGGCCATGCCCGGCAGCATCATGCCCAGAGCCATGAATGCGGTGCAGAAGGCATAGTGCGAGGTCTGGCTCTCTCCCCGGCTGAAATAGATCAGATAGAGCATGAAGGCGGTGAATCCGAAGCCGTATCCGAACTGCTCGAGTCCGATTGCAGTGCAGATGAGTGCGAAGTTCTCAGGTTGCGTCATGGCCAGGAAGCAATAGAACACACAGGGCAGCGTGAGTGCCGCGGCCATGGGCCAGAGCCATTTGCGCAGGCCGCCGCGCGCTATGGCGAGTCCTCCGAGTATTCCGCCGGCGAGCAGTGCTATGACTCCCACCGTGCCGTTGACAAATCCTATCTGCGACGTGCTGAGGCCAAGTCCACCGTCGGCGAGAGGAGCCTTGAGGAATGGCTGCACGAGTTTGATGCACATGGCCTCCGGTAGCCTGTAGAGGAGCATGAAAGCGAGCGCCGACCAGATATGGGGCTTGCGGAAGAATGTCACGAATGTCATGGCGAAGTCGCGCGCGATGGTGCGTGCCGTCACGCCCGGCACCGGACGGTCGTCGGCCGGACGAGGCATGGCGAACGTATGGTAGAGCGTGACAAGCAGGAAGAAACCCGAGAGTATCAGGAACACGATGCTCCAGGCTGTCGGGATGTCGTCACACCTGACCTCGAGCCATCCGGCAAGCATCACGAGGCCTCCCTGGCCTATGACGCTCGCTATCCGGTAGAAGGTTGAGCGGACGCCGACGTAGGCGGCCTGGTCGTGACTCGACAGCTCGAGCATGTAGTAGCCGTCGGCCGCTATGTCATGTGTCGCAGAGCAGAATGCCATGAGCCAGAAACATATCAGTGTAGTCGAGAAGAATACCGAGGTCGGCAGCAACAGCCCGACCGCAGCCATGCTGATGCCGATGAGCAGCTGCATCGTTATTGTCCAGAGCCTCTTGGTCTTGAACAGGTCGACAAAGGGACTCCAGAACGGCTTTATCACCCAGGGGAGATAGAGCCATCCTGTATAGAATGACATTTCGGCCAGTCCGACACCCATGTTGGTATACATGAGCACAGTCAGCACATTGACGGCGAAGTATGGCAACCCCTCGGCAATATACAGCGTCGGTATCCATGCCCATGGCGATGTCTTGCCTGACCTGGCATGTGGTGTTTTGCTTCTCTTATTCATAGATTCGTTTGAGTGATGCGTTCGGGTAGTAGAATTCGAGTATGGACCGGAAGTCATGACCCGCGGCAGCCATTGACGCCGCGCCTATCTGGCAGAGTCCGACTCCGTGACCCCATCCGTGGCCGATAAGGCGGAAAGTCGACTTCTCCTTTCTGATTTCAAACCATGAGCTTTTCAGGCAGTCGGCAGCCAGCAGACGCCGTATTGGGAGCTCCTTGCCGATGGTTACGCTGCCATGCGTGCCAGTTAGTAAAAGCGTTCGTATGCGGCCGGAGGGACCTCTGTCGATAGCGTTCATATCGGTTATTTTTCCGATGTCGGCGCCATATCGCTCTCTCAACCTTGAGGTAACCTCAGCGGGATCGATATCCTTCTGCCAGTCATGGAAGTCATGAGTCTCGGCGTCGTATTCCTTGAGGACAGCATGTAGCACCTCCTCGCCCGGCGATGCGCACCAGGGGTCGGGTACAGATGCAAGATAGTCGTAGTCGCGGTCGGACCAGCATGTGGAAAATATCTCTGTCCGGCCTCCGCAGCATTTTGAGAAACGTGCGTCGGCTATCTCTCCGGCGCTGTCTGCCAGCACGACGCCGCGTGTCGCCCGGGCAGCCTCACAGGCACGAGATGCATGTCGCGCGGGGATACCCTGGTAGCGCTGGCAATGGTCGTCGCTGCATACGTCGAAGCCTGTATGCTCGTCTGATTCCTCCCAGCCGATGTGCTCGGTGAGACTGTCCCTGCGGCCGGCCTGACAGCCTGTATGACACCCCAGCACCTTGCGCAGTGCCCAGCTCCGCGATATGACCGCGTGTGCCTTGAGGAACTCAGTCGGAGCGTTGGGGTTCATCTCACTTGCAATCACTGACTCCACGTATTGCTCCACGGGCAGTAGATTGATCATCCTGATGTTGCCCTGTGCCGGCTCAAGCAGCTCAAAGGTACCCTTCATGACTGCGGACATGCTTCGTTGCCAGTGGAAACTCTCGCCGATGAGCAGGTTCTCCACCAGCGTTCCCCCGGGGTGCGGTGACATAACCGGCTCTCCGTCGGTTATGATTCCTATTCGTATGAGGGGCTCAGTCAGCATTGGAGCATTATTGCCGTTATACGTTGAAATAGTCTCTGATTGCACCGGGAAGAGCGTCGCTGAACGCTACCTCGGAGTATATCTGACTTATCTTCTCGGCCGAGAGGCGGAGGAAGTCCTGAGGACGTGGCGTCACTATGATTCCTGTCATGTCGATCGCCCCCGGACTGATGATGAGCCTGTCACTCTCCCCGGCATCATAGCAGGCAGGCCTGTGGGCACGTCTGGGTACAATCGCGATGCGGAGCAGTCCGTTGTCGCCGATCCAGAAGAAGGCGTTTACCAGACCGCGGTCGGGCTGTCCGGTGGTTGCGTCAATGCCGAATGAACCGGGTATCCGGGCCAGAGCCTTCATACCCCCGGCATCGGGTGTGACAACAGCGCTGACGAAATGGAAGGGGAGTTCGACGCCATATTGCTCGGAACTCATGAATCCGGAATGCGAGGCCGGATGATATCTCTCCACGAGACGCATGAGGGGAAGTTCCGATTTGAGGACAGCCTGTACGTGCATATGGTCGGGTGCGGAGGCACCGGCCCTGGCACCGTTGAAGAAGAACACAAGGTCGGGGGCAGCCTCGGCCATCGCGGCCATGTCGAGGGGAATCCGGTCCTGGGGCTTGTGGTCGGTAGCGGCCACGGTGAAGTGTACCGGAAGAATCGGGTAGGGGTTGACCAGCAGGTGCCAGCCCGGCATCCACTCGACTGTGATCTGCGGCTCGGGGCGGTTGGACTTGCAGAGAAAGCAAGGGCGAGCCTCTATTGACTTGCTGTCGATGCTTGCGCCTGTGCTCTTAATACGCGCCGGATTGAGCTGCGCTCCGCAGTTGAGCGCGCCGAGCCTGAAGACGCGCCGGGAGGTATCCTTGATGCGGGAGAAATTCTCGCGAGCCTCGGGCCATGCCTCAAGTTGCTGCTCGATCAGTGTATTGATGTGTTCAGAGGTCAGTCTTGTCGGTTGCATGAATAAACGTCCTTATCAATCCTCGTCGTCTTCGTCATCATAATCATCTTCGAAACCCTCTTCGTCATCCTCCCGGCTGTTGCCGTTGATGAGCGACCAGGGGGAGATTGAGGTTCCGGGGAAGAACCATCCTCCGCGGTCGCCGCCCATTGAGTCATAATTCTGCTTGACACGGGCCATCAGCTCGAACGAGCGCACGCAGTCCTTGTAGCTGTTGTTGGCGTTGATGCGTTCCTGTGAGAGTTCGGCGTCGGAATTGCCCTCCCAGCGGCGGCAGAGGTAAAGCGAGCGGTAGATGCGGCCTATCGAGTAGTCGCGGCAGATGCGCAGGGCCATGGCGTAGTCCTCGCCATAACTTACGTTGGGGAAGAGGAAGCGGCGTGCCACCGGGGTGAAGAAGGCGCGGGGAGCCCCCAGCCCGTTGATGCGGAGCGCATTGTTTGGACCGTTCTCGTCGGTCCATTCGTCGTGGCTGATCAGACCCGGCGGGATTGTCTCGCCATTGAAGTTGACGAGCGTGTAGCTGCCAATCACCATGGCGTGGTTGCCCGAGCGGAATTTGTTGACAATGGTCTGCAGAACGCTTGGTGAGTTGTATAGGTCGTCGGAGTCAAGCTGTACGGCGAATCGGCCGCAGCGCGGGTCAAGCAGTGCGCGGTTCCAGCATCCTCCGATGCCGAGTCGCTCGTCGGCCGATACCCCTATCAGCACGAGCCTCGGGTCGGTCACGGCCTCGAGAAGCTCGCGGGTGCCGTCGGTCGAGTCGTTGTCGACGACAATCACGTTAAAGTCAAAGTTGGCTTTCTGACTGAGGGCGGAGGTGACGGCGTCAATTATGGTGCGGACGCGGTTGCGCACGGGTATTATCACCGAGGCCTCGACCGGGAAGTCCTCAGCGTCATACGCCACCTGTTCACGGCGTGTCGTGTCGACGGTGGCGTCAATCTCGCGCAGGTGCTCCACGAGCACCTCCTCCATCTGCTGCTGGTATGTGCGGTTGCGTGGGTCGACATAATCATGCTGCTTCTTGCCGCTGGCCCGCAGGTCGACCTTCTCAGCAGTGTAGAGATACTCCGGAATCATGGCAATCATCTTGCCCATGGTGACGCGCAGGCGCAGTGCGTACCAGCCGCCGTCGAGCATCGAGGACTCCTCGGACAGGTCCTCGCTGGCGGCCAGCACGTCGGCCGCGTTGAGAAGCACGAGCGACCCGAAGTCGAAGTCGTCGCGCACCGAGCCGGGCTGATAGTCGATCACCGGATGGTCGACGAGACTGCCGTCGGGCAACCGGTCGCGGTAATAGCAGTAGGTCAGAGTCGAGTCGACGTCAGAGGCCATTTCCGTCAGACGGTGGATGCAGTGGGAGTCGAGCTCGATTTTCTTGTCATCAATCTGCACGAGCACGAACTGCTCGAGTGGCGAGCGGAATATCTCCTCGCGCAGGGCGTTGATGTTTGTGAATCGTATGATGTCCATTTACAGGTTGTATGTTCGCTTCGCGCATGCGTCGCCGATGGTGAGGCACGCACGGATGTTGTTGCTTTTTTAATTCTTGAGCAGAGAGAGTATCTTCTTCATCAGTCCGGTGCGCTGGGCGCCGTCGGTCAGAGACTCGAACGGAACGGTCATCACAGCCACTCGGCCTCTGCCGCGGTCCACCAGATGTCCGGCTCGGCGTCCCGAGTCGCTGAATGTCAGGAACTCGGTGGTCCGCACCTCGCCCGACGGAACGAGAACATCCGGTTTCTCGACTATGTATCGGTCCTTGTTGAGTGTGGCGGAGTAGTTGATCACCTTGCCGTTGGTGTCGCGCAGACGGCCTGACTTCATGTCGTCGCTCTCAGGAGTCTCTGCACCGAGCATCTCTGTGGCGAAGTCGCGGTCAGACTGTGTCGATCGAGTGTCATAGAGGTCTGACACGATGTACTCGCCGCTGACGATGAGGTCACCCCCCTTGTCGACATAGTGGCGCAGTTCCTTCTGCAGGGCTGCAGGGAATGTGCGGAACTGCACACCCTTTTTGCCGTTGCCTATGAGCGTGCTCTTCTGCTTGCCGAGTATGAGGTCTACGACAGGATAGTCAGCCAGCTTGACCTCACCTTTCTCTACTGCGGCAACCGAGGTCGATACGAATCCGAGGCCATTGGCAGCCATCGCGGCGCCGTGCAGTGCCGGGAAGTCGAATGTGTTGCCGGCTATCACCTGGGTGACGTATCCCTGGCCGCTGTGGCCGAAACTGTTGCCGGCCGAGCGGCGGAACTCCGTCTGGTGGCCTGCGAACGAGATGTCTCGGATATATGGGACCCCGAAGTCTGACTCGGAGTCAAAGCCTGCAGTGGTCGAGGTGGCGTAGTGGCCGGGCGCGCTGACACGCGTGAAGCCGTTTATGATCAGGGCCGGCTTGGCGTCGGTGGTACCCTCGCGCAGCGCGAGCGTCTCCGACGGGAATGCCTTGCCGCCATCGTTGGCGGCTATTACATAGAAACTGTGTATGTCATGGTCGGTGACCTTGATGTCGAAGTGGGTAGACTTGGTCTCTCCGATCTTGTGGAAGCCGAGGTCATCGCCCGAGCGCTCCATGATTATGTATCGGTCGGGTTCGGCGGTAGGCTCCAGAGGGTCGGTGGTGGGTTTCCAGCTCAGACGGTATTGCTTGCTCCTGGTCCGCTTGATTGTGAAGTCGTGGGCGGGGAGGGGCTGTATGACGAGCTTGCGGCCCTTGCGCTCGGCCATGAATTTCGCCAGTCCCTTGTAGATCGCGCGGCCCACGGTGAAGCGGAAGTTGGGGTCAAGACCGTAGGTCATGTCGGCATAGTTCTGGTGGCTCATGAGCTCGATGAGGGTTGTGGGCACCTCGGGCACGCGGGCCTCGACGTATGACTTGTCCCACATGGAGCGGCGTGTCCACGACGGCTCGTGCTCGCGGCGAATATCGTTGGTGATCTGCTGCATGATCATGTCAGTGAGCATGCGCGAGTTGATGCGCGGTGTGCCGTCCCTATATGAGTCTCCGTTCTGGGTGAAGTATATTCCGAGAGTTCCGACGAACGAGTCGTTGTCTCGTTTGCCGGCGTCGGTGTGGAGAGCGAAGGCGGCGTCGACGGGGATGTTGAGGCCCTCGCGGCCCGGGAGCACCCGGGAGCCTCCGGCCAGATAGTTCACCCAGTGGCCGCGGCTTGTGTAGTCATCCTTATAGTCGTTTGTGCCGTGATAGGGCGAGTACACATACTCGGGGAATCCGGCCCAATGCAGCCAGTATCTTGCGCCCTCGAGGAAACGGGGCATCCCCGATGTGGAGAATCTCGGCGCCGGACCTTTGGGTGCAGCGGGTGCGGAGGCCGGCGACTCGCCACCCTGTTCGGCGTGGTCGGCGATGTCGTCACCGTTCTCAACGATAGTCTCGTCATCGGTGGTCTCCTCGTCTGATTCCTCATCCTCGGCTTCTTCCTCGTCGTTCCGGGCGGTCTGCTGGTTCTCGGGAGTCGAGGGGTCATAATAGATGTCGGAACGGCGCGGACTTCGCGCTATATTGCCCAGGCCGCCCCCTATCTTTATTGCGTCGGCCGTGACTATTGAGCCCTGCTGACCATCAGTGTGGTTGGTCAGCGTGACCACCGGTTCCTGATCGCTGTATCCGCTCTCGAAGGGGAATGTGCCGAGATAAATCCAGGTCCCTCCACCCATCTGCTGGTTAACCCTGAATTCTTTGGAGCCTCCGGAATAGTTCACGGTGTAGCGGGCGTCGGCTGTGGAGTTGGGGAGAGTCTTGTAGCTGACATATACGGCGTATTCGCCATCCTCGGGTATGTCGGCGTACCATGCCGCGATCGAGGGGCGTCCGGCCCGCTGCGTGGCTGTCTGGCGGTATGTACCGTTCTCGAACGGGTTCTCCGTGTCGCGGAAGTCGGGCAGGTCATAGATGAAGCCCTCGCCCTCGCCGGTCTCCCACTTGGAGTTTCCGTTGACCTCGCGATAGTATGGCTGGGAGAAGATCTGGCCCTCGTCGTTGGTGTCATTGTCGACGATTACCTCGTTGCGGTTTATGTCGCGCTCTCGGGGAAGCATGACGTATGCGCCGGCGTTCTCAAGCATAGGCACGACGTAGGGGAGTATGAAACCCATCGGGAATATATCCTCGACGGTCTCGAAGAGGAGCGGGCGTTGCCACTGCCACGAGCCATCCTTGAAATACCGGCCATGCGAGTGCCAGAGTGCTATGATGTCGTTCTCCATGCCCTTGGTGGCTGTGACCATGGGGTGGACCTCCTTGACGAAGGGTGGATTGGTGCGGTATTGCTCGGGTAGTTTGTCGACTTTAGTTATATAGTATGCAAGTGACTTGTTGCCGACGTTAAGGAACACACGGTAGCCGGCAAGAGAATCGGGGAGGGCATTGCTCACGGCGAGCGAGAGCGAGTCGATAAGCTGTCGCGTCACGGGCATGTATGTGAAGTTCTCGTTGAGGCCGACGGTGGCGTATCTGTGCTGCTTGTCTGGCTTGACGCTGTTCACGCGCAGGCCGCCCGGGTTGAGGTGAGCCGGGATACTCTCTATGAGGCGACGGTTTACGGTCAGTGTCAGAGAGTCATTCATAGGCTGCTCCTTGGGGGGAGCCTTGTAGACAGACTTGGCCACATTGCGGCCCCGGCTGCGCTTTTTCCCTCTATTCGATTTTTTAGATTTCGAGCGCGACTTCTTCGACTTCTTCGAACTCTTGGTTCTGTTCGTTTTTTTTGATTTACCCTTCTTCGACTTCGAGGAAGAAGCAGACTGAGAAGTGCGTGCCTTAGACTTTTTGGAAGCCGCATATGCATCGGCGGCATCAAAGGCCGCGACGGATATGATGAGGCACAGCAGAATGTATATTAATTTCCGAAATCTCATAATCAGATTATTGGGTTAAAATCGGGGTAGTTGCGACAACACGGCCCGGACGACAAACGCTGTCATCCGGACAGTAGCCTTATGAAACAACAAAGTTACAAAAAATTTTCCAACCCCCTGCCCTTTTTATGAATTCTTAAGGAATGGAGTTGGACACCATTGGCTTCAGCAGTATATTAAGGGGCTATCCCGTCACTGATATCACATACATCCCAACTTAGCGTCGGGAAGTGGAGACAGTGTTGTAGAGGAGGGCGAAGGCCATGACCATCCAGCAGAGCTGCATGTTGAAGTCGACTGAGAGTTGCAGGGCGAACAGTGCCGGAATGATGGTTATCCATTTGCGGGTATTGACGCATGTTGTGAATATGGCAGCCCAGAAGGCAAGCGCGCATATCGCCCCGTAGTTGTAGAGCAGGGAGAATATTCCCGCCGATCCCTTGTGATCTCTGTCATAGGGGCGCTCCTCTATGTCGCGCTGGTCGGCGTCGGTGCCGTGGCCGGTCCAGAAGTCGGATTCAGTCGGGTGGATGGCCTTCGCGCCATATATGGTCGGCACGATCCTGAAGGCCGCGCTACCGTCTGCCTCTATGATTTTCTCCGGGTTGAGCGTGAGGGTCGCAACCATGGTATCCTTGAGCCGTTTTATCTGACTGAACTGCCCTACGGGGGTCAGGAACACAATCAGTGCGACAGCCGCGGCGGCAAGCAGCGCATATGGCCATGTATGCCGGTCGATGTATGGTATCAGGCAGAGGGGTGCCAAGAGATAAGCCGATGCATTGACTGTTGAGAACATCACCCATACGAAACATATCCATACCGGCCATTGACGTCGGAAGCAGAGCCAGAGACTCTCATGGGGGTCGGCTGTCCTCCGGGTCAGCGTGTAGAAGAACATCAGGGCTCCGAGGGTGACGGCTGTATGCGATGGCTCGGCGGTGAGCGAGTTCAGTTTCCAGGGAAGACCCTGGTAACTCATCGCCTCGAACGGCACCGGCAGCCCGAACAGCACGCAGAACTGCTGAAGCACCAGCACGGCCGCAAACGCATAGATGATGCCTGCTATGATTCGCGTTACGTCATGCTCTGTGAAGTGGGGCATTCTGACGAGTCGCGCGAGCATCATGAAATATACGCAATAGGCACAGGTGAAGAGCATGGTGATCCAGCGCACCGAGGCCGGGTGGAAGATGCAGGGCATTCCGATGACACAGATGCAGACTGTGACGAGGGGGATGTCGATTCGGGGCATGAAGACACGCGCCCCCCGCATCAGCATGACGAGAGGCGAGAGGCACATAGCCGAACACAGGAGGAGGTTCTTGTTGTCCTCCCCCTGTGTTAGTCCCGGGTTGATGCAGAGCAGCACCAGTGCGGTTATTGCGAGCGCGGCGGCCAGACGGCCGTTCGGCTTGTCGGTCTGACTCATATTGTTCAGTCGTCGCTTGAATAGTTGTATCCCGTGCCGTAGCCGTAGCCGTAGCTGTATGGATTGCCATAGCGGCGGGCGTACCTGTTTCGGGGGTTGATGGTGCCGTTGAGCACGAGCGACATGTTGGGATATTGTCCCTTGTTGTACATCTCGTCGATTACACTGAGCATAGAGAGATCAAGCACGCCGGCGCGAATCACAAACAGCGTGTGGTCGGCATACTTGCTGATGATTGAGGAGTCAGCCACGACCTCGACCGGCGGGCAGTCGATAAACACGTAGTCATAGTGAAGCTTGAGGTCCTGCATCAGGGCTTTCAGACGCTCGCTGAAGAGAAGTTCTGTGGGATTGGGAGGCACTGTGCCCACCGGAATAATAGACATGTTGGGGCATCCGTCAACCGTGTGTATGATCGAGGTGATGTCATTGATGCGGTTGACCAGATAATCCGAGATGCCCTTGTCGGGAGAGTCGAGATAACGGCTGAGCGACGAGCGGCGCATGTCGAGGTCGAGCACGATGACCCGCTTTCCCTTAATCGCGAAACTCTTGGCGAGGTTGTAGGACACGAAAGTCTTGCCGCTTCCCGGATTGGCTGAGGTGAGCATCACCACTTTGGATGTCGTGTCGTTGGCGAACATGAACTCGAGGTTGGTGCGGAGCACGCGGAATGCCTCGTTGATCGAGTTTCGGCTGTTCTCCTTGACTGCGACAACAGGCTTGGGGTCGCGGTTGGCCTGGCTCACGTGCGGCAGTTTCTGTTTGCGGCTGTGCAGCGGCAGTTCGCCGGCAAGTGGGATATGCATGTCCTTGATGTCCTTGCGGCCGCGGACCACGTGGACAGTCATCTCCTTTTCAAACAGGACGAGTGCAGGGATTGCGAGTCCGATTACAAAAGAGATCAGCATGATGTTGCCGCTGGCGGGGGCGACAGGGGCGTTAGAGCCGTCAGGCTCGCGCACGACGCGCGTGTTGTAGGAGGTGAAGGCCTGGTTGAGCTGGTTCTCCTCACGTTTCTGCAGCAGGTAGAGGTAAAGTGACTCCTTGACTTTCTGCTGTCGCTCCACGCTGAGCAGATACTTGGCCTGCTGGGGGTTGGAGGCAATTTTAGAGGTTGCGCTGCCGGTGACGCCCTCCTGGCTGCGGATCTGTTCGCCAAGCGCCACGAGTTCATTGTCTATCGAGGCCACCAGCGCTCCGCGCATTGCGCCCAGCACCTGGTCGAGTTCGGTGACCAGCGGGTTTGACACCGAGCTCTGCGACACGAGGCTGTTGCGCTCGAGAATCTTAGTGTTGTACTGGGCTATCTGACCCGAGAGGCTTGCGCTGGCTATGCCGGTGCTCGAGGGGAGAAGCTTGTTGTTGTTCTCGGAGTTGCGCAGATAGTTGCGGATATACTTGGCCATGTACTCCTGGTTGCGGAGATCCTTTAGGGCCATGGTTGCCTGCGAGGCCTGACTCATGTAGATCGAGGCAGCCGCATCGACATCAGGCACGAGGTTCGCGCTCTTGAACGACGAGATGTCATTGTCGACCGACCCGAGTTCGTTCTGGAGCAGTTGCACGCGCTCCTCGATAAACTTGCTGGAGTTGTCGGCCAGAGTGCGCTTGTCGCGCATCCAGCGGTCGTTATAGCTGGCGATAAGCTGAGCCAGGACATCCTGTGCACGCTCGGGCGATATGTCGGTCACGGTCATGTTGACCAGGTTCCACGACTTCTCGTCGGTGGTTATGTTGAGCGCGCCGCTAAGTCCGGCAGCAGTGCCCTTGACTGTGTTGTGCGACACGGTCATCTCGAAAGCCTCGTTGCCGGTATAGGCCTGGGCTGGAGTGACGAGCAGACGGCCCATTGGGGTGCGCAGCATATTGCCGATACGGGCCTTGATCGGGGCGTGGCTTATGAGATTGCCACGGACTGTCATGTCGCTTATGGTGAAGTCGCCGTTGCGCTCCAGGTTCAGCTTGAACGATGCGGTGTCATCCTCACCAAGGTCGGGGAACTCCACATGGACCGGCAACTGGCTGCCGTAGAGGTCGATAGGACGGAACTTGCCCTCTGTGGTATATGTGGTGTTGAGGTTCAGACGACGCACCACATCCCGCATCAGGTCGGGCGACTGTATAATCTGGATCTCATCGTAGAGGTACGAGCTTCCCTGATTTATGCCGAGATCCTCGAACATGGCCGCGCTTGACGAGACTGAGCGGCCCTGGGAGTCGGTCTTGATCAGAATCGAGGCTGTCTTGCGGTAGGTTGGGGCAGTCTTCTTGACATATACGTATGCACAAGCCATGCAGACCACCACTGAGACGATGAACCAGGGCCAGTGCTCGAGGCACATATATAGGAACTCCTGGATCCGCAGTCCGGACCTCTGGCTTTTCTGCGCGGATGACTTTGGTTTAAGTTCAGTCGGTGTTGCCATTTAAACGAATTGTCAGTAAGTAGTTTATGTTAATGGACCTGTTAAAGGGCTTATTTGTCATTTCTTGAAGAGCAGACCGATTGTCAGGGCAAATGAGGCAATCGATATCCAGAAGGAGGGTGTCATGAATGAGTTGCCGTTGGGGGTCGATGTGCGGGCCTTGGTGGAGTTGGGCTCCACGTATATCACATCATTTTGACGCAGGAAATAGACCGGCGACTGCGTGAGGTCCTTGCCCGAGTTGAGGTTGACGCTGTAGACGCGCTGTACGCCGTTTTCCTCGCGGAGCACGCGGATGTCGTTGCGGCGGCCGAAGATGGTCAGGTCGCCGGCCGCGCTGATGGCGTCGAGTATCGTATAGTCCTCGCGGTCGATGGCGTATCGTCCGGGACCTCCGACCTCGCCGAGCACGGTAACGCTGAGGTTAAGGTATTCGACGGTTACGATAGGATTCTTGGCCAGGTCGCGGCTGATAAGCTCGCGGCGGATATATTCGGCGACCTCCTCGCGGGTCATTCCGGCTATGTGGAGTTTTCCAAGTACAGGGAAGTTGATGTTACCCTGGCTGTCTATTGTATAGGGAGCGACTCCGTCGGAATTGGAGACTGCACCGGAGCCCTGGTTGGGGGTATCGCCGAGGCTGCTGCGCGGCACAGGCAGGTTGAAAAGGCTGTTGAGGCGTGCGTCGGTAGTGCTGACGACGATCAGGACCTTGTCATTGGGCTGCAGCTTGATGGGACTGGCAGCAGTAATGGTGGTGGTTTGACCCGGCTTCAGGTCTTGAAAATAGGTTATCTCCTTACGCGACGAGCAGCCTCCCGCCAATAGGGATGCCGCCACAAGCGCAGCGAGATAATGTCTCTTGATTTTCATTGGGTGTTATTGTAGCTACTGTTAACGTTCTGAAGTGTTGTTGACTGTTACTGATATTGCTGACTTATACGAATTGCACGAAATCGGGCGAGACCTCAACTGCGGAGGTGAGCATGCCGGGAAGCTCCACGATCAGGCGCCGCTTGCGCGAGCCCCTGACAGAAAGCAGGTTGCCTGACATTCCGTCGAGCGGACCACCCACTATCCTGACTTCACGGCCGATCATCGACGGCGTGATTTCCGACGGGGCGAAAAACTGTGGGTCATCGCACGATGAGACAGCGCGAATGAAACGCTCCATGTCGGTGTCGGGCACCGTCATGGCCTCGCAGTAGGCACCCCCGCGCACGTACCGGTATTGCAAAGTCGGCTTACGGCTGACAAACGGATCAAGCAGCGCGCGTGTCGACTCCACGAAGAGCAAATCGTGGATCACCGGCACCTGTACACGCTCCTTGCGTCCACCCTGCCGGCGTACTTTCCATACCAGCGGAGTGAAAACGCGGTAACCTGCATCGATCAGCTCGACCCATGCCGGTCTCTTTGCGTTTGCGCGGGTCAAGTCGCGCATTACATACCATGCCATGCGTTTCGGTCAGTTCCTGTCTATCTACATCCGTATGTGTAACGATAAACGATTTCAAAGTTATAAATTTTTAGTGAATTATACAACCCAATGCCCAGTTCAACCTTATAATTAACATTTTTACCGCCCAATCTGTATTACCCCGCAGCCCTTTGGCACAATCGGGTCTGAATGATGTGGAAAAAATTGGGGTTATGACTTTTTTTTTGTAAATTTGCGCCGTTGGTCTGGGCTTGCGCAGAGCGCCGTGAGGCCCCGGATTGACCTAATATCTGAATTACATATTAATATTTATAAAATGGCTACAAAACCTTTTCACTATCAGGAAATGTTTCCGCTGGGACCCGACACCACGGAGTACCAGCTCATCACCAAGGACTACGTGAAGGTCGAGAACTGGAACGGCCACGAGATGCTTGTGGTCGACCCCGAGGCTCTGACCGTCATTGCCAACGTTGCCTCTCACAACTGCTCGTTCATGCTGCGTCGCGAGCACAACGAGATGGTCGCAAAGATCCTGCATGACCCCGAGGCGTCGGAGAACGATAAATATGTCGCCATGACCATGCTGCGCAACGCAGAGGTGGCCGCCAAGGGCGTGCTTCCCTTCTGCCAGGATACGGGCACCTCTATCTGTGCCGGCTACAAGGGCCAGCAGGTCTGGACCGGCTGCGACGACGAGGAGAAGATATCTCTCGGGGTTTACAAGACCTATACCGAGAACAACCTTCGCTATTCGCAGAACGCCCCCCTCAACATGTACGACGAGGTGAACACGGGCTGCAACCTGCCGGCGCAGATCGACATACACGCCACCGAGGGCGACGAGTATAAGTTCCTCTTCGTGGCCAAGGGTGGCGGCTCGGCCAACAAGACATACCTCTATCAGGAGACAAAGGCGATCCTCAACAAGAAGACTCTCGTGCCTTTCCTGGTTGAGAAGATGAAGACTCTCGGCACAGCCGCCTGTCCTCCGTATCACATCGCGTTCGTGATCGGAGGCACCTCGGCCGAGGCCAACCTCGCCGCCGTCAAGAAGGCGTCGGCTAAGTATTACGACAATCTCCCCACCAAGGGCAACGAGTATGGTCATGCCTTCCGCGACGTAGAGCTTGAGAAGGAACTGCTCGAGGCCGCGCACTGCCTGGGACTCGGCGCACAGTTCGGCGGCAAGTATTTCGCCCATGACATCCGCGTGATCCGCATGCCCCGCCACGGCGCCTCATGCCCCGTAGGCATGGGCGTAAGCTGCTCGGCCGACCGCAACGTCAAGGCCAAGATCAACCGCGACGGCCTCTGGATCGAGAAACTCGACGAGTTCCCCGGCGAACTGATTCCCGAGGAGATGCGCAACGCCGGCGAGGGTGAGGTAGTAAAGGTCGACCTCAACCGCCCGATGTCTGATATTCTCGCGCAACTTGACAAATATCCCGTGTCTACGCGCCTCTCGCTCAACGGCACCATTATCGTGGGCCGCGACATAGCGCACGCCAAGATCAAGGAGCGTCTCGACGCCGGCGAGCCGATGCCGCAGTATCTCAAGGACCATCCCATCTATTACGCCGGTCCGGCCAAGAAACCCGAGGGCATGCCCTCAGGATCGTTCGGCCCGACTACGGCAGGACGCATGGACCCCTATGTCGACCAGTTCCAGGCTGCCGGCGGCTCTATGGTGATGATCGCCAAAGGCAACCGCTCGCAGCAGGTAACCGATGCCTGCAAGAAGCATGGCGGATTCTATCTCGGCTCGATCGGCGGTCCGGCCGCTATCCTTGCCCAGAACTCCATCAAGAATGTCGAGCTCCTCGAATATCCCGAACTCGGCATGGAGGCTATATGGAAGATCGAGGTCGAGAACTTCCCGGCCTTCATCCTCGTCGACAACAAGGGCAATGACTTCTTCAAGCAGATCAAGCCCATCTGCCCGATGAAGTGACGCCACAAAGCGCATACAGAATGAATACAGGCCACGTCCCATGGCGGACGTGGCCTGTATCCGTTTTATAGTATTCTATTTTATTCGTCTGTTTCCTGCGGTTCCTTGGGGAGAGTGAAGTGGAGGGCTGCCCATCCGAGTATCCCTGCCAGCAGCGAGGCCACGAGAATGCCGAGTTTGGCGTCATTGAGAAGCCGGGAGAGAGCCGGGTCGCCGGTGCCGAACGCAAGGTTGGCTATAAAGAGCGACACGGTGAATCCGATACCGCCGAGCATCGACACCGAGGCGAGTCGCGCCCAGTTGCCACCCTCGGGCATCGGGGCGAATCCTAATTTGATGGTCAGCCACGAGAAGAGGAATATGCCCGCGAACTTGCCCACGACGAGGGCCGCGATAATCGCCGGCGCTATGCCCGAGAAGAGTTGCGAGATCTCCATGTCGCCGAAGAATATCCCGGCGTTGGCGAAGGCGAACAGCGGCACTATGATGTAGTTGACAAGCGGATGCAGCGTGTCCTCCATGTCCTGGAGCGGCGATATGACCTTGTCGGAGGCCGACTCGATCTCCTTGAGCCAGTTCATCTGGTCCTTGTCGAGTATGGATCGGCGGTTGAGCGACTCGTCGTCATCGTGCGAGAAATAACCGATGTTCCTACGGATTGTCTTCACATAGTTCTTGGGTGCATACACCGGCTTCGCCGGTATGGTGAAGGCTACGATCACGCCGGCGATGGTCGGATGGATTCCCGCGTTGAGGAAGAAGAACCATACGAACGTACCGAAAAAGGCGTAGAACATCTTGGACTGTACGCCGGCAAAGCCTCCGGCCACGAGCACCGCGATGCATCCGGCCGCCCAGAGCAGCAGACTGTACTCAATCGAGCTGCTGTAGAATATTGCGATTACAAGGATGCCTCCGATGTCGTCGACCACGGCAAGCGTGGTGAGGAAAACCTTCAGCCCGATGGGGACTCGGTTGCCCAGCATGGCCAGCACGCCGAGCGAGAAGGCAATGTCGGTGGCCATCGGTATGGCCCAGCCGTCGGCATAATCGGTGCCTCTTGCCATCATGAGGTAGATGAGCACCGGCATTGCCATGCCACCGATCGCGGCCACGATGGGAAGCAGCGCGTTGCGGAACGACGACAGCTCGCCCACCAGCACCTCGCGCTTTATCTCAAGGCCTACCGAGAAGAAGAAGAGAGCCATCAGGGCGTCGTTGATGAACGCCATTATGCTCATCGGGTGCCCGTGGTGGCTGAACAGGTTGAAGTCGCCGACCTGCAGGGCGATCTCGTGGGTCCAGAGCGAGTTGTAGAAATCCGTCAGGAACGGGACATTGACGACAATCAACGCCAGCGCCGTGGCGAATATGAGCACGTTGCCGCCGTTGGCATAATTCCTGATCGTCTTTCTTGCCGTGTAGAAAACTGAAGCCATAAGAAACTATATGTCGGGGCGCGTCAGGCGGGGTTGGGGTTGTATCGGTTGTCGAGCAATTCGAATAATTGCTCGGCAGCGGTGCGTGTCTTCACCTTGTCGACGCGGTCGGTGACGGTGCCGTCATTGTCGGCGACAAATGTAGTGCGCACGATGCCCATGTAGGGGCGCCCGGCCATTACCTTGGGCTGCCATACGCCGGCCAGCTTGCAGAGTGTAAGCTCTGTGTCTGCCACAAGCGGGAAGGGGAGCTCATGCTTGTCGGCGAACCTGCGGTGGCTCGACTCGGAGTCCTTGCTCACGCCTATGACCTGATAGCCCATATTGAGGAATGTCTCGTAGTTGTCGCGGAAACTCTGGGCCTCGAGCGTGCAGCCCGAGGTGTTGTCCTTGGGATAGAAATAGATAATGAAGCGCTTGCCGGGGAAATCCGAGAGACGCACTTCTTTGCCGTCGGCGTCGCGGCCGAGCAGGTCGGGGAACTTGCCGCCGATATCCATCATTTTGATTCCTGTGTCCATAATGTGTGGTTTAAATAATTGTTCAAGTGGATTTTGTGCCTGTCTTTAGAAAGACAAAAATAAAAAGGGAAGATTCCTTCCCTTTTAATACGTTCGAGAACCCCGGAGGGTTCATCGTCAGTCAAGTTTGAGCACGGCGAGGAAAGCCTTCTGCGGCACCTCGACCGAGCCGATCTGCTTCATCCGCTTCTTTCCGGCCTTCTGCTTCTCAAGCAACTTGCGCTTACGCGAGATGTCGCCGCCGTAGCACTTGGCGGTCACGTCCTTGCGCACGGCCTTGATGGTCTCGCGGGCTATTATCTTCGCGCCGATTGCGGCCTGGATGGCGATGTCGAACTGCTGTCGGGGTATGAGTTCCTTGAGTTTCTCGCACATGCGGCGTCCGAACTTCACGGAGTTTGCCTCGTGGGTCAGCGTGGAGAGTGCGTCGACGCTTTCTCCGTTGAGCAGTATGTCGAGTTTCACGAGTTTCGACTCGCGGAAGTCGTGGATATGGTAGTCGAAGCTCGCATATCCCTTGGAGATGCTCTTGAGCTTGTCGTAGAAGTCGATGACGATCTCGCCCAGGGGCATGTCGAATGTGAGTTCCATGCGGTTGCCCGATATGTATTCCTGCTTGATGAGCTCGCCGCGTTTGCCGAGGCAGAGTGTCATGATCGGGCCGATGTAGTCGGCCTGGGTGATGATTGTGGCCCGGATGTATGGTTCCTCGATGAAGTCGATGGCCGACGGCTCAGGGAGACCGGAGGGGTTATGCACCTCCGTGCGGTTGCCCTTCTTGTCGGTCACGATGTACGAGACGTTGGGGACTGTGGTGATGACGTCCATGTCGAACTCGCGGCCGAGGCGTTCCTGCACTATCTCCATATGGAGCAGGCCGAGGAATCCGCATCGGAACCCAAAACCGAGTGCGGCCGACGACTCGGGCTGGAATGTGAGCGAGGCGTCGTTGAGCTGGAGTTTCTCGAGCGAGGCGCGCAGGTTCTCGAAGTCCTCGGTCTCGATGGGGTATACACCGGCGAACACCATGGGCTTTACCTCCTGGAAGCCCTCGATGGCCTTGTCGCATGGGTTGGCGACATGGGTTATTGTGTCGCCGACGCGAACCTCCTTTGAGGTCTTGATGCCGGAGATGATGTAGCCGACGTTGCCGGCCGAGAGCTCATTGCGGGGCGACATGTCGAGCTTGAGCACACCCACCTCGTCGGCGTGGTACTCCTTTCCGGTCGAGACAAACTTCACGAAGTCATCCTTACGGATTGTACCGTTGACGATCTTGTAGTATGCGATGATTCCGCGGAACGGGTTGAACACTGAGTCGAAGATGAGGGCCTGAAGCGGCGCGTGGGGGTCGCCCTTGGGGGCAGGAACACGTTCCACGATTGCCTTGAGGATCTCATCGACGCCCATGCCTGTCTTGCCCGAGGCGCGTATGACCTCCGATGGGTCGCATCCGAGCAGGTCGACGATCTGGTCCTCCACTTCGTCGGGTTTGGCGCTGTCGAGGTCGCACTTGTTGAGCACTGGTATGATCTCGAGGTCATTCTCGATGGCCATATACAGGTTGGAGATGGTCTGGGCCTGGATGCCCTGTGAGGCGTCGACGATAAGGAGGGCGCCCTCGCAGGCGGCTATCGAGCGCGATACCTCGTAGGAGAAGTCCACGTGTCCCGGGGTGTCGATAAGGTTGAGGGTGTAGCGCTCGCCGTCGATGGTATAGTCCATCTGGATGGCGTGGCTCTTGATGGTGATGCCGCGCTCGCGCTCGAGGTCCATGTCGTCGAGTACCTGGGCCTCCATGTCCTTGGCGTCGACGGTGTTGGTGCGTTCGAGCAGGCGGTCGGCGAGTGTCGACTTGCCGTGGTCGATATGCGCTATGATGCAGAAATTTCGAATATTCTTCATTTTGGTTTCTTACCGTGCGGAGAGTATGTGATTTATTACTGAGTTGAGAGTCTGATAAGGTCTCAGTGAGTGGAGAGTCTGTGATTTGACTTTAATACAGACTCCAAGTGCTTTTGTTCTGCAAAATTACAAAAAAATCTCCAAATAAAGAAAAGCGGACTCTCTCGGTGGAGTCACTGTGGAACTCCATGCTCTCAGCCACGGTGAGAAATCTCACGCAGAGTAAAGGTGAAAGAAGAAGCAGAGTAGAGAGAACGATGCGGATTGTATGCCTCTATTATTTGCGGAGATATAATAAATAGTTAAATAGTGTTAATATGTGTACCAAGTAGGATACCATTTGTTATATTTGTAAATTAAAAATAGAAATAGTATGGAAATTGTAAGTGCACGAGATTTCAGATCGAACCAGACAAATATCCTGACTAAGGTTTTGAATGGAGAATCAGTGATTCTTTCATCACGGGTGGGCATGTTTAAAATTATGCCTGTAACAGAGGAGGACACCCTGACAACTCGTATATGTAAGGGACTGAAGCAGGTTAGGATGATTGAGGATGGCAGGTTGCCACGTCGAACCATTCAGGATATGCTCGATGAACTTTGAAGTTATACCTACTCCGGCTTTTGCAAAAGCTTTCAAGGCTCTTGCAAAGCGCCATAGATCCTTGAAACATGATATACTGGAGTTTACAAGTTCGCTCCAGGAGAATCCCTTTCGGGGGGATGAACTTGCTCCCGGGATAAGGAAAATCAGAATGGCTATCACTTCTAAAGGAAGAGGAAAGTCCGGAGGAGCAAGAGTAATCACCTATACAATTCTTGCCACCGAGTATGAGGGAAGAGTCTATCTTCTGGACATATACTATTAAGCGGACTATTCAACTGTTGATGTTGGAATAATTCAGCAGATAATCACTAGTCTTGATTTGGGATAAAAGGCCATTGAGTAGTTTCCGCCTTCAATCATATTCCCATATATGGGTATTTAGCTGCAAATATGCTAATAAATACCCGTATACGCAAATATGTTGTTTCGCTGGCAGAGACTATAACTTTTGATTTCTGTCTTTAATATTTCACGGTGGCCTTTTCGACTGGGAGGCCACAGAATGTTGAGCCGTCGGTGGGAATGGTTATTCTGAAAAATCCACCGTCAATGGTATTGCGAAGAAGCAGCATCTGACCATATTCCGTATCATACTCGCATCGAGCCAGAATTTTGGCGATGTCGGCATCAGTTTCTAACTCTATAGTGCGGCGAGTGCGGCGAGTGCGGTGAGGACCTGGTGGCGGCCGAGGTCGGTCAGTTGCGGATCGTGGCAGTCGGAGTTGACGGCGAGCGGGATGCCGCTGTCAAGCAGCAGAGGCCACCAGCGCTCGGCCGGGTAGAGGCGCTTCCGGGACTCTATGGCCTTTGTGTTGATCTCGACCACGACGCCTCTATCCTTGGCGAGACGAACCACATCCTCGACAAGAGCCTCATACCAACCCTGGTCCTCGATCGTCGGGTCGGCGCAAGAGGCGTTGCCCGCTATCTTATCGAAATGGCCCAGAATCTCAAAACCGCCGAGCTCAAGCATTGTGAGCACCTGCTCGAAATACTTCTCCACGACGTAGCGGAGGTCGTTGCGGTAGCCGTCGCGCAGGTAACGGGCGAAACGCTCATAACTGCCGTCGCAGTCGAGCGGCACGCCATCCTGATTAGGTACGAAATGCACTGAGCCGATACGGTAATCAAGTTCGCCGCATTGGTACATCTTCTCGAAATAATCGATATGCGGGCCGAAGTCGCGACTGATGAAATCAACCTCAAGAGCCGTGAGTATCCTCATGCGTTCGGCATATTCCACGCGGAGTCTCGCCGTCTCGGCGAGATAGGTAGGCATGTCATCACGGCTCATGTTGCAGGGCGAGTCGACGCAAATGGGGGAATGCGGGGATATACCCCACACCTCGAAACCGTTGCGGCAGGCGGCGGCAACTATCTCTGCGACGGGCGCGTGCCCGTCGCAGAATTCTGAGTGTGAATGGAGGTTATATCTGTCAGTACTCCTTATTATATCTGATATTTCTTCAGTTGTCATAATCTGTAAGACATTGTCATTCGCCTTCGGGGGCGAGTGCCGGCATGTTGCGGCGGTAGCGTACGAAGAGGCCGAGGAGCAGAACAGTAGCCGTCAAACCGATGCCTACGGCCAACTCATAGGGAATCGCCGTGTCGAGAGCCGCCAGCGTCAGCGCGCTGAATCCCTCGGGCGCGAAGAATATGTAAGTCACCGTCACCGCTGTCATGAACATGGCAGGGATTAAAGTAATGACATAAGCCTTGCCGTGGCGCGCGAGATATACCGTTATCGCCCAGAGCGTGAACACCGACAGCACCTGGTTGCACCAAGCGAAATAGCGCCACAGTGCCTCGTAGGGGATCAGCATCACCACGAAGCAGAGCGCGAAGATGGGCACCGACACGAGCAGGCGTTTCGCGATCTTCTTCTGCTTGATGTTCATGAAATCGGCCGCGATGAGTCGGGCAGAGCGCAGTGCAGTGTCGCCCGATGTGATCGGCGCGGCGATTACGCCTAATACCGCCAGGATGCCACCGAACGTGCCGAGCCATTCCTTGGAGACAGAGTTGACAAGCACCGCCGGACTGCTCGAGCCGAGCGTTTCCTGAAGCTGTGCGTACCCGCCGGTGAACACTACGGCGGCCGCAGCCCAGATGAGGGCGACAACGCCCTCGGTGACCATTGCGCCGTAGAATACGGGGCGGCCATGCTTCTCGTTCTTGAGGCAGCGGGCCATCATGGGCGACTGTGTGGCGTGGAATCCCGAGATCGCCCCGCAGGCTATGGAGACGAACATCATGGGGAAGATCGGGGCGGCGTCGGCGTCGAGCCGCTGGTTGCTGAAGTCACTCCACATCTCGGGTACAATCCCTGAGTTTACGTAGAGCATCGTCATGATGCCCACGGCCATGAAGAGGAGCGCGAATCCGAACACCGGGTACAGTTTGCCGATGAGTTTGTCGATCGGAAGCAGTGTAGCGAGCATATAGTATGCGAAGATGATAACAATCCAGAACATGCGGTCCAGGCTCTCCGGAGTCAGCATGGCGAGCAGGTCGGCAGGATTATATACAAACACCGCGCCGACGAGGATCATCAGCAGCAGCGAGAAGACGCGCATCACGTTCTTGATGCCGACGCCGAGCTGGGCACCGACAATCTCAGGGAGCGACGCGCCGTTGCTGCGCAGCGACAGCATGCCGGAGAGGTAGTCATGCACCGCGCCGGCGAAAATCGTGCCGAATACAATCCAGAGGAAAGCCGCCGGACCGAACATGACGCCCATGATCGCGCCGAAGATGGGACCGAGTCCCGCGATGTTGAGGAACTGGATGAGGAAGATCTTCCAGGTCGGCAGAGGCACGAAGTCGACGCCGTCGGCCTGCGTGTGAACCGGAGTCACGCGGTTTGGGTCCTGGCCGAAGACGCGGGAAACGAATTTGCCGTAGACGAAATAGCCCACAATAAGCAGCGCAAGCGCGATAGTGAAAGAAATCATTTCAGATGGATTTTAAGGTTAAGACCCCGGCCTCAGAGGGCCGGGGAGGGATGATGGTTATGTTAGGTTGAAAAGTATATGTATCACTTGATGACCTTGTAGGCCTCGGAGCGAAGCCGGACCACATCGGAGCGAGTCTTCTCGATGCGTGCCTCGGCCTGTGCTATCTGTCGGCCGAGCGACTCCGAGCGCGACTCGGCGTAGCGGCGGCGCTGGTCGGAGAGGTTGGACTCGGCTTCAGCGAGTTCCTGGGCAGCCGAGAGGTATCGCTTCACGGCGCCGCGCGCCTCTGCATTGGGCAACTCATCGTAGCGATGGTAAATCTTGCCGCCGGGTGCGGCGAGGGTAAACTCCTGTTTCTTGGTCCGGGCCTCCGGGTCGATGGCGCGGATTGTGGCGAGCAGATCCTCATAGTCTCCATCCTCGGGCTGGGTGGCTATATAGTCGTCGATGCGGGCGAAGGCCACTACGTCATCCTCGTCGGGCGAGTAGTTGGTGCGCAGATCGTTAGTGACGAACACATATACGGTCAGTTCGTCATCGAGTTGGTTGCGGTCTGTGGCCCACCAGCCCACGCCGTTGAGCTCGTCGATGGCCAGCAGGTAGTCGTCGTAGGGCGAGTTGTACGGGAAGCCGAGGTTTGAGGGCTGGAGGAATGACCCGTCGGCCGCGTCGCGAGTGGCGACCATGATGTCGTAGCCGCCTAAGGAGTTCTCGCCGTTGTCGGCGTAATAGAGCGTGACGCCGTCAGACATCATGAAGGGATAAATCGCGTCGCAGTCCTCCGACAGTTCGTCGGAGAGGGGAGAGGGGTCGCTCCACGAGCCGTCGGTGAGCCGTGACGACTCCACGAGGTGCATGTAGCCGGTTGTGTCCGGCTCGGCCCACACCTTATAGTCCTCGCCCTCGTTGGTGAATACGTAGTCGACATTGTCTGTCCGTTTGCCGGGGAGAGCGTCGGCACCCCTCAGCGAACCGGCCGATGCCGGCAATCGGTAAGCCTTGAAGAACTCACGTCGCGGCACGGTGATGCTGTCGATGATCTGTATCTTCTCAACGCGCTCCAGGAAGTTGCGCGCCAATGTCAGCTGATTGCTGTACTCGTCATATTTGTCGGCGAAGAACTCGTCGGCCCTGCGGGCCTTCTTCTTGGCCTGCGCGTAGAGACGGGCAGCGTCGTCGAACCGGTAGTCAAGATAAGCCTCGCGGCCCTGCGAGAGAAGGTCGTCGGCGCTCTGTGCCGAGGCAGCCGGCGCGTGAAGGACAAGAAGAGCGGCGACGCATGCCGGACCGGCCAAGGCCGAAAACAGTTTATTCATCAAAATATTGCTCAAATTAAAGGTGTATCGATGCTAATTGTCGCAAATTTAACAAATAATATAGATAAAAGCAACAATCAGCGAGATTTACCATGTTATCCGAGTGCAATCTGCATATTGCCGATTTAACTTTTAGGCTATTCTATGTTTCAGCCTCACTTTAATTTGTCAGTAGAGAAATCCAAAGAGCCAGAGGGGAATCTTGTTCTCGAAACCTAACTCAATGTCGTCTGCTACTACGAAACTGTCAGGGATGTTGCGAATTTGAGCGAAGCCTTTGCCTTTGCCTCCAACCTCAAACAGATAACGCCCATCTACCAAGAAATCACCATCTTTAGCAAACCCCACCTCGTGGTCGACACTTAAAAGGGATGCAAAGGTGCTTTCCCGAGAAGCCCCGATCTGAGGATTTTCCAGAGCATGCATAAGAGAAGAGTTATTAAGGAGTATTTTTTGAGGTTTTCCAAGACTTTTGGGATTTTTTACACTTGAGAAGAACTGCCTGATGATGCCCGCGCGGTCAAGCAGGTCGAAGAGTTTTAGGAGTTGATTGCGGTTTGTTCCCATCAGACCTGCCAATGTAGCGATATTAGGTATATACGGCAATGAAGCTGCGATTATCGTCACTAGACGTTTTGCTTTGAGCAGGGTCTCATATTCAATTTTTTTCTCCACAGCAGGAATGTCAGATTCGATTACAGTAGAGACAATCTGCTGAAGCCGGTTGTGGTAGTCTGTCGGACGCATATTGCGGTAGAAGGGGTAGAACCCCTTTCCCATAAAGGACTTGAACATAGGAAGCACTTTAATTCTGCCGGCAATGGATGGTGCGATTGATTCGTGAGAATACAGGATATCAGACAGGGCGAGTTTATGTCCGGCGTCTATGCCTTCGAACATAAGGAATTCACGGAATGACAGGCCAGGCAAATGATGCAGAGAAACTCTGCGTGATAGATCTCCTATCGAATGGTCAACCTCCAATAGTGATGAACTTGTGAAGACCACTGTGAGTTCCGGATAAGAATCATTGATGTTTTTAATCTGTCGTTCCCAGCCGGGGAATTTATGCACTTCGTCAAGATAGAGGTGTGAGACACCCATTTTTACCATTTGCTCGGCAAAATCTATGAGCGTATGGTCTGCAAACCATAGATTGTCAAGTGATGCATAGAATGAATTTTCTCCAGAGGGATCGCTTTCTTTGATGCGCTGCATCATCATGGTGGTTTTTCCGACACCACGCTGTCCCTTTATTCCAATAAGAGGTTGGGTCCAGTCGATTTCATAGAATAGATGGCGATGTATCTTGGCATCGGTCTGAGCCAGTAGTTTTTTGTAGCGGTATGTCAGTACTTCCATATGAACAGTTATTTTCAGCAAAGTTAATAAAAATAATCCAAGTAAGGATAATAATTGCAAAATAAACCATGCAAGGTACAATTTGTAAAAATAGACCTTGCATGGTTGAAAATTAGAATTTGCACTTTGTAAGGTACAATCGGGTTAATTGTCATTGAACAGAATAATGATATCTAAATTGAAATGGACCACGTAAGTTCATTGCGCAGTTCGAGGCATAAAAAATTAAGAGACAAATCGAGCCAAACTTATTGCCGAATGAAAAACTTTTTGTAAATTTGCTTTAGCCAACTGTCACATGGAATCCCGGAGGGGAAACTAAGGAGAGTGAGGCTGTAAAATATAAAGCGTTTATCCGCGCTGATTCTTGACACTTCGAAATTCTCGCAAAATTTCATACCTATGTTGAGGATGGAGCAACGATAGATGCCCATTGATATGTAATTATCGTGCCTCCGGCAGAATATCTTGCGAAAGATATAGCCGGGAGTTATGATTGCATATACATGCGTGGGCTTCTGCGTTGCCGTCTGACATAGGTAGGGCAATGCGAGAAGCCTCGAAGTGTAGGACGACAACGATACAGATTCCTACGCTTTTTTCATATCCACACTAAAAGCCGACGAGGGGAAGACCGAGGCATCAGTAATTCAAATATGAAGCAACTGCACTTACTACTCCTTAGTCTGGCCTTGTTGCCAGCACTCCCATCATTGGCCCGCGACTTCACGTATACCTACGAAGGCAAGACTCTTATGTACACCGTAATCGACGAAGAAGCCAAGACTTGTAAAACCAAGGATGGGGGCGATAGAGTCGCCGGCAATGAGGTTTCTGGTGATTTGAGAATCCCTGCCATAGCAAAAGATGGCGATAGTGAATATACCGTCACCTCAATTGGAGACTATGCTTTTTATGACTGTTACAGTCTATCCTCGGTGTCTATCCCCAATACTGTTACTACAATAGGTGAGTGGGCATTTGCCTATATTCGTGCAATGGACTCTGTGACCTTACCTAACTCGGTTACCTCTATTGGTCGTTATGCATTCCAGAATTCTCGCCTTCTTACGTCTGTGACCATCCCAAGTTCGGTCACCTTTATTGGTCGAGCTGCTTTCTTTGATTGTCAACGCCTAACTGCGGTTAATATAACGGATCTTGAGTCTTGGTGTCAGATAGATTTCGAAGGTGAAAGTGCTAATCCGTTATCTTATGCAAACCATCTTTACTTAAATGATGAAGAAGTAACGAGTATTGAATTCCCGGAAACGGTTACCTCAATCTGCAATTATGCCTTTTACGGCTGCACCGGTCTGACTTCAGTAACTATTCCCAACTCGGTATCTTTTATCGGGCGTGCAGCTTTCAAGCAATGTCTAAATATTACGTCTGTGACAATCCCAAACTCAATCACTGAAATCAGCGACAGTGCGTTTGCTTTTTGCAACGGAATGACTTCATTGACCCTCCCCGATACGGTCACTGTAATTGGCAAAGATTCTTTCTATTATTGTAGTGGCCTGACGTCGTTGACTATACCCACATCGGTCACCATTATTGGTGACGGTGCATTTGGTGTATGTGAAGGTCTGACTTCATTGACCATTCCCAATTCTGTCACTTCAATTGGCGTTAGTGCTTTTGCCAACTGCAGCGGACTAATCTCGTTGACTATTCCTAACTCCGTGACCTCAATCCAGATTGAAGCTTTTGATGATTGTGAAAATTTGGTTGAAGTAAATTACGATACAACAGAGCCTGTCTTCGGAGCTGAGTCTATTTTTAGTGATGTTACATATAGAAAGGCTACGCTATATGTGGCTATTGGTGGTCTTGACAGGGCATCTTTATCTCATCCATGGAGATTTTTTAGCAATATCAAGGAGAAAGATTTCTCCGGCATAGAGGATGTGTTGGGCGAAATTGATCCTAATGTACCTGTGGAGGTTTATGACCTTAGCGGTGTGAAGGTAGCTAACACTCTTGAAACTCTTCCTTCCGGAATCTACATAGTCCGTCAGGGCAACACAGCCAAGCGAATGATTGTGAAGTAACCTTCCAAAATAATACCAAAATCAGCAGGGAGCGTAAGTAATACGTTCCCTGCTGATTTGTATGACGGGTAAGTCATAGATCTGTGGTGAAAGTGAAAGTCCATGCGGGGTGCAATTGCCGATGACCCCCAGAACTACTTGCAAGTTTCGAGTGATGACGCTTGGGAGAGAAGAAGTAGTAGTGAAATCGTAGCATTATGGGCAGAAACTCGACACAAGGCGTTTCAAGCGGATAAACTGGCAAATGGCAGCAAAGTTCCATGCTTATTTCGGAGTAATCCGCTATAGGCTCTTTTATTTTTTAGGAATATGCCGGCACATGGTAATCTGTTTTATACGATGTCAATCCGCGATTAAGAGGAAGGAGAGCCATCCTATAAAAGACGAAAATGCCACAGTTGAATCCGCTGTGGCGTTTTGACATAATCATCTCAGAAATACTTCTTTTTCTTTCTGGCCCGTTTCTTATGAGAGAACCAAGGCAAGCCGCCGGTATCGTCAGGCTTCCAGTGCTTGAACAACGGAGTCCGTTTCTTTTGCTTAGGCCACTTCTTTCCCGGAATGAGGCTCATTATGATGATTGGAACGATAATCGCGACGATAAGTGCTGTCAACATGGTTTAGACTTTTATTTTCTACAAATATAACGATTTCCCGTGAGATACGCAACACCTGTATGCCGGCGCATCATCCATCCGAAGGAGTCGTCGGTATCGTTACTCCCGGGGGCGATAGCCCTGGCGATGTCATTCATTTGGCACCTCTTTCCTCCTTTTCAGTTTCATCAGGATGGTCAAGATTAATGGTATCTCCTTTTCCCAAAGGATGCTTTCGTTTAAAGGTCATTCAGTCGAACTATTTTTTCGAAGTTGTTATGTGTAAATCCAATATTTCTGGTATCGGGAATGCAAATCTTGATATTTTACCACAATTTTACATTTTTACCTTGATATGGTAAATATGGAGAATTGAGGTAGGATAGAGATGTCTTGGGTAGCGTGTGCTTTTATAAAACGAGAAAAAGGACTGTCGGGGTGACAGTCCTTTTTGGTAGTCGATCCGGGACTCGAACCCGAGTCTCCACCGTGAGAGGGTGGCGTGCTAACCGCTACACTAATCGACCGGTTTGCTTGGGTCGCCATCAAGAGGCTTTCCCTTTTGCTTGGGTCGCCAGCAGGTGGCTTTCCCGTTTTGCGGTGCAAAGTTAAGCATAAATTTTCGGACTGCCAAATTTTCGGATGCTTTTTTGACAAAAATTAGCATAAAGTGCGCAAAATGCGTTTAATGAGGACTTCAAAATGCACAAAATGCGGGATTATGAGAAATTTTTATTATCTTTGCGGCGTATTAGGCTCCTGCGTCAAGTGTTTTGCGGGCAGGAGGACTGTGTGCCGAGGCGTCACCGGCAAACGGGATCGCAGGCACTCCGAATGGTAGAAACAAAATCTAACAGCAATAAAGCAATAACATGAGTTTGAACATCATCGTATTGGCCAAGCAGGTTCCCGACACGCGCAATGTCGGCAAGGATGCCATGAAAGAGGATGGTACGATCAACCGTGCCGCCCTTCCGGCAATCTTCAACCCCGAGGACCTCAACGCCCTCGAGCAGGCCTTGAAACTTAAGGAAATGTATCCCGGCACGAAGGTGACCGTGCTCACCATGGGCCCGGCCCGCGCCGCAGAGATCGTGCGTGAGGGCATGTATCGCGGCGCCGACGGAGGCATTGTCCTTTCCGACCGCGCGTTCGCCGGCTCGGACACACTCGCGACATCATACGCGCTCAGCGCCGCAGTCCGCAAGATAGGAGACTATGACCTGATTATCGGCGGCCGCCAGGCCATCGACGGCGACACCGCCCAGGTCGGTCCCCAGATCGCCGAGAAACTTGGCCTTCCCCAGGTGACCTACGCCGAGGACATTATCGAGGTAAAGGATGGCAAGGCACTCGTGAAGCGCCGCATAGAAAGCGGTGTAGAGACAGTAAAGGCCCCGCTGCCGTTGGTTGTGACCGTAAACGGCTCGGCCGACGCATGCCGTCCCCGCAACGCCAAGAACCTCCAGAAATTCAAATACGCATGCGTTCCCTCAGAGGCCGCAGGCGACGAGAAAAAGCAGGAGATGCTTGCAAAGCGCCCCTACCTCAACATCGGCGAATGGACAGCCGAGGCAGTCGAGGCTGACCTCTCGCAGTGCGGTCTCGCAGGCTCGCCCACAAAGGTGAAGCAGATCGAGAACGTGGTGTTCACCGCAAAGGATGCCCGCCGCGTCGAGAACAACGACGCCGAGATCGAGACACTCATCAAGGAACTCATCGCTAACCATACAATCGGCTAATCATGGCAACAGACAAGCATAATTTAATAGTATATTGCGAGTTCGAGGACGGCAAGGTTGCCGACGTCAGCCTTGAGCTCCTGACAAAGGGACGCCAGCTCGCCGACAAATTGGGTATCAAGCTCGAGGCTGTTGTGGCTGGTGATAACCTCAAGGACATCGAGAAGCAGATCCTGCCCTATGGTGTGGATACCGTATATAAGTTCGAGGACAAGCGCCTCTATCCCTACACTTCGCTTCCGCACAGCTCGATACTGATCAACCTCTTCAAGGAGAAGCAGCCCCGCATCGCGTTCATGGGTGCCACATCGATAGGCCGTGACCTCGGTCCGCGCGTATCGTCGGCACTCCACAGCGGTCTGACCGCAGACTGCACACAGCTTGAGATCGGCGACCACAAGGATGCCCGCACCGGCACCGAGTACAAGGACCTGCTGCTGCAGATCCGCCCCGCATTCGGCGGCAACATTGTGGCAACCATCGTAAACCCCGAGTGCCGCCCGCAGATGGCCACCGTTCGCGAGGGTGTGATGAAGAAGGAGGTCCGCGACTCCAACTACGTCGGCGAGGTCATCAACCTCAAGGCCGAGGACTACACCCGCCCCGAGGACTACGTGATAGAGGTAATCGACCGCAACGTCGAGAAGTCGAAGGTCAATCTGAAAGGTAGCCCGATCGTGGTCTGCGGCGGATACGGCATGGGCAGCAAGGAGAACTTCCAGATGCTCCACGAGCTGGCCGAGGTGCTGGGCGGCGAGGTAGGCGCAAGCCGCGCCGCAGTCGATGCCGGCTGGGCCGACCATGACCGCCAGATCGGCCAGACCGGTGTCACAGTGCGTCCTAAACTCTACATAGCCTGCGGCGTGTCGGGTCAGATACAGCACATCGCCGGCATGCAGGAGTCGTCGATCATCATATCGATCAACAGCGACCCTGACGCCCCCATCAACACCATCGCCGACTATGTCATCACCGGCAACGTCGAGGATGTCGTGCCCAAATTAATCAAGTACTATAAAAAGAATACGAAATAATGGCTAATTTCTATACAGACAACGAGGCGCTGAAACACTATCTTACCCACCCGATGATGGAGAAGATCGTGGCCCTCAAGGAGCGCGACTTCGCTGACGCTGATAAATATGACTACGCGCCGCAGGACTATGCCGACGCGCAGGACAGTTATGACAAGGTGCTCGAGGTGGTAGGCGAGATCTGCGGAGACGTGATCGCCGAGAATGCCGAGGACGTCGACCACACCGGTCCCCGTGTGGAGAACAGCCGCGTGATATATGCCGAGGGCACTGCGCGCAACCTTGACGCCTGCCGCAAGGCCGGCCTGATGGGCATGGCAATGCCCCGCCGTCTCGGTGGACTCAACTTCCCGATCACTCCCTACATCATGGCCGCAGACATCGTGAGCCGCGCTGACGCCGGCTTCGAGAACCTCTGGGGCCTGCAGGACTGTGCCGAGACTATCTATGAGTTTGCTGACGAGGAGCAGAAACAGAAATATATACCCCGCGTATGCGCCGGCGAGACCATGTCGATGGACCTCACCGAGCCCGACGCCGGCTCCGACCTGCAGTCGGTGATGCTCAAGGCCTCCCAGAAAGAGGATGGCTCCTGGGTCCTCAACGGCGTGAAGCGCTTCATCACCAATGGTGACTCAGACATCCACCTCGTGCTGGCCCGCTCGGAAGAGGGCACCAAGGATGGCCGCGGTCTGTCGATGTTCATCTACGACAAGCGCAATGGCGGCGTGAACGTTCGCCGTATCGAGAACAAGATGGGTATCAAGGGAAGCCCGACATGCGAGTTGACATACAAGGATGCCCCCGCCGAACTCGTCGGCTCACGCCGAATGGGCCTCATCAAGTATGTGATGGCGCTGATGAACGGTGCCCGTCTCGGCATCGCCGCACAGAGCGTCGGCCTGAGCGAGGCCGCATACCGCGAGGCACTCGCATACGCCAAGGAGCGCACACAGTTCGGCAAGGCTATCATCGAGTTCCCCGCAGTGGCGGAGATTCTCTCCGTGATGAAGGCCAAGCTTGACGCATCGCGCGCGCTGCTCTACGCCTGCACGCGTTTTGTGGACATCTACAAGGCATACGATGACATCGCCAAGGAGCGCAAGCTCGAGGTAGCAGAGAAGAAAGAGGCCAAGGAGTACTCGCGTCTTGCCGACGCCTTTACCCCGCTCGCCAAGGGCATGACCTCGGAGTTCTGCAACCAGAACGCATACGACGCCATCCAGATCCACGGCGGCTCGGGCTTCATGAAGGATTACGCCTGCGAGCGTATCTACCGCGACGCCCGCATCACCTCGATCTACGAGGGCACGACTCAGCTCCAGGTAGTGGCCGCAATCCGCCACGTCACCACCGGAACATACCTCAACTGGATCAACGCCGAGCTCGCGAAGGAGTGCAAGCCCGAGAACCAGGACGTCAAGGAGATGCTCCAGTTCATGGCCCAGCAGCTTGACAACTGCACGCAGGCTGTGATGGGAGTCGAGGACCAGGCATACCATGACTTCATGGCACGCCGCCTCGTCGAGATGGCCGGCTATACCGTGATGGGACTTCTGCTGCTCGACGACGCGACACGCAACGACGCCTTCGACCGCTCGCTGCGCGTATTCGTCAAGATGGGACAGGCCGAGGTGGCCAAGCATGCCGATTTCATCGGCAACTTCCGCCCCGACCAGCTCGCCAACTACCTCTATTGATAATTACATAAACAGACAGGGCCGTAACAATCAAACTATTGTTACGGCCCTGTCTGTTTATGTAAGAGTAGTGGATAGAGTGACGTCAGTATATTGGCAATGAAGCGGTGCCTGTCACTTGAAAGGGAAGCCTTCAGTCATGGCTTTGGTTATGAGTTCAGCCACATTGCGGGCGTTGAATTTCTCAAGCAGATGGCGCCGATGGGTCTCAGTAGTGTTGGCCGATATGCCGAGACGGGCCGAAATTTCTTCAGTAGTGGCGCCCGAGGCAAGCATGCGGAGCACCTCCATCTCGCGGTCGGTGGGCTTGGGATGGCAGTCCATGGCATTCTTGAGCACCCTTGCCTCGTGGCTGTAAAAGCGTCCGCCGGCCATTACTGTGGTCAATGCCCGCTCTATCTCGTATATGTCTGAACTCTTGAACAGAATTCCCTCCACATCGGCACCGAGAAACGCCCTCATGTACCATGCCTGCTGACACACGGTATGGACAATGATTTTCATGTCGGGATAATCCCTGCGGAATCTCGGCAGAATCTCCAGGCCATCAATATCCGGGAGTCCGATGTCAAAAATACAGACGTCATAAGCGGCATTGCCCAGACAGTCAAGCGCAGCGGAGGCAGTGACGGCGGTGTCTACCGTGCAGTTGTCGCCAAGGGTCTCCCTGATTATAGACAACATTCCCTTCAGCACAATCTGATGGTCATCTACCAGTAAAATGCGACTCTTTTTCATCGTGTGCAAAGTTAATGTTTCGCCATCAATAGTCAGTCACGGTTTTCAGTGATGCAGGCTGACGTTCACTGTTGTCACACCGGATTCGGCATGTGTGGATATTTCAGCGTGAATCAGTTCGGCGCGGCGCCTGATCGTGTCGAGTCCTATGCCATCGCCGGCGGAATAGTGCACGAGACTATCCGCGGGCCGGTAACTGATGGTTATGGCAGTGTGTCCGTGAGTGTATGAGGCTGCTATGCATGCAGACTCCGCCCCCGAGTGGGTCATGATGTTGGAACACAACTCCTGGACGATGCGGTAAAGTTGATATGCGGTTCCCTCGCTCAAGTCAGGCTTCCCCTCCGAACTATAAGAGAAGAACCCAGGGGTGCGCGCGACATAGACCCTGAACAGTTCATCGAGGTCAGTCTCGCCGAAACGGGGAGGCATCAGTTCATGGGAAATATGCCGCACATCATTGCGTATTCTGTCCAGATCTCCGGTAATCTCGCTGATGTCGGGGGTGCGGGAGCGCAACAGCAGGTTTATGGCGTAGAGGTCGTTGCAGATTCCGTCGTGCAGCTCGCGGGCGAGACGGGCGCGCTCTTGCTCTATGCCTTGCAGGTTCGCCCGTATTCTTTCCATGGCCTCGCGGCGCCGCTTCACCATGACCCAGACAACGGCCGCGACTGTCGCTATGGCGATCCACACGGTGAGCCACATCCTCTCGCGTGTGCGCTGAGCCTCAAGTCTTGAGATAGTGAGGTCTTTCTGCAGACTCTCGTATTTGACATTGAACTCGCTTAGCTGTCTGTCGATGTCGCTGTTCCTAAGCGAGTCTGATATGGCGATGCTTCGTTCATAGGCTTCCCCCATCAGTCTGAACTCGCCCAGGGCGGCATAATTCCGCGCCACTCGTTGCCAGAGTCTGTCGAGCGGCATGAATGTTCCGGCGTCTTTCATGGCGAGGATACGCTTCTGAATATCCAGACTCTGCCGGTATAGTCCCATGTCGGCCAGAACCTTGTAACTCTCCTCCAGGAAACCGAGAGACTCAACGGAGCCTTCCGGTACGCTGCCGAGCAGGCGCTCGCCCTTGTCGAGATACAAGGCCACAGAGTCTCTGCTGCCGGTCTGATGGTACATGTCGATAATCGAGGCGTAAGACTTCAGTATGTAGCGAGGAATAGCGCGCCGTTCGGCCTGAGCCACGATGCGTTTCTCAATATCAATTCCCTCTTGCCGGAGACCGGCCTTGAAGAGTATTAGTCCGGCCTGCGAGCCAACATACATTGAAGTCTCGATGTCGTCAGAGTCAGCGATGCGCTTCACGGCCCGGCGTGCGAAAGGCACAGCGTCAGACACTCTGCCCGAATTGGTGTAGAGTATCGCTACGGATATCAGGATGCCGGCCTCGTCGGCAGGTTCGGCGCCATATCTGTTCATGATGGTGAGAGCCTCGTTGTAGCAAGCCAGAGCCGAGTCGGGCTTTTGCGCCACACGCAGCATTACACCGAGGTCGCCGAGTGCGTTCGCCTCAAGTGTATGGTCTTTAGCGCTGCGGCTTGAGGCCACTGCGGCGCGAAGCCGAGAAATGCCTTCGGCCGTCTTGCCTTGCGAGAAAAATGCGTTGCCCTCGACCATTAATAGGGCCGCCTGCTCCGCATCATCGGGCGACATGTGCCGCCGGATGCTGTCGGCAAATGTCAGTGCTTTTTCAGGAGAGACGTCGACAAGGCCCGAAGCACGTTCTATCTCGGCCATCGTCGGCGAATGTGTCTCTTTGGCGCAGGTGGGAAGCGGCTGTGCCACGCACAGTAAGCATGCGGCCATTGCTGTTGCTATGCAGGATACTTTCATGATATGTTGCGGTTTGCGGCAAAATTATGAAATTAATTCTAAAACGGCAAACTGTATAATCACGGAAATCCGTGACTTGTGGTAAATGAACGGAAAGTAAATTTGCCAAAACAATTAAAAAATACATTATGAAGAAAAAGACAATGGCTACGATATTGGCCGCCTTTCTACTGTATGGAACACTTCCGGCTGAGGCGCAGTTTCTCAAAAAACTTGGGGACGCGCTCGAGAAAATCGACAACGCGGTTAAATCCGGCAAAAAAGATGCCAACGGGGGACTTGGCCGCCAGCTCGGCAAGAGTATAAAGGTCGGCTCAATGACGATGACAGCATACGGAGACAATCCGGGAGTCGGTTTTAATTTCGGACGTTGCTACCGCGAGGGCGACAGAGTGATACTTGCGTTCCAGTATCCCAACCAGGGCAAGCAAGACGTGGAGAATGTATGGATACGTAATTATGGCGATGATGCCACGATGGTCTATGGCCGGTGTGGTGTCAGCTATAGGATCGGAAAAATTGAGTTCGGCGGTCGCGAGAGTTCAGAGGGTGTGTCGGTCAATGTGCCCAATGGCGGATACGCAAACGGATATCTTGTGATAGAAGGTGTGCCCGCATCGGAGACGACGCTCGAGAGGGTAGTGTTCCGCAGTTCAGGCCAGTATCCGATGGATGCCTCAACACACAGATATTCGTTCGTTCTGCAGGACGTCACCATCGAGCCTCAGCAGGAGGCAACGGCCCAGGCCGACGTCACGATGCCCGCCGGAGGCTGGAAACTGAACAGGACCGGAGTCGGGCCGGTGCAGATAGGCGCGTCTGCGTCATCACTTCCCGCCTCGGTGTCAGGTCTCTACAGCAAGCGGCGTGTCGAGGATGGCTCCGTATATTTCGAACTTGACGGCGAGGATGTGATGTATGCAGAGACTTCGGGCGGCAGGATCACTCAACTACATGTGTCCGGACACAACGTGGGCCTCGAGGTCAACGGAAAGATGTTCAGGGTCGGTGATGACACTGACGCGCTCAAGGCGCTCAAGGGCGTGAAAGGCAACAGTTATTCCGACGACGCAGAATACGAGGGAGTCCGCATCGTAGGCCATGACTCCGAGATACAGATTCTTGAGATAGGAAATCAGTAGAGGCGACAATGCATGGTTGCCGGGGGGACCGGGGATCGCGGGGCGCCGAATCGGTGGAAAATTTGCATATGTCGCGGAAAAATGTTAACTTTGCACCGCAAAAATGCGGAAGGCCATACAGAGCCGATGCATTTTTCAGTAAATAAACACATTAATAAATAACACATTCAAATTATGAATCGTTACGAAACCGTTTTCATTTTGACTCCCGTTTTGTCTGACGAACAGATGAAGGAAGCGGTAGAAAAATTCAAGGATGTGCTCAAGCAGAACGACGCCACTATCGTCAATGAGGAACTGTGGGGTCTTCGCAAGCTCGCATATCCCATCCAGAAGAAATCGACAGGCTTCTACTGCCTGTTTGAGTTTGAGGCCGAGCCTACCATCGTAAAGCGTCTTGAGACAGCGTTCCGCCGCGACGAGCGCGTGATCCGCTTCCTCACATTCCGCCTCGACAAGTACGCGGCAGAATACGCAGAGAAGCGTCGCAGACTGAGAGCAGAGAAACCCGTTAAACCCGCTGAGGCCGAGGCCGAGGCTACAGAAGCAAAGGAGGCATAACAATGGCAGCAAACAACGAAATCCGCTATCTCACACCCCTTACCGTAGATACGAAGAAGAAGAAATACTGCCGCTTCAAGCGCAGCGGCATCAAGTATATCGACTACAAGGATCCCGAGTTCCTGAAGAAGTTCCTCAACGAGCAGGGCAAGATCCTTCCCCGTCGCATCACAGGCACCTCGCTCAAGTTCCAGCGTCGTGTGGCACAGGCAGTGAAGCGTGCGCGTCACCTCGCGTTGCTTCCCTACGAGACCGACCTTATGAAATAATCATTCTTAAAACGTATCGACAATGAAAGTAATACTCAAGGAAAATATCCCCAGTTTAGGTTATAAGGATGATGTAGTCGAGGTTAAGAGCGGTTACGGCCGCAACTACCTGATTCCGCAGGGTATGGCCATCATCGCCTCTGACGCCGCGCTGAAGCGTCTTGCAGAGGACCAGAAGCAGCGCGCACACAAGATCGCCCAGATCCATGCAGACGCGGAGGCTGCCGCTGCCGCTCTCGAGGGCGTGGCACTCACAATCGCAGCCAAGGCTGCCGCCAACGGCGCTATCTACGGTTCTGTTAACGCAGCCCGCATCGCCGAAGAGCTCGCTAAACTCGGCCACAACATCGACCGCAAGATCATCGAGCTCGAGACTGTAAAGCAGCTCGGCCACTACACCGCGATCGTTCGCTTCCTTCGCGACGTGTCGGCTGACGTTGAGTTCGACGTTATCGCCGAGGTTGAGGAGTAATAGCAGCAAATGCTCGGAGACCACGGTGTCTCATGCAGATACAGACAGGGACAAGTCAGATTGGCTTGTCCCTGTTTTTTTATTTGCCGAAATCGAAAAAATATGCTATATTTGCAGATTAGGGAAACCAGACCCCTGCGACAGCATTTTTGCGTGAAGGGTCTGATGCGGGAACCGGTTCCTGCAATCACTATAGGATAATAACAAAACAAGCATATAGCCATGAAATTTAATGTAGAAGGCAAGGCATTCATGCAGCAGCTGCAGGCAGTCAGCAAGGTCATCAGTGCCAAGAACACAATCAGGATACTCGACAACTTCCTGCTGCGCATCGAGGGAGACCGCCTGAGCATAACTGGCAGCGACTCGGAGAATGTGCTCACGGCAATGGTGCCAATCATGGATGTTGACGGAGACGGTGCGATAGCCGTACCTGCAAAGCGCTTGCTGGAGATTACCAAGGAAATAGACAACCAGCCGCTCACAGTCATTGTCAACGACACGACCAAGGAGATAGACATACAGTTTCTCAATGGACACTTCAATTTCATGGGTGTCGATGCCGCGGACTATCCTGAGCCGCGTCTGCTCGGAGAAGACCAGAAGAACCTCCAGCTTCCGACCGAGATGGTGGTCAAGGGCATAGAGCGTACGGCCTTCGCTGTCAGCCCTGACACCGCGCGCCCCGTCATGACCGGTATATACTGGGATATCCACGAGTCAGACGTGACATTCGTCAGCTCTGATACCCATAAGCTCGTGAAGTATGTCAACTCGACCAAGGCTCCGGGAATGACAGCATCGTTTATCCTGCCGGCCAAGACAGCCAATATCCTCAAGACTCTGATATCAAAAGATGACGATGAGCTCCGTATTACCTTTGACGCCAAGGGAGGCATGTTCGAGTTTGGCGACTACCTGCTCTATTCGGTCTTCATAAACGGCAACTATCCCAACTACAACCGTGTCATACCGCAGGACAATCCGTTCAGAATCGTCGCTGACCGCGCGTCGCTGATAAGCTCGCTGAGGCGTGTGAACCTGTTCGCGCCCAAATCGTCTAACCTTCTCGTGTTGCATCTGGAGCAGGGTGAGATGATGCTCACCGCGCAGGACCTTGACTACGGCACATCGGCCGAGGAGAGGGTGATGTGCGAATATGAGGGGAACCCGATGGTTATCGGATTCAACGGCGTATTCATGGTCGAGATACTCAACAACATAATCTGTGACGACATAGTGCTGAGCCTCTCTGACCCGGCTCGCCCGGGAGTCTACTCAGCCCTGAAGCAGGAGGAGGGAGAGGAACTCACCGCCATACAAATGCCAATGCAGGTGATATGAGACTGAATCTTAAACGCCCGTTGATATTCTTCGATCTCGAGACCACGGGCACGAGCATCACCGCCGACCGCATAGTTGAGATCAGTTACATAAAGGTCTATCCCGAGGGGAATGAGGAATCCGAGACCATTCGCGTCAATCCGGGCATGCCGATTCCGCCGGCCAGCACTGCAGTGCATCACATCACGGATGCCGATGTGGCCGACGCACCCCGTTTCGCTGACATAGCGTCGCATCTCTACGAGAAATTCAATGACTCTGATATCGCGGGTTATAACAGCAATAAATTTGACGTGCCCCTTCTGATTGAGGAATTCGGACGAGCCAACATAAACTTCCATGTGTCAGGGCGTAAGTTTATCGACGTACAGAACATCTTCCACAAGATGGAGCAGCGCACGCTGGTAGCGGCCTACAGGTTCTACTGCGGCAAGGAACTGACAGACGCACATTCGGCTCTCGCCGACACGCGGGCCACGTACGAGGTATTGCTCGGCCAGTTGGAGCGTTATGACACGCTTGAGAACGATGTCGACAAACTGGCTGAGTTCTCGCGTTCGGGGCGCGGCCTTGACCTGGCGGCCCGTATCGTGCTCGACGACAACGACGTGCCGGTTTTCAACTTCGGCAAGCACAAGGGACGTCCCGTCGAGGATGTGTTCCGGAAGGAACGCTCATTCTACAGCTGGATGATGCAGGGTGACTTCCCGAAGAACACCAAGGATGTGGCGACCTGGCTCTACTTCAAGGTCTACCCGCCAAAAACCAGATAACGGACTTAGAGATGTTGAAAGGAAAGCACATAGTACTCGGCATCTGCGGAGGGATAGCGGCCTATAAGTCGGCGCATCTGCTGCGTCTGCTCGTGAAGGAGGGCGCGGAGGTGCAGGTGGTGATAACCCCTGCCGGGCGTGAGTTCATCACCCCCGTGACGCTCTCGGCGTTGAGCGGCAAGCCGGTGGTGAGCGAGTTCTTCACCGCCAACAGCGGCGAATGGCACAGCCATGTCGACCTGGGCCTGTGGGCCGACCTTATGCTGATAGCCCCGGCCACGGCGTCGACCATCGCCAAGATGGCCAACGGTGTCGCCGACAACATGCTTGTCACCACCTACCTGTCGGCCAAGGAGCACGTGATGGTGGCGCCGGCGATGGATCTCGACATGTGGGCGCACCCGTCGACAGCGAGAAACATCCGGACCCTCGAGTGCGACGGTGTCGAGATAATCGAGCCGGCGGCAGGAGAGCTTGCCTCGCATCTTGTCGGCAAAGGCCGGATGGAGGAACCCGAGAACATCGTGGAGCGTGTCAAGGCATACTTCGCGCGCTCAGGATCCATGTCGGGCAGAAAGGTGGTCATAACTGCCGGTCCGACCTACGAACGGATAGATCCGGTGCGGTTCATCGGCAACTACTCGAGCGGCAAGATGGGTTTCGCGCTTGCCGAGGAGTTCGCGTCGCGTGGCGCCGAGGTGACGCTGATAGCGGGTCCTGTGTCGCTGAAGACCCCCTCGCCTCTGATACGTCGTATAGATGTAGAGTCGGCCGTGGAGATGCATGATGCGGCAGTAAGGGAATGTCAGGATACTGATATGGCGGTATTCTCGGCTGCTGTAGCAGACTATCGACCCGCCGAAGAGTGCGGTAGCAAGATCAAGCGCGAGAACATGGAGGAGATGACCCTCTGCCTTGTGAAAAATCCCGACATAGCGCGCGACTGCGGCGCCCGCAAAAAAACTGGACAGATATTTGTAGGGTTTGCACTCGAGACAGACCATGAGCTTGCCAACGCCGAGGCGAAACTGTGCCGCAAGAACCTCGACATGATTGTGCTGAACTCGCTTCGCGACGAGGGGGCCGGATTTCGAACCGACACCAACAAGGTGACGATTGTGACACGCGACGGAGTGCAGGGTTACCCGCTGAAGAGCAAGCGCGAGGTCGCCAGAGACATAGTTGATGAAATCGACCGTCTCAGCGGAAAACAGCGTGGTTGAGCGTTACAGGAATAAAGGGAAAGGATGAAAAAGGAAATAAAGAGATATCTCAGGGGAGCCGCACTGGTGGCTGTAATGGTTCCGGGGGGCGCTCAGGCACAGGAGTTCCGGGCCACCGTCGATGTCAACTCGCAGCAGATCGAGGGTACGAACCGCAGTGTGTTCGAGTCACTCAAGGAGCAGATGAACACGTACATGAACGAGACCAAGTTCTCTGACGCTACCTTCGCTGCCAACGAGCGGATAGAGTGCAACATCTTCCTGACGGTAGGAGAGTATGACGGTGACCGCATCAAAGGGGACCTGCAGCTTCAGTTGATTCGCCCGGTCTACAACAGCACATACACCACGACACTCTTCAACTTCAAGGATACCCGAGTGGAGTTCAACTACCGTGAGGGCGACCCGCTGACCTATAACGAGATGCAGCCGGAGAACAATCTTACGGCCATACTCGACTTCTATGCGAACCTGTTTCTGGCCCTGGACTTTGACTCATTCTCGCCGCGGGGCGGCGAGCGCTTCTACGAGCGGGCACAGAGCATCGTGCAGCAACAGCAGTCGAGCGGCGAGATAGGATGGCGCACATTCGAGGACACTAAGAACCGTGCGGCAGTGCTGAGCAGCTACACAGACGGCAATACAGCCGGCATACGCAACCTGCTCTACAACTATCACCGCAAGGGCCTTGACGAGATGGTCACCAGCCCCGACAAGGGGCGCGGCGTAATCACTGAATCTCTTAACGAGATAAAGACCATATACGATAACTCGCCGATGTCGGTGGCCCTGTCTATATTTCGCGACTCCAAACTCGACGAGCTGGTGAATGTGTATTCCAAGGCACCGGAGAGCGAGCGAAAGGGGGTATATGACCTGCTGCAGCCCATCTATCCCACAGAGTCCCAGCGTCTCAACAAGATAAAGGAACCGGAGCAAAACTGACAGAAGGGCAATACCCGACACCGATTAAACAAATGCTAAAGAATCTTATCATCCGCAACTATGCTCTGATAGAGCACCTTGACCTCGAGTTCGGGCCCGGGCTCACCATCATCACCGGTGAGACCGGTGCGGGTAAGTCTATAATGCTCGGAGCACTTGGTCTGGTGATGGGCGGACGTGCGGACACAAAGGTGATATCCGACGGCGGCTCGAAGTCGGTGGTCGAGGCCCTCTTCACCGATGTGGACCCCGAGCTGAAGACCATATTCGATGAGCGAGGCATAGACTGGCAGACAGATGCCGATGGAATATCCGAGATGACGATACGCCGTGAGCTGTCGGCCTCCGGGCGCTCAAAGGTATATGTCAACGACACTATTGTTACACTTCAGACACTGTCGGTAATAGTGCCGAGGCTGATTGACATACATTCTCAGCATGCCAACGCGAAGATAAACGACCCCGCTGAGCGGCTCCGTATAATAGACTCCATGGCCGGCAACGAGGAACTTCGCTCGGATTATGCCTCATTGTTCGCCGACTTTGTTGAGTTGCGCCATCGCATCAAGGCGCGCCGCGAGGCAATCGCCCGCAGTGCCGAGAACCTGGAGTTCCTGCAGTTCCAGCTCGACCAGCTGAACAAACTCGCGCCCAAGACCGGCGAGCTCAAGGAAATCGAGAAGCGTTTCGAGATGCTGTCAGACGCCGATGAGATCAAGGAGAGGCTGGGGATGCTTTCAGCCATACTCGGCGACTCCGACCGGGGGGTGCAGACAATGCTCAGCGAGGCAGCCGGACTTGCCGACAGAATAGACTTCTCACTCGTGGAGGGGAACCGAGGGGAGGAAGAGGAGGAATCCACGGAACAGGAGAATCCGATACTCGAGCGCATCAAGGCCCTGCTCGTGGAGACAAAAGACATATACGAGACCGTCGACGACTACAACCAGTCGATTGACACCGACCCGGCGGCACTGGCACGCCTCTCGGACAGGATGAACCTCTACTATGAGACCGTGCGACGTTTCAGGGTCAAGGAGGCAGATGATCTTGTCGCGCTCCATGAGAATATACGCCGGCAGGTGACCGAGGTGACAATGGGTGACGACGAATTGCCCGACATGGAGCGTGAGGCCCGGCGACTGGCCCGCGAATTAAAGGAGAAGGCCGACGAGCTCAGCGAGTCGCGAAGGAAGTGTGCCGCCGTGTTCTCACAGTTGCTATGCGACACGGCGCGCCCGCTCGGACTGCCCAACATCCGGTTCGAGGCCGAGCTGCGCACACGCAAGCTTACGGCCACCGGGCAGGACGAGGTGGAATTCCTCTGTTCGTTCAACAAGAACGGCACGCCGCGTCCGGTAGGCGACATAGCCAGCGGCGGCGAGATATCGCGAATGATGCTGAGCCTGAAATCAATTCTGGCCGGACATATCAATCTTCCGACCATCATCTTCGATGAGGTCGACACCGGAGTATCAGGGGAGATTGCAGACAAGATGGGCGAGATGATGCACCGTGTCGCACGCGACATGCAGGTCATAGTCATCACCCACCTGCCGCAGGTGGCGGCCAAGGGCGACATGCACTTCAAGGTATACAAGACAGACGCAGACACGCGCACGGTGACACACGTGCGTCAGCTCACGGTCGAGGACCGCATACGCGAGCTTGCGGCGATGATCTCGGGCAGCGAGGTGTCGGAGGCGGCCCTCTCGGCAGCCAGGGCATTGCTGCGCCGTTAACGCTCGGCCTGACCTAAGTCTTTTACAAAAACAGAAAATGGATTATATATTTGGAATACGGGCCGTAATCGAGGCCATAGAGTCGGGCAAGAGCATCGACAAGGTGATGATACGCAAGGATCTGGGCGGAGACCTCGCCCGAGAGCTGATGGCTGTCATAAAGGAATATGGTGTGGTGACGCAGCGCGTTCCGCAGGAACGCCTGAACCGAATCACCATGAAGAACCATCAGGGAGTCATAGCGCTTATGTCGCCCGTGACGTACCACAGGCTCGACAACCTGCTTCCGGCGCTCTACGAGGAGGGTATCAATCCGTTCATGCTGGTGCTTGACGGGCTCACTGACACCCGCAATTTTGGCGCCATAGGGCGCACGGCGGACTGCTCAGGGGTAAACGGAATCGTAATACCTGAGAGAAACAGTGTGTCGGTGACTCCCGATGCGGTAAAGACCTCGGCCGGCGGCCTCTTCTACGTGCCGGTGTGCCGTGAACGTGATCTCGTCTCGGCTGTGCGCTTTCTCAAGGACTCCGGAGTCAAGGTAGTGGCGGCATCGGAAAAGGCCGCGCGCGATTATACTGAATGTGACCTCACAGTGCCTGTGGCGATAGTGATGGGCAGCGAGGACACCGGTATCTCTGACTCGGTGCTGAGGCTATGCGACGAACTTGTGGCGATACCGATGATGGGAAATATCGGCTCGCTCAATGTCTCGGTGGCAGCCGGCGTGATGATGTATGAGGCGGTGCGCCAGCGACGCCTTGCGTCAAGATAATATTTGCTCATGTCGCGGGAAAAATGTAATTTTGCACCAAAATCAGAGAAAACGTCATAAAGAGTTATGATAAACCGCATATTGATTCGCATCAAGGTAATACAGATATTGTATTCATTCCTGTTAGTAGAAAAACAATTCACGCTCGAGAGCAACCCCACGGCGCCGACCAAGGAGAAGCGTTTCGCATACTCGCTCTATCTGGACATGCTCGTGCTGCTCATCAAGGTGTCCAACGCCGTGGAGCGGCGGCAGGGCGATACGCCACTGGCCTCGACGCGGTTTATCTCACGTCTGCTTATTGACGATACAATTAAGTCGCTGATAGCTAAATACGCGACAGAACCGTTCCCTTACAGATCACTGGTAGAGCCACTTGTCGAGCGTGTCAAGGAGTCAGGAATATATAAGAGATATCTCAAGGAGTCAGGCAACGAGTATGGCTCGGGAGAGGAGCATCTGTGGCGTGACATATTCAACCTCATCGTAATGGCTGATCCCGAGGTTGGCGAGGTGACGGAACGCCGCACCAACTATACGCTCAAGGGTCTGGAGCGCATGCGCGACATGATGAACCGCACGTTCGTCAACTTCCTTGCCTCGCAGGATAACGTCGGCGAGGTGGAGCGCGCGCTTGCCACAAGTCTCGACAAGGCCCGCGAACTATATTTCAGAATGCTCGACCTGCCTGTCGAGCTCACTGACCTGCAGGACCGAATCATCGACGAGAACCGCCATAAGTTCCTGAAGAGCGACGAGGACATAAACCCGAACCTCCGCTTCGTGGAGAACCGTCTTGTTGACGAGTTGCGCCACAACGAGACAATCGAGACATACATATCGAAGAACAAGATAGCCTGGTTAATCGAGGAGCCGGTGATGCTGCGCAGTCTTCTCAAGGCAGTTACAGAATCGGAGTCCTACTCAGAGTATATGGCGCTTCCCGAGGTCACTATGCATGATGACTGTGAACTCTGGCGCAATCTCTTCAGGCGTGTGATACTTGAGAACCCCGACTTCCTGGAGACCCTCGAGGAGAAATCCGTTTTCTGGAACGATGACGTCGACATAATATCGACATTCGTAATGAAGGGATTCCGCCGCATAGAGGAGGGGAACCCGACGGGCGCGGTGCTTGAGAAGTTTAAGGATGAGGAAGACGCGCGATTCGGCACAGAACTGCTGCGCTATCTCTACAAGAACAAGGAGACATACAGGCGTTATATAGACGAGGCGGCAAAGGGAGGCAGCTGGGATGCCGAGCGACTCGCGTTCATGGATATAGTGATACTCGAGACAGCCCTGGCAGAGATACTCAACTTCCCGAAAATACCCATTCAGGTCAGCATCAACGAGTATATCGAGATCGCCAAATCATATTCATCGGCGCGCAGCGGACAGTTCGTGCACGGTGTCCTCGCCAGTGTGGTCGCGCGTCTGCAGAAGGAGGGCAAACTCCTGAAGAAATAAAGATGACGTTGCCGCGTTAACCAGATAGTGCGTCTGATTAGCACACCTCCATGAAATATAATCACTCGGAAAATAACAAATAGACAAATATGAATACAACACTCAGCACAATTCTGCTTCAGTCACAGCAAGGCGGACTGTCGAGCATCCTCATGATTGTGGCCATGATCGCAATCTTCTACTTCGTGATGATACGTCCCCAGTCGAAAAAGCAGAAAGAACTCAAGCGTCAGCGCGAGGCAATGCAGAAAGGTGACCGCGTGGTTACCGCCGGCGGCATACATGGCCGTATCCGCAACATCAAGGAATCCTCGATCATGATCGAGGTTGCCCCTGGAGTGGAGCTCGAGCTCGATAAGGCATCGGTTTATCCTGTGGTAGAGGCGACTCCCAAGAAGAAGGACTAAATCGGCGTGAAAACCAAGATAGAAAACATCAAGAGCGAATGGCGGCGGATCAGGACTTCGTCGGACTTCCATAATGCCTTGATGTTTCTTGTCTTTGTTGCTATAGCGGCCGTTTTCTGGTTCATAATTGCCCTGAACGGGAGCGTTACGGAGACATTCAGGGTTCGCCTAAACATACAGAACATACCCGATTCGGTGACCTTTATCACAGAGCCGCCGTCCGATCTTCATGTGACTCTGCGTGACAAGGGGACCAACATACTGCGCAGCGGGATAATAAAGAATCCGACACTCGACATCAACTTCCGTGACTATGCGCGCGACGGTCTGTTTCGACTCTCACAGTCGGACATGACGGCCGAGTTGAAATCGGACCTTGGTGGAGTGGCCATGATAACGTCGTCGTCGATAGACTCACTCCGGCTCTACTACACGGTAGGACCCGGCAAGCGGGTGCCTGTTCATGTCCAGGCGCAGGTCTCGGCTGCATCAGGCTATCTGATAGCCTCCTCGCCTGAGCCGCTTACACGCTCGGTGCGGGTATATTCCTACGGAAGTGAGACAGACACGATCCATATGGTCCGCACGCGTATGCTCGTCAAGAACAATCTGTCGCAGACCGAGGTTTACAAAGTCAAGATGGTTCCCATACCTAATGTGCGTATCATCCCCTCCGAGATTGAGGTGAAGGTGCCGGTCGAGCCGCTCGTGCACAAGGTTGCCTATGTCAACGTCCAGGTTGAGAACTCCCCGCAGGGACAGAGTCTGTTGCTTTTCCCGAACAAGGTGCCTGTATCGTTCTATGTGCCGATGAGTCACTTCAACGACGATTACTTTCCGATGCGGGTCGTGGCTGATTACGAAGACATACACCGCACGCGTGGGTCGCGAATTCCCTTGCGGGTAAGTGACCACGCGGACTATCTGGTCAATGTGGAGGTGCAGGCCGACAGCATTGAGTACACTCTGGTCAAGCATTAGTAAGTCAATTACAAGGACGAATGAGACTGATAGGCATAACCGGAGGGATAGGAGCCGGCAAGAGTGTGGTTTCCCGCATTCTCAGGCTGAAAGGCTACGAGGTCTATGACTGTGACATGGAGGCAAGAGCCATCATGGATGCGTCAGAGGAACTTAAGGAGGCGCTCAGAGAACGTTTCGGTACGCGCTGTGTCCGGCCTGACGGGTGTCTTGACAGAAAAGAAATCGCCGGTCACGTGTTCGGCAACGACTCTCACCGGAAGTGGCTCAACAGCATTGTGCATGCTCTGGTACGTGACGATCTTGCGGCGCGGATTGCCGGCTCGGATTCTGATGTCTTCTTTGTAGAGTCGGCGATATTGCATACGAGTCATCTCGACGAGATGTGCGACTCGGTATGGATTGTTGACGCGCCAGACGAACTTCGGCTGGAGCGTGCGTGCCGACGCGACGGCGCCGGCAGCGAGTCCGTCTTGGCACGGATTAAGTCGCAGCGCGATGAACTCGCGAACATACGATGCGGGAATGTGGCGACAATACTTAACGACGGCAGGAAACCGCTGTTGAGTCAGATAGAAGAATTAACCCTTTCAATTAAATAATAATGTTAAGAGAAATAATATCAATCACAGGGAAACCGGGACTGTTCCGTCTGATATCGCAGGGCAAGGGAAGTCTTATAGTAGAGGAACTCGGCAGCGGTCGCCGCTTCCCGGCGCACGGGCGCGACAAAGTCGTGTCGCTTGGCGACATAGCGATGTATACGGAATCGGGTGACACGCCGTTGGGAGAAATACTTGACAAGGTATATGCCGCCAACGAAGGGAAACCGGTAGACGTGAAGGCTATTGCCTCGAACGCCGGAGGTCTTAAAGAGGCATTTGCAGGCATAGTGGAGGATTTTGACCGTGTGCGTGTACACGACAGTGACATAAAGAAACTCTTCACTTGGTACAACATCCTTATTGCAAACGGATTCGACAAGTTTGCCGAGGAGGAAGAGAATACTGAAGAGGAGACAGTGCCTGAAGCCGAGGCATAATCTAAACCTGAAGGATGAGACGCGAGAGATAAGGAGCATTTGTAGCCTTATCTCCCGTGTCTTTACTATGATGCAACATTGTCAATAAGAAATGGCAGGAGAGTAGTAATGAATACAAACAGTTTTGTCATAAGCCGGGCATTGCCTCAGACCCTGTTGCCGTCAAAGGTCAGGGAGCGTGACTCAGGCATGGAATTGCTTCGCATCGTGGCGATGTCCATGATTCTGTGCGGACATTTTGTGCATCACGGCCTTGGAATATTCGACAAGACGATATATGGTCTGACCACGCCCTTTTTTATAAGCGGCATCAATCTGTTTTTCTTTATATCGGGTTGGTACGGGATACGTTTTTCAGTTCGTTCGTTTGTGCGCATGATTGTGACAGTATGTCTGTTTTCGCTGATATCTGTCGGACTTCTTGCGACGCAGGGAGTGTATGTCACATTTCCTGAGATTTGCGAGCATGTATTTTGGCCGATAAGCAAGAGCGGGTATTGGTTTGTTGCCGTCTACATGCTGCTTTTTATTGTATCGCCGGTATTGAACCGCGGCCTCGACCCCATGACGCGGCGCCAGACCGGAGTGTGTGTCTTGCTGATGACCATCATATGCGTATTCGGAGGATATTTTGCCGGGAATTATGTGAACGTGACCGGAAAATCATTCGCGCAGGCTGTCTGGCTATATGTGACGGCCCGCTGGCTGCATGAGAACATGTCGGTCATATCGAGGATAAACAGAAACTGGTGGCTTGTGATATTCCTGGCGTCGAAGGTACTGCTTATCATCCTATTGTTCAGAAATAATCTTGAGGACAAGATGTTTTACGACAACAATCCTCTGACTGTCGCAGCCTGTCTGTCTTTGTTCCTGTATTTTGCGCAGTTGCGCTTCCGCAGTATGGCTGTCAATGTCATGGCAATGGGAGTGTTCGGATGTTATCTGCTTCAGGATGGTCTTTTCGGACATAAGTTCATGTATGCGCAGATCTCAGACATATATGGCAGCGCATCAGCTGCAGGGGGTGTTTATGAAGGTCTTCTTCATGCTGTGGCGGCATGTGCCGTGGCATTCGTGGGGATATGGTGTGCATCACTTATCCTTACCCCGATTGTCGACAGAATCTCACGTTGGGCCGGGATGATGGTGGATAAAATGGTCAGAAGGCTCCAAAAATAGAGACATATGGATTTTTCGATACAAACTTTTGGGCGGGGAGTTATAAAGGCCGTTATTCCGGACAAGGCGCGGACTCGGGATTCGAACATGGAACTACTGAGGATAGTAGCGATGTCGATGATACTCTGCGGTCATTTTATGGTGCATAGTTTTAGTAGGGCTGTCCCAAGGAGCATGTTCTGCATGCTCGAGCCGATATTCATATATGGAGTGAACCTTTTCTTTCTGATATCGGGCTGGTTCGGGATTCGGTTTTCAGTCAGGTCATTTGTCAGGCTTGCAGTCATCACGGCATTCTTCTCGATGGTTTCTGTCGGTCTGCTGGCGCTTTGCGGGGTGGATGTGGTCTGGTGGGAGATCCGCAACCGACTTATCTGGCCAATCAGCTGGAGCAGATACTGGTTTATCATGGTCTATGCGATGCTGATGGTTTTGGCGCCTATACTTAACGGCGGACTGCGAGCGATGAGCAGGAGGCAAGTGGGGATGATCGTCATATTGCTGACAATCTATAACATATATGGCGGCTTCTTCGGCGGCAATTATACGAATGTGAATGGCTTTACGATAGCGCAGGCAGTATGGCTCTATATAACCGCGCATTGGCTGCGGCTGCACTCAGACTCGATTGCGCATGTGAGCCGTTACTGGTATCTTGGCCTCTATATCATAGTGACGGGAATGCAGGTTCTGCTGCCGGTATTGTTCAAGGCAGACGTGCATTGGCTCGTATATAACAATCCCTTTGTAGTGGCCGGGGCAGTGGCGTTGTTTTTGTACTTCACGCAGTTGAGATTCCGCAGTTATGCCGTCAACTCAATCGCTCCGGCGGCATTCGGATGCTATATGCTGCAGGATGGTCTATTCGGACATGAATATCTCTATTGGACTGTCTATAATGCCTATTCCGGGGTATTTAAAGAGAGTGGGGCGGTAGCCGGGTTGCTTGACGCCCTGCCGATGTGTCTGGCGATAGTTGCGGCCATATGGTTCGCGTCGCTGGTACTGACGCCGATAGCAGAGTGGTTGGCGCGATGGGTGTGTGCCACCGGGGAGATGATTGCGAGGAGAGGAAAATCGCTGATGGGGAGGCTCACTTCTTTTTCTTAGCCATGTATCGGAGGGCAAAGTTGAGGATAGCATCCTTTCCCTCTGCAAATTCCTGAGGGGTGCAATGCACCTCACATCCGGGACTCGGGTCGATACCCTCTTCGGTGGGTTGGTCATGCGGGTCATTGATAGGACAAGCCGAGAAACGCACCGACCATCCGTTGGGGAGTTCCGAACTGAATGGAAGTCCACCGCCGCCCCCTGTGCGCGCTCCGATGATGCTGACCTGCGGAAGGGTCTTCATGACGGCCACAAAATCATTGGCCGCAGAGTAGCAGCTGCGGTTCGTAAGCACGGCTATGGGGCCGCTGTAACTGACGCGGTTCTTGTCGCACGGCTTGTATCTGATCTCATAAGGCCTGGAGAACTCGTCGGGTCCAGGACCGGTCTTATGGCGTATGTAGCCCCCGACGGTAGGCTTGTCGATAAACCGGGACACAAAAGTAGGAACGTTGGTAAGAAGACCGCCTCCGTTGTCGCGGATGTCGATGATGAGACCGTGAGTATCGCGGAGTATGGCGAGCACGTAGTCGAGGTTTGTCTCGCCGACCGGAGTCGAGAAAGAAGGATAGTATATGTAGCCTATAGAGTCGGGCAACATGATGGCATATCTCATGCCTGATGTCGACAGACCCCCGAATTTGAGATAATATTCATCGAGCGTGCGCATGTCGAAATCCTGTGGATAGTCGGTCCACCATTTCTTGTAGTATGAGGTGTTGAACTTTGAGACAAGGTTGACATGGCCATCCTTGAGATTGTCAAGCAGGTCCGACATTATGAAGAATAGCTCAATCTGATCAGTCTTCGGGGTAATCTTTGCGCGGTATTCCTGACACAGGGCTTTCCAGTCGATGTCCTTGTCGGCGAAGAAGCAGTAGCGGTTGCCGACGGTCTCGGCGAGAACGTCGAAATTTGCATATGGGTCATAGGGATCCTTGCCGTAGTCCGGCTGGTCCACACATCCGCCGGCGAGCATGGCGACAGCGGCAGTCACGGCGATAAACCCGCAGATTCGAGAGAACTTCATTCGCATAGCATGTCGTGATTTATGCTCCAGATATAGAATTTGCTGACTGATAAGCCACTTCTACCTCTTTCGTACATTTTGCACAAGTGCAAAGTTAATGATTTTTCGTGAGATAAATGGCCAAAATATGTAAATTCTATCTCAAGTAACTTTTCTCCGCTTGGCTGCGAAAGCCGCAAGCCGATGACATTCCTGATGGTATTGTTTTATAAATCGATAGAATATAGTTTGTGCTCTTTCAGCCAATGACCGTCTGGTAATGCAGGGTGCATGAATGTTCCTTCATAACTCATGCCTATGCGTCTCATAACATTTTCAGAGGGAATATTGGGGATGGCTGTAAAGGAGAACAGCTTGTCACAGAAATGTTTTTCGCGTGCGAAGGCTAAACAAGCCTGTGCAGCCTCTGTGGCATATCCCTTATGCCAGAATTTATCCGATATGCGCCATCCAATCTCCCAACCGGGTGAGAATGATGTATTGAATGTAAAGCGATGGAATCCCACATAGCCTATAAATTCTCCGGATTCCTTAATTTCAACGGCATATAATCCGAAGCCTGTTTCCTCAAACTCGGCATTGATGCGATCCACAAAGGCATTTGATTCTTCAGCCGATAAAGTCCCCGGAAAATATCTCATGACGTTTTCATTGCCGTTCATCTCAGCAAAAGTTTCCCTGTCTTCATATTTCCAGGAACGCAATATCAGCCGTTCTGTCTCGATATAGATTTTCATATTTTTATGATTTGTGCAAGCCTAAACTGATAAAATAGGTTGATAA
>WGUO01000016.1 GCA_014867205.1 Muribaculaceae bacterium | reverse complement strand
AGTTTATCAACCTATTTTATCAGTTTAGGCTTGCACAAATCATAAAAATATGAAACGCTCTACGCCCCGCAGTGACATGAGCACAGCGGAACCAGGCGCTCCCCCGGGCGCGAATCAACGAAACGAATATTAACTAACAACAACACTAAAAACAACCTTAGAATCACAGCATGAAGTCAAAACTACTATCTGTCTTCAAGGGGCTTATGGCAACACTAATGATAATGCTGGCGTCAGACGCATGGGCACAGCAGACAGAGGTGAAGGGCCTGGTCCAGGATGAGGCCGGAGAGCCGATAATCGGCGCTACGGTCAGAGAAAAAGGTAATGAGAAGTTCGGAACATCGACCGATATCGACGGTAATTTCGTCCTGAAGGTCACCAAGCCGAACGCAACCCTCACAGTGACCTACGTCGGCATGGAGCCTGAGACGGTGAGTCTCGGCGGCCGCACCGACATCACAATCACGATGCGCGAGTCGTCGCAGAACCTCAACGAGGTGGTTGTGGTCGGCTACGGAACATCAAAGAAAGTCGACCTGACCGGCTCGGTGGCCTCACTGACGCAGGAGCAGATGAAGCAGGGCATCTCGACCAATGCCGACCAGATGCTCCAGGGCAAGATCGCCGGTGTGCAGGTGACCAGCAACTCGGGTGCCCCCGGCGCAGCGACATCAATCCGAATCCGTGGCGCGAGCTCGATCAACGGCTCCAACGAGCCCCTCTACATCATCGACGGCCTTCAGGTCAGCGGTGACGCAGGCGAGATCGGCGGCTTCAACTGGACCGGCGACGGATCCTCGGGCCAGACCAACACGGCCAACCCGCTGGCATCGATCGCACCGAGCGACATCCTCTCGATCGACGTGCTCAAGGATGCCTCGGCGACTGCTATCTATGGTGCCGCAGGCGCCAACGGTGTCGTCATCGTCACCACCAAGAAGGGTCAGGCCGGACGCGTCAACGTCAACCTCGACGCCTATCTGGCATGGCAGCAGGTAGCCAAGAAACTCGACATGCTCGACCTACCCGGATACGCGCAGTATCAGCTCGACCTCTATAACGAGGGCGCCAACAACCAGCTCAATGACTCGTACCGCGACGTCAACCTGCTCGGCAAGGGCACCGACTGGCAGGACGAGATATTCCGCACGGCACTGATGCAGAACTACCAGCTCAGCGTCACCGGCGGCAACGACAAGGTGAACTACGCCGTATCGGGCGGCTGGATGGACCAGGACGGCATCATCATCGGCTCTGACTTCAACCGCTTCAACAGCCGCGTGTCGGTCGACACTCACTTCACCAAGTGGCTCAAGCTCGGCGGCAAGCTCGCATACACCCGCACCAACGAGACCATCACGCTCAACGACGGCTCCGGCGGTATCATCATGCAGGCGATGACCATGCAGCCTGACGTACCGGTGTATGACTTCGCAGGAAACTACGCAAGCCCGACAAGCGTCAACGGCTCATCAAGCTGGAACCCCGTGGCACTCGCCCTGCAGCGCAACAACTCGCTGCGCCGCCAGACCGTTATGGGTAACTTCTACGGTGACCTGGATTTCGCAAAGTACTTCACCTTCCATGCCGAATATGGCTTCAACGCGGGATACAACCTCAACAAGTCTTATCTGCCCCGGATCTATGAGGGTGTCAAGACTCCCATCGAGATCAACCAGATATACCAGCGCGCAGACGAGAACTTCTACTGGCTGCAGAAGGACTACCTGACATACCATCAGGAGTTCGCCGACAAGCATGACCTCCAGGTGATGGCCGGCTTCGAGGCATCGGAGTCATCGTGGGAGGGCTGGTGGCTCACCAAGAAGAACCTCACCACCGACAACATCCACGTGATGGGCGCCGACGGCGAGCTCACTGCCAACGACGGCTGGAAAGACCGCGCGACCACCGTGTCATGGTTCGGACGTGTGAACTATAACTTCGACAACCGCTACCTGCTCACATTCACAATGCGTGCCGACGGAAGCTCGAAGTTCGCCAAGGAGAACAAGTGGGGCTACTTCCCCTCCGCAGCCTTCGCATGGCGCGCATCCGAGGAGAAATTCCTGCGCGACGTGTCATGGCTCAGCAACCTCAAGCTGCGCCTCGGCTACGGACAGGTCGGTAACTCAAACATCGGCACATACAAGTACGGCTCGCTGATGCACAACTTCAACACCCCGATGGGCTCGGCATTCGTTGTCGACAACCTGCCCAACGACAAGCTGAAGTGGGAGGCCTCCGAGCAGTTCAACGCCGGTATCGACTTCTCCGTGCTCAACGGCCGCATCGACCTGACCGTCGACGGCTACTACAAGCAGACCAAGGACCTTCTGCTCCAGGTCGTCGTGCCTGACTACACCGGCATCTCGTCGGAATATGGCTACATCCAGGCGCCGTTCTCCAACATCGGTAAGGTGCGCAACGTCGGAGTCGAGGTAGCCCTCAACACCCGCAACATCGAGAACCGCAACTTCACATGGACCTCGAACCTGACACTGACCCACAACAAGAACAAGGTGCTGAAGCTCAACAACGCCGACCAGGTCATCTACGGTGACATCGAGTGGTATCTCAAGAACGCGACCATGATCGCCGAGGGACTGCCGATGGGCGTGTTCTACGGCTACAAGAGCCTCGGAGTCTTCAAGGACATGGACGACATACTCAACTCGCCCGTTCAGGTGCCCGATGAGAACAACCCCAACGTCAACAAGGTCAACAAGAACACAGGACTCTACCCGGGCGACATCAAGTTCGCCGACATCAACAACGACGGCGTGATCGACGAGAAGGACAAGTGTGTCATCGGCGACCCGAACCCCGACCTGACATTCGGATTCACCAACGTGTTCCATATCTATGACTTCGACGTCACCCTGGGACTGACAGGAGCGATCGGCGGGGACATCCTGAACTTCACGCGCTACAAGACAGAGTCGCTCACCAGCCTCTGGGACAACCAGGCGGCAGCCATAACCGACCGCGCCCAGTATGGATTCATCGACGGCGACAACACCAACTTCGCCCCCGAGAATGTCTACATCACCAACCCCGACACAGACATTCCCCGCTACAACAACCTCAACATAAACCAGAACGACCGTCTCAGCACCCGCTTCATCGAGGATGGCTCGTACCTCCGCATACAGAACCTCGCGATAGGCTACAACTTCCCGCAGAAGTGGATCAAGAAACTCGGCATGACCCAGGCACGCATATACTTCAATGTGCAGAACCTCTACACATTCACCAAGTACAAGGGATTCGACCCCGAGATCGGCGCCTACAACCAGAGCGTACTGATGCAGAACGTCGACATGGGCCGCTACCCGACGCCGCGTACCTATACAGTCGGTGTAAACCTCCAGTTCTAACATTACATGACAACAAGAGATAAAATGAAAGCCAATATATTCAAATCAATACTCGGTTCGGCGGCACTGCTGGCTCTCACCGGCTGTAACGACTTTCTTGAGGTTTCGCCTGAAGACAAGCTGGTGACCGACAACTATTACACCAGCGCCGAGATGATCCGCGCGAACACCGCCGCGCTCTACTCGCACTTCGAGTGGAAGAACTACGCCATAAATTTCCAGTGGAAATATGACATGCTCGCCGGCGACATGTACTACACCTACTCCGAGGAGGGCCAGTTCTACTTCGGTAACTTCTCCAACGGCAACACCTATCTGCGCGAGGGCTGGAACGGCCTCTACAATGTGATCGGCGTGGCCAACACGATAATCAACGACATGCCCGGTCCGGCCGCAAGCAACGGAGTGGCCGAGGCCGACATAATCCAGGGCGTGGCCGAGGCCCGCTGCATACGCGGAGTCTGCTACTTCCTGCTCTCCCAGTACTGGGGCGACGTGCCTATCGTCGAGAACGGCGCGAAGCTCGTGGCGAGCGGTAACTTCCAGATTCCGCGCAACACCCGCAACAGCGTCTATAAGTTCGCCGAGCGCGACCTGAAATATGCCTACGAGCATCTCCCCGCCACCGACCCGCAGGGTGGCCGCGCCACCAAGTGGACAGCCCTCGCATACATGGCCAAGCTGCACCTCACCATGGCCTCGCACGCCGAGCGCAGCGACCGCGCCGAGCTTTACGCACAGGCCGCTCGCGAGGCCGACCAGGTGCTCACCGAGTCCGGTCTCCCCGACATAAAGACCATTGACTACAGCACGCTCTTCGACAAGGAGGCCAACAACGGCCCCGAGTCCCTGCTCGCCATCCAGTGCATGGTCTATGCCTACGCATACGGCAACGGGCGCAACTGCGCGTTCGCCCGCGTATCGCTGGCCGACCAGGCATGGGGCAACGGCAAAGGTCCCACAATCTCCCTTCAGAACGCGTACGCATCCAACGACCTCCGCGCCAAGTGGGTCTTCATGGCCGACGGCTACAACTATCCCAACATAGAGAAGTCGAAGGGCGGATACACATACGAGATCTACAACGCCGACCGTGGTGACGACGCCAACGAGATGCTCGCGCACCTCAAGAAGTATGTACTCGGCCACTCGGCTGACGTAGAGGGGGGAATCGGCGGCGCGCAGGACGCTCCCAACAACATCTATCTGCTGCGTCTGGCAGACGTATACTTCACCTACGCCGAGGCTGTGATGGGCACGGCCAACAGCACCAGTGACCAGAAGGCCATCGACCGCGTGAACGCGGTGCGCGCACGCGCCGGCCTCGCCGGCTACCAGGCCCCGATGTCGTGGGAGCAGCTCATCTCCGAGCGTCGCCGCGAGTTCGCAATCGAGGGCTCGAACTGGTTTGACGTGCTCCGCTGGTACTACCGCGACCCGCAGGGTGCCCTGGCATACCTCAACTCGATGAACCGTCACCAGATGTACGTGCGCGACGGCAATGTGCCCGAGTCGCAGTGGAACCAGAAGGCAAGCTATCGCCTCGCCTCGTCGAAGGCCGAGGGCGGCCAGTATGACGCCGGCGACATCAAGCTCAGCCTGGGAAGTTTCGTGATGCCGATACCGGCCAATGTGCTCACAGCATCGCCCCAGCTCGCCGACGCACCTGTGGAATATAAATTCAACGAGGAGTAAACCATACAGTCAGAACTGACTGAACAAACAGAAAACAGAAATGAAAAAGACATTATATATCCTTTTCGCACTGGCTGCGGCGACATTCGCGCTCGCGTCTTGCAGCCAGACAGACGCCGAGATCGACGAGGGCAAGACTCCTGAGGTCGAGTATGTGCGCGTCTGTGACCCCGAGGCCGCTGACTCTCTGCTCGTGCGCGCCTCGATGGGCCAGAACATCTGCCTGATGGGCAAGCACCTCGGCGATGTGCAGGAGGTGTGGTTCAACGACTGCAAAGCCCTCCTCAACCCGACGATGATCACCTCGTTCTCGATCATCGTGACCGTCCCCAACAAGATACCCGCCGAGGTCAGCAACCAGATAACCCTGATCACGAGCAAGGGGAAAAAGTCGACCTTCCCGTTTGAGGTGGTCGTGCCCAACCCCCTCATCACCAGCATCAGCTGCGAGTACGCCCGTCCTGGCGACAGGATAACCGTCTCGGGTGACTTCTTCATCGAGCCCAAGATCTACTTCACAGGCTCTGACGCACCGGCCGAGATCGTCTCGTTCACCCAGCAGTCGATGGAAGTAGTCGTGCCCCAGGGTGTCGAGGAAGGCCCGATCATCGTGGAGTCTATCTACGGACGCACCCGCTCGGCCTTCAACTTCATGGACACCACCGGCCTGATCACCAACTTCGACGACGGCTACCAGAACCCGTGGGGCCGCGGCACCGTCACCACCGACGACGACGCCATCAGCGGCAACTACCTGCTCATGGAGACCCCGTCGCTTAGCGCATGGGGATGGAACGAGAGCCTGATGTGGGGCTACTGGGCTTATGGCGACACCGCCAAGGGCAATGTGCCCATCGCTCAGGGCGACATCTCAAACCTCTGCCTGAAGTTCGAGGCCAACATAGAGACCTGGCAGGATGTGCCGATGCTCTTCTGGTTCCAGAAGTGGACTCCCGGCGGCAACATCAGCCCCGACGACGCGCAGTACGCACAGGCGCACTGGAAGCCCTGGATCAAGAACGGAGCCAAGACCGACGCCGCCACCGACGGCTGGGTCACCGTCAGCATCCCGCTCACAGAGTTCAAGTATAACAAGGAGGAGTCAGCCGACAACCTCTCCGTGGGCGACATCGCCAACTACACCGACCTCAACATAATGGTGTTCGGCGCCGGAGAAATCACCGCGCCGATGAAAGTCAAGATGGACAACTTCCGAATAGTTAAAATGAAATAATCCGGACGAGCAATGAAAACCAACATATTCGACAACATAAAGAAAACTGCGGCAATCCTTCTGACATCAGCGGTGATGCTCGGAGGCGCCACCGCCTGTCAGGACGAGTCGGAATACACCTACCCCAACGATCTTCACACATTCGGCCCATGCCCGGTGCTCCGCGGCGAGACCATCGAGATTCTCGGCACGAATCTCAACGGCCTCTCCAAGGTTATCTTCCCGGTCAACGTCGAGGTCACCGACTTCGTGTCGAAGAGTGACTCCAAGGTGGTCGTGACCGTGCCCCAGGAGGCTCTTCCCGGTCACCTGCGCCTCATCATCAACGGCAAGGAGATCGAGACCAGGTCGATCATCACCTATTCCGAGCCTATCTCGATCGAGACGGTCAGCGCCGAGCATGACGTGCTTAGCGCAGGCGACATCGTGACCGTCAAGGGAGACTATGTCTACAATATCGCCACCGTGACATTCGGCAACGACGCCGTGGTGGAGGCGGAGGACTTCATCTCGCAGACCCGCAAGGAACTCAAGGTGGCAGTGGCCGCCGAGGCCAAGACCGGCAAGATCGTCTTCAGCGACGGCAACGACTGGATCGAGAGCACCGACAAGGTGTTCACGGTAGCGACAGCGTCGGCGACGGCACTCTCCACCACCACGCTCGACGAGGGGGACAACGTGACAATATCCGGCTCGCACCTCAATCTGGTGAAACGCGTCATCTTCCCCGGCGAGCTCGAGTCTCCATTCACCGTTGCGGCCGACGGCAACAGCCTCTCGACCACAGTGCCCGCTGGAACCTGCTCCGGCCCGATCACCCTCGAGCTCTTCTCGCTCGACAAGATCGACACTCCGGCCTTCAGTTTCCCGACTGTCAGCGTGACAGGCGTCACTCCCGACACCGACGTCACCCCCGGAACCGAACTGACCATCACCGGTTCACTGCTCAACCGCGTTACCGAGATCCGGTTCCCGGGCGGCGAGAGCGCGAACAAGGGATGGACAGTCTCGAAAGACGGAACAACGCTCAAGGTGAAGGCGTCGCCCAATATGGTCGACGGCAGCATAGAACTCGTGCAGAACGCCAACATCATCGTCAGCACCCCCTCAATCTCGATGAAGAAGGAAGGAAACGTGTTCTGGATCGGTAACTTCGACCTCGGCGGCTGGGCTCAGAACCTTGAGGTGGCGGCCGAAAAGAACGATGACGTCTGGGCAGCCTTCTCATCGGCAGTCAAGGGTCCGGGCCAGCTCACCATCGAGTTCGAGGAGGACGCCACACAGGGATGGTGGCAGATCCAGCCCCGCTACCGCAGCGACTGGAGCATCGTGTTCGAGAATGTCCGCGACGACAACGGCGGCATCCACAACATGGAGGCGGGCCAGACATCATGGACTATAAACGTGACACAGACCGATATCGACGAGCTCTACGGAGCAGGCTGGGCATTCTCAGGATGCAACCTGACCATCAAGTCTATGTCATTCTCTCCTGCCAGATAACCCGAAAACCTAAATCTCAATTATTGCGATCAAGAGACCCGTCCCGCCCCGATGCGGCCGGGGCGGGTCTCCACCTCTCCTTATCAACCCCACCAGACTCTCAATCATGCGGATACCAAGTTTCCTGATACCCACTGTACTCGCCATGCTGGTCCTTACCGCCTGCGGCAAGGACAATGAGCCGGGCGACGACCCGACACCTCCGACACCGGAATCCCAACTGACGGTCAAATCGACTATCCCCGCCGAGGGCGCGGCAATCGAGCCTGCGGCAAAATACACCATCAAGGTGGAATACTCGTCACAGATTACGCTCAACACGTCGCTGCGACCCACCCTCAACAACCGGAACATCTCTGCCCGCGCCACCGGCAGCACTCTTGAGTTCGAGTGCGCTCTCGAGGCCGAGACCCAATATACCCTCTCCATCCCCGACCGATATGTGCTGGCCTCTGACGGCCGCTCTTACGCCGGGGCATTCACACTGACATTCTCTACGACAAAAGTCTCCGAGACCCCCGTGGCTTTCGACAAGTCCCCGGTCAACCCGTCGGCCACACCCGAGGCCCGCAAGGTCTACGCCACACTCCTGTCTCTCCACGGCAAACAGATGATCTCGGGCGCGATGGCCAACGTGAACTACAACAACGACTTCGCCGGATGGATCGACAAGGTCACGGGCAAATATCCCGGGCTGACCTGCTACGACTTCATCCACCTGCCCGAGTCTCCGGCCAACTGGATCGACTACGGCGACATCAGCGCGGCAAAGGTGCAATGGGGCAACGGAGGACTCGTGTCATACATGTGGCACTGGCGCGCTCCCGACTCCGAGTCTGACTACCGCAACCACAACACCGACAAGTATGGCTACAGCCTGCCGACGGGCGAGTCACCGACATCATTCGACATCCGCGAGGCCCTCAAGCCGGGCACATGGCAGAACGAGTTCATACTCGAGGACATCGACCGTGTGGCCGGATACCTGAAGGGGCTCGCCGACGCCGGAATTCCGGTGCTGTGGCGTCCGCTCCACGAGGCTGCCGGATCATACCAGTGGGGGGCATGGTTCTGGTGGGGAGCGCACGGACCGGAATACACCAGACAGCTCTGGCGCCTGATGTACGACCGCCTTGTCAACCACCATCACCTCAACAACCTCATCTGGGTCTGGACAGCACAGTATGAGCAGAACCAGGCGGCATGGATGCGCGAGGCATACCCAGGCGACGAGTATGTCGACATCGTCGGCGCAGACCTGTACGAAAAGAGCACCGCACCGCGTTCCGACATCTACAGGGCTATGATCGAGATGACCGGAGGCCGCAAGCTCGTGGCACTCTCGGAGACCGGGCTTGTCCCCGACCCGCAGAAGTGCATAGCCGATGGCGCGCCCTGGGCATGGTTCATGGTCTGGTACACCTACGACATCCACAAGGGCTCGGCAACAACCGACAGTTTCGGCAACACGACGTCATGGCTGCGGCAGGTCATGGAGAGCGCGTCCGTACTCGACCGCACCGGACTCTCCACGCTGCTCAGATAAAACGAGACCATCACAACCATAGAAACAATACGCAACGAAAACAACATGCTACACCATAAACCTCACGTCATAGCCGCGCTTGCCTCGGTCGGACTTCTGATTCCGGCCTGCGCATGCGCCGGTGACAGGACATCAGGAGAACTGCCCTCAGAGGCACTGAGGACACGGCTGGCCGAGCACGCAGCCAAAGGCGCCGTACTGTTCGGGCACCACGATGATCCGGTCTACGGACACACGTGGTGCGGAGATGCCGGACGCTCCGACGTGCTTGAGGCCACCGGGAAATATCCCGCGATAATGAGCTGGGACTTCGGCGGCATAGAGAAAGGCGACACAGTCAACCTCGACGGCGTGCCGTTCTCGCGCATCAGGCGCGAGGCCATAGCCCACGACGCCCGAGGGGGCATAAACACCTTCAGCTGGCATCCCTTCTCGCCCGTGGCCGACGAGTCGAGCTGGGAAGTATCGGACACGACGATCGTGCGCCGCATGATGACCGACCCCGAGGTCCGCAGACGCTTTGACGAGGACATCGCGGCGATAGCCGACTTCCTCAACTCGCTGCGCGACGCCGAGGGCCACGACATAGCGGTGATCTTCCGCCCCTGGCACGAGCATACCGGCGGCTGGTTCTGGTGGGGCACGCCCAACTGCACTCCCGAACAGTACCGGTTCCTCTGGGAGGAGACCCGCCGCGTCATGGACGAGAAGGGAGTCGACAACGTGCTATGGACCTACTCGCCCGACCGCGTATCGGACATCACCCAATACATGGAGCGTTACCCCGGAGACGAGTACGTCGACATCATGGGCGCCGACGTATATCATTTCAACGGAGCCGAGGGAACCCGGAACTATATCGAGACCGCCGACAGGACTCTCGATATAGCGGCACAGGCCGCCAAGGAGCGCGGCAAACTCGTCGCATTCACCGAGACAGGCTGCGAGGGGCTCCCGATCACCGACTGGTACACCTCCATACTGCTCCCCATAATCAGCAGGCACCCGGTGTCGTACGTGACGGTATGGCGCAACGCACATGACAAACCCTCACACTTCTACACCCCCTGGCCGGGACATCCGGCTGAAGGCGATTTCCGCAAATTCTCGGAAGACACCCACACCACATTCGTAAATCCAAAGAAATAATCCTCAATCCATCATGAATAATTTCGATTACAGAAAAACTCTTGTAGAGGCAGAGTATGAGGCACTCATACGCAGAGAAAACATTGCGATAGAAGGCAACGGAATCTACTGCCGCTATAAATACCCCATAATCACTGCAGCAAGCGTGCCGCCGTTCTGGAAATATGACTACAACCGCGAGACAAACCCATACTTCATGGAGCGCATCGGGGTGAACGCCACCCTCAACGCCGGCGCCATAAAGTGGGAAGGCAAATATCTGCTGATGGTCCGGGTGGAGGGAAACGACCGCAAGTCATTCTTCGCGATCGCCGAGAGCCCCAACGGAATAGACAATTTCCGCTTCCGCACCCATCCGGTCACAATGCCCGAGGACGTGATTCCCGCCACAAACGTCTACGACATGCGTCTGACGGCCCACGAGGATGGCTGGATCTACGGTCTCTTCTGCGCCGAGCGTCATGACGACTCCAAGCCCGGCGACCTCTCGGCAGCGACTGCATCATGCGGCATCGCGCGCACCAAGGACCTGGTGAACTGGGAGCGTCTGCCCGACCTCAGGAGCAAGAGCCAGCAGCGCAACGTCGTGCTTCACCCCGAGTTTGTCAACGGCAAGTACGCGCTCTACACGCGTCCGCAGGACGGCTTCATCGACACGGGCAGCGGCGGAGGTATCGGCTGGGCTCTCGTAGACGACATGACGCATGCCGAGATCGGCGAGGAGCGCATCATCGACGAGCGTCACTACCATACCATCAAGGAGGTAAAGAACGGCGAGGGTCCCCACCCGATCAAGACTCCCAAGGGCTGGCTGCACCTGGCCCACGGAGTGCGCAACTGTGCGGCCGGCCTGCGATATGTGCTCTACCTCTACATGACCGCACTCGACGAGCCCTGGCGCAAGATAGCCGAGCCGGGAGGCTACTTCATGGCCCCTGTCGGCGACGAGTACCGTGGCGACGTGGGCAACGTGCTCTTCGCCAACGGATGGATCGCCGACCCGGACGGCAAGGTCTTCATATACTACGCGTCGTCAGACACACGTCTGCATGTCGCCACCTCGACCATAGACCGACTCGTGGACTACTGCATGAACACTCCGGCCGACAGACTTTCCACCGGCAAATCGGTCGAGACTCTCAACTCGCTGATCGACAGCAATCTCAAGATCATCGGATAATACACGAAACTCATGGTCCCGCTTAAAGAAAAAATCGGTTACGGTTTCGGCGACATGGCGTCGTCGATGTTCTGGAAAGTATTCAGCTACTACCTGCCGTTCTTCTACTCGAACGTGTTCGGGCTCTCGCTCATCGACGCCGGCGTGCTTGTGCTCGTCACCCGCATATGGGATGCCGTATCCGATCCGGCCATGGGCATCATAGCCGACCGCACCCACACGCGCTGGGGCAAGTACCGTCCCTACCTGCTGTGGGTGGCGCTTCCCTTCGCCGCCTGCGGAGTGGCCCTCTTCACCACCCCCGACCTCGGCTATGTCGGCAAGCTCGTCTGGGCATACGTCACCTATATCGCCATGATGACCGTCTATACGTGCATCAATGTACCCTATGGGGCGATGCTCGGCGTGATTACCGAAGACCCGGCCCAGAAGACGGTATTCTCCTCCTACCGCATGTTCTTCGCCTACGGAGGCTCGTTCATAGCGCTGGCAGCATGGGAACCGCTCTGCGACATGTTCCGCGGCGAGGGCCTGACACTGCAGCATTCATGGACAGCCTCGATGGCCGTCATCGGCGCCGTCTGCCTCTTCCTCTTCCTTGCCTGCTTCAAGATGACCCGCGAGAGGATACACACCGTATCGAGTGTCAGCGTCGGCAAGGACTTCAAGTCGCTGATGCAGAACCGGCCCTGGTGGCTGCTCATAGGCGCGGCCCTCTGCTTCAACCTCTTCAACACGGTGAGGGGGGCCACGGTGGCCTACTTCTTCGCCGACGTGATCGGCACCGACGCACACCTGATGCTCTTCTCGCTCTCACTGCTGTTCTATTCCGGACTCTTCCTGAGCGTCGGCGAGGTGGCCAACATGTTCGGCGTCGCACTGACTGTGCCCATAGCACGCTGGTTAGGAAAGAAGACCACATTCATCATGGTGAATGCCCTGCTTATCGTGATGAGCGTCGGATTCTTCTTCATCCCGGTCAATCCGACAGGCTACTGGCTGATGCTGCTCTTCCAGGTCGTCATCAGCATCCTCACTGGTATAATGTCGCCCCTGGTCTGGTCGATGTATGCCGATGTGTCCGACTATGCCGAACTGCGGTTCAAGACGGCCTCGACCGGGCTCATATTCTCGTCGTCGTCGATGGCCCAGAAATTCGGCGGGGCTATCGGCGGGGCCGCAGTCCTCTGGCTTCTCAGCTCGTTCGGTTACATGACCGACAACGCCGGTGCCGTGGCACAGCCCGCAAGCGCCATATCCTGCCTGTGGTGGCTCATGTCGCTGATTCCGGCATGCGTCTCCGCACTCGCCATAGTGACCGTATATTTCTACCCTCTCACCACCTCTGTGGTTGACGACATTGTGGCCAAACTGAAGGTGTCGCGCTCCGGACTCGAACCGGTTCCCGATGCAATCGACGAGACCGGAGATACCGACCCGGGACCCGATGACAATAAAGTGGACTTAGCCGAGACTGCATTATGAACCTTACGGAATTCAAAGAGGAACTCACAAGAGACCTCACGGAGAACATACTACCCTACTGGACTGAACGCATGTCCGACCCGGCCGGAGGATATTTCGGCCGTCGCGACGGATATGACAGGCTTCATGCCGACGCCGAGCGAGGCGCGATCCTCAACGCCCGGATTCTCTGGACATTCTCAGCCGCCTACCGTCTGACCGGCCATGAGGAATATCTGCATGCCGCCGACAGGGCTCTGAAATATATCACCGAGCACTTCATCGACCGTGACTTCGGGGGTGTCTACTGGTCAGTCAATGCGGACGGCTCGCCGCTCGACACAAAGAAGCAGTTCTATGCCATAGCGTTCACAATCTACGGTCTGTCGGAATACAGCCGTGCAACCGGCGACACCGGAGCTCGCGACCTTGCGATGTCGCTGTTCGGCGATATAGAGGGCCACAGCCGTGACCTCGCGAAGGGGGGATACATCGAGGCGGCCATGCGCGACTGGTCACCCATAGCCGACATGCGTCTCAGCGACAAGGACGAGAACGCATCAAAGACTATGAACACCCACCTGCACATACTCGAGGCATACACCGCGCTGCTGCGTGTCAGCGACGTCCCCGCCGTGCGCGAGGCACACCGCAACCTCATCGAGATATTCCTGGACCGCATCGAGGACCCGGAGACCCATCATCTCGGCCTCTTCTTCAACGACGACTGGCGTCGTCTCGACGCCAACGAGTCATACGGCCACGACATAGAGGCGTCATGGCTTCTGCTTGAGGCGGCATTGGTTCAGGACGACCCCGCGCTCACCGGGCGAATAATGGAACACACGCGCCGCATAGCCCTGGCCGCGCTCGACGGGCGCGAGGCTGACGGATCCATGGTCTACGAGCTGCATCGCGGCGACGCGGCCGCCGACGCACACTCGGAGTCGGGGGAATGGCTCGACACCGAGAAGCACTGGTGGGTACAGGCCGAGAATGTCGTCGGCCAGCTTTACCTCTGGAAATTCCATGGCATGGAGGATATGCTCGACCGGGCCATGCAGTCCTGGGCATACATCCGCGAGAACCTCATAGACCGGACTGACGGCGAATGGTACTGGAGCCGACTTTCCGACGGCTCCGTCAACCGACGCGACGACAAGGCCGGCTTCTGGAAATGCCCCTACCATAATTCACGGATGCACCTTGAGGCCCTCGCGTTGCTCGACGAAACGAAATAAACACACAGGACCCCTACAGACGAGGCCCCCCACGCATAGGATGCGCAGGGGGCCTCACTATATAATTGAAACTCCTGTCCGGATTAAGATTCTTTATTGTCGGCATGGTCCTCTCGCCATGCGTCGCAGGGCTGGCAGCTGCTGCCGTCGAAACAGTGAGTGCATACACGGCACTTGGGCAGGCCGATGCTGTGCACAAGATCCTCGATGGTGCAGAACTTCAGCGTGCTCAGGCCCAGCCGGCGTGCGATCTCCCCGACCATACGCTCATATTCAGGCGTGCCGGTGGTGGCATATCTGTCGAGTTTCGCCGCGTCATCGCCCTCGAAGTCGCGTATTATGCGTCGGGATATGAGCTCAAGGTCACTCTTTGATGACGTGAACCCGATGAACGGGCAGCCGTACACGAGCGGGGGACACGATATGCGGGCGTGAACCGCCTTGGCGCCACCCTCGAAGAATGTGCTGACGTTATCGCGAAGCTGTGTGCCGCGCACTATGGAGTCGTCACAGAACACCACGCTCTTGTCCTTGAGGATGGCCCTGTTGGGTATGAGCTTCATCTTGGCGACGAGATTTCGGCGGTCCTGGCTGCTGGGTGTGAAGCTGCGGGGCCATGTCGGCGTGTACTTGAGCACCGCACGCTGGTAGGGTATGCCGTTGCCCTCGGCGTATCCGAGCGCGAAACCGACGCCTGAGTCCGGGATGCCGCATACACAGTCGGCCTTGGTGTCATCACCTCGGCCCATGACACGGCCACATTCCTCGCGCATCGCCTCGGCGTTGATGCCGTCATAGTCGGAGGCGGGGAATCCGTAATAGACCCACAGGAACGAACAGATCTGCTCGCGGCGAGCCGGCTCCTGGAGCACCTCGACGCCGTCGGCCGTTATCCTGACTATCTCTCCTGGCCCCACGTCGCGCAGACGCTCGTAGCCGAGGTTGGGAAACGCCGATGTCTCGCTGCTGACGGCATATCCATCCTCTCCACGCCCAATCACGATCGGCGTGCGGCCCAGATAGTCACGTGCGGCGATGATGCCGTCCTCTGTCAGTATAAGCATCGAGCATGAGCCCTTGACCTTGCTGTAGACAAGATTTATGCCCTCCTTGAAGTCACGGCCCATGTTGATGAGAAGCGCGACAAGCTCGGTCTGGTTGATCTTGTTGGCAGAGAGCTCGCTGAAGTGCATGCGCTCCTGCAGAAGCTCGTCGGCGATCTCACGGTCGTTGTTGACCTTGGCCACCGTCACGACCGCATAACGCCCCAAATGCGAGTTCACGATGATAGGCTGCGGATCCGTGTCGCTGATTACTCCAAGTCCCATACAGCCGTGGAATCCGTCGAGTTCATCCTCGAATTTCGAACGGAAATAATTACGTTCCAGGCTGTGGATAGAGCGGTTGAATCCAAGTTCCCTGTCGAATGTCACCATGCCGGCACGCTTTGTGCCAAGGTGTGAGTTGTAGTCCGTGCCATAGAACAGGTCATTCACAACCTGCCGCTTGGCGACCACACCGAAAAAGCCACCCATAAGAAATGCTTTTTTTATTTTTGTTATTATAGTCGAAACCTGACTTGATGTTGTTATCGAAACCTTTTTCGAACGAAAATGCAAAATTAGTAAATTTTTCTCTACCCGCCATAACCTCTCGCCGATTTTAATCACTGTTATTCTTGCACGAATTCCGACAAATCGTCCCGTCGTTCCGAGGCTGCAGGCCCAAGAGTTGCAATTCTGAGTTATTTAGGTTACTTTTGTGTCATGAATCAACACGTCCTGCAATTTATCTGCAATATCGACTCTTAATCAGACTCCGGCATGAACCCTGTAAAAAGCATTGCACGTCGTTCCGTCCGCTTTTTAGCGTCACTGCGTCTGCTGTCCCCCAAGACGACGGCAATCCTGCTGCACCGAATCCAGCTCGGCCGCTGGCCCGACCTCCACAACCCCAAGGACCTTAACGAAAAAATCATGTGGCTTGAGTTCCATACAGACACGTCGCTATGGTCACGTCTGGCCGACAAATATGAGGTCAGGTCATATCTTCAGGAGAAAGGACTCGGCAGGTATCTGCTCCCGCTATATGGCGTATATGATTCTGTCGATGAGATAGACTTCACAGCCCTCCCTGACAGTTTCGCGATAAAGATGACCAACGGCTACGGCCAGACCATTCTGGTCCATGACAAGAGCAGGACCGATTTAGTGAAGCTCAGGCGTCAGATAGCGGCATGGGGCATGAAACGGTTCGGCATAGCAGGTGCCGAGCCACATTATTCCAGAATAAGGCCAAGAATTATCGCGGAGCAATTGCTGCCGGTGGCGGAGGGAGAACTTCCTATTGATTATAAATTCATGTGCTTTAATGGAAAACCTGATACCTGCCTATTGTGTTCTGGACGCGATGCCGACACGTTCCATTGTAAATTGGACCTTTACAGTCTCCCAGTCTGGCAGAGAAATATCAATGGCATCAACCTACCCTTCCGACCGGTCCGAAGTTTCGCCCCTCCGCTTCATCTTGACGAAATGTTAAAGACAGCCGAACTGATTGCTAAGGAATTTCCATTCGTACGCGTCGATTTTTACGAGGTCGACGGGAAGATGTTCATTGGAGAACTGACATTTACGCCGGCTGCCGGACGTATTGAATACATCACCCTCCAGACTCTCCTCGATATGGGAAACAGAATCGATTTGCCCGACAGGTAAATATTGACAATTTGCCAGTCTGCTTTTTTTTTATTAATATTGCAATCATGAACACAAATTTTCAGAGCATACCATGAAAAAGATCCTAACACTCGCTTTGATCACGGCGATTCCGGCAGTGGCATCGGCCACCTATTACCAGGCTCCGGCCGCGGATCCGGAGATCGAGAACCCGGACTCGACCGGCTTCAAGTTTACCGACGTGAAAATCAATAAGACCGGCTCGGTCAAGGACCAGAACAAATCAGGAACATGCTGGGCTTTCTCCGGGCTGTCGACCCTGGAGGACAATGTGCTCCGCAAGGGAGGCCCCGAGCTCGACCTCTCGGAGATGTATGTGGTGCGTAACGCCTACATCGACAAGGCAAAGAAATTCATGCGCATGAACGGCGCGATCAATTTCGCGCAGGGCGGCTCGTGGGGCGACGTGCTCAACATGACCTCTCAATACGGCGCGATGCCCGAGGAGGCATACCGCGGACTCAACTACGGCGAGGAGAAACACTCGCACTACGAGATGGCCGACGCCCTCGAGGCATACCTCCGCGCCGTGCTCAACCGTGGCACCAAGAACAAGAAACTCTCCGACGCGTGGCTCCCGGGCTTCATCGGCATACTTGACGCATATCTCGGCAAGGTACCCGAGACGTTCACATACAATGGCAAGACCTACACCCCGCAGCAGTGGGCCAAGGAAATGGGTCTCGAGCCGGAGAACTTCATCAACGTGACAAGCTACACCCACCACCCCTACTACGAGAATTTCATCCTCGAGATTCCCGACAACTGGGCATGGACCGAGAGCCGCAACGTGCCGATGGAGGAGATGCAGCGCATCGTTGACTATGCGCTCGAGAAAGGCTGGACTGTGATGTGGGCAGCCGACGTATCGGAAGGCGGATTCAAGTGGACCAAGGGTTACGCCCTGCTGCCCGAGGACAAGGATAAGAAGGACATGACCGACACCGAGCTCAGCCGCTGGGTCAAGCTCTCCGACAAGGACCGCGAGAACTCCAAGTTTGACATCAAGGGCCCCGTCAAGGAGAAGACCGTCACCCAGGAGTCACGTCAGAAGACCTTCGACAACTTCGAGACCACCGACGACCACGGAATGGTTATCGTCGGCACAGCCACCGACCAGGAGGGCAACAAATACTACAAGGTCAAGAACTCGTGGGACACCAACCAGCTCTACGACGGCTTCCTCTATGTCTCGATGCCCTTCTTCCTGGAGAAGACTCTCGGCGTGGGCGTTCACAACGACGCCATCCCCGATGACATAAAGAAGAAATTCAAATAAAACACCTCATCATATCTGAGGGTGTTGCAGGACCCGCGCATCGCATGGTTCTGCAACATCCTTTTCTATTGAAAATGGATATCTCGGTCATAGTGGTGACATATAACCAGCAGGACACAATCGGGCGCACACTCGACTCGATCCTGCGGCAGCAGACAGACGCGGAATTTGAGATCGTGGTGGGCGACGACTGCTCGACCGACGGCACCGAGGCCGTATGCCGCGACTATGCCGCACGATATCCCGACAGAATCCGGTATGTACGGCGCGAGCGGAATCTCGGCGTGGTGCGCAATTATTTCGACTGCATAGCGCGCAGCCGAGGCCGTTATCTGGCCGACTGCGCCGGCGATGACTTCTGGGTCGACGAGCACAAGCTGCAGCGTCAGCTCGAGGTCCTCGAAAATGATGCCGATGTATCTCTTGTGGCCACCGACTGGCTCTGCCGCGACGAGGGCACCGGCCGGCTGAGCCGGCATGAGGGCGTGCCGGAGCCAAATGGAACAAGGACATTCAGCTCCGGGGAACTCACTGCCCCCATCCTGAACCATTCCGAGACGATTCATCTCTGCACAGCCCTCTACCGCAAGGATCTGCTGCAACGGCTCATAGACCGCGATCCCGACATATTCATCAATCCCGACTATACCTGCGAGGACCAGCAGATCCTGCTGGGGATGGCGTCGCAAGGCAAGGTCGTGATCCTCCCTGAGGTGACACTGCATTACTCGGTCGACCATGACTCTATATCTCACCCAAGGTCGGCGCAGCGGCGTTTCGACTACTCCTACGGCGCGGTGAGCCAGTCGCTTGTCTTGCAGCGACATTTCGGCGTCTCCGACGCAGACATGCATGACTCATACGCCGGCGTCACCGCCCATCTCGCCGCCATGGCATTGCGGACAGGCGACGGGAGCCGCCGCGACAGGCTACGCAGGCTTATCAGGGAGCATAGACTTCCTCAATCCGGCAAATGCCGTCTTTACATGACCCTGATGAGGGTGCCTGCACTATGGCGTATCTCACGTAAACTTTTGGAAACGCTCCGCTGAGCCGCCCCTTCATGACTGTTATGAAGAAGAGTCTGATCTACTGCACAAACTTCTATCCCGGCGACCTTTACTCGGAAAAGGCTTTCGCCGACCCGGAACTGCATGCCCTATCGCGATTTTTCGACCGAATTGTCATCCTGCCGCTCGACGACGCGGGCCGCGCCAAGGGCTATGCGGACATGCTTCCTGACGGTATTACTGCTGACTGGTCGCTTGTCGAGGACCGGATGCAACATTCGCGTCTGCTGAAACTAATATACATCTTCCATCCGTTTGTACTGAGATCGCTACGGATGATGCTCGGAGAGGCCAGCGGCTTGCGTCAATGGGTCAAGGGGCTCTATCAGGCAATCAGCACGGTCACAACAGCCCGTGTGATCCGTAAGGTAGCACGCCGGAACAATATGCACCCCGACTACACGACGCTCTACAGCCTGTGGTTCCACAACTCGGGGGCGGCGACAGCCTATCTTGGCGAGCAGGAGGGATACTGTGTTGTGGTGAGAGGGCATACATCCGACATCTACGACGACCGGATGCTTTTTCGTTCCAGACGCGTCAGGGAGAGGCTGCTTGATTCCATAGACGCCGTGCTGTGCATATCGTCGCGTGGCCGCGAGTATCTTGCTGACCGTTTCCCCCGGCATAAGGATAAGTTTCATGTGGCGCATCTCGGCTCGCCAAGACTCTATACGCCGGGAAAGCACGCAGCCACGCCTGAGCGGGTCGAGTTGGTCACTGTGGCACGGCTCGACCCCGTGAAGCGGATAGACCGGATAATCGACGTGTTAGGTCTTGTGGCGGATGCTAATCCGGACCGACAGATAACCTATACAGTGATAGGTGACGGCGAATGCCTTGAGTCGCTTAGAGAAAAGGCTACTGAATGTAAGCGCCCGAATATGCGGATTGACTTCACCGGCGCGCTGGCCAACGAGGATATACAGCGCCGCTATGCCGACAACGCCCCCGACTGGTACATAATGATGAGCAAGACCGAGGGGATACCCATCAGCATGTGCGAGGCAATGTCATACGGCATTCCGGTGATTACAAATGACGTGGGGGAAATCACCGAACTTGTCACACCCGACTGCGCCATAATATTCAGCAAGGACATCACCCCCCGGGCATGTGCCGACCTTATCGGAGACAGGATCTTCGACACCTCCCTCCGAACCCGGATGGGCCAAGCCGCCCGTACCCGCTGGCAGTCCGAATTCGACGCCAACGAACAAGCCGCCCAAACCGGCCGCCTAATCTCCAACCTCTGAATTCCAATGTTGGTATAGACAGATTGAAGGCCGGCACCATGATGGATACCGGCCTCCGGGATAGGATGGATTTGGGGAGTAGCCCATAGCAGAGTCGAACTGCTCTTTAGAGAATGAAAATCTCTCGTCCTAACCGATAGACGAATGGGCCAACACTCACATGCCGCCGATTCGCGACGCCGGGGGCGTCAGAATCATGCGGCAGGTGTCTTATCCGAGTTTATTTACATGCTTTGCCAGACCGCTGCAGAGGTTGGCTGCCTTGTTCTTCGAGATGATGTTCTTGCGGCCAAGACGCTGCAGAAGCGCGCTGATCTTGTTGTAAGCAGCCTCTGCCTCAGCCTTGTCGGTCATCTTGCGCACGCGGCGCACTGCGTTTCTTGCTGTCTTTGCCCAGTAACGGTTCTCAATCTTTCTCTTCTCCGCCTGGCGAATTCTTTTTAATGACGATTTATGATTTGCCATCTTTAAAAATTTCTTTTTGTCGATAAATAATTATTGGTAGCCCATAGCAGAGTCGAACTGCTCTTTAGAGAATGAAAATCTCTCGTCCTAACCGATAGACGAATGGGCCACATAAACGCAACTACGCCTCGGAGCGCATTTTGCGAGTGCAAAAGTAGTAATTTTTTTCTTTTTCACCAAATCATTTCCATTTTTTATAGGAATTTATGGGTTTCTGACGTTTTATTAGTAATTTTGTCAGCAATTTATTCACGAATTTTCACAAAGTTTTATGAAAATAAAGAATCTCATGGCCGGTCTGCTCGGTGTGGCGGCGCTTTTCCCGGCCCCGGAGACACGGGCCGAATGGAATGACTCGATCAGATACCGCGCCGAGGTCGGCACCACCCTCTCGGCCGGGAAACACACCCCCCTATGGCTTAACGCCAACCGCTACGGTTTCTCGTCGATCAGGCGCAACAACCTGTGGCTGCGCCTCTCGGCGTTCAAGGACATGGACGAGACTAAACGGTTCTCGTGGGGCGCCGGCATCGACATGGGCGTCGCCCACCGGTTCCAGTCGACCTTCATGCCCCAGCAGCTCTACGCCGAGGTCAAATACCGCTGCCTCGACGCCATGATCGGCGCCAAAGAGATGAGCGACGGCTTTCTCGACCAGGAGCTCTCATCCGGCTCGCTGACGCAGGGGTGGAACGCGCGCCCGATACCCCAGGTGCGAATCGGCATCTTCGACTATGCCGACGTGTGGGGCTGCAAGGAAATGTTCGCCATAAAGGGCTACATCGCCTACGGATTTTTTGACGACAACTGGTGGATCAAGCGCTGGGTGGACAAGGACACCCGCTACACGCTCAACACCCTCTACTGCTCACGCGCGATATACTTCCGCGGCGGAAACGCCAGGAAGTTCCCGCTCGAGGGTGAGCTCGGCCTTGTAATGGACTCCGAGTTCGGCGGCAAGACCTGGTATCCCGACGGCAAGGGTGGCGGACACTGGGACAAGCACCCGACATACGCCAAGGCATGGCTGAAGGCACTGATACCGATGGGTGGCGGCGATGACACTATAGCCGGCGAGCAACTAAACGTCGAGGGCAATTACCTCGGCAACTGGAGTTTCTCGCTCAAATGGGAAGACCCCTCGGGCTGGATGGCCAGAATCTATTACCAGCATTATTTCGAGGACCACTCGATGCTCTTCTTCGACTATCCCTGGAAGGATGGCCTCTACGGTGTGCAGGGACGTCTGCCGAAGAACCCTGTAGTGTCGGACGTGCTGTATGAGTTCCTGTACTCGCGCGACCAGGCGGGAGCCGTATACTGGGACCACACCGACAAAATCGACTACCAGATCTCGGGCCGCGACAACTACTACTCACATTACATCTACAACGGATGGCAGAACTGGGGCCAGACCATCGGCAACCCTCTCTACACCTCCGAGATATACAACGGCAACCACTACCTGCAGCCACAGTCGAACCGGCTCGTGGCACACCACTTCGGCATCAAGGGCGAGCCGTCGGCACAGGTATCATACCGGCTGCTCGGGTCATACACCCGCAGCTGGGGCTCGCTCAACGAGCCATACCGCAGCCCGCGCCAGAACTTCAGCGGACTTGCCGAGGTCAAGTACCACCCCGGCTGCCTCAAGGGCTGGGAGGCTACCGTAGGACTCGCCTTCGACCGAGGCTCGCTGCTGGGCAATTCGTTCGGCGCACAGATCTCTATATCCAAAACCGGCTGGTTCAAGTAAGCGTCACTCAATCACCAAACAAGAAACAGAGACATGAAAAAGATATTTCCCCTCATACTGATAGCGATAATCGCGATAACGGCAGGCTCGTGCCGCCGCGCGTCGCACAACGGCCTTATCGACGGCATGTGGCGCATTGACGAAATCACAGTGACTGCCACCGGCGAGAATGTAGACCCTCTCGACAAATTCATATGCGTCAACCTCGAGCTGATGCAGCTCGGCCACCCGAGCCCCGAGATTACCGGAATTCTCCACTACCACAAGGGCGACGAGCGGTTCAGCGTGGAGTTCCCCTACAGGCCTTCTGACGATAAGATGGCCGGGTACGGGTTCGCCTACAACAGCCCCGACACCGATGTCGTGACCCTCGACGTCGAGTTACTCAACCATAAGCACATGGTGCTACGCTCGCCCATCGCGACCATTACCTGTACGCGCTATTGATACAGACTCTCCATTAACTGCGGCCGGACGAAACTTTTTAACCCCCGCAAGTGTTGAACAAGTGCATGACGACCCCGTGTCGCCATGCACTTTAACTATATCTCTACAACCCGATCCCCAATGAAACAGAAACTCGCGCTGCGCCTCGTCGCCCTGACACTCTGCCTGTCGACAATGCTGACCGCTATTGCCGGGGAGCAATACACGCCGCTGCCGGCGGAGCTTGACGGGTCGATGATGCCCTACGACTTCGCGGAGTGCGGGCCGGAGCCGGATTTGCCCGACTCGTTGCGCCCCGTGTACGCGGCATACGTGGCGCGACACGGCGCACGCTATCTGTCGGGTCCCAAGAAGATGGAGCATGTGCTGACCACACTCCGCAATGGGCGTCGCAACGGCACGCTGAGCAGCCATGGGGCAGCCTTTCTAAGCCTCATGGAGGAGGTAGAGAAGGCCAACACCGGCCACTGGGGCGACCTGTCGCCCACGGGCGTGGCCGAAGAGAGAGAACTGGGCCGCAGAATGCACTCCGAGCTGCCGGAACTCAGCCGTCAGAATGCCAGGGTAAAGGCCATATCCTCATATGTGCCCCGCGTGGTGATGACCATGTACCAGTTCACCGCCGAACTCGTGAGACTTAACGACCATATCACCGTATCGACCGACGAGGGGCATCAGTTCTCACCATTGGTGTGCTGCTTCACGGCCGACACGGCCTATGCAGCATACCGAAAGACAGGTGACTGGAAAGAGGTCTATGACCGGTTTGTCAAGCGGCACGTGTCGGGAGAACCCGCCCGCAGGCTTTTCAATAAGCCCGTTCTCTCGGAACGCGAGCTGCGGTCGCTTACCCTCGACATGTACGAGGTGCTGAAAGGTAACCGCGCAGCGGGACTTCCCGCCCCCACCACGCAGTGGATGAGCGAGGCCGAGTACCGCGCCTGCTGGCAGGCCTCGAACCTGCAGCACTATCTGCGCAACAACCCCACACCTCTATCATCGCTGGCCGCCCGTGCGTCAACCCCTCTTCTTCTCGAGGTCATCGAGAACACCGACCGGGCGATTGCCGAGGGAAGCCCGGCATTAAACGGCTACTTCGGACACGCCGAGACACTTCTGCCCCTCCTCTCGCTGATGCAGATCCCCGGCTGCTACGCGATGCCGACCGATTATGACAGTCTCGGGAATGAATGGAAGATTCAGAAGATAACGCCGCTCGGGGCAAATATGCTGATACTCATCTCCACGGCGCCGTCGGGAACAGCATATGCCACTGTGCAGTTGAACGGTCGCACGCTCCGCCCCATCGAGGGAAGGCCGGAGACGCTGCCCTGGACAGAACTGCGCGACCACTGGCTCACACTTGCAGCGGCATATTCAGGAGAATAATCAGGAGCGGATGACATGATGTAAATCCAAAACCCGAATAATCAACTTATAAATCACATATACTATGACACACGCAAACGAAAACAACCAACTTCTGCTGAAGGCCAAATCACAGATGGCCGAGGATATGAAGGCCCGCGAGATCGGAGCCATAATATGGAACGTCGCAGACGCCGGCTTCCACTACATACCAGAGATTGTGGTCACCGACCCGAAGGATGGCTCTACACGCACAGTGCGCGTCACAGGGCTATATCTCTATAAAGACGAGATTTATGCAATCGAGGAGGACAAGGCAGGCATCAGCACCGACGAGTTCTACCGCGTGGGAGTCGACGTGCCCCCGGTGGTTGTCACCCTCTCCCCCTTGAAGGCCGAAGAGCGTATCGGAAAGCCCACGGAGGAGAAAGGCTACACCACACAGGGCACCCTCGAGGAGTGGGTGGCAATCGCCGACTGCTATTTCGAGGCAGTCAACGAGAAGTGACACCACGCCCGAGTGTTAAAAACCGGAAGATGCAAAACTATTTTGACATATACAGGTTATTAAGGTAAAGAAAATGCAAGGATTCCGCCCGCGGGCGGAACGCAAACACGTACAAAAGGAACATCACCTTTTCGTAACCTTGATGTTGCGGGAGCGAGGATCGAAAGACCCCCGTCTCCCGCTTTTGCTTTTCAGCGATTTTTTCAGTAATTTTGCATTATGGCAGAAGAGTATGACATCCGGCAGGACCAGACACGGCCCGACGGCCCGGAAAAAGATATAGAAAAGGCGCTCCGCCCGTTGTCGTTCAGCGACTTCACGGGACAGGACAAGATAATCGACAACCTGAGCGTATTCGTGAAGGCGGCGCGTATGCGCGGCGAGGCCCTTGACCACACGCTGCTGCACGGTCCGCCAGGACTGGGCAAGACAACGCTATCGAACATCATAGCCAACGAGCTGGGCGTGGGATTCAAGACGACCTCGGGCCCGGTGCTCGACAAGCCGGGCGACCTGGCCGGCATACTCATGTCGCTCGAGCCGCACGACGTACTCTTCATCGACGAGATACACCGTCTGCATCCCGTGGTCGAGGAATACCTCTACTCGGCGATGGAGGACTTCCGGATCGACATCCTGCTCGACAAGGGACCGGGAGCTAAGTCGGTCCAGCTGACCATATCACCCTTCACCCTGGTGGGCGCGACCACGCGGTCTGGCAATCTGACTGCGCCGCTGCGCGCGCGGTTCGGCATCCAATGCCATCTCGAATACTACGACCACAAACTGCTCTGCTCGATCGTGAAGCGCTCAGCGAGGCTGCTGCGCGTCGGCATCGACGACCAGGCTGCCCTTGAGATAGCCATGCGGAGCCGCGGCACGCCGCGTGTCGCCAACTCGCTACTGAGGCGAGTGCGCGACTTCGCGATGGTACGCGGAACGGGCCGCATCGACATCGACATAGCCCGCACAGCCCTCGAGGCACTCAACATAGACCGCTACGGACTCGACCAGATCGACAACCGCATTTTGCTCACCATAATCGACAAGTTCAAGGGTGGACCAGTCGGACTGACCACAATCGGCACCGCCATTGGCGAGGATCCCGGCACAATCGAGGAGGTCTACGAGCCGTTCCTCATCAAGGAGGGTTTCCTGAAGCGCACGCCGCGGGGCCGCGAGGTGACCGAACTCGCCTACCGGCATCTCGGCCGCCTCGGCGACATGAGATCCGGCCCACAGCCCTCCCTGTTCGACTCCTAACCCCCTTACCCCTAACACCTAAAACCTAAAGCCTAACACCTCCACACATGGCAGGAATAAAAGCACTGGCCAAGGAGACCGCCGTATATGGTCTCAGCAGCATCGTAGGCCGGTTTCTCAACTGGTGCCTCGTGCCCCTCTATGTCTACATCTTCCCGACCGAGGAATATGGCATAGTAAGTTATCTTTACAGTTTCACAGCCGTCGCGCTGGTAATACTCAACTACGGCATGGAGACCGGATTCTTCAGGTTCGCCAACAAGGAGCCTGACCCGGAGCGTGTCTACACCACGTCGCTCATTTCGGTCGGCACCACGTCGCTGCTGTTCGTGATACTTCTGACCCTCTTCCTGCACCCGGTCTCTGACGTGATGCTGCTGCCCCGCCACAGCCTCTACGTGTGGCTCCTCGGCGTCACGGTGGCGATAGACGCCTTCTCCAACCTGCCGTTCGCCTATCTGCGCTATAAGAAGAAGGCATTCCGGTTCGCCGGCATCAAGTTGCTCAACGTCGGCCTGAACATCGGTCTGAACCTGCTGTTCCTGCTCGCCTGCCCCGCTCTCGAGCGTGTCGCCCCGGCCACCGTCGACTGGTTCTACGCCCCTATGGGGGGAGCCTCGTTCGGCATCGGCTGGATATTCGTGGCGAACGCCATATCGTCGCTGGTAATATTGCTCTGTCTGCTGCCCGAACTTGCGGGACGCCCCTACCGGTTCAGCGCCCCGCTTCTGCGCCGTATGCTCTCCTACAGCTGGCCGCTGCTCATACTCGGCGTGGCCGGAATCCTGAGCCAGAACATGGGCCAGATCATCATACCCTACCTTTTCACCGGACACGAGGAGGAGGCCCGCTCTATGGTCGGCATCTACGGCGCCAATATCAAGATAGCGATAATCATGGTGATGTTCACCCAGGCGTTCCGCTACGCCTACGAGCCCTTTATCTTCGCGCAGGCCAAGGGCGACGGTGAGTCGAAAAAGCAGGCATACTGCGACGCCATGAAGTTCTTCGTGATCTTCGGCCTGTTCATATTCCTGGGCGTGATGTACTTCCTGCCGGTGCTGAAGCACTTTGTGTCGCCGGCCTACTGGGCGGGACTCCGGGTTGTGCCGATAATGATGGCAGCCGAACTCTGCTTCGGGGTCTTCTTCAACCTGTCGCTCTGGTATAAGCTCACCGACCGCACGCAGTGGGGCATGTATCTCTCGCTGATATGCTTCGCGCTGATGTTAGGGCTCAACATCTGGTTCGTGACCGCGATCGGCATACCAGACGGCTATTTAGGCTCGGCATGGGCCGCGCTGGCAAGTTATTTCATCGTGATGGTGATATCATATTTCATAGGTCGCCACTATTACCCGCTCCCCTATCAGGTCGGAAGGCTTGGAGGGTACACGCTGCTGGCTGCCGCGCTCTATGCGCTGGGCATGTGGATCGGAGGCATGTTCCCGATGTGGATAGTCTACACGCTGCGTGTCCTGATGCTTGTGGTCTATTTCGGGGCCGTCTGCACGCTCGAGGAGGTGCCGCGCATCTCGCCGCTGATCCGCCGCCTTCTCCGCCGCCGATAACCGTTATTCCACAATTGAATCACTAATGCGATGAGTATCCGTACAGAATGACATGCCTATGCGGAAGAGGTGACGGGGGTCGCCCTTAAACTGCTCCGCATAGCCCTTCTCGTCAATCTGCCGGATGGCATCTGCAGCAGAGCCTCGCACTTTGAGTTCCATGACATATACGTAGTCTGGTGTCTGCATCAGTATGTCGATATAGCCGTCTGAGGTCTGATACTCAACCTTAACGTCAAGACCTATCAGTCGGAAAAGCAGATATATGATCAACTGATAATGCGACTCGTAACTGCCCGTATGCCGGTGCAGGTCTGACGGGATCGAGGCTATGAAATCCGACAAATGTGTCACGACACCCGTGACATCACCTCCACGCACGGCATCAGTCAGACGAGCAATCACACTGTCGGTCTCCGCGCGCTGCATGTCTGCATAAATCGGGAGCAGTGAACTGAAAAAACCGGATTCAACCTCACGATTCGGAAAACCGATTACATATCGGTCATTGTCAAACTCGTATGACTTAATGGTAAGATACCCTGTCTGGTAAAGAAGCGCCACTGTCTGAGGCCTGATTAGTGAGACTGAGGATAGGGCATCCCGGGTTACCTTCATGCCATTGAAATCCGAGATGTCCCTTAAAGGATTTTTCAGGTAATCCACAAGCATTGTAGGCGTACCTGTCTCAAACCAGTAGTTTTCAATTTTCCCGTATTTGAGAGCCCGGAACAGACTGAACGGATTATAAATGTCTATCAACGCTTCGGAGAAATGATAGCCGTCATAATATCTCTTTAACATAGACAGTGCCTTTTCAAAACTGCATCTTCTTGTCTTTGCAAGATACTCAACACCGGGTCTAAGCTCTTTCTTCAGTTCCTCTTCAGTGATACCGCATATTGTGCTGAACTCGTTGGTCATTGATATGTCATCAAGATTATTCAGGGCTGAGAATATTGACAGTTTCCCAAATCTCGTGACACCTGTGAGGATACAAAAATGTATATGCTCCGACAGAGTCTTAATCACAGAGTAAAACCCATACAACTCATCACGTATCTGATTCTGAACTATCTCCCGACTCATATTTCCGGTCATCGGGCTATCGTACTCGTCGATAAGTATTGCGACCTTTCTTCCACTTTGTTCATGAAGTCCGGTGACAATCCCGGCGAATTTTACCGAGATATCTGTTGACTCTGTGGCCAGGCCGAATCTTTTCTCTAAATTCTCCAGACACCCCCTGACATAATCCCGGAAATCACCGGGCGTCTCAAAATTTCTGCCACTGAGATCAAGACGGACCACGGGGCGTGCCTCCCAAGGTCCGGGCTGAATGTGATCGATGGCAAGCCCTTCGAAAAGATTCCGTTTTCCCTCAAAATAGGCAGCAAGAGTCGAGAGTAGCAGACTTTTCCCGAAACGCCGGGGGCGCGCCAGAAAATAATAGCCGGGACGCCGGACAAGCTCATATATCTCAGCGGTCTTGTCGACATACACGAAATCGTGCGTCCGAATCTGCTCGAACGACTGGATTCCTACGGGATATGCCTGTCTCTCCATATGTCAATTGTCTCAAAAGTTATCTTTTGCAAATATAACGCTTTTACCTCGTTTTGACAAATCCGAAAGGCTCGGCAAAAAGTCAAAGTTACAGAATTCGTACGCAAGAGGGTTAGAACTGATGTGAGAACTTATTTGTTAGACAAATAGCAAGTAACGATTCCATCTCTTAGTACTATGAAAAGAACAGCAATTCATGTCATATGCATATTCCTGTCTATTGCAGTTATGACCTCATGCAGCAAGGATGACTCTCCGAAGCAGGAGGGCATTCCTGCCAAAAAGACATATACAGACTCGAATGGTCTGAAACTCACCTACGAGGGTGCCCCGATGCCGGGCAAGAGCGTGACTTTCATCCGTAACGAGAAGGCCCCGTCGCACGCTCAGCTCGTAATGGGGAGCGTGGTGAATTTTCCGGTCGTCGCGCTGTCTGACGGCCAGACTGTCACGCCCAACCCCATCCCGGGACCGGGCGTGATACCCGGTTCACCGAAGGAGACGCTGAGTCTCACGCTATCGCCGAGCGGTGACGCCGACACATTTTCGGGGAAGGCAGACTCGCGGTTCTGCACTTATGCCTACGAGGGTTCTGTCTCGGCCGACGGGCTGACCCTCGCCATCTCAGACGTGAAACTGAAGGATACACGGATATGCGGTGCCTGGGGCCTTCCGGCTTATACCGTAAACGAGTCGACACACCTCGTAACGGATACGCCGATTCATCTCGTCTGGGATAGTTCGGCGCAGATTGACTTCAAAGGCAAGCCGCTGACCATCGACGGACTGCTCCAGATGATTATGGCGATGCCGCTCTTGCAGAACCATACGATGAGCATTCCCGACATGCTGGCACTTATGCTCAAGCAGGTAAGGTTTGGCGAGGATGGCAACATCACCGCATCGTATATAGACATGTCGGGTAAGACCCCGGCGCTCAAGAACACGGCGCCCAACCTGCTGCAGTATGTGTTGGCCGGAGACTCGAACCTGCTTCTCTACCCCAACTACAACGCCGGACTGAAGGCTGCCGCCGACCTGATAAACAAAATCAACGAGGAGATGATGGCCTCGCTGACGCGAAGCGGCTCAACAGGAGGCTCGACAGGAGGCTCGACGGGAGGTACAACCGGGGGCACGACGGGAGGCACACCCACTCAGCTTGACGCACTTAAGATTCTGCGGGGGATATTGGCCCAGCTGACACCGATGCTGGCCGACGGCCTACCGCTGACCTACAATCTGCAAGGGAACCGTCTCGACGTCTACCTCGACTCAAGGACACTGCTGCCGATAATGAAGAACGTTCTGCTGCCGCTGCTTCAGGATAAGCAGCTGATGAACAGCCTGCTCGACGTGCTCGGTGCCGATCCAGACCTGGCCGACCTGGTCAAGATACTTCCCACCGTAATCGAGGCAGCCGACGAGATAATCGCCGGCACCACCCATCTCGAGGTCGGCCTCCGCCTGGTAAAAGCCGGTTGAACCTACAACAGAAAAGTGCGGCGTCAATTGCAATTTTCATAGACATAAGTAACAAACTCTATAACCCCAAAGAGGAGTCAGGCAATTGCTGCCTGACTCCCTACTTTTGTCTATAAAATCCACTTAACGGACTACTGATTTGAAAGTCTTTCCGCTTGTCGATCTTACGATAATCACCGAGCCTTTCGCCGGACTCTTCACCGGCAGACCGTTGATGTCGTAATACTGCTCTATCTCGTCGTCGATGAGTATTCCGTCGATACCTCCATAAGTTGGCGTCTTGTCGGAATCCATGATACGCACATTGTCTACCCGCAGCGGATATGCTGTGTTGCCGACGCCAAGGAAGCGTACGGTGATATAAGGTAATGTCTTGAACTGGGCAAGATCCGCCACAAATTCGCGCCATTCGTCTTCTCCTGTTTCTTTTGTAAAGTCAATAGCGGGAAGTGTGGTGAACATTCCTGTGAACGCATGGTTGATTTCCGGAACCAGAATAAGGTTTTTACCCGGCATCGAGTAATAATCGAAAATCAGTTTAGGGTTCGAGGCGGTGGACAAATCGACCTTGCCAAGGCAGAAGTAGCTCATATCGCCATCTTCGGCGGCGTCAAACTGCATGCATCCGTTATCTTCGTCAGAAGAGTAGTTTGCCGTAGGGAGCCATCCGTTCTGGCCATTGTTCATGCGATACCACATGTCATGCCGTGCCTCACCGGCGGCCCAGCTTTCGGCGAACGGATATTGGTATGGTCTACCAAGAATGACTTCTGTGGAACTGTATGCATTGCCCTCGCCGACGCTGTTGACAGCCGAAACCGCGAAACAGCTCAGGGTCTGTTCAGAACTGTAATAATCCTCTGCCTGAATAGTCACTTCCGTCTGACTCAATCCTTTCTTGAAGTCAGCGTAATAGTTGTTTACGAGTGTATAGATATTATACGTAAGATTAGCAGGATCACAGTATCCTCCGTTCGCGCCCTCTTCCGGTGCTTTCCAGGAGAGTTTCAGTACTCCGTCACCCTCGTCGGTAAGAGTTATGTCTCTGGGTGCGCCCGGAAGATCTTTCCCGAGGAAAATCTCTACCTCTGCCCGTTCACCGATTCCGTATTCATTGTATGCCACGACGGTATACTTTGTCATGCCCCGGGCACCCTTGGAGTCAATCACTGTCACCTGTTTGCCGGGCTCTGTTATCTCAAGACTCTTGACGAGTTCGTTGGTGTTGCGGAATACGTCTATCTTGGAAATTGAAGCAAGATTGTTGCCCATATTGTCTTGGACCGGAGTCTTGAAACGAATGTTGACGGGAGGAGTGCCCTGCGATGACTTGACCGTAAGATCAGTCACGGGGGCAGGAGCGCCGGGATTCGCCAAGACATCTATGTTCAGGTTGTCGATATTAATTGAAAGTCCGGTGAAACAATTGCTTACCGCGTGGAAACCGAAATGGTAATATCCGTCGAGGGCAGGTTCGATGACAACGGTCCGCGTCTCGGCGCTACCGACTTTACAGGTGAAAGTGTTTTCTGCTACCGTATAGGCTGTAGGGTCAACTCCGGTTCCGAAGGCTGTCTCCAGCATGTCGGAGAATCGCCCGTCATTCATGTTTTTCTCTATGACATACGTGACTTCATATCTGTTGCCGCCTTTCATTTCGATTCCGGGTGTAATCAGCCAGTCATTCTGAGGTGCGGCGTTGTCGGTGCCTGTGAATATATAGGCGGTCTGTGTGCCGAATCGAGACCATTTCCATGTGGAACCGTCTCCGTTACCGTCAATCGTATAAAACAGACCGAGGCTTGACTCATTGTCAAAGTCATTGAAATATGGAACCATGAAACCCTTGCCGTATGGCACATGATTTGATTGCGCGGGCTCCGGTGATTCTCTCCAGTCATGGCGAGATTTGACCTCGTAATAAAAATCCGTGGGCAGCTCGGGCTGTTCAAGAGTTTCTTCGAAAGTATTTGTCGTAATATTGTTTGCGACTTCCGCGGCATCCGGATAGCGAGTCACGGTATATGTTATGTTCTCCGGATTAATATATCCGCCGTGCGTACCCTCGGTGACAGGATCCCAAGTAAGGCTGATCTTTCCGGAGGCTTCGTCGAGTGCGAGTCTCACGTTCTCAGGTGCTAAAGGATAGTCCTCACCCACCCACTGTCGCAACTCCAGAGAGGGACCGTCACCCTCACTGTTCGAGCATATGACAGAAATTGTAACATCGCCGCCGGGGATCGTTATGTCTCGAGTCACATTCTGTCCTTTGGCGCCGGTGCCCTCGAAAAGGATATTCCCATTGGCGAGCACTCTGTACGAAATGTCTTCGTCAAGCTCATTCCCCATATATGTGTATTGCGGGAGATTGAAAGAGATTTGACCGGTGTTGGTTGAGCCATTCATTTCGACGGTAAGATCTGTGGCGTAACCGGGCGCGTTATCGGGGGCGGTTGCCGGCATGACTGCCAAGCCCATGAATTCCTCCTGATCGCCAAAGGCCGTTATAAGCGTGGCCCTGCCATCTGCCGGGTCTACTTTGTAGAGGTTGGACGACGCCTTGCCGGCGTCTGTGTAGCTTGCCCAGTAGAGTTCGTTGGTCTTTAGGTCGAAAGCCATGCTCTGCGCATATCTTGGAATGACACCTGTGAAGCCTATCTTATTCGCCGAACCGTTTCTTTTGTCCACCTTGTAGAGGTCTCCCGCACTGTCAATTCCCCAAAGTTGGCCGGTTCCGTCGAAAGCGAGACCGAAATATGAATAACAGTCTCCGACGGGCGTTACAGTCTGTTCCTGATAATCGACTATGCAGAGTTTGCGCTTGCCGTCGATCGTATATTGCCCGTAGATTCTATCCTCTGTCGGGTCCCAGGATTTATCGGCATTAGAGGCAAGTTCGGAACTTACCGCGCCGTAAGACTCGAATTCACCCGTGGTTATGTTGTAGGAATACAGTTGAGACATGTCGATGTCTGTCATTCCCGACGGATCCGTCTGACGCCAGATATACCAGTAGGTGTCACCGGCGAGTACAGCGCCTCCGTTGCAGTGTGAGTTCATGAAGCCAATACGTGCGAACTGCTCCGGCTGTGAGCCGGGAGTCGTGCCGATGGTATAGATGCCCATAGGAGTCACGCCTTCAAGATCATTCCAGGAGTCGGCATAATAAAGGAACCCGACAAGTGTCGTCTTGTAAGAGGCATTTGTATTCGCCCTTCTCACCGTTACCCGGGCCGGGTGATCTGAAAAGTGCGGATTCAATATCTCGCGCGACTCTGTTTGCGCCATGGAAATTGATGTCGGCAGCATTATCGCTCCGGCAATCGTACAGACGAGATTGTTGAAAATCTTCATAGTCATATGATTTTTGACCGGAATCTTCACGGTGAGTCTTTTCACAGACACTCAGAGAAGATTCCGGTCATAGGATTTATTTGATGAATTTTAAGGTTTTGACATTATCGTTTGTCTTGACTACCAGCATATATGCGCCGTTCGAAAGGTTCGCTATGTCGATCTTGCTCAGGTTTCTGGCCGATTTCACAAGACGTCCGTCAGCGGCATATATGGCAACCTCGGCAGATGTGACATTGATCAGATTGATCGCATTGTCTGTAATGCTGAATCTGATTTGCTCCGAGGAGACTTCGTCGATTCCTACAAATCCCTTTATTTTTATACCGTTAAGTTCGCCGACAGTCTTTTCTCCATCGAGCAGCCTTACAGTATAATTTTCTCCGCATGCGATGTTGATACTTTCATTGAAAGACACGATTCCGTTCTCGTTGCGGGCTAAAGAGAGAACTTCGGGGTCTGATATGAATTTCTGCTCGCCTTCGAGCAGAATCGCGAATCTAAGTGTAGAATCGAAACGGAATCCTGCATTGTGTATCCCGAAAATGTAATCGGTGGCCTCATTGCAGTAGATGATTGCAGGAATGCGGGTATCGTCAGTCAATGTCAGTACAGGATCGTCGGCGGTGAATGTAATATTATCTTTTGAGCCGATTTCTTTCTCTGTCTCATCAAATAGGGTCACGACATAATCCGGTGCTGTCGGAAGTTCGAATGTCTCGTTAAATGCCACATAGACATCTTCGTCTCGCTCGATTGAAGCACTTTGCAGACTTGATTTGTGAAGGGTCTCCCCATTGCGTGAGACACTGAAATATAACTGGCCGTTATAGCGATATCCGGTGTTGGAGACATGGAACTGGACTTCTGTGGGGACACCGGCAATGACAGTCTCAGGATAGAAAGACACTTCATCCATTGAAAGTTCTGATATTTTCTCTACGGCTTCGCCTACAGTTATTTCCGTCGAAACATAATATGAAGGCACCATCGCCTCGTCTTTGCCGGGCTCCTGTAGGGTAAGTTCATAAACGCGGCCTGTTTCACACGCTTCGGGCATTTCGCCTCCGGTGAGTGTTATCCATTGTTCTTCTGTTGCTGCCTCTATAGTGACGGAGTTGGTGAAAGTAACGTATCCGAGTGGATCCCTTGACCATGATTCCGGATCCCATACAGAACATCGCATCTGGCCCATCCATTCGCCGCCGTCATTGGTGATGCAGACTTTAAGGCCTACGTCATTGCGGGGAACCACTCCATCGACCGCCGTTGTGACGATCATGTCGTCAACGACCTCCACTACAGGAGGAAGTGCCGGGCCGACGACCTTGATTCCCTTAATCGAACAAAGATTCTTTGCGTTTCTTGTGGAGGTATATCCATCTTCGTCCACCTCAAAGGTGCCTTCGTTTCCCCACAGACGCACAACATAGTCATCGTGTCCGGGAAGGTCGAAGTCACCGACATCGAAGGTGAGTTCGGTATCGGCATGCCCCGGTATTGACGTCCATACGGCCTTGCTGCCGCTTGACGGGAAATCGAAACGTCCAAACGTGCGGTCCTGTCCGTTTATGAACATCCTGAGCTGAATCGGACCGAAAAACTCTCCGCCGTCATTATGCACTTTGACAGTTATCTTTTTTGTCACTCCATTCTCAAGATCTCCATCATTATCGCCATGCACTTCAAGCAGTGAGAGCGAGTATGCGCCCGTGGATACATAGGTCATGTTGTCTTCTGTAATGGAGACGATGATCTGCGACATACGTCCGGGCATGACCTGCATGAGGCGGTCGGTCGAATAGTTGTCGGCACTTATCTGGTATGCCGGGCGTATGATGTATTCTCCGACCGGTATGTTGTCGGGTATCATAAATGAACATGACAATTCTGATTCACCATATGCCACACCATACTCAACAGCATTTTTCACCATTTGCCGGTAGACCGTGTTCCCCTCGCTGTCGACAAGGATAAAGCCGAGATTGGCGGTGACACCGTTTGGAGAGTCGTTCCAGACTGAAGACGCCGTCAGTGCCACTGTCTCCTGTCTCCCGACAGTCTCGTTGATGTCGCTGAGACCTTCGCAAGTAAAATTATAGTGATAGTCCGAGCCTTCCTGAGGCTTTTGGATTCCGGTAATCATGTTCTGTGCATAGTGGAACGCACCACCTGATGCGCCGCCCGTGCCCTGGACTCCGGGCTCCAGCAATGAAAGCAGGTAATATCCGTTTTCATTGCCGCTCCATCCCCAGTTGATGTGATAGTAACCGTCGGTGTTCACTCCGTCAAGCACGAAGAAGTGACCTTCGAGACGGCGTGTGACTCCGCCATAGGCTACAGGCCGGTTGTTTTCGAGCTCGTTCAAAAGTATCTCGTTCCACTCCGAAGAGGTGTGAAAGTCGCGTTTCAGATAGTTTATGCCCTTATCGTAGCCGAAATATGTCATGAGCGCAGGCGCCACTGATATATCAGTGGCGCCGGTGGAGACACCATAGACGGATTCGAATGCGGCTCCGACATGGAATAGCAGTGTCGACACTGCGTCAATGGCGTCTGACGGAGACTTGCTTGTCAACGAAGGAAGCATGGCGTCCCAGTTATATTGCGTTCCTTCAAATGTGACCGATACGTCCACATCCTCCTGATCGCCTTCAGGATCGGTGCCATGCGAGGTGTAACTGATGGAGCCGTTGCCCTGTGGAGGCCATTTGTGATAGTACATGATCTGACCGAGGGCCGTGGCCACACATCCGGTAGCGGCCGGTCCTTCCCCGGAGATATCACCCCACTCGTCGGCCTGCGAGACAGTAGGACATTTCCTGTTGTAGGGGTCGGTTTGATCCCATTGTATCTCCCCGAGCAGCGGGCCTATTTCGCGTGAGACATGCATGGGCGCCGCGCTTCTTGCCTCGTCATGGGTGGCGAGCCATGATATCTGTCTGCCCCAGTTCTCAAGCATGACTCTCAGGTTGCCTGGAATGTGTGCAGAATCGAAATGGCCACGGTCGGAAAATCCGAGAATAAGGGGCGCGCGGTCATCACCGCTGACAAGAACAAATCCATCTTCTTTCCCTCGGTTGAAGACATAGATGGCATCAAGTCCGGTAGCAACATCGACATGCTTGTAGACTTGGGTCATGGCTGAGGATGACGTCGGAACTCGCATCATGTTTCGTGATGTTGCACTTCGCCCGAAATCGCTGGCGAGATCAAGTGCCTGTTCCGGTGTCACCGGAGTTCCATACGCACTCGCGGCCGCTAAAAGCGCCGCGAATAGACCCACTGTAAGTTTTTGTTTCATGGGATTAAGTTTTTTGGTAGTTCATATTGTCATGAATACAATCGCATACAGAAAGCGACACAGAATTGTTGCCTTCTGTGCCGCTAAGTTAAATATTGTTTTTATGAACCCCTGTCTAAAACCGTTCCCGACTGTTCTAAAACATGAATTTGAACATTATTTTGTCATTTGTCTGATTCGGATTGAGCGTTCTTTTGAAACTGCATGGGACTGAGACCGGTGATTTTTTTGAACATTACTGTGAAATTGGATCGGGAGTTGAAACCGACGCTTTCCGCAATGTGCTCGATTGTATACTGTCCATAGTTGCCTGAGTCGAGAAGTCGCTTACATGCCTCCTTGATGCGATATTCGTTGAGGAGGGTCTTGAAGTTTTTGCCAAGCGTCTCATTAATTACCTGTGAGACCGTCTTGTAGGAATAGCCCGCGTGTTCCGACAGATCTTTAAGTGAAAAATCCGAGTCAGTTATGAGTTCGGTATTGTCCATGATCTGAAGGATACATTCGGCAATTTGTTTGCTTTCTGTTGCAGTCAGATTCGATGAGGAATATTTGCATTCTGTTCCGGCCATGTCTACCCGTAACTCCTTGGCGCGCTGTTCTGCTTTCAGGAGCTCGACATTTTTACGATATAATTCCTTGACGTATGACTTGAGTTTGCGCCGGCTGCGTATCACAGTGAGTAGATAAAGTCCGAGCATTAGGACAAAGAAGATTATGACCATTGTGACTATGGTCATCGCCTGACGCCTTGTCCGTTCCTTTTCAAGCGTCTGTTTCATTTCATGGAGCTCATTGACGAGAGGCATTTTCGACAGCATAGTCATATCTCGCTCTGAGAGCGTCGAGTCTTTTTTATGATGAAAAAGCAGCATATAATCGGATGCTTTGTCTTTCTGATCGGTCTTGTCATATAGATCCGAGAGCGTACCGCATGCAGTTATTTCCATATCGGAGGATTCACATATCCTCGACTTTTCTAATAGTTCCGTTCCCTTCGCTATTGCTGCGCTATAATCACCCGCAGATTTATATGCCTCTGTTTCCGCCATCAGAGCAATCAGTTCGTAGCGCATGGTGTGAATGTCTTTCTCCGGTATCAGAGAGATCATCCTTTTAAAGTATTCGGCGGCTTTCAGATAGTCTTGGGCCATGTAACTTTTTAGTCCGCCGGCATATTCCAGGCCGAATGCTCTCAACTTCATGGCTAACGGAATGTCTGCTTTTTCAAGTGTCTGAATGGCTTTCTTCAGTTTATCGTCGCGGTGATCCCCGAAATACATCTGCCCCATGTTGAGAAAAGCCACAATGGCGACTTCATGTTGTTTGGTTTCTATTGAACTCTTAAGGGCGCGTTCAAGATAATCCCATACCTCGTCTGAGAATAACTTTTTGCCATACATCATGTTGCATCCCAAATAGACTCCGCCCACATTCAGATATACATAAGGGATATTCTCATTATACCCGCTTCCCTGCGACACTTTCAACGATTCGTCGAACATTTCCATCGCTTTCTGATAGTCGAAAAAGTATGTGGCGTAAATGAACCCTATGTTGTTAAGTGCACGGGCGAGCATTCTCTTGTCTTCTGAATCTGAAGAGTTGTTTCGCAATTTGTCGGCAACTAAGGTGTAACAGACAAGAGCACTGTCGCAACTGTTGTTGTTGTCGAATTTCTGTCCCATGTCCATAAGCCGGCCATTGTCGATATGTTGCCATTTCGAATATAATGCAACTGCCGATTCCGACGCATTGCATATCGAAATTAAGCAAGAAAGAAATATAATGAACGCATTTATTCGTTTCATGTTGTTGGTGTGGATTTATTGTCTTGTTACATGTGTTCAGATTAAACTAATTACTTTAGCCAACTTGAGTCTATACCCATATCTAAAAGAAGTAAGTGTGGATTTAGGCCGGCCTTACAGACTCGCATGCGCGTGACGTAATTTGTCACAAAGTTAATGTTAATATTTCGAAAATGAAAATTGAAAGTCTGGGTTTGCCTTGCCAATTGATGTCAATTTTACGGCCATATCGTTAAGTGCTCACTATTCTCGTCAAGCAATGGAGCCGCGGTGCTTCCCATATTCCAATTTCAACTCCCGCATAACAGACAGTTATTGTCACCTCCTCTCGGACCGCAAAAATCATCCATTCTAGGGCTGCCATTAAGCGCTCAGAATCTACATAAAGTGTCCATAAGTCGATTTTTGGGGAGACTTATGGACACTTTATGTAGGTTTTTATCGACTTCGGCATATGATGCTTTTCAAAGCCGCTGTTATTTCAGGATTATCCACCTGCCGGTCTTGTCAGAGCCCGACCTCGCGATGTAACCAAGATTTCTAAGATCTCGGGTAGCTCGTTTGGCTGTGGATTCCGAAATATGAAGAGCCTCCATGATTTCTGCATGTGTTATCTCAGGATTGCTCAGGATTTCATTATAGACTTTTAGTAAAGATTTCTTTAGTACTGATACAGTGCCAGTATTGGTATTTACAGTGTCATTTCCTATATTTACAGTGTCATTCTGAGCAGTTGCAGTGTCATTTGCCTGATACTGTAAAACGCGGCGGTTAAGATTGACAATATGATGACGAAGCAGAACGTCCTGTACGATAGTAGAATCTTCATTTTCACGACTGTCAACCAACGACTGGATATACTCCGCCTTGTCTTCTTTTCTTACAATGGAAGGCACAACCCCTAACTGCCGCTGAATCATATTCATCACAAGCCGGGTCGTTCGTCCATTGCCGTCGACCCACGGATGAATTGTCACAAGTCGGAAGTGGGCTTCAAAGCTCAGGCGGTAGCACGCCGCAATATCTGTCGTGTCCACCTTTGATATTTCCTCATTGAGCCAGTTACAAAAGGCATCTATAGCACGTGGCACTTTATTATACGCGAGATAACTTCGTCCGCCTATACCGGCACTGACATTGCAGAGGCGGAACTCTCCCCTGGATGAATCGAATTGACCGGCAATAGTTGAATATTCGCTTCCGGTACGGCGCATCACCAGTCCCGAGAGTTGTTGCAATAACCGGGGCGTATAGGCTGGATTCTCAGAGACCATTCTGAACGCTTGAAGATATGCGTCCTTGAGGTCAACATTCATCATCTGTTCAATTAACGGGCGTCCCTTTGCGGCTATACCCTCATCGAAAAGAAGCTGGTTTTCTATTTCGGTGACTGTTGAGCCTTCTATGGCTGTAGAATGTGTCACGATGGAATAGAGATAGAACTTCTGGTAGTCCACCTGATCCTCGACGCCAGAGGCCATATAAGCCTTTAGCGCCTCCTCTATCTGCATGTCAAGAATCTTAGCCATTTCTATGTAATCTATCCTTTCCCGGTAAACACTTCTTCGTTCATGCCTTGAGCATCCACTCATTCCGGACAATATCCGTTCACTCATTCCGGTGACGGCCCCTCACTCAGTCGATGGTAAACGATCCATCGACTTGAACATGGCCTCAACCGATGATGTATCAACCGGGGTCGCATCACGGAGTTTTCCGCTTCGCGCCTCCTCAATAGCGGCCCTGGTGATTTCGTTGGGCTCATTATAGGCGACATCAAGCAAAATACATTCTACGAAATTATTAAGGCTGCGATGGTTAAGCCTCGCCATCTCTTTCAGCCGCTCTACAAGGGCCGCATTGAGACGGAACATTGTTGCTTTCTTTTGAACTGTTGCTTCCATAGTGCTATCATTTTGTTTGCAAATATACAACAAATATATAACATTAACAAACAAAAGACAAAAGTTGACGAATGACACAACTCAGTTGTTCTTAGGCTTACCCGTCGCTCAAAATCTACATAAAGTGTCCATAAGTCGATTTTTTCGGGAGTTATGGACACTTTATGTAGATTTTCTGAAATTCTGGAGCGAGAGAAAAATCGGTGAAACGACCCAAAAATTTCCGTTTAACCGAAAATACTCTCCCGTCAGGCGGTGAGGAAGGAGAGGCAGCCGGGATGGGTAGGGCCGGCGGGGTCGGGCATGTAGTCGGCGGAGTCGAGCGTGGCGATGGCCGCCGGGTCGGTGACACCCTCGCGGATAACCTGGTCCAGCAGACGGCCACGCAGTTCCTTCAGACGGCCCGAATTGGGTGTCTTAGTCTCGTCGGGACCGATGATGGTCTTGAAATCGACCTTATACACCTTGGCAAACCGCTTTACAAGTTTCCAGTCCACACATTTCGAGGCATCGGCCGGAAGCAGGTCGATTATCTCCCGGTCTCCCCTCGCCTGCAGGTCCCTGACCAAGGCAATCGTCACATCCTTCTTCCAGTATTTCATCAGCGTCTCGCCAAGCGGAGCCACATGGCTCTTGAAATCGAACCGATAGGGCTTGATTATGTCGTCTGGCCGCAGCCAGCCGTAAAGCGAGGATATGATGCGCATATTAGCGCTTATAAACGCCTTCTGAGCGTCGCCGTAGGCTTCAAGATTCAGTTGACGGAATACGACACCTGTAAAGGTGCTGAGAGCGCGTATGCCCAGCGATTTATCGGGAAACTCATATATCATTCGCCGCAACGACACTGCCAGTCTGGCTGTAATACCCGCCTCGGCGCACAACTGCTCGACCGACCGATCGCGCAGCGAGTCCATGATGGCATTGGCGATACCGTCGAACAGCGGGCGATGCTCCACAAACTCCTCGCGGCTCACCTCATGCTGCCCTGCAGCCATAGTCTTCGATTCAGCAATCAGTATCATAAGCAAACCTTAAACACCTAACATCTAACACCTAAAACCCACATAACACCTACCTCACAAGCTTGAACGAGCGGCGGTGGATGGGGGTTATGCCGAGGCGTGCTATTGCCTCATAATGGGCCTTGGTCGGATAGCCCATGCCGCTCTCCCAGCCATAGCCGGGATATTCGGCGGCATAGTGCCTCATCAGTTCGTCGCGGTGGGTCTTGGCAAGTATCGAGGCGGCCGCAATTGACATGTACTTGGCATCCCCCTTGACAACCGTATGGTAAGGGATGTCGACCATACGGCACGGGTCAAGATAGGGCCTGAAGCGGTTACCGTCGACTATGATGTGCTCCGGGCGCACCTCAAGGGCGTCCAGGGCACGCTGCATGCCCGTTATAGAGGCGTTAAGGATGTTTATACGGTCGATCTCCTCTGCGCTGACCATAACAACCGCCCAGGCCGTCGCCTCGGCCTCTATTCGCTCTCTGAGGCGCTCACGTGCCACCGCCGTCAACTGCTTTGAGTCATTGAGGCCGTCACCGTCGAAATCATCGGGAAGAATCACAGCCGCACAGGCCACGGGGCCGCACAGACAGCCGCGGCCCGCCTCGTCGCAGCCCGCCTCCGTCACTCCCGGCACCATGCATCTGCCAAGCATTACCTGTCGCGTGAGATTATGTAGTCAAATATCTCGGTAAACGCCCGCTTAGATTCCGAGTCTGGGAACTGTGAGATGAATTTCTCGCTCTCACGCTGCATCTCGCGCATCCGGTCGTAGGCATATTCAATGCCTCCATGGCATTTTGCGAAGTCAATAAGACGCCCGATTGCCCCGGCATCAAGGTCTCCGGCAAGCAGCAGGTCGCGCATCGGACGAGCCTCGGATTCAGGCGCCACACGCAGGGCATAGAGCAGCGGGAGCGTCACCTTGCCCTCGCGCAGGTCATTGCCCGTGGGCTTGCCAATCTTCAGGTTATCGTAATAGTCAAAGATGTCATCCTTGATCTGGAAGCAGAGCCCCAGAAGCTCGGCGTAACGCACCATGGCGTCTATGCTGTCGTCGCCGGCACCTCCGAGCTCGGCACCCATACGCACGCAGTTCATGAACAGAGAGGCTGTCTTCTGGCGAATCATGCCGAAATATCCTGCCTCCTCGAGCGAATGGTCGCGGGCGTTGCAGATCTGGTCAATCTCACCGAGGCTGAGTTCCTTGCCGAGGGCCGAGAGTGCCGAGATGACACGTATGTCGCCAGTGCGTATACCGGCGGCAAGGGCGTTAGACACGAAGAAATCGCCGACAAGCACGGCGATTTGATTGCCCATAGTGGCGTTGATAGTCGGTGCCCCTCGCCTGAGCGAAGTCTCGTCGACAATATCGTCATGGATAAGCGACGCGTTGTGGAGCATCTCCAGGGCCGCGCCTGCATAGAGCACCTCGCGGGTGACATCACCGAACATACGGGCGCTCAAAATCACCAGAAGCGGGCGTATCTGCTTCCCCTTGACCTTCAGATAACGGGTCACTATGTCGTTCATCATCCGGTTGGACGTATGCAGCGACTCGACGATGATCTCATTCATCTCGCCGAGCTCCGGGGCCATGCGCTTCTGTATTATTTCCATCTGCTTCATAACTCGGGAACAAAATTAACAAAAAATCTGCAATTAAGAGCCCTATAAGTGTCCAAATCGCAAAAAACCTTTGATTGTCGGCACTTGTTTAGTAAGTGACAGGCTGCAGGAGCGGCTAAACACCATAATTCCCGTAAACTATGAAGGACACTCTTAAACAGGCCGTGAAATCAGGAGACATACGGCAGATACGCGCAATCATGATTGACTCGATGACATGCTGTGCCGGCAACACGGCGACCCTGAACCAGATAACGGAAGCAATCGAGAAAGTGCCCGGTCTCTTCGACAGGGACGACGGCAAGTTCTACGCCGCGTCGGCCCGGGACATGACAGAAACCCTGATCGACTCGCTTCGCGAGGATCTGGGAAGCAATTTCTCGCTGCCGAAATACAGGCTGTATACCGAGGTCCAGGCACTCCGGGTCAGTGATCCGGACTATTATGCCGAACGGGAAAAGGAACAGAAGGAATCCGTGGCTTATCCTGACGGCACGCTCACCATAACCGAGGAGATAGTCGGCGGCAAGGTCACTGCTGCCAGCGTAAGCGAGACGCCCCTGCCCGACGCCGGGCATGACACAGCCCGGCGCAGACATAAAAGGAGCGCCCTATGCCGTAGGATCGGGTATTGCGTCATGACGGCCGGCGTAGTGGCCTCGATAGTCGGACTGTGCGTGCCTGTCAGGTTTCTGATCGGACTGGGAATAGGAGTGATCATGCTCGGCACGGCGATTGTCTATCTCAGTCTGCGAAAATAAGTCCCCCGTAAAGAGACAGGCCCTGCGGAACCCGGGTTCCGCAGGGCCTGTCTTATATGATACTAACGGATCCTTAACGGGCGCGGCGCGGCAGCGCGTTGCGCATGCTGCGGTAAGCGGCCTTCTTCATTCCGCGCGCCTGCTCGGGCTGCTCGGAGATGTCGGTGATCGGGCCGGTGTACTCACCTGTTATCTTGTTGCCGGCATCATCGGTAAGATCGAACACAATCTTGCGGTTGCCGTCGCCGAGAGTGCTTATAGTTACCGTACCCGAGGCAATGGGTCCGAGAGTCGACTGAGTGCCGTCAGGACCGGTGGTGTCGAGGTCGCCATACCATGCATATACCGGGACGCCGGCGAAGTCAACCGCACCGGGGATTATATTCTTGTTGCCCAGTGTCCAGTCCACGGTATATGTGCCGTCGGTGACGACAGACTCGTCACAGTGCAGGTCGAACATCAGGTAGTCACCCTTGGTCATCTCCGGCTCAGCCACGATTAATGAGATCCTGTTGAGGTCCTCAAGAATAGGGTATTCGGTCTCGACATAATTGAAGGCTCCTGTACCCGGAACCCAGTTGAGTGTCAGGTCCTCGGTAAGTGTCGAGAAGGGACGCTGCGGTTCCTTGACGTCGTTGTCGCAATAGTTCACGATGACGGGAGCCTTGGTGTATGTACCCTTGATCGAGATACCCTCGGCGGTGACAAAGTCGATCATGAACTTGGTGCCGTTCTCAGAGACGGTGAGTGTACCGCCGGTGATGAGGCCGAGCTTGCGGTGGCCTGAGGGTGCGATGTACTCCAGACGGGTATGCGCAGGAATCGTCGAGCCGAAGAACTCCACATTCTCACCCTTGCGGAATGTAAAGGGGAGATATGTGCCGTTGATCTTCTCACGGTTCTCAGCCACATAGGTTCCGTCGGCGATAACCTGATTTGGATCCATGCAGTCCTCGGGCCTGGGCTCGTACATCTCAATCTCAAGGATATAGCCGTCGGTCAGGACTCCGTCGGAAACTGTACCCTCATAGAACTGAAGCAGCATGTCGGCCGAGAATGGATAGAACCAGTTGCCGTAGAAGCGGGCCTGACCGATAGAGAAATCGACATTGACAGGCTCTGTGAATGCAGTCGACTCAGAGTAGCCGGGGCCAAACTTCAGGGGCCCCTGATAACGCATGTCGAGAGGACCGCCTAATGTCAGGAACTCCATGCGGATGTCATAGTCTCCGTTCTCTTCCACGCGCACGTCAACCGTGCCGTCCAGGATCATAGTGGGGGCAATCCCCTCTGAACCCTCGGCGGTGCGTGACCAGACAACAGACTTGCCTATATCGAATGTCCACTCGTCAATGCTCTTGCCCACCCGGTAATAGCCGGCGGGAAGAACCGGCTCAGCAAGAGTCTCGCTCTTTGGTGCCATGAGAAGGAGAGCGACCTGAATGTCTCCGATCTCAAGGGGATTGCCCTCGCTGTCAGGCTCGGATGTACCGAACTCGACTGTGTAGAGTCCGGAGTTGCCCTTCTCCTCGTAGCCTGTGCGAAGCAGATGGGTCAGGTCTCGGTATTCGGGGGTCTCGAAAAGCACGCCCTGGATCTCGTCGGCGACAAAAGACTGCTCCTTGCCCTCCTTGTCAGTCACCACGAGGTGTCTGACTGTCTGCGCTCCGGCCAGCGAAACGGCAGCGAGCGCAATGGCTGATAATATGGTTTTTTTCATGGGAATCAAATTTAACGGATGAACTTAAAGGAGTTGTTTCCGGCCTTGACCAGATAGACACCCTGTCCGAGCGAAGCGATGTGGATTGACACCGCGCCGTCGGCGCCGCATGTGCCCTCGGCATGAAGTGCGCCGGCCATGTCATAGATGCGTACTGCCGTGCCGGCGGGGAGGCCAGCGGCCTCAAGCAGGTCGCGGGTCAGACCAAACGACACGCTGCCTTCGGTGTATATGCCCTCCACGCTGTTAACCTCTTCCTTGTCGAAAGTCAGGTTGACGATATCGGCTATGGGGTGAAGCACTGTCTGCTCACTGTAGAGGAAACTGATCTTAAGGTCGTCTCCCTCGATTGATGCCACGGGGCAGTCCTCGAATTTATACTCCACCTTGGTCCCGTCGGTCTTGTTGACCAGGAGCTTGTGGGCGTAGTCGACCGCCGAGGCGCTGATTGCGGTTGCCAAAGCCGCTGTTAAGGCTATGATGTATTTCTTCATCTTGATTCAAACTTAAGGATTACTGCTGGGGAAAGGGGTCACCCTCGATTGTGCCGTTGAAAGTGATGACAGCCTTCTTGCCGTTGGTGAATATCAGATTCATCTTGACATCGTAGACGCCTTCGTTCTCTTCGACGGTCACTGTGCTGCCCTCGGCGAAGCGGTTGCTTGCATCGCCATATCCAAGCGAGATCTCGGCATAACTCTGGCCGTCGAATGTGAATTCGGCGTTGTCGGCGCTATATGTGTATGTGCCGGCAGGAAGCACCTTTGCATCAGCCGGGACAAACATATTGAGGGCTACTGCATCCCAGTCACTGTTTCTGAACTTTACATAGATCTTGCCGGGAGCGCTTGCATAATCATTATACTCGGCGACGGTCATCGTGCGCTCGATCAGAGTGCCATATACCGGAAGCTTGCCTATGTAACGGCGGATAATCTGACGGGGCTCGGCGCCGTCAGAAGCACCTTGAACCATAAGGTCTATGTCTATTGTATAGACGCCGTCGGCCTCAGCCACAGTCACTGTGCCGGAGAGGATATTCACATTGTTGCCGTCGGCGGTATAGCCCGAATATCCGGCATCGATATGGAAACCTTCTGTACCCACGGTGTAGACACCCGGCTCAAGGAACTTCGCTGTTTCATTTCCATACATGTCCAGTTTGATTTCCTCTGTGTCGTTTGAGAACGTAAGTTCTACATTGCCATAGCCATAGACAGTCTCGCTGACAGATGTCATCATGACCACATCACTCTTGAACACCGGTTCGCCGGCGATCTCGCCGTTGTAGATCATGTTGGCTGTGCGGCCATCCTCGAAGAGGAGCTTCATCGTGATGGTATATGTCTCGCCGTCAAGAGCGACCTCGACTGTACTACCCTCTTTCATGCGGTTGCTGCTGCTGGGATAATAAAGGTCGACATACGAGAGCGGGCCAAAAGTGCCGGGAGTACCTTCTGTACTGTATGTGTATGTTCCGGCGGAGAGTGTCGTGGCTGACTTGTCGGCGAACATGTCGAGAGCCATCTCTGTCTTCCAGTCGGCGTCATTGAACTTGACATACATGTTGCCGGCGGGGCGCTCGTTGTCATCATATTTGGCGGCAGAGAGAACCTTGTTGAACTCGACGCTGAAGTGTGTGTCGAGTTCACCGACATACCTTCCCTTGAACTCGCTGCCGTCGCTTAGGGTCACATCGGCGTCGAATGTATATACGGCACCCTCGTTAGTCACCGTCAGCTTTCCTCCGGTCACACCTAACGTGCTGCCGTTCTGCTCGAGTTTTGAGTATGAGGGATTCACATCAATGCGGAAGCCTTCGGTCGCGCCGACCACATACTCACCGGCCTCAAAGTATTTTGCTGAAGATGAGCCGTAGCAGTCGAGTGTAAGCTTGACCTCCGGATCCTCCTTGCTGAGCTCTACGCCGGTATTGCCGGAGCCGTAGATATTAAGAAAGACCTTGTCAAAATCACTCGGCTCGGGCTGAATGAAGACCGGAGTACCCTTGATCTCGCCGGCATAGTGCAGTGAGGCGGTGCGCCCGTCAGAGAGATTGAGGGTCATCACCATGTCATAGTTATCGCCATCTCTGGTCACAACTACCTTACTTCCGGCGACGAGTCTGAGACTAGCGGAGGGGTTGTATGTGTCGAAATAGCTTGCAGGCGATATTGTGCCAGGCATACGGATCTCGCTGTAGGTGTAAGTGCCGGCGGGAAGCGTCAGCTCTGCAGGGTCGGCCGTAAACACAAACGCCATGCTGTATCTCCAGTCTGCGTCATTAAGCTTGACATAGAAGTCACCGGCCGGCTGGGGATTTTCATTGTAAGATGCTTCGGAGAGCTCGACACCCTCAATCCAGGGAATGTATGTGTCAAGTTGTCCGGAATAAGAGCCACGGAACTTGCTGCCGTCCTCAAGAGTCATCTCGAGATCGAAGGAGTAGACACGCTCGGCCTCGGTGACAACCAGAGTGGCGTCGGTGAATGTCTTGCTCTCGCCCGCTACAGTAAGCGCTGAGTAGGCGGGATCGATAGTGAAGGGATCATTAGCCGTATTGTAGATGTATGTGCCCGCATGGAGCCACGTGGCGTCGGCAGGACCGTAGAGGTCAGTCTTGGCGACTGTCGTGCCGGCCTCATCGGCAAACGAAAGAGTCACGTTTCCGCCGCCATAGGGCTCGACTGTAAGGGTTTTGAACTCCACCGGGGGTGTCTCTGGCGCGACATCCCGGAATGTTATCTCGCTCAGATGGTCAGCGTGAACTTGTGGCTCGTACCATCCTTCATCACGACTGTCACGTTCTGGGCCATTGCGCAGAAGCCTGACAGTCCGACGGCGAGAAGCAATGTAGACAGGTGCTTCATGTCGTAGGGTTTTTCGACGGAATGATGCCTCCCTGAGGTATCAGGGGAACAGAGTTGTTATTGTTTCCGTCAGGTTATTAATAAGGTTAACATACTAGATGATTCCCGCCTGACAAGCGGACTATGCTTTCAGAGACATCTCGGCTCCGACGGCGGCATCCATATCTAAGCGGTAACCGGAACATTTCCACTTACAAAGATAATCATTCACAGCAAAAAAACAAAAAAACAGATTCTTTATTCCGAATTTTTTTGTTCACCAATGCTCAGGGCAGCCTGAAGTATCGCGGCCTTAGACTTCCCAACAACCGCCTCAACATCCCGTAATTCAGCCTCTTTCAGTCGTTTAAGGCTTTTAAAGTGCTTCATGAGGTTGGCCGCGGTAGCCGGCCCTATACCCTTTATGCCATCCAGTCCGCTGACTGTCTGCGACTTGCTGCGGCGGTCACGGTGATGGGTAATGCCAAAACGGTGTGCCTCGTCGCGAAGGGCCTGTATGACCCTGAGGCTCGGCGACTTCTTGTCAAGATAGAGAGGCAGCGTGTCACCGGGGAAATATATTTCCTCAAGCCGCTTGGCGATTCCAACAAGGGCGACATCGCCACGGATTCCCATCTCGTCAAACGCCTCGACCGCCGCGCTGAGCTGACCCTTGCCGCCGTCGACCACAACCATCTGCGGCAAAGGCTGCCCTTCAGCCATCATGCGCGTGTAGCGGCGGTGAAGCACCTCCTTCATCGATGCGAAGTCGTTGGCTCCCACAACTGTCTTGATAATGAAATGCCGGTAGTCGCGCTTTGCCGGTTTGCCGTTGCGGAACACGACGCAGCTCGCCACCGGATTCGTGCCCTGTATGTTCGAGTTATCGAAGCACTCTATATGGCGTGGCTCGGCATTGAGACGGAAATCGGATTTCATTCGCTCCATAAGTTTGTCGGTAGCATGGTCAGGATTGAGGAGCGCCTGCTCCTTCTCGCGGTCCTTCATGTATTGGGTCGCGTTGCGAACCCCGACGTCGAGCGCGCGGCGCTTCTCTCCCCGCTGCGGAACGACGAAACGTATCTTCTCAAACTCCACGTCGGGAACGAAAGGCACGAGCACCTCGCCGAACTCGCGCTCGAACCTGTTCATGACCTCCGAGACAGCCATACTGAGAATCTCCTCGCGTGTCACCTCATTGCGGCGCCGCACAAATTCGAGATTGAGACTCTGCGTCACGGCACCACGGTGCAGATGCATGAAATTCACATATGCCCTCTCGTCATTCTCGACATAAGCGAACAGATCGGCATCGGGCACCTCTGTCTCCCCCACCAGACTTTTCGCGTTGTAGTGCCTGACACTCTCATATTTTTCCTTGACGACCTGCGCCTCCTCGAATTTCCAATTCTCGCTGAGTTCATTCATTTCCTCGCGGAGCATCCGCTCAAGCTCGTAGGTCTCTCCGTTGAGGATCTGACGCACCCGCTTTATATACTCGCCATATTTCTCTGGACTGATCATGGCGCGGCATGCGCCCCCGCATTTGCCGATATGGTAGTCGAGGCAAAGTGAATAGCGGCCCCGCGCTATGCCTTTCTCATCGAGCGCATGGCGACATGACCGCAACGGATAGGTATCGCGAATCAGATCAAGCACGACCTTTGCCGACTGGACATTGCTGTATGGCCCGTAATATTTGCCGTCGATATTTTTCTCGCGGGTCATGAACACACGCGGATAGAGTTCCCTTGTCACGACGATCCAGGGATAGGACTTATCATCCTTGAGCAGGACATTGTAGTGCGGCTGGTAACGCTTGATCATCGCGTTCTCGAGGTGCAAGGCATCCTCCTCGCTCCCCACCACTATAAACCGCATGTCGACAATGTTACGGACAAGCAGATTCGTGCGTGTCGAGTCATGCCGACGGTTGAAATAACTCGAGACGCGCCGTTTGAGACGTTTCGCCTTGCCGACATAAATGACATTACCCTTGCGGTCGAGATACATGTAGACACCCGGCGACTCCGGGAGGCCGAGAATCTTTTTGCGCAGTTGTTCGCCGGGACGGTTGTTGAAAATGTCCTCGCGAGTGCGGTCAGGTTTTATCTCGATGTCGAAACCGCCGACCTGGTCAATCTTTCGTCCGGTCGACGCAAGCAGGCTCTCTATATTTTCACGCGAAACGGTCTTGGTGCGCTCGGCATCAGCCGCATCTTCAGATTGCTGAATTTCGACGTCAGGAACAGACACCGGTTTCTGAGATTTCTGTATAGGTTCCATATCCATTGGTGAAGGGAGCATGACATCGGCATGTCTCATATATACAACGTCAAAACAGCCGCAAAAATTTAACCGGACATTCGAGCGTGATAATCGGCTCGAATGTCCAGTTGGATATGTTTGATTTCATCGGCGGGAGCATTCTCATAGGAATGCTCGACGCAGCATCAATACTTAAGGAGTGAAGTCACCTCACAGTCTGCCGGGAGAGCGTCGCGTCCGTTCAGGGCTGTCAACTCTACCACAAAGTTGACATAAATTTTCTTCGGGTTCATCGATTTCACCAGGTCATAGCATGCACGCATCGTGCCGCCGGTTGCGAGCAGGTCATCGTGGAGAAGCACCACATCGTTCTCGTTGATTGCATCGCTGTGCAGTTCGATTGTATCCACGCCATACTCCTTGGCGTAGGCCTTCTTGATGGTCACCGAGGGGAGTTTGCCCGGCTTGCGCGCCGGCACGAAACCGCAGCCGAGTTCGTAAGCCATGATAGAACCGCCGATGAATCCGCGTGATTCTATTCCGACAACTTTCGTGATTCCCTTGCCACGATAAAGGTCGACAAGAGCATCGCTCATGACATGCAGGGCCTCGCCATCCTTAAGCAGAGTGGTCAGGTCGCGGAAGATGATCCCCTTCGAGGGGAAGTCGGGAATGTCCCTGATCTTTAGTTTGAGTTCTTCAATTTCCATTTCTCTTTAGTTTTGTATTGTTGTTGAATTATGAATTTTCTTTTGGCACAGTCAATGAAAACTTACGCATTCATCGCTGATTTTTGCTAAAGTTATTCTTTTAAAGTAATATCATAACTTTACTGTTTACAATGGTTAAGGGTTAATTTGTTCCACGTGGAACAAATCTCACACATCACTGTCCTATCAGCAATAGGAGCACGTTGATGTCAGCCGGCGAGACGCCGGGGATGCGCGACGCCTGCCCTATCGTGGCGGGACGTATGCGGTCGAGTTTCTGGCGTGCCTCGGTCGAGATGGAGGTCACGGAGAGATAATCGAAACCGTCGGGGATGTGCACATGCTCGAGTCGCGACTGCTTGTCGGCAAGTTCACGCTCGCGTCTGATATAGCCGTCATACTTGATGAGTATCTCCGCTGCCTGGACTATCTCGTCACGTCTCTCCTCCTCAATGTTCTCTATCTGCCGGCGTAATGCCGAGAGTGCCTCAGAGAGGATACGGAAGTTGAGTTGCGGACGGCGGATAAGTTCTACAAGTCGCACCGAGGCAGTGAGCGGTGAGGTGCCGTGCGCCTCAAGAAACTCATTGAATTCCGGCCTCATCTTTACCAGATAATTCTCGCTCCACTCCATCAGGTCGTCGCGCTGCTCACATTTCCTCACCATCAGCTCATAGCGTTCGGGAGTTGCAAGACCTATCTCGTGACCGAGCGGAGTGAGGCGCATGTCGGCGTCATCCTGCCGCAGAAGTATCCTGAACTCGGCTCTCGAGGTAAACATGCGGTACGGCTCGTCAACCCCCTTGGTGACGAGATCATCTATAAGGACTCCGATATATGCCCGGTCACGGCCGAGCACCACCGGTTCCTTGCCTTGCGAACGGCGTGCCGCGTTAATACCGGCCATCAGACCCTGTGCGGCGGCCTCCTCATATCCGGTTGTGCCGTTTACCTGACCCGCGAAATATAGTCCCGGCACAAGTTTCGTCTGAAGATCGTGGGTCAGTTGCGTGGGGTCAAAGAAGTCATATTCTATGGCATATCCGGGACGGTAGAACTGAACGTCGCGTAATGCCGGCACGCACTGCAATGCCTCTATCTGCACCCGCCACGGCATCGAGCTCGAGAATCCGTTTATGTAATACTCCTCTGTGGTCTCTCCTTCCGGCTCGAGGAAAAGCTGATGGCTCTCCTTGTCGGAGAATGTCACCAGTTTAGTCTCGATACTCGGACAGTAACGGGGACCGATGCTCTTTATGTCGCCATTGTAAAGAGGCGACTCGTCAAGATGAGAGACCATCTTCTCATGCGCCTCCGGATTGGTATGTACAATCCAACAGGGACGTGATTTCAATGACCGCTTCACTTCGGGCAAGAATGAGAATTTATCGTAAGGAACATCATCACCATCCTGTCGCTCCGCAAGGCTGAAGTCTATGGTGCGCCCGTCTATGCGTGCCGGCGTCCCTGTCTTCATTCTATCGGCCTTGAATCCGAGGGATACAAGCTGCTCGGTAAGCCCCTTGGCGGAGTCTTCGGAAATGCGTCCCCCCTCAATTTTTGTCGGGCCGAAATGCATCAGACCGTTAAGAAAAGTCCCCGCTGTGAGCACTACCTGCCGGGCCTTGAACTCAAACCCGAGAGCCGTTCTGACACCTCTCAGAACCGGTTTCAGTGCCGTCTCCGCGTCTTGAATTGACCCGTCGGCAACCGCATCAATAAGCAGCGAGCTGACGGTATCCTGGAATATAAATAAGTTGGGGGTGGTGTCGAGAATCTGCCTCCAGCGGTCTATATATTTCGTGCGGTCGCTCTGCACGCGGGGCGACCATACGGCCGGTCCCTTGGAGCGGTTGAGCATGCGGAACTGTATGGCAGTCTCATCGGCGACAATGCCCATACAGCCCCCTAAAGCGTCGATCTCGCGCACTATCTGACCCTTGGCAATACCGCCTACTGCCGGATTGCACGACATCTGTGCGACACGGTTCATGTCCTTGGTGATAAGGAGTGTGTTCGCACCGAGTCGCGCGGCAGCCACCGCCGCCTCACAGCCTGCATGTCCAGCACCTATCACTATTACATCAAATTCAAATCTCATCTTAGTTCTAATCTTTTCTCTCACTCTATGATCATTCCCTGACAGAATAAAGAGGAGGTACCAGCATTGTGGTTATGCATCGAGTTCATTCCAAAGGGCGAGGGCACTGTCTTCATTCCCCTCCATGATCTCACGCTCGCCGGGACCTTTGTCATCTATGCCGCAGAGATGCAGCACACCATGTATGATGACCCGGAGCAGCTCGCGTTCGTATGACTGGCCGAGTTGGGCTGCGTTTGAGGCAACGGTGTCGAGTGACAGCACGATGTCCCCTCCTACGCGGTCGCGACGCGTATAGTCGAACGTAATGATATCGGTATAATAATCATGTCCGAGAAACTTCACATTAGTCTCAAGAATGTACGGATCGTCACAGAATAGATAGGAGACACGTCCGACTGTATAACCGTGCGATGCTGCCACGTCGGAGATCCAACGGCGCACCTTGTCATAGTCAAGGTCGGGGAGTGCGACATTCTCTGCTTCAAAAGTTATCATGTTCGATGTATATTATGTCTCGTGAATATTGAAGGCTGGTAGATGGTTCGGCACGATGACGCTTCTCCCGCCAGTAATATATGGGCTCGCCGGAGCAACGTCCGTCCGGGCAGTTGACTTATCGGTGCGGCTCGTGCAAGAAATCACCCAACCACCAAACTCACAAAGATAATAAATATTTTGAAGCGACGAAAATTATTATAGCCAATTTCTATTTAACATAATTTTGACTGCAAACGCTTTGCACCAATATTGGTTTCAAAATGCCCTTGAAGGCCAAATATTCTATCAGATTATTAAAAATCGTTCTAAATAGAAATTTTTGGGCTTTTATTGAAAACTTACATTATAAACTGTGGTTTAATTAATTACGTTCATTAAAGGGCAATTTTAAGGCTCTGAGAATCGAATATTCCGTTCCGTGTTCCCAACCACACGGGTAAAAATCGCATAAAATCCGATTTTCTTCACTTCTATGAGTAGTCACGACATGCAGGTGATCCATCAGAATTTTGATCCCCCCTATTTTCTTCTAAGGCTGCTTGCCGGCGATCCTGGCCCGGATACGACTCAGGTGCGACTGGGTCACCCCAAGATATGAGGCGATATATTTGAGCGGGATATTGGCAGCGACCTCAGGCCTCTGCTTGATCATGCGCAGATACCTGCTGTATGCATCCTGCTGCCCCAGCCAGATGTACCTATTCTCAAGCGCATGTATCTGACGCAACAGAACCTTATTGAACCACATGACCAGCTCGGTCGAGGCGACAAGCTCCTTGAAATCGTCAATCGTCACATAGATGACCTCACTGTCGATTATGGGATTGAACGAGAGTTGCGACGGTGCTCCGTTAAGATATGTGTCGGGACTCAGGAAAGCATCACCCTTCACGCCGAACACCAAAGTCTGTTCCTGGCCCTTCATGACTCTTGAGACATGAAAAATCCCTTCAGCCACCCAAACCACCTTGTCAAACACCTTGCCCTCCTGGCAGAGCGTCTCCATGCGTGACACCTTCTGCCAATGCGCTTTCTCAGCGAGCCTGTCGATTATCTCCTGAGGCAACGGATATACCTGTGCAATGAATCCGGATAGCATCCGGGAAATGTTGGATGGCGTGTTGATATGGGTCATGAACTTGCGATTTTCTTTTATAACGGAATCAAACGGTAAAAATTAAACATCGGTATCACTTAAAACATATATGCTAATAACCGTCAATTACATAATGCAACCATATCTTTTTGCATTATAGACTTATTTTTAGTATTTTTACGCCATAATACACCCACCTATGGATTTAAAAGAGAATAACGTTACGGAGAGACTCAAGACATCGACGATACGGCTCATCACAGCCAGGGCAACTGCATACGCGTTCCTTTTATCGTGCTGCCTCGCGCCAATGACTTTCGTAAGCGCCTGCAGTCACGACGACCCGGTGCCCGAACATGATGATCCGCACCGGCCGGCCAACGGCGAGGAAGGGAATGAGGATCCCGGAGACCAGCCGGAGGAGACATCTCCCATCGTCGGCATCTGGAGCAACACGGCGGGCACCGATGTCAGGAATTTTGGTGCCGACGGCACCTACCATGCCGACATGCCCGATGGCGAGACGCAGGACGGCACATATAAATACGACGACTTCAAGCACTGGCTCTACCTAAGCCTCACCACACCGACCCAGATAAGGATGGTGGAGTACAGCTGCAGGATCGATGGTGACCGCATGACCCTTTACGACTTCGACAACAACGAGACTATCCTGACACGTCGCTGACCCGATTGTTCCGGCAATAAACCACCTGATGACCTCAATAGGGAGGAGACTCGACATGATGCATAGACAAGACGCCGAGACGTACCGATCAGATAAAAACAAACTAAATGTGCAATAATTTACCCTTTTCTAAAAAATCATAAAAGTCATCGTCAAATATACTTCCAAACCTATATTTATCTCTTTTAAGTTAAAATTATTTTTATCCGTTTGTATTTGTAAATTCTTTGAGAAAATTTCACTAACTTTACAATCTAATTTGCCTAAATGGCATCCAACCGAAAAAACGGCATCCTGAAAAGGGGCCGGAACCATACAACCACGGATAAAAAATGGAATCAGAGACGTACCATATACCGGCACTCCTTGAGGCGTCAATCAAGGGTCTAAACATCAAGCCCGGCGGCATTTACGTCGACGCCACATTTGGCGGCGGCGGTCATTCGCGTGCCATATTGCAGGCACTTGGCCCCGACGGACGTCTCTTCGGGTTCGACCGCGACACCGATGCACTTGCAAATGCCCCCGATGACCCTCGGTTTACATTTGTACATTCCGACTTTCGTTACATCTCCAATTTCATGCACTATCATGGCGTGGAGAGGGTAGACGGCATTCTCGCCGATCTCGGTGTGTCTTTCCATCACTTCGACTCGGCCGAGAGAGGCTTCTCGTTCCGCACCGACGCGCCGCTTGACATGCGCATGAACCGCAACGGCGACCACACGGCGGCCGAACTTATCGCCGGCTATGATAAAGAGGACATCGAGCGCCTGCTACGCGCCTATACCGACCTGAAACGCCCCGGCACAATCGCAGGCGCAATCATCAAGGCCCGCGAGGAAGCCCCCATAGAGACAACGGGCCAGCTGGCGGCTGCCATCAAGCCGGCACTCAATCCCCGTGCCGAGAAGAAGGACCTCGCGCAGGTCTTCCAGGCCCTGCGAATAGAGGTCAACGGCGAGATGGACGCTCTCCGAGGTCTGCTCGAACAGTCACTGCGAATACTGCGTCCCGGCGGCCGTCTTGCAGTAATCACCTACCACTCGATAGAGGACCGCATGGTCAAGAACTTCATCCGCAGCGGAAACGCTGACGGCGAAATCGACAAAGACATCTTCGGTAACATATCCACCCCCTGGATTGCGGTGACACGCAGTCCGATAGTGCCCGACGAGGCCGAGGTCGAACGCAATCCCCGCTCCCGCAGCGCAAAACTGCGGGTTGCCGAAATAAAGGCTGAATGATAGAAAGGCAAAGACAAATACTCATTAAAAAATAAGAACTTTACCGAAAGAGAAATTAACACAGACGACAGGATGGCAGGGAAAGAGAACATTGAGGCTGTAGAGACGCTTACCGAGTCCGCAGGCACCACAAAGCGGGGCCCGGCAAGGCGCGACGACGATGTTAAGAAAAATAAGAAGACCTACTCGTGGGTCAACGAACTGCGATACGGGCGCTCGATCTCCGTTGAGTTCTTCAAGAGCAACGCTTGGCTTCTGATCATTATCGTGGTCTCGGTAATCGCGCTGATCGGCCTTCGCTACAAGACGAAGACCAAGATGGCCGAAATCAAGCGGCTCCACACCGAGCTGGCACGCGCCGAAAGCTGCAAGCTGCAGGAGAAGGCGGCATACATGTCGCTCATCCGCGAGACGGAGATGCGCCGCATGGTGCGCGAGAAGGGACTGCCCCTCAAATTCCAGGAGCAGCCTCCATTTGAGATCATCGACGAAGGAGAATAACCCTGACCAGGCATACTACACCAAGAACCACCTGACAATCCAGCATCAGAACAATGGCAGCCAAGAAAAAACAGACCAACAAGGCACACATACTATTCCGCTACGGACTCATCACCATAATGTTCGTGATGTTCGGTGTGGCCGTACTCGTGAAACTCTTCAGCACAACTGTCATAGAGGCGAGCGCATGGAACGATCGTGCCCGTTCCGAGCTCTCACGCATCGACACAATAGCCCCCGAACGAGGCAACATTCTGGCCGACAACGGCAATATCCTGGCCTGCAACCTCAAGGTATATGACGTCAAGATCGACCTGCGCCATGACAAGATAAAGAGACTCAAGGTGATTCCCTGGAGGTCGATAGACTCTCTGGCCGACTCGCTCGACCGCTACTACCCGCGCATCGCCAACCTGCTCAACCGGCCGGCCGACACCATCAGGAAATACTCATGGCATACGCGCCTCAAACGCGAGTTCGAGAAACCGGACTCTGTGCGGCCTCGTGCGCTCCGCTTCGCCAAAAAGGTCACACTCGAGGATTTCGAGAGAATACGCAATTTCCCGTTCCTTAAGGGAATAAAGGGGCGTGGATCGCGGCATCCGCTCTACCGCGAGACACGCAACACACGCATATACCCATATGGAAAGATGGCCTACCGAAGCATAGGCCGTGTCAACGAGAACCATCACACACGCCAGATACATGGCTATTCCGGTCTCGAGAAGGACCTCGACACACTGCTTTACGGCAAGCCCGGCTTCGCCAAGAAGGTCGCCCTCACCAACGGCATATCCAACTGGATAACCACCGCGCCCGTGCGCGGCTTCGACATACACACCACTATCGACATCGACCTGCAGGATATGCTCGAGGAGGAACTTCACCGCATCTGCGCCGATGCCAATGCCGAATGGGGCACCGCCATCCTGATGGAGGTGCGCACCGGCGAGATCAAGGCAATCTCCAACATCGAGCTGCTTGATGACGGCACATACGGCGAGGCGCTGAACCGCGCCGTGCTACCCTATGAGCCGGGATCGGTGATGAAGCCCATATCGCTGATGATAGCGTTCGAGGATGGTCTGGTCAAGAATGTCACGGACATGGTGGACTGCAGCCCGTTCATGAAGACGAGCGACCCACACGGCAGCGGCATGAAGACCATGAAGCAGGTGATAGAGCAGTCATCGAACACGGGCATAGCGCGTGTCATATTCCGGGGCTATTCGCAGAACCCCGAGAAATGGCACGACCGCCTCAGCGGTCTCGGTTTCTTCGAGCCGATACGCTCGGGCATTGCGGGCGAGTGTACACCGCGCATCAGACGCCTGACCGGAAAGGACTCGCGCGGCAACAACATAACGATGACCGCCAGGCATCTCGACCTGGCGCGCCAGGCATACGGATACAACACGGAACTGCCCCCACTCTTCACCCTGTCGGTCTATAACGCCATAGCCAACGACGGCAAATATGTGCGCCCGCACCTGGTGAAGAGCCTCATCGACGAGAACGGACGCGACTCCGTGCTCAAGATCGACTATATACGTGACAGCATCTGTTCGGCGGCGACCGCACGCAAGGTGCGCGAGTGCATCAAGGAAGTCGTTTGGGGCGACCACGGCACTGCCCGCTTAGTCCGTGACGACCGTGTCTGCGTGGCCGGAAAGACCGGAACGGCCTACCCCGTGGAACACGGCGTCTACAACACGGCCAAGCGCCGCTACGCGTTCGCCGGCTTCTTTCCCTACGACCATCCGCAGTACAGCTGCATGGCCCTCGTGCTGTCGGGAGCGGGAAACTCGGCCAACCGCACATCGGGACAGGTGGTCAAGAACATGGCCATCAAGATGTACTCGCGCGGTATGCTCCACAACGCCTCCACCTACTCGTCAGAACGCAACCCGGGCGAGCCGGTGGTATCGGCATCGACACGCGGCAGCATAGCCCGTCTGGCGGGAGCCCTCGGCATCAAGGGCCTCAAGCGTGTCAAGACACCCGAGCCGGCGCTCTCCGGCCTTGTCCCCGACGTCAAGGGATACGACCTGCCGTCGGCCGTCAAGATTCTTGAGGAACTCGGCATCAACGTGAGGGTATCCGGCGCCGGACATGTGGTGGCACAGTCACGCCCCGCCGGCAGCGCCTACCGCCGGGGTGACGACATTACCCTCCGACTCGCGAATTAAAGTGACAACAGAATTGTAATATAAAGACCCGTAAACAATATAAAGACATGACGATCAAACTATCAAGACTTCTCGAGGAAATCAGGCCCCTGGAAGTGATCGGAGAGACTGACAAGAATATAATCGGGGTCCACAGCGACTCGCGCAAGGTCGAGAAGGACTCGCTCTTTGTGGCCGTAAGGGGAGTGACCACTGACGGACACAAATACATACCCGTCGTGGCAAGCACCCACGTCGGCGCCATAGTGTGCGAGGAACTCCCGGCCACACTGACCAACGGCATAACCTACATCAAGGTCGAGGACTCATCGGTGGCCCTGGGCCTGCTGGCCTCGGCATGGTACGGCCACCCCTCATCGCGGCTCAAGCTGGTGGGAGTGACAGGCACCAACGGCAAGACCACCACGGCCACACTTCTCTACGAGATGGCCAAGCTCGAGGGCTACAAGGCCGGCCTGCTCTCGACCGTCTGCAACTATATACAGGACCGCGCCATACCGACCACACACACGACACCCGATCCGCTGACGCTCAACGAGCTGCTGGCCGAGATGGTCGATGCCGGATGCGACTACGCCTTCATGGAGGTGTCGAGCCACGCCGCGCAGCAGCACCGCATAGCGGGGCTCAGGTTCCGCGGAGGTATCTTCTCCAACCTGACACGCGACCATCTCGACTACCACAAGACAGTCGGCAACTACATGAATGCCAAGAAGATGTTCTTCGACATGCTTCCGGCCGACGCGTTCGCGCTCGTCAACGCCGACGACAAGGCCGGCATGTATATGGTGCAGAACACCAAGGCCCACGTCTATACATACTCACTGCGCTCAGACGCCGATTTCCGCTGCAAGATACTCGAGACCCGTCTCGACGGCACACTGCTGCAGCTCAACGGACGTGACATCGAGGTCGGATTCACCGGCCGCTTCAACGCCTACAACCTGACGGCCGTCTACGGAGCGTCGATCCTCACCGGCTTCCCCGCCGACGAGGTGGCCGTCAACATGAGTCGTCTCGTGCCTGTGGCCGGACGTTTCCAGACCTTCCGCTCGGCCGACGGCGTGACTGCGATCGTCGACTACGCCCATACCCCCGACGCACTGGTCAACGTGCTCGACACTATACGCGAGGTCGTCGGCACCAACGGCCACATCACCACCGTGGTGGGAGCCGGCGGCAACCGCGACCACGGCAAGCGCCCCATCATGGCTCAGGAGGCAGCCTGCCGCAGCAACCTGCTCATCCTGACCAGCGACAACCCTCGCGACGAGGAACCTGACGCCATCATCGCCGACATGCGCGAGGGCCTCAACGATGTCGAGATGCAGCGCACGCTCTGCATCACCGACCGCCGCGAGGCTATCCGCACGGCCATACGCCTCGCCAAGCCGGGAGAGGTGATACTCGTGGCCGGAAAGGGCCATGAGCCCTACCAGGAGGTAAAGGGCGTCCGGCATCATTTCGATGACCGTGAGGAGGTGGCCGCCGAGCTCTCCGCACGCAAGTAAAAACCGACAATACTGACACAACCACGCATTTCATATAGCAAACAATGATTTACTGGCTTCTGGAGGCGCTCGACGGCATGAGGTTCCCGGGTCACAACCTGATGGGATACATATCGTTCCGCGCCGGAATATCGTTCGCGCTGGCCCTGGTCATCGCACTTGTGTTCGGACACAAGATAATAGCGCGCCTGCAGCGCATGCAGATCGGAGAGGAGGTCCGCAACCTCGGCCTGGAGGGCCAGATGGCCAAGAAGGGGACACCGACCATGGGAGGCGTCATAATCATCCTCGCCACACTCGTGCCCTGCCTGCTGATGGGCAACCTGTCGAACATCTACATGATACTGATGATCGTGGCCACACTCTGGATGGGAGCGATAGGCTTTCTCGACGACTACCGCAAACTGAAGTACCACAACAAGGATGGACTCAAAGGGAAGTATAAGGTGACAGGACAGGTGGGCCTCGGCCTGCTGGTAGGAATCACCATGTGGCTCTCGCCAGACATAGTGATGAGCGAGAACTTCACCCGCGAGCGCGTGACCGAGACGCAGCAGGTGCAGACCGCAAATGCCTCTGACTCACCCGAGTCTGAGGAGACCCTGACAGAGGTGGTGGTGTCTAAAGACCAGATAAAGTCACCCCAGACCACCATACCATTTGTCAAGAACAACAACTTCAACTATCAGTGGCTCACCTCGTGGATACCCGACGAGAACAGCGCGCACACCCTGGGATGGATTCTCTTTGTCTTCGTGGTGGTGATAGTGGTGACAGCCGTCAGCAACGGCGCCAACCTGACCGACGGAATTGACGGCCTGTGCGCCGGCACATCGGCCATAATCGGCATCGCGCTGCTGATAATGGCGTACTTAGGCGGCAACATCATATACTCGAGTTACCTGAACATCATGTACATACCCGGTTCGGCCGAGATGGTGGTGTTCGCGGCCGCCTTTATCGGCGCCCTGGTCGGATTCCTATGGTACAACGCCTACCCGGCACAGGTATTCATGGGCGACACCGGCTCGCTTACACTCGGCGGAATACTCGCCGTGTTCGCAATCCTGATACGCAAGGAACTGCTGATTCCGCTGCTGTGTCTCATCTTCTTCCTGGAGGATGTCTCGGTAATCATGCAGACCGCCTATTTCAAGTATACGAAGAAGAAATATGGTCAAGGCAGGCGTATCTTCAAGATGGCTCCGCTGCACCATCACTTCCAGAAGGGGGCCGACCCGACCGCCGCGGTCAAGTGGAACCATCCGGTCAACCCGATGCACGAGAACAAGATTGTGACACGGTTCTGGATCGTGGGCCTTCTGCTCGCGGCCCTGACCTTCGTCACGCTGAAGATCAGGTGACATCAACCGATACACGACAATAACCAACGAATATACGACACACGACATATGGAAAAGCTTGTAGTGCTTGGCGGGGGTGAGAGCGGCGTCGGAGCCGCAATCCTCGGCAAGACCAAAGGAATGGAGGTATTTCTGAGCGACATGGGCACCATCAGGCCCGAATATATAGCGATGCTCGAGGAGGAGGGTATCCCCTACGAGCAGGGGGGGCACACCGAGGAGCGTCTTCTCGACGCCGACCTGGTGGTGAAGAGCCCCGGCATACCCCCCTACGCACCCCTGGTCAAAAAATTCACCGGGAAGGGGACTCCGGTCATCTCCGAGATTGAGTTCGGAGGCCGCTACACCGACGCCAAGATGATATGCATCACCGGCAGTAACGGCAAGACCACGACGACTCTCCTCACCTACCACATACTCAAGGAGGCGGGGCTGAACGTGGGGCTTGCCGGCAATGTCGGCAAGAGCCTGGCGCTTCAGGTGGCCCGCGAGCATCATGACGTCTACGTGATCGAGCTTTCGAGCTTCCAGCTTGAGAACATGTATGACTTCAAGGCAGGCATCGCCGTCATCACCAACATCACCCCCGACCATCTGGACCGCTACGACCACAAGATGGAGAACTATGTGGCCGCCAAGTTCCGGATTCTACAGAACCAGGGACCCGACGACTACTTCATCTACTGGCAGGACGACCCGATAGTCCGCGAGCAGATAAAGCATATGCAGATAGAGGCGATGCAGTTGCCTTTCAGTGAGTTTCACGAGGAGGGTGCCAAGGCATACGTCGAGGACGGGATAGTGAGGTTCGAGACCCCGATGGAGGTCTGGGACATACCCCGCGACCGTCTGGCGCTCCCAGGGCTCCACAACCTCTACAACTCGATGGCGGCGGGAATGTCCGCGAGTCTGTTTAACATAAAGAAGGAGACCATCCGTCACGCGCTCGAGGACTTCGAGGCCGTCGAGCACCGTCTGGAGTATGTCGACACAATCGGCGGCGTCCGCTACATCAACGACTCTAAGGCCACCAACGTCAATTCCACGTGGTACGCGCTCGAGAGCATGACCACCCCGACCGTGCTGATACTGGGCGGCAAGGACAAGGGCAACGACTACACCGAGATCGAGGCGCTTGTCGGCGAGAAAGTCAAGGCCATAGTCTGCATGGGCAAGGACAACGCCAAGCTACTTGACTTCTTCAGCGGAAAGGTGCCCGAGCTCCGCGACACGCATTCGATTCAGGAGGCCGTAAAGGCATGCGCCGAACTCGCAACAGAGGGTGACACGGTGCTTCTCTCCCCCTGCTGCGCAAGTTTCGACCTCTTCACCAGTTACGAGGACCGCGGACGCAAGTTCAAGGAGGAGGTGCACAGACTCAAGTAAGAACCGACAAGACAGAAGACATACAGGATGGATAGCAACAACGAACTGATTGAGGAACTCGAGATCAGAGAGACCATAGACGGGCGCCCCGTCGATGCCGGGCGCGACACCCGCTCGGCCGCGGCCGAGCGCCGGGCGCTCGAGAAGAAGGAGATGGAGGAGATGGCCCGCAAGGAGAACGCCAAGACGGCCGCCTTCGCCAAGAAGAAGGGGCGTCCGGACCCCTACATCTGGGGTATATACATATCGCTTCTCGTCATCAGCGTCATCGAGCTCTTCAGCGCGTCGAGCACCGAGGTGGCCGGCTCGAACGTCTACAGTCCCCTCATAAGGCACGGCATCTTCCTGCTGCTCGGCTTCGGCATCGTCCTCTGGCTTCAGAAGACGCCCTATACCATCATAAGCAAGTTCGCGTGGGCATTCGCCATATTCTCGCTCGGCCTGCTGCTGATATCGAGTTTCATGGGAGTGGAGTATAACGGCGCCCAGCGAGCCATACGCTTCGCCGGGATAACGATACAGCCAGCAGAGATAGTCAAGCTCTCGATGGTCTGCCTGCTCGCCCATATCCTCGGCAAGAACCAGACACCGGGCGGCGTGACAAACAGGGGAGTCATCACCGCGGCCGTCGCCGTGGTGATATTCAGCGCCTGTCTGTGGAAAAATGGCCTTACCAACACGATTCTGCTCATGGTGGTCAGCATTTGCATGATGATGATCGGCGGCATACAGTGGAAGAAACTCGGCATGGTGCTGCTGATATACATGGTGGGCGGGGGCGCCCTCTACGGCATCAAGTACATGACCCCGAGCAGCACGGAGTTTGACGAGGTGAAGGAGCGCCAGGAACTCTCCATGCGCGAGGGGGGCAATCCGGCGGCCGCGTATGCGGGCGCCGGCTCAGGCGGAGAGATCAACCGCACCGGCACGCAGAAGAACCGTATAAAGCGCTTTCTGGCCGGTGTGCACCCCGACGACCCTATCGACGACATCAACCGCCAGGTCATATTCTCGAAGTTCTCACAGGCCAACGGAGGCATGTTCGGACAGGGTCCCGGCAACTCGCGCGAGAGCGCGCGTCTGCCTCTTGCCTTCTCCGACTACATCTACTCGATCATAGTCGAGGATACCGGCTTCGTGGGGGGTGCCGCGGTGCTTCTCCTCTTCCTGCTGCTGGTGGCCAGGGCAGGCCGCATCGCCTATAAGTGCTCGCGGGCATTCCCGGCCTTCCTGATACTCGGATGCGCGGTGATGATAGTGTTCCAGGCCCTTGTGCACATGGCCATCGTGACCGGGCTCTTCCCCGTCTCGGGGCAGCCGCTACCCTTCATATCTAAGGGCGGAACATCGGTGCTCGTCATGTCAGCCGCACTCGGCATCATGCTCTCTGTGGCGCGATTCGCAGCCCATTCGGGCGACACCAAGAAGATACGGGCCGAGAAAGAGGCTCTCCCCGACGACATGCAGGCCGCCAACTACAGTTCAGTCAAGACAGCCGGGCAAAGATAATTCACGGTCTGCCGACGGCACGAGCGTGCCGGGCAGAATCATCAACAAGACAATGGATAACAAGAAATACAGGATACTCATAAGCGGAGGCGGGACAGGCGGACACATCTTCCCTGCCCTGTCGATCGCCAACGCGCTCAAGCGGCGCCTGAACGCCGACATACTCTTCGTAGGGGCCGAGAACCGCATGGAGATGGAGAAGGTGCCTGCCGCCGGCTACCCCATCAAGGGGCTGCCCGTGGCGGGATTCGACCGCAAGCGCCTATGGCGCAACATCGGCGTGCTGCTCAAACTGCGCAAGAGCATGCGCATGGCCGACAAGATCGTTCGTGACTTCAGGCCCGACATCGCTATCGGCGTGGGCGGATACTGCTCGGGTCCCACCCTCAAGGCCGCCCAGAAGGCGGGCGTCCCTACCCTACTCCAGGAACAGAACTCATATGCCGGGGTGACCAACAAGCTTCTGGCCAAGAAGGCCCGCAGGATATGCGTGGCCTACGACGGCATGGAGCGGTTCTTCCCCGCCGGCAACATAGTGAAGACCGGCAACCCCGTCCGCAAGGACCTGACCGAGCGTCAGAGCGACCGCAGACAGGCACGCGAGAGTTTCGGGCTGAACCCCGACCGCCCCACCCTGCTCGTTGTCGGCGGCTCTCTCGGCGCGCTGACCCTCAACGAGAGTATGGAGCAGGGACTCCGGCGTCTGGCTGAGAGCGGACTTCAGGTAATATGGCAGACAGGCAAGAACTTCGGCGACCGCGGCCTGCAGGCCGCAAAGGGGCTCAAGGGTGTCGTGGTGACGAAGTTCATCACCGACATGGCAGCGGCATATGCCGCCGCCGACCTTGTCGTGTCGCGGGCCGGCGCCGGCTCTATCAGCGAGCTTGAGCTGCTCGGCAAGCCCTGCGTGCTTGTGCCCTCGCCCAACGTTGCCGAAGACCATCAGACCAAGAACGCCATGGCGCTCGTCGAGCGCGACGCCGCAGTGCTTGTCACCGACGCCGAGGCCCGCGAGAGACTCGTTGACACCGTGCTTGAGCTCATGGCCGACAAGAGGCGGCTGGAGTCAATGTCGGCCAACATCTCCGCACTCGCACTGCGCGACAGCGACGAGCGCATAGCCGACGAGGTGGAGAGAATTATCAGTAAGTGACGCTGAACGTATTCAGCAGAAAGATTCAGGAAGAGGGATTCAGAAACAATGGATAAGATATATTTTGTGGGAGCGGGGGGAATAGGCATGGCCAATCTGGTCAGGTATTATCTGCGACACGGCGTGAGGGTGGCGGGTTATGACCGCTCCCCTTCCGACCTGACCAGGCACCTCGAGCGCGAGGGAGCCTTGCTGACTTTCGTTGACGACGAGGCCGAGATTCCCGAGGAGTTCCGCAACCCGGCCGAGACACTGGTGGTCTACACGCCGGCTGTGCCCGAGAGCAACCGGGTACTCTCCTATTTCCGCAGCAACGGATTCGAGGTGGTGAAGCGTGCCGCCCTGCTGGGCCGTATCACGCGCAACACCGACGCGATATGCGTTGCCGGCAGCCACGGCAAGACCACCACATCGTCGATGATAGCCAACATTCTGCGTGAGGGGCGACCGGGATGCACCGCCTTCTTAGGGGGCATACTGCGCAACATCGACAGTAACCTTGTGCTCAACGAGAACTCGCGCCTAAGCGTCATCGAGGCCGACGAGTACGACCGGTCGTTCCATCAGCTCACGCCAATGATAGCGGTCATCACATCGACCGACCCCGACCATCTCGACATCTACGGTGACGAGGAGCACTATCTCGAGGCATTCAGCCACTTCACTTCGCTGATACGCGATGGAGGCACGCTGTTGCTGCACACCGGCCTCAAGATGAGGCCCGCGACACGCCCCGGCGTGCGCGTGATGACCTACAGCGGCGGAAGCGAGGGCGACTGGCACACCGAGGACATTGTCTTTGGTGAGGGACGCATATCGTTCACTCTTGCCGGCCCCGGCGGTCTGCGTATCGGGAACCTCTCGCCGGGCGTCCCCGTGGAGATAAACATCGACAATGCTGTGGCAGCAGCCGCAGCCGCATTGACAGCCGGCGCCACACCCGATGAGGTCAGACATGGCCTCGCGACATTCCGGGGCGCAAAGCGCCGCTTTGAGGTATGGCTCGACGGCTCGGAGTCGAAATGTGGGACAGTGCTTATCGACGACTATGCCCATTCGCCCAACGAGATCCGCGCCTCGATCGCCTCGGTGCGCAAGTTATATCCGGACAAGAAGCTGACCGTTGTGTTCCAGCCGCATCTCTACACACGCACACGCGACTTTGCCGACGATTTCGCCGACGCGCTATCCGGGGCCGACCGTGTCATAATGCCCGAGATTTATCCGGCACGCGAACTGCCGATTGAGGGAATCAGCACTTTCTCGATACTCGACAAAGTTAAATGCAGTGAAAAAACCTACTGTGAACGAAAAGATTTGCTGAATCTGATAAAAAATAGTAATTTTGAAATTCTGATGACGTTAGGCGCCGCCGACATAGACCGGCTGCTCCCCGACATCGAGAAAATCATCAGGAACAAGGACAGATAGACCGGGTTCCGCGACAAGAGAAATAAATGACAGCGAAAGGACATAAGATAACCCAATGGTTCATACTCGGCGCATTGCTGTGCTATGCGGCAGGGATGACCGTATGGGCACACCGCGAGGCCAGACGGCATGTCTGCACTGGCATCGAGGTGGAGGTCGAGGGCTCGAGGGCCATCGACTCCGTGATACGCCACGGAGTCACCGAGGAGCTCCGCGACTATCCGCGCCGCATCGTCGGCACTCCGCTTCAGCAGCTCAGCACCGTCGATGTGGAGCGGTACCTCTCGAGATACAGCAATTTCGAGAGCGTGAACTGCATGGTGTCGTCGCGCGGCAAGCTCATCATCAAGATAGTGCCGCTCGTGCCGGTGATGAGGGTGTTCTTCGCCAACAACTCATACTATATCAACAAGGACGGCAAGCACATAGCCTCAAACGCCGAGTTCTACAGCGACGTGCCTGTGGTGAGCGGACGGTTCAACAGGCATTTCCAGCCCAAGGCGGTGCTTCCGCTGGTCAACTACGTCAGCGCCGACCCGATGCTGGGCGAGCTTGTGAGCATGATTGTGGCCGAGGACAAGGATAACCTGATACTCGTGCCGCGTATCCGTGGCCATGTAGTCAATTTCGGCGACACCACGCGTCTCGATGAGAAGAAACGGGCACTCATGATGTTCTACCGTCAGGTCATGCCCTATAAGGGCTGGAATGAATACGACACCATCTCCGTCAAGTTCAGGGGGCAGATCGTGGCCACACGCCGCGACAAGACGCGCCTCAACCACGCGGAGGAATATGTCGAGGAGGAGGATCTGGAAGAGGCAACGCTCCCTGATGTGGGGGAGAGGCGTGCCGAGGCCGCCACTGACACAGTCAGAGGCCATAAGGTTGAGAGAGAGAACACAAAACAGGATTCCGCCGGGCGACCCGCAAACACCGAGAAACCCGCCGATAATAAAAAACCTCAAGGGTGAATATGAACGACGAGAGATATGTTGCTGCGATAGAGATAAGCAGCTCGAAGATAATGGCGGCCATCGGCATCATGCACGCCGACGGGCGCCTTGATATCATAGCGACCGAACAGGAGAAAGGGGTCGAAAGCGTGCGCTACGGCATAATACAGAATCTCGAGGAGACCTCGATGAGAATCAACCGTGTGCTTGACCGTCTTCAGGCCAAGCCGCAGGTGGCTCCGCGCGAGATCACGGCCCTCTATGTCGGTCTGTCGGGCCGCTCGTTGCGCAGCATCACGACCGAGTCCGACCTCAACCTGCCAGACGACACGGAGATTACCGACGACATACTCAACCGGCTCCGCGAGCAGGCACTCTCGACAGCGATTGACTCATCACTTGAGGTAATCGACGCCATACCGCGCATATATACGGTCGGCAAACTCGAGACGCGTTCGCCCAAGGGGGCCATCGGCAGCAAGATAAAGGCGACATACGACCTGATTGTATGCCGCCCCGAACTTCGCCGCAACCTGCAGCGTTGTATCGCCGACAAGGTGGGTGTCGACATAGCGGGCTTCGTGGTGACGGCACTCTCTACGGCCCAGGTGATACTGAGCTCGGAGGAGAAGCGCCTCGGCTGCATGCTGGTCGACATGGGGGCCGAGACCACCACGGTCTCGATCTACAAGGATGGCTCCCTGCGCTATTTCGCCACATTGCCTCTGGGTGGCCGCAACATAACCCGCGATATCACAAGCCTCAGCCTGCTCGAGGAGAGGGCAGAGGAAATCAAGATGAGCATGGGCAACGCCCTGGCCCGCGATGCCGGCTCGTTCAACGTCAACGGTGTCAAGAGCTCGGATGTCAGCAACCTCGTCGTGGCCCGCTCGGAGGAGATTGTGGCCAATGTGGTCGAGCAACTCAAATATGCCGGGCTCAAGGACAACGACCTGCCGGCCGGACTCATCTGCATCGGCGGCGCCTCCCAGCTCAACGGCATGATCGAGTTGCTCAAGCGCTCGACCGACCTGCCGGTGCGCACCGGTCAGCTGCCGAGTTACATCCATCTGACAGATACTAAAATACCATCGTTCGAGGTGCTTCAGACAGCCAGCGTGCTCTATTCCGGCGCCAATCAGACCGACGACGAGTGTCTTGAGATGCCGGGAGCGCAGGAACTTCCCGTCACAGGCGAGGGGAACAGCGATGAGACACGGACCGACACCCCGCATAAGCCGCAGAAACCACGCAAGGACGGCTTCATGAAGAAGTGGGGCACACGCATCTCCGAACTGTTCGGAGGGCCTGCCGACGATGACTCCGACCTTATCGACGAGTGAGACAAAACACAGTATTGACAGCATTTAACGGAAACAAGCAATGAATCAGGATATAGAGCGCGACATAATGGATGCGTCGAACTTCGACACCGAAGACGTCGGCGGATCGATCATCAAGGTCATAGGGGTCGGCGGAGGCGGCGGTAATGCCGTAAACTACATGTACAAGCAGGACATCCCTCTGATTAAGTTTGTGGTCTGCAACACCGACAAGCAGGCCCTGAAGATGTCGGAGGTCCCCAATCAGCTTCTGCTGGGCAATGAGGTGACGGGAGGCCGGGGGGCCGGCAATATCCCCGAAGTGGGCCGCCAGTGCGCCGAGGCGAGCGTAGAGGACATAAAGGCTCTCTTCACCGACGAGACCGAGATGGTGTTCATCACGGCCGGCATGGGTGGTGGCACCGGCACAGGCGCCGCTCCCGTGGTGGCCCGCGAGGCCAAGGCCGCAGGCATGCTCACCATAGGCATCGTCACGGTGCCTTTCATGTTCGAGGGCAAGAAGAAAATCATCAAGGCACTTGCCGGCGCCGAGGAGATGAAGAAATATGTCGACGCCCTGCTCATCATCAACAACGAGAACATCATCGAGCTCTACAAGGACTTCAACTTCTTCAATGCCTTCAGCAAGGCCGATGACACACTGGCCAACGCCGCGCGAAGCATCTCGGAAATCATCTCCGACCCATGCTACGTCAATGTCGACTTCCAGGATGTCAAGACCACTCTCAAAGACAGCGGCTCGGCCATCATAGCGACAGCAGTGGGAGAGGGCGAGCACCGCATCACCGACGCCATAACCAAGGCACTCCACTCGCCGTTGCTCAAGATGCATGACATAAAGACCTCGAAACGGCTGCTCTTCAAGTTTATATGCGCCAAGGACTCGGACAACCCGATCCGCGCCGAGGAAATCGCCGAGATCACCAATTTCACGTCAAAGTTGCCGTCGAGCATCGACGTGAAGTGGGGTATAGGCGACGACCCGAATATGGGTGACAAGGTGAAGATAACGGTGCTGGCCTCCGGATTCGACGTGACCATCAGCGAGGGCGACGATAAGATCATCATACGCGACACCTCAGAGAATTCCTCAGAGCCAACCAAGCAGGAGCGTGAGGAGCAGAAGCAGATAGCCGAGGTCTATGGCCGCGACAAACTCAAGGAGCAGGAACGCGAGACAGCCCGCATGAAGTATGCCGTTCTGAAGCCCGCACAGTTCGACGACCATGAGGTCATAGCGCTGCTTGAGCGCACCCCGACCTACGACCGCCCGCAGCACATACGCGAGGAACTGCGCCGACTGTCGGAGACTCCGGACTTCCAGGTCGGCACACAGTCTCAAGACCGCCGCGATTCCCAGCACAATTCGGGCACAATCACGTTCGGAGGATTCTGAGACCCGAGGCCGGGAACCGGAGGCCAAGGGCGCTCCGGCACTCAACAGCCAAAGACACACCGGCACTCGACACCCGAGAGCCGAATGTAAATAAAAACAGACAAACTAAAACTTAAAAATAACAAGAACTGAATTTCCGAAAATGGAAAATAAATTTTCAATGGTGGCCAAGACCTTTCAGGGCCTTGAGGATGTGCTCCGCGACGAACTTATCAGCCTCGGAGCCGAAAATGTGGAGCTGGGTCGCCGAATGGTAAGTTTCGAGGGAGACCTCGAGCTGATGTACAAAGCGAACCTATGCTGCCGCACAGCCCTGAGAATCCTGAAACCGATTGAAAAGTTCACGGCCTACAATCCCGACGAGCTCTACGACATAGTGCGCGACATCGAGTGGGAGAAGTATCTGACTCCCGGCATGACATTCGCCATCGACTCGACTGTCAACAGCGAGGACTTCACACACTCGAAGTTCGTGACCTACCGTGTCAAGGACGGCATAGTCGACCACTTCCGCGACATGAGCGGCGAGCGGCCGTCGATACGCGTCACAGGCGCCGACGTGATCTTCAACGTGCATATCATCGACAACCGCGTCACAATATCGCTCGACTCCAGCGGCGAGCCGCTGTCGAAGCGCGGATATCGCGAGGAGCAGACCGAGGCTCCGATCAACGAGGTGCTCGCCGCCGGAATCATCATGAAGACCGGATGGCGCGGCGACTGCGATTTCGCCGACCCGATGTGCGGCTCGGGAACATTCCTGATCGAGGCCGCGCTGATTGCCGCCAACATCAATCCCGGCATATACAGGGAGGGATTCGCGTTCGAGAAGTGGCCTGACTTTGACGAGGAACTTTTCGAGACCCTATACAACGACGACAGCGCCGAGCGTGAGTTCGCCTACAAGATTTATGGCGGCGATATAGACCCCGAGGCCGTGCAGACCGCGCGCCGCAACATCAAGTCGGCTCAGGTAGACGAGATGATTGACCTCAGCTGCCGCCCGATGAGCGACTGGACCGAGAACGCCGAGGAGGGTGTACTCGTGATGAATCCCCCCTATGGCCGGCGTCTGAAGCCCGAGGACATGGATGAGCTCTACAGGGGCATCGGCACAACGCTGAAGCGCAACTTCAAGGGCTGGCACGCATGGATTATCGGACTCAACGACGAGGACTTCGATAACATCGGACTCAAGCCATCGCTCAAGATACCGCTGCTCAACGGCAGTCTGGAGTGTACCCTGCGCGAGTATGTGATGTTTGACGGCAGATACAATGATTTCCGTTCAGAGGGTGGCCGCGTCAAGGATTTCGAGAATGAAGAGGGTCAGCAGCGCGGCCCGCGAAAGATGCGCCGTCTCTCCGACGACGAATGGAAGCGGGAGACCCGCAAGTTCGGACAGCACGACCGTAAGAGCAAGCCGTTCAAACGTGACGACCGCCATCAGGCTGCCCGCCAGAACGGCTACGATGAGCCGCGCCCCCAGTTTGACCGCGATGACCGCAGACAGTTTGACCGCGACGACCGCAGGCAGTTCAACCGTGACGACCGTCGCGACGACCGCAAGCCGTATGACCGCGACCGCAAACCGTTCAGCCGAGACGACCGACGCGACGACCGCAAGCCGTTCGACCGTGACCGCAAGCCGGGAGGATTCAACCGAAAAGGCGCCGTGACCGTCACACCCAAGGGTCCGAGCATTCCCGCAGACCGAGAGCAGGTGATAAATCCCGTGCATTTCCGTAAACGCAAAGAGAAAGAATAATGGTGCACCGCCATGTAATGGGCAAAGAGGGTATGACGCTGTCAGTTCTGGCAGCGTCAGCCATGTGTGCGGTTGCCTATTTCGCCGGCACTCCGGCCACTTTAGGAGGCCATATGGGCATCTGCCTTCCGTCGCCCAACGAGTGGGGCATCGAGCCTCTCTGGGGCTGGATATGCAACACGGCGCTCCTGGCTGTAATGACCATTACCCTCTGGTTCGTCAACAAGGAATGTACATTCGTGCAAGGCTCGGACACCGTGCTGACCGGTATGTTCCTGATCATGGCCTCCTCAAACATCTGGGTATCCGGCACACTCACTTCGTCGGTTCTGCTCGCCCTGGCCAACCTGACGTGCCTGTTCATACTCTTCGGATGCTACCGGAAGCAGAATGCCACGCAGGAACTCTTCGTGATCGCCACAATCCTGGCGCTCGGCTCGATGATACAGTATGCCTTCATCTTCATGATGCCGGTCTACATCATCGGCGCAATCATGCTGAAGTGCTTCCGTTTCAAGGTCCTGGTGGCATTTCTGATGGGCATCGCCGCGCCATACTGGATCGGCATCGGCCTTGGAATAACCCCGCTTGATTCATTCACCATGCCGACACTCTCCAATATGTTCGATGATTATGACTCGAAGAGCGGACTATTCTTCGGATTGCTCAATGTCGCGGTCACGGTGCTTGTCGGCCTTATCCTTGCGCTCAACAATGGTGTGCGTCTCTATGCCGGCAACACACAGCGGCGCCTCTACAATATGGTGATAAACGTGCTGGGGCTCGTAAGTGCAGGTTGCATGATAGTGGATTTCAACAATATGGTGGCCTATATGGTCACAATCTATATGATTACGGCCGTGCAGCTCGCCAACCTGTTCGCCCTGTGGAATATCAACCGGGGCTGGATATGGATTCTGGTGCTCTCCGCACTCTATGTCGCCGGATTTGTGATGATGATGACAAACTGACACATTGATGAAATAATGGCATGAAAATAATAGCAGACGACAATATACCCTTTCTCAAGGGGAGGCTTGAAGAAGTCGCCGATGTGAGCTATGTCGACCAGTTCGGCTTCACGCCCGATCTGGTCAGGGATGCCGACGCGCTTGTGATACGCACGCGGACCCGCTGCGACGAGTCGCTGCTCGGCGGCTCGCGTGTGCGCCTTGTGGCCACGGCCACCATAGGCGTGGACCAGATTGACCTCGACTGGTGTGCGGCCAACGGCATCCATGTGGCCAACGCGCCTGGGTGCAACGCACCCGGTGTGGCGCAGTATGTCTGGTCGGCGTTGCTCCGCATGGGCTTCGACCCGTCGCGCCACACGCTCGGCATCGTGGGCTGCGGCAACGTGGGCTCTGTGATACGCTCATGGGGTGAGACACTCGGCGTGAGGATGCTGATATCCGACCCCCCGAAAGAGGAAGCCGGCATACCCGGAGAGTACGCGCCTCTCGACAGGCTGCTGAGCGAATGTGACGCCGTGACATTGCACACGCCCCTGACGCGCACGGGCGCACATGCGACATATCATCTGATAGGGGAGCGCGAACTGTCGCTGATCCCCGACGGCAGGATATTCATAAATGCCGCGCGAGGCCCTGTGGTCGACTTCAAGGCACTGAAGCCTCATGTCACCTCGCACCGCATACGTGCCGTAATCGACACCTGGGAGGGGGAGCCGAAGATTGATGCCGAACTGCTGCAGGCGGCTGAATACGGCACCTTCCACATAGCCGGCTATTCGCGCCAGGGCAAGGAACGCGCCACACGCATGGCCCTGGAGGCTGTCGAGCGTGAGTTTGGCGTCAGCGTCGACAAGAGCGGACTCGAACCGGTGTATACAGGCACTCCGGGGCTTGATGCAGCCCGTATCATGGCCTCATACGACCCCGCGGCCGACACGGCGGCTCTACGCGCCGCACCCGCTGAATTCGACCGTCTGCGCCGAGACTATGACTACAGGCCCGAACCCTGACAGAACATGAGCAAGAAATATTACGTAGTATGGGTGGGACGCGTTCCCGGCGTATATGATGACCTGCAGGACGCGATGGAACAGGTCGACGACTTTCCGGGGGCCTCGTTCAAGAGTTTTCCTTCGGCAGCCGAGGCAGCCGAGGCATTCCGCAAGGGCTGTGCCCGAGACGAGGGGAAGGAACTCGGGGCACTCCTGCTCGACGCGCAGAGGCAGAACGTTCCCTCGGGGACCGCTCCCGACTATATGAGCAATCCCGAGATTGACATCAATGGCTGGGCTGTCGACGCCGCCTGTGCGGGCAATCCCGGCAAAATGGAGTATCGCGGCGTCGAGCTGATGACCGGCCGCGAGTTATTCCATGTCGGGCCATTCGAGCAGTCAACCAACAACATAGGGGAGTTCCTGGCAATCGTCCATGCCCTGTCGCTGATGTTCCGCCTTGGCGAGAAACATACCATATACAGCGACTCTGTAACAGGCATGGCCTGGGTCAGGAACCGCAAGGTCAAGACACAGCTTGAGCGCAACCCCAAGACCGAAAAGAGTTTCCAGCTGATGGAGCGTGCCCTCTCGTGGTTGAACACCCATTCCTACGACGTCAAGATACGCAAGTGGGACACAGACCGGTGGGGGGAGATACCGGCAGACTTCGGCAGAAAATGACCAAGGAGCGGATACGCGAGCTGCTTGGCGGAGCAGGGGCCGTGGCTGTCGGCTTCGCCCGGGCAGGCAGGGTGTCAGACCGGGCAGCCCGGACATTCGACTCCTGGCTTGAGGCAGGCCGTGAGGCCGGAATGTCGTTCATGCACAATCACCGCGAGATACGTCTCGACCCGAGGCTGCTGCTCGACGAAGCCGCCACCATAATCTCAATGGCTTTCAGTTACCACAGCGAGCCGGCGCGCCCGCAGACCCTGCCTATGGTATCCGAATATGCCCTGCTCCCCGACTATCACGACTGGGTGCGCGAGGCCATCAGGGAGTCGGGAATAGCCATGCTGCTCGGCGAGGAGATGCGCGACTGGAGGATATGCGTTGACTCTGCCCCGATCATGGAGCGCTACTGGGCGGTGGAGTCGGGGATTGCCATAAGAGGTGACAACGGTGCTGCGATAGTGCCCGGAGTCGGCTGCGAGGTCATTCTGGCCGAGATTGTCACAACACACACATTCGAGCCTGACATACCGATTGAGGGTGATTGCGGCCACTGCGGAGCCTGCCGCCGCAACTGTCCAACGGGCGCCCTGCTCGACAACCACACCGACGACTGCAACCGCTGCCTGAGTTACCTGACAATCGAGCACCGGGGGGAATGGACAGATTCCAGGCATATCGAGGCCATGGACACGCCGGCCGGACTGTCGACACTGTTCGGATGCGACCGGTGCATGGCCATATGCCCGCACAACAACAGACACGTCACCGCTGTCAGGCGACAACTACAGGGAGTTGTCTCGCTGACAGCCGGCGACGTGACCGGAATGACCCAGATGCAATTCTCAACGCTGATGAAGGGAAGCAGCCTCAGGCGGGCGAAACTCACCGGCCTGCGACGCAATGCCTCTCACATCTTATCGTTGAACGGGGCGTTAAGGTTGAGTTTTGACAAGGACTCGTAGTCGCGGACCTCGGTGCCAAGCACTGACTTTATGGAATCCAGCGCAGACTCGTTGAAGACCGGATAACCGGCAGCCTCGGCATCTGTCAATTCCTCGACCGAAACCTTGTCATAGAACCCGCCGGCGTCGAGTTGCGGGAACTTTCTTTTCAGATATTCCTTGACATCAGCGCGGACTGCCGAAATGTCCTTTGCGCCCGTTTGCTCGACGGGAAGACGATACTTGGCGGAATTGCCAAAACTCAAAATACAGACTTTATTCATAATCTAAGCAATTAAAGTTGGTGATTCTAAACAGCCGCCGTTATCCGGTACCTGCAGGACAAGCCGGGGAATAACGGATTGGGGGGCAATTATCGGTCTTTTGTATAAAATATAACATTAGAGATTAAGATAAGATTAGCGAATTTTTATTAAATTTGCGGTACCTTAGATTTGCAGCGGCAAACCGAAACTGAAATAGAAATGATAAATTTGCA
>WGUO01000015.1 GCA_014867205.1 Muribaculaceae bacterium | reverse complement strand
TATCGCTCATCCACTCAAGGGCAAAGGTATGCATTTATGTCAACATATGCAAATTTATTTTACAATTTTCTTAAAATTTCTATAATTTTGTAGAAAGATTCCATAAGTGCGCCGCAGGGGTTGAGTAGATGAGTAAAACCTATAGTTGACACGTTGCGGCGACACTTATAGAATCCTGTTGGAGTAAGTTTTGATGCTGCCATGTGAACAGCATCCAGCCGAGATGCCGTTCCTGTCAGAGCGACACGAAGCCGATGTAGGCACAGTCTGAGGCTACGAGTCGGATCTGGGAATCTCCCTCGTGCGAGAAGAGGTAGGTTATGAACTCTGACTCGGTGAGGAATGTGCCCACCGGGGACTTAACCTCACCCGCGATACCACTACAGCGTGTATCCGACACTGACATAGGGCACTATGCCGGGGAACAGAGACAGATAACTGCCGCCGAACGAGAAGGTGGGCGTGACACCGACGCGGAACATGAAGCCGTTCTTCCTCTGGAGTCTGTACCCGATGTCGGCGAACATACGGTAGTAGAAGTGTGATACGACAGACTTTCCGGTCGTATAGCTGTCCGAGCCGATGACCGTCGCCGAGTATCGGAAATGTGAGGATACGCCGATACTCGTTCCGACGCCTATCTCGAACTTGCTCGCACTCTTTCCGAAGATTGCGTTTATCTCGAGAGGAATCCCGACTGCGAAATGGTTCTTGTCCACCCCGTAGTGGAGCAGTCCCCGCCCCGTTCCCAGCGAGACGCCGACCCTGTAGCCAAACGGCGTACCGGACGTGAAGCGTGAGTCAAAACTTATGCCGGCGACGTCAGACGCTCCCATCAGCTCGGCGTATACATTCTTGCAGGTGTTTCCTTCCACCCTTGTGGCGGACTCCTCTCGGTCAGCTCCGTATGAGGCGGCGACCGCAAGCAGCAGCGATGCTGCGGGTATGATGCTTTTCCTTATCATGACTTTCTGTCTGTAATTTCGTGTGTTGTATGACATGACAGGTTTATTTGGCACGCCTTACCTTGATTGTGGCTTCCGAATGTGAATTCCAGGGGCTCTGGTTCATGTAGACCTCAAGCACGTCGTTCTCCGTTTTCCGCCCGTCGGCGATCAGCATGAACTTATTCTCACCGACCCTCGCCTTGAGGGTCAGCCACTCCCTCCTGATTATGATTGAGTCCGACTGGTCATTGCCGGAAGACTGTGGATCCATGTCTGACGTATCACCCGCTCCATGTCCATAGTCGGAACTGGAGATGTCGCCATGTATGTAGAAATAGTCAAGTCTGCGTATCTCGCCTTCGGTTCTCAGTGTCGTCTTCCCTCCGTTCTCAGGGAAGGTCAACTCGTCAGGAAGGCCTTGGTTTGCATTGGAGCATGCTGCCATAAGCAATACAGTGGCGAGTAGCGAGAGCTCCGTCATTTTTTTACAGATTTTCATAATGCCGATTGGTTTCATAATTTATTGTCGATCTTTGGGATGCATTTCAAAGGCTACCTGATTAGACTTTACTAAGGCATCGAGATACTTCTATTCATGATTATTCACAGCAGTATGTAAAAAAGTGTGGGTCTTCAATTCACAGAAGCAGGCTTGTATGTTTCAGTCTACAGTCTCAAGCTTCATGCATGCCAGTTAGCCTTTAAAAAACAAAGACATGTATGTAATGATTGTATTTGAACCTATTCCCAGGGGTTGCCTCGTTATCCAATTCATTGTCATCGGAGTATGAATTGAAGACTCCTGACACATAGTAACCGTTGCAACTGCCACCCCACCCGAAATCGCAGTGAAGCATTTTCTTCTGTTCATCTTCCTTAGAAAGGATGACCTTGCTTCCATCCTTATATTTGAACCATATCTTCGATCTTTTATCGATCCTGTAACCATCTATGTTCCAGGCGTGACTGTTCCAAAATTTCCATTTTGAAGGAATCGCATAGATAATTAAAGGCTTCTGATGAACAAGCATGTCCATGCATCTTTCGAAACTGAACCCGCGTTTTTTCACGTCCTTGTTGATGCAACTCTGAAGAAAATTTTTAGCTTTTGAGGGGAAAGTAAATGTTCCCTCCGGGAAATATAGGCTCCCGCATCCGACGCCTATTCCCCTTAAAAGCAATGCAGCAGACCTGTTCCCACTCTCAGTGTTGAATCTGCGGGTATAACTGTTATAATGATCCAGACAAGTCCAACTTACGGCTTCCCCCTTATATATAAATGTTGAGGGGCGCCTGAGGAACGTGAGGATCTTTGCTATTGCCAGATTGAAACATCCTGCATGAAGCCTCTTTCCAAACAATTTGGGAGCCTTGTCATTGAAAGGACTCCCCTGATGCCAGAATGCATATCGAGTCAGAAGAGGTTTTACGGAAGATGTTGTCTCCCAGGGAGTATATTCGACTTGAGAATGGTCTATCTCACCACCACCCTCTCCAACGCCAGGGGTTTCATTGCCGGGTAATGGTGCGAGAGAAGATGTGCCGGTGTCAATTTCATTGTTCATTAAGGGATGCAATGCATATTCAATGCAATACATACTCGTGAAAACTTCTGCATATTCTTCAAGTTTTTCATTTTCAGGCATATTTGAGTCAAAGACCACCGACTTCGATATGAAATTGCCGACAAGACTGTCGTTAGGCTCTACGTTGTTCGGATCCATAGTGTTCGGGTTCATGAACTGCAGGTCTTCATATTGAGGCAATGTGTATATGCACTCACCTGTCGTTGGATACTCGCTGAGTACTGGCTTCCCGTTCTCTATCAGCGACAGGGCCTTGTTTACACAGGTTTGAGACAGGTTTCCAGAATCCACCACTGCTATTATGTCGTCAGGTATGAGTTCATTTGCCGATAGTATGGCGTAGCCGACATTGTTTGTAAAATTTGCTACATACAGTAACGTGTCTTTTGTAGTAGCGGGGGTGTTTGGATCGAATGCCCGGGTATTGGATTCTGTCAACACCACAGGAAAGACCTCGGAGATTTCAGGAACATCGTCTGTCCTTGTGTTTCCGGCTTTAAGGAATGAACGCAGGTTCGAAAGTGCCTTGTCCACCGGAATGGTGAAGGACTGTACCGATCCTGTACGGGCCTCGGCCTGCGGTTCCGGAGCGTTGAGGTAAGACTCCTGACAGGATACCGTAAGGATGGCAATAACCATCCAAAACAACTTTTTCATGATTCTAAAAATCATATGTTACGATTAGTTTTTAATGTATCTGTTATTATTGGGTCTTAATCCATACACGATATACAGATTCCCGAAAGAAATGATTTTGTTCATATTCTTTTGATTTTTAGCTGTCAATAATGTACGTTTGTAATTAGGCATACTGTATGCATATCGCTCATCCACTCAAGGGCAAAGGTATGCATTTATGTCAACATATGCAAATTTATTTTACAATTTTCTTAAAATTTCTATAATTTTGTAGAAAGATTCCATAAGTGCGCCGCAGGGGTTGAGTAGATGAGTAAAACCTATAGTTGACACGTTGCGGCGACACTTATAGAATCCTGTTGGAGTAAGTTTTGATGCTGCCATGTGAACAGCATCCAGCCGAGATGCCGTTCCTGTCAGAGCGGCACGAAGCCGATGTAGGCACAGTCCGAGGCTACGAGTCGGATCTGGTAGTCTCCCTCGTGCGAGAAGATGTAGGTTATGAAATCTGACTCGGTGGGGAATGTGGCCACCGGGGTCTCATCCATGTCATAGACCTCATACGACATGAACTGCGGCGTCGCACCGTTGCAGAACTGAACGCCCGCGTTCCGGTCAATCAGGCACTCGATGTGGCGACCGGGTTGTCTACGACCATGATCACCTTTTTCATATGGAACTTGGGGCTGCGGATCTGAACTGACCTGCGTCAATGCAACCGCATAAGTCTGGTTGCTGACCTCAGCGTTTACGCATACAGAGGCCATACACGCCACGATGAGAAGCAATAACAGTCTCTTCATATCTGTAAGATTAAATGTTCATGCGGCAAAACTAATCAAAAATGACGGCATGACCTCGTTTTTGAGTACGCATTTTGTACGCATTTCACATCCCCATTGATTACCAATATATTAATAATGACTAAAACAAGTTCCCAGGAGCATATTTCAGTATATCTGTTCAAGAACCCACCCTCAGCACGCATGCCAGATAAGAAGAATATTATCTATTTCTGATACTTTGATTTGTGGGTTAGAAGTAAAAGGATTATTTTTGCAAGACAGACACACATGACCTATGAGACATCTGAAAACTTTACTATATGCCCTCTGCATATACATGCTTGCAGGCTGCGTCAACCCTCACGTTGCAACACTTGACCGCATAGACAGACTTTCTGAAAAAGACCCTGAGTCGGCGTCTGCGGCTCTTGACAGCATATCCTCCTCGCAACTTTCGGCAGAAGAGCGCCATTACTTCAATCTTCTCAGAATTAAGGTCGATGACAAGAACTATGTGACTCACACCTCCGACAGTCTCATAAATTCAGTGATTGAGCATTACAGATGGCATGGCGATAGCGGTAAATATGCCGAGTCTCTCTATTATGGTGGCCGGGTATATAGCGATATGGGAGATTATAAGACAGCCATTAGATATTTTGAGGATGCTCTTGAGAAACTGCCGGAGGACACCCCTCACATTCAGCTGCGGGCCAATGCGTTAAGCCAAACGGGAAGGCTGCTTAATAAGTTGGGGTTAAACGAAGAGGCTATCCCCTATATAGAGCAGGTCATTGGAATAGAGACCAAATTCAATGATTCCCTCAACCTGATGTACGATTCGGAATTATTAGGTCATATTACCGCAGACAGCAGGCAGTATATAAAATCCGACAGCGCTTACCGAAAGGCCCTGCAAATCGCCATAGAGCTTAATAATGGATACGAGCTCCGCGAGAGAATGCACTTAGCCGCCTTAAAGCAATATGAGGGGAAGATTGACTCAGCAGTGATGCTGATTCGGAGCGTTCCTGAAAAGGTCGATGAATCAGACAGACCCCTGGCTCTGGGATATGCGGCAGGAATATATTTCCATGCCGGAATCGCTGATACAGCAGCAATGTATGCACAACAGCTTACAAAGTATGAGAATATACCTAATGTCCCAAATATAGATAACGCATATTATTATCTGGCCAACCCAAGGTTGCGCGATTATGTTCCTGCTGACTCCATTCCAACATATATCGACAAGTACCAGATCGCAACGGAGAAGTATATGGAGACCAACGGCGACAGGGCCGCTCTTCTCCAGAATTCCCTCTATAACTATCAGAGGCATGACCGCGACAAGGCCAAGGCGCTCGTCTCTCGTAACCGGTGGATTGCTGCCGGAGTCACTTTCGGAGTCGCCTTGATGATTTTAACGATACTCTATCTCATCCTTATCCTCCGAAATAAGAAAAACATGGTCAATCTGTTGGTCGCCCGAGATAATATCCGGATACTTAGCGAGTCTCTTACAAAACAATCTGATGAGATGGCCGAGATGACGCGCGAGCACGCCGACGAGGTAGTCAAGATGGCCCGCAACCATGAAGAGGAGATGGCCGAGAAGGCGCGTATGCATGACGCGGAAGTAGCAAAGGTGACGCGCGAGCGTGACGAGGCGGTAGCAAGGATGACCCGCGAGCATGACGAGGCGGTAGCAATGATGACGCGCGAGCATGACAAGGAGATGGCAGCCGCTCTTTCACCCGATATCTCCGCCCTGAACAAGCAGAAACTCAACATACATGATCTAAGGGAATCTATTCTCAACAAATGTAAGGATATAATCGGAGACACCTCCGTGCCGGTTTCAATCCCTGCTGAAATTCTTAATTCAGAGGTCTATTCCGCTTTCCGTAAATCCATCCGGGATAAAAAGCCGGTACCTCCTGACAGCCCAATGTGGATGGAACTTGAAGAAGTCATCAACAACACTTCTCCAAAATTCCTGCCTACCATCAGGCTTCTCGCGGGCAAGCCCCTCAAGCCGGAGAAACTCTACACACTTCTATTGTTGAAATGCGGGTTCCAGCCCGGACAGATAGAGATACTGATCTCACTAAGCGGAAGCGGTGTAACCTCACGCCGAGCCCGGATGGCAAAGAGTCTGTTCGGAGTAAAGCTCAACGTTCAGGACTTCGACCGGCTTATCCAGATGATTTAGGATGAGAGGTGTTAGAGTTTAGGTGGGCGCTTGCCAAGGGCGCATCGGCACGCGACACCCAAGGACAACGGTGTAGAACGTAACCTAAACCCTAAACATGAGCAAAAGGGGGAATATCCGGCCGGATATTCCCCCTTTGTTTATGGGATGTGTGTCTTAGCGTGACGTCAGTGCCTTATCACTTGAAGCGGCGGTTGCCCTCAAGCACGGGCTTGCCGTCGGCAGCCACAGCTGTCTTCTTCGTGTTGCGCCTGATGATGTTGTAGGCGATCGGTGCCGCGCAGTAGAGCGAGCAGAATGTACCGACAACAACACCGAAGATCATGGCGAATGTGAACGAGCGGATCGTGTCGCCACCGAGGAAGAAGATACAGAGCAGCACGAGCAGAGTCGAGAACGATGTCATCACCGTACGGCTCAGTGTCGTGTTGAGTGACTTGTTGAAGGTCAGGAAGCGGTCTTCCTTCGGGAACTCCTTCATCATCTCGCGCACGCGGTCGAACACAACCACGGTATCGTTGATCTGATAACCGATGATGGTCAGCACGGCTGCGATGAACGACTGGTCAATCTCCATAGAGAAGGGGAGGAAGCCCCAGCATACGGAGTAGAAGCCGACGATAAGGAAGGCGGTGAGGGCGACGGCTGCGAGCGCGCCGACCGAGAAGGCCACATTGCGGAACCGGAGCAGGATGTAGAGGAACATGCAGACGAGCGCGATACCGACAGCCCAGTATGCGTCACGCTTCATGTCGTCGGCCACCGAGGGACCTACCTTCTGGATCGACAGGATGCCACGGCTCTCGTCGGCCACGGTGAATCCGTTCTTATCCATAACCTTGCCATTGACGGTAAGCTCGTCCTGAAGTCCCTGGTAGAGAAGGTCGGTTATCTCGTTCTCGATGCCCTCTGACTCTTCGTTAATCTTGTAGCTGGTCGAGATACGAAGTTTCGAGGGATTGTCGATGGTGATGACCTGGACAGAAACCGTCGGGTCGTTGGCCTTCTCCTGGAGGAGCTTGGTCAGGTTGGCCTGCACAGCCTCGCGGTCAACATCCTTCTCGAACTGCACAACGTAGTTGCGGCCACCCGAGAAGTCGATACCCTGGTTCATGCCGCGGATGGCGAGCGACGCGATGCCTATCACGATGAGGGCAATCCATACGACCGAGGCGGTCTTCCACTGGCCCAGGAAGTTGATCTTGGGGCTGGTGAGGAAGTTGCGGCTCATGCCGGTAGTGAAAGTCATGCCGGCGTTGCGGCCGTTCTTGGTGATGAGGTCAAAGGCGATGCGGGTCAGGAAGACTGCCGTGAAGAACGAGCAGACGATACCGATGATCAGCGTGGTGGCAAAGCCCTTGATGGGGCCTGAGCCGAACACAAGCAGGATCACGCCGGTGATGACCGAGGTAAGGTTAGAGTCAAAGATTGCCGAGAAGGCGTTGCTGTAGCCCTCGGAGATGGCCTGACGGAGTTTCTTGCCGTTCTTGAGTTCCTCCTTGGTGCGCTCGAAGATAAGCACGTTGGCGTCAACCGCCATACCGAGCGCAAGCACGATACCTGCGATACCCGAAAGGGTCAGCACTGCCTGGAGCGACGCGAGGATACCGAGCGTGAAGTAGAGGTTGAGGATAAGTCCCACGTTAGCCACCAGACCGGGAATCCAGCCGTAGTATGCCACCATGAGGATCATCAGCAGGAAGATTGCGACGATGAATGACACAAAGCCCATCTGGATGGCCTCTGCGCCGAGGCTCGGGCCAATCACGTTGTTGCTGACCACGTCTACGCGTGCCGACATCTTGCCCGACTTGAGCACGTTGGCAAGGTCGTTGGCCTCCTCGGGAGTGAAGTTACCGGTGATCTGCGAGCTGCCGCCGGTGATCTCGTTGTTGACGTTGGGGAAAGAGTAGACATTGTCATCGAGCACGATGGCGATCGAGCGGCCGATGTTGTTGCGGGTGATTGTGGCCCACTCCTGTGCGCCGCGGTCGGTCATCTTCATGTTGACCATGTTGCCCTGCATGTTGTCATACTCGGAACTTGCCGAAGTCACGGCATCACCCTCGAGGGCGGCGTCACCCTTGAGGGCGACGAGCTCCCAGTAGGAGTCGGTCATCGGCTCGCCGTTGGCCTTCTTGATCACGTTGCCCTTCTCGTCGGTGCGGGGGAACTCTGCGGGCTTGACGCCCCAGGCGAGAGTCAGGTCGGCGGGGAGGAGTTTCTTGGCGAGCTCGGTGTTGATGATCGAGTCGACAAGAGTCTTGTTCGAGGGAGTCACCATGCCGACCACAGGGCTGCCGCTGCGCTGCGGACCGCCGAGAAGCGCAAACACGTTCAGACGGTTCACGGTGTCCTGTGCGGCGAACTGCTGGGCGAAGTTCTGCAGGTCGGAAGCGATCTCGTTGTAGTTATACACCTCAAAGAACTCAAGGTTAGCGCTCGACTTGAGAAGGTCGGTGACACGCTCCGGCTCCTTTACGCCCGGAAGCTCGAGAAGGATCTGACCCTTCTTGTCCTGGAGTTTCTGGATGTTGGGGGCCACGACACCAAACTGGTCGATACGTGTGCGGAAGATGTTGAAGGCTGCGTCGACCTGACTGTCGACCTGCTTGTTGAGGGCCTCGACCACCTCGGCGTTCGAGGCGTTGCTCTTGAGCTGGCCCATGAACTCACCCTCGCGGATGAAGAGGCCCGACATCACGCCCGGCTGGATGTAGCTGCCCACCTTGGCGATGAAATCGGCGTCGCTCGGCTTTGAGCCTGCATCCTGTGCCTTCTTGATGGCGGCGTTGATCTGCGCGAGCTGAGCCTCGCCCGAGGCGTACTGGCGGAGAATGTCCGGTACCGATACCTCAAGAACGACGTTCATGCCGCCCTTCAGGTCGAGGCCGAGACCGACCTCCATCTTGCGCACCTGGTTGTAGGTGTAGCCCAGGTACACTTTCTCTTTGTCGATTGAATCGTTGAATTGCTTCAGACTCTGTTTGTAAGCGTCATTGGTCTCATCTGTCGTCTTCGACATTGCGGCCGCATACTCCCGTGCCTTGTCCTCGTAGTGACGGGTCACGAACGAGAAGGAGATGTAGAATCCGCAAATCAAAACCAACAGAATGGCAATGGTGCTGATAAACCCTTTGTTCTGCATTGTGTTTTGTTGTTATTTTTATTTATTATTATTCACACGAAATGCCGCCCCCTGCGGGGCGATACTATCTTTCAGCTTGCAAATATACCTCTTTTTTTTGATGTTTCGATAAAAGTAGATTACAAATTTGTGTCTTTTGGGTGATTTTATGGATTATTTTATATATTTTTGATGTTTCTTTTGAGAAGAGCCACCCGATATGATGATAAAAAGCGACATTTTCAGATATTCGGTCAGGGCCGCGGCGTGTGCTGCGGCGCTCCTCGCGGCGGCCTCGTGCGCCAACATGGGCACCCCCTCCGGGGGCCCGCGCGACGAGGAGCCGCCGATTCTCGTCTCGTCGAATCCGCCTGCCGGCGCGGTCAATGTGGACCGCGAGAAGATAACCCTGACCTTCAACGAGCTTGTCAACGTCAAGGAGGCGTTCCAGAAGGTTGTCGTCTCGCCGACGTCGAAGTCGGTGCCGCGCGTATCGTCGCAGGGGCGCCGCGTCAATGTGGAGTTTGACTCGCTGGCACCGAACACGACCTACACCGTCGACTTCGCCGACGCCATCGAGGACAACAATGAGGGGAACACGCTGCGTGGATTCGCGTACACATTCTCAACGGGGCCTGTACTCGACTCGCTGCGCATAGCGGGCCGTGTGCTCGGCGCGCATGACCTCGAGCCGCAGCAGGGCATGCTGGTCGGCGTTCACAGCAACCCGGCCGACACCGCCTTCACAGGAGAGCGGCTGCTCCGCGTGGCCAAGACCGACGACCGCGGGCAGTTCACAATACGCGGGCTGGCCCCGGGCCGGTACCGAGTCTTCGCCTTGGCCGACAACGACAACGACTACCGGTATTCCTCGCCCGAGGAGGATATGGCCTTCTATGACGTTGAGGTGGAGCCCTCGTCGCGCCAGACAGTGGCCCTCGACTCGGTCTACGACCGGCTGACGGGCACGCTCGACACCGTGACCGAGCGTGTCCGCACGCAGTTCCTGCCCAACGACATAGTGCTGCGCTCGTTCAACTCGGAGATACGCCAGCAATACATGTCGAAATATGAGCGCCTCGACTCAACGCGGGTGTTCATGAAGTTCAACACGCGGGCCGACTCGCTGCCCCGCGTTCGCGTACTCGGCCACCCGGAGATTACATCTCTCGGGCATCTGGAGGCCACGGAACGTCTCGACTCGCTGGTGTGGTGGCTGACTCCGGAGCTGATGCGCACCGACTCGCTGACGCTCGCCGTGGACTACACACGTTCCGACCAGAACCTGGTGCGCACTCAAGTGACCGACACGCTGAAGTTCTTCACCAAACGTCTGCCGGCTCCCAAGAAGAAAAAGAATGACCGGCGGCGCATCTCACCCGAGGACTCGATAGCGGCCATCACCACGACATTCAACGTGAAGTCGGGGGCGACGCAGGATGTCTACCTGCCGCTCGACATCGAGACGCCGGCGCCGCTGCAACGGCTCGACACGACGGCATTCCACCTGTCGGTGCTCGTGGACTCGACCCATGTGGCCGTGCCGGGGGGCTTCTCGCTCGCCATGCCTGACTCGCTGAAGCCGCGTAACCTGACGCTCGACTACCCCTGGGACTACGGAGCGAAATACCGGCTTGAGATCGATTCGCTTGCCGCGACCGACATCTACGGCAAGCCGACACTGCCGCTTAGCCATGACTTCGCGGTGAAGGCAACAGGCGACTATTGCTCACTGCTGTTCCACATCACGGGGATTCCGGCCGGAATCCCGGCCTTCGTCGAACTGCTCGACAACCGCGACGCCGTGGAGCGCACGGCTGCCGTCAAGGATGGCGACGCCTATTTCCCCTACCTGACGCCGGGCAGATTCTACGCCCGGGTGGTGCTTGACCTGAACGGCAACGGCGTCTACGACACCGGCAACTACTCGCTGAGGCTCCAGCCCGAACTGGCATACTACTATCCGAAGGCGATAAACATCAAGAAGAACTGGGACAAGGAGGAGAACTGGGCGGTGTTTGACACGCCGGTCGACATGATGAAGCCGGCAGCACTGCTGAAGAACAAGCCCGACACCGACAAGCGTGCCCGCAACCGCAAGAGCAGCACCGAAACTGACGAGGAGGAGGAAGAGGACATCTTCGACCCGACCCGCAATCCCTTCGACCCCAACGACCGAGGCCGCCGCAACCGCGTCGGGACCGGCTATTGAAAATAAGTGCAGATACAAATCGCCCCCGGCCTTGCGGTCGGGGGCGATTCTATTTTCTAACTGTCTGGTTGCGATTACTTGCGGCACTCGGCGGCGATGAACTCGCGGTTCATGCGCGCGATGTTGGCCATCTTGACGCTCTTGGGACACTCGGCCGAGCAGGCACCGGTGTTGGTGCAGTTGCCGAAACCGAGCTCATCCATCTTGGAGACCATGGCCAGAGCGCGGCGGTCGCGCTCAACGGCTCCCTGCGGCAGACGCGAGAGCTGGTTGATCTTGGCCGACACGAAGAGCATGGCCGAGCCGTTCTTGCAGGCAGCCACGCAGGCGCCGCAGCCGATGCAGCTCGCAGAGTCCATGGCCTCGTCGGCCTGTACCTTGGAGATAGGTATGCTGTTGGCATCCTGTGCGCCTCCGCAGTTGAACGACACATAGCCGCCGGCCTGCTGGATCTTGTCGAACGCGTTGCGGTCGACCATCAGGTCCTTGATGACGGGGAACGCTGCCGAACGCCAGGGCTCCACAGTGATTGTCTCGCCGTTCTGGAAACGGCGCATGTAGAGCTGGCAGGTAGTGGCGGCCGTTGCCGGGCCGTGGGGATGTCCGTTGATGTAGAGCGAGCACATGCCGCAGATACCCTCGCGGCAGTCGTGGTCGAACACGATGGGTTCCTCACCCTTCTCCACAAGGCTCTCGTTGAGAATGTCGAGAGTCTCGAGGAATGAAGTGTCGGGCGTGGTCTCGACTCCGGAATAAGTCACAAATTCGCCCTTTGCCTTAGGACCGGCCTGACGCCAGACCCTAAGATTTACTCTCATTATATTTTCTTCCATAGTTGACTTTACTTATGACTTATAGTTACGGGTCTGAACCTTGATAGCCTCGTAGTGGAGGGGCTCCTTGATAAGCTCGGGGGCCTTGGTGTCATTGCCCTGATACTCCCAGCAGCTTACATAGAAGTAATTCTCGTCGTCGCGCTTGGCCTCGCCCTCCTCGGTCTGATACTCGGTGCGGAAGTGGCCGCCGCACGACTCGTTGCGGTTGAGCGCGTCGTATGCCACGAGTTCGCCCATAGTGATGAAGTCACGGAGGCGGAAAGCCTTGTCGAGCTCGACGTTCATGCCCTCGCCTGCGGTTCCGGGCACGAAGAGGTTAGTCTCGAACTCCTTGCGGAGCTTGCCGAGAGCGTCGATAGCGTGCTCGAGGCCCTCCTTGTCGCGGGCCATACCCACATACTCCCACATGATGTGGCCGAGTTCCTTGTGGATGGAGTCAACCGAGCGCTTGCCCTTAATGTTCATGAGAGCCTCCTCGGCCTCCACGCACTTCTTCTCGGCGGCATCGAACTCGGGCGTGTCTGTCTTGAAGTGAGGCACGGTGATCTGGTCGCTGAGATAGTTCTGAATGGTGTAGGGAAGCACGAAGTAGCCGTCGGCGAGACCCTGCATCAGAGCCGATGCGCCAAGGCGGTTGGCACCGTGGTCGGAGAAGTTGCACTCGCCGATGGCGAAGAGGCCCTTGACCGATGTCTGGAGCTCATAGTCGACCCAGATGCCGCCCATTGTGTAGTGGATGGCGGGGAAGATCATCATCGGGTTGTAGTAGTCAACGCCGTCAACCTGGTTGGCGAGTTCGCCGGGGTTGACGTCGGTTATCTCCTCGTACATGTCGAAGAGGTTGCCGTAACGCTGGCGCACCACATCAATACCGAGGCGGTTGATGGCCTCCGAGAAGTCGAGGAATACGGCGAGGCCGGTGTTGTTGACACCATATCCGGCGTCGCAGCGCTCCTTGGCGGCACGCGAGGCGACGTCGCGGGGCACGAGGTTACCGAACGCGGGGTAACGGCGCTCCAGATAGTAGTCGCGCTTCTCCTCGGGGATATCACTGCCCTTGATCTCGCCGCGCTGCAGGCGCTTGGCGTCCTCTATGTCCTTGGGCACCCAGATGCGGCCGTCGTTACGCAGCGACTCCGACATAAGGGTCAGCTTGGACTGCTTGTCGCCATGCACGGGGATACAGGTCGGGTGGATCTGCACATATGCGGGATTGGCGAAGTATGCGCCCTTGCGGTAGCATGCCATTGCGGCCGAGCAGTTACAGCCCATGGCGTTGGTCGAGAGGAAGTATGCGTTGCCGTAGCCGCCGGTGGCGATCACGACAGCGTGAGCGGCGAAGCGCTCGAACTTACCGGTCACGAGGTTCTTGGCGATGATGCCGCGAGCGCGCTCCACGCCATCCTTGTCCTTGATGAGCACGAGCTCGTGCATCTCGTAGCGGTTGTAGCTCTTCACCTTGCCGGCCTGGATCTGGCGGTTGAGCGAGGAGTATGCGCCGAGCAGAAGCTGCTGGCCTGTCTGGCCCTTGGCGTAGAATGTACGGCTCACCTGGGCACCGCCGAACGAGCGGTTGGCGAGCAGGCCGCCATACTCGCGGGCGAAGGGAACACCCTGTGCCACACACTGGTCGATGATATTGTTAGACACCTCGGCCAGACGGTATACGTTGGCCTCGCGGGCACGGTAGTCACCACCCTTTACGGTGTCGTAGAACAGACGGTATACGGAGTCGCCGTCGTTCTGATAGTTCTTGGCGGCGTTGATACCGCCCTGGGCTGCGATAGAGTGGGCGCGGCGGGGGCTGTCCTGGATACAGAAGTTGAGGACATTGAATCCCATCTCGGCCAGAGTCGAGGCAGCCGAGGCGCCGGCGAGGCCGGTGCCGACAACGATGACGTCAAGACGGCGCTTGTTGGCGGGGTTGACGAGTTTCTGATGCGCTTTGTAATTGGTCCATTTCTCAGCGACAGGACCCTCCGGGATCTTGGAGTCGGCCGGATTCATCACGCGTATATTGTTTTTTGCTAATTCCATATCGCTAATTAATAGGCTTGGCCTGCCGCGGGCAGGTTGTTATTAGGTTGATTATCGGCAGACTCAAGATAGTCGAAGAGCTTCACGACGTTCTTGAGGGCGTTCGAGCGGTTCTTGAGTTCCTCGACCTGCTCTGCCATCTCGGGATTCTCCTTGATATACTTCTGGCCCTCGGGGTTGTTGAGCTGCTCGAGCTGCGACTCCATCTGGCCTGACATCTGGCGCAGACCCATCGACACGTTGCCGTAGGGGCTCATGGCTATCTGCTGGCCGAGCTGTGCGGCGTCGGGGCCGAAGTCCTTCTCGAGCATCGGGATGATCATGTCCTTGTACTGCTCGCGGAGAGTCTCGTCGGTGAGGTAGAATTTCTCGTGAGCCTTGACTGTGAACACTATACCCTCGGCGAAGAAGAGTGCGATCACGATGGTAGTCCACCAGAGGCCGATCTTCTTGAGGCGGGGCATCCAGTTGGTGTTGTTCCAGCCGATTGACTGGAACATCGACCAGAAGCCGTGGTTGAGGTGGAACCAGAGGGCGATGAAGCCGATGCCGTAGACAATCAGGGTCCAGGGGAGCTCAAAGGCGGTCTGCAGGAAGAGTGTTCCGGCTGCGGGGGGAAGCATCTCGTCACCGCCGCGGATCTCCTGAAGCTGCATCTTGGCCCAGAACTGGATGAGGTGAACGACGAGGAACGCGAGGATCACGATACCGAGAACGAGCATGTTCTGCGAAGACCACTCCACAGAAGAGGGCTTTTTCGAGATCGCGTAGCGCTCGGAGCCGCGTGCCTTACGGTTCTGCAGCGTAAGCATCACCGCGTAGAAGATGTGTAGGAGAACGAACAGCGCAAGGACTGCCGAGGCGGCCAGGGCGTACCAGTTGGCGCCTAAGAACTCGCAGACCGAGTTATAGGCCGCGGGCCAGCAGATTGCGACTGCGTTCATCAAACAGTGAAATGTTACGAATAGGACAAGGAATGCGCCGGTTATGGCCATTACCATCTTACGTCCTACGGATGAGTTTGATAACCACATAGCTGTTTAGAATTATTTATTTGTTTATTATGTCCGTTGGGTTCGTGTTTTATCCTGGCATTTGGGTTTCGGGAGCCTCGAGTGGCGTAGGCGCACGATGCGCGCGGACGCGGATAAGGCCTCCAATTCTGCAAATTTAATATACTTTCGTCAAAGCAGAAAATTTAAAGGCAAAAAAGTTTTGGGATTTTAGATGAAGAGGTGTCAGGTGTGAGGTGGAGGGGGGATAGATTTGTGTCAGGTGTTAGATTTTAGGGCAAGAGGCACGTTGCTTCCCCTTGGTCGCAAAACAGGACATGGGACGATGCAAGCATCATAAAAAATGAGACAGGGAGAAAGAACAGACAGGGAGAAAGGACAAACAGGGAGAGCGAAAATTTCGCCCTCCCTGTCTGATTATGTCTGAGCCTGAGATAAAGGTTAAAGTCCAATGCCTAAAATCAAAGGCCTTTAAACTCTAAACCTTAAACTCTTGCACCTTGTGATCCGGCCGCGATTCGAACGCGGGACCGTCTGCTTAGAAGGCAGATGCTCTATCCAGCTGAGCTACCGGACCAGCCTTATTGAGTCGCAAAGTTAATAAAAATTTCGTTTCCCGCCAAAACAAAAGTGATTACGGGACCAAATTAGGGCTTAGGGTTTAGAGTTTAGGGCTTAGAGTGTAGAGTATCGACTATCGAGTATCGAGTATCGAGAATCGAGAATCGAGTTTAGAGTATAGGGTTTAATGTGGCAGCCGTTGTCCCATGTTCCGTTTTGCGACCAAGGGGAAGCAACGTGCCGTCCCCGGCCTCCGCCCAAACTCCAACACCTAAAAAATCTAAAACCTCTAAAAAATCTCATAAAAATTGGATATTTCAAAAATATTAATTATCTTTGGGCGGTCAAACTCCTCTCTGACAGATTTCTCAATAACTACCTAAAATATTAACAATAACAACTTTCACATGAGAAAACTTTTACTTCTCGGCGCAGCCACAGTGCTCGCCACGACAACGGCTCTCGCGCAGCAGCCGATGGTTTTAGGCGACTTCCCAGCCTTTAAGATATCGCCCAACGGCAAGATAGTGGGCGGGGGCGCCATCGACAATGTGACGATCTTCTATGTAGACAGTGAGGACTTCGTGAACTTCAACGGCGACGATAGCGGCGCGTTCGGATACTCGATCGGACAGGGCAACAGCATCACCGACAGCGGCATCATCGTCGGCGAATCAAAGAGCGACGGCGGAGCCTGCTGGTACAAGGATGGCGAATGGCACGCGCTTAACGTGCTGAACCCGAGCCTGAGCAACCTGGCCAACGGCATCACACCCGATGGCTCGCGCATCTGCGGCTCACTCGGACTGCAGCCCATCTCGATTGACGACACAGACACCCCGATGCTCGTGCCCGCAGTATGGAACCTCCAGTCAGACGGAACATATGGCGACCCGGTGCTACTCCCCTATCCCGCGCTTGACTTCACAGGCCGCGTGCCCCAGTACGTCACAGCCAACTAGATAAGCGACGACGGCAAGACCGTAATAGGTCAGGTGCAGGATTACCAGGGATTCTTCACCGTGATGATCTGGTACCGTCTGGGCGACGACAACGAATGGACATACACCATCGAGCCGAAAGAGATGTACAACCCCAACAACGTGACCTTCCCCGAGTATCCCGGCGACGGCCCGGAGGCCCCGAATCTCGAGGACTATATGACTCCCGAGGAACAGCAGGCATATCAGGATGCTCTTGACGAATGGACCACAAACTGCCAGGAAACCGGCAACTGGGACTACAGCACCTACCCCCAGATAGAGAATTTCGTGTCGGAAGAGGGCAAGGCAGCCTATAACGAGGCTTACGCCGTCTGGCAGACTGAATATAATCAATGGTCTGAGAGCTACAACGCGTTCATGGAGGCATACTACGACTGTGTCGACAACGGTATATCCGCTTCGTTCAATACAATCGCCATGTCGCCTGACGGCAAGCTGATAGCCTCCTACACAATCGAGTCTGAACCGGGTCCGGACGAGTGGTCGGCCATTGAGACCGGGAGAATCTTCACCATCAATACAGATGACAGCACCTACAAGCTGTATCCGAAAGACAACACGGAACCCTGCTCCATCTCAAGCGACTATACAATATTCGCCAACACGCTCGTAGGCCAGTACCCGGCCACCGGCGTGGTCTACAAGAGCGGCGAGGAGACGATGACACCGATCGTCGACTATGTGGCAGCCATCAATCCCGAGAATGCCGAGTGGATGAAAGAGAACATGTTCCACGATGTCGAGGCATTCAACTGGGAAACCGGCGAGTCCTACATACTGGAGGATCTCAACTGCACGGGCTATCCCTCGGCGACTCCCGACAAGTCGACCCTCATAACATTCATCGATAACGTATGGGATATGAATGGAGGCAGCTTCTTCGGCTACTACATACCTCTGACCCAGGACAACTCGGTCAAGGGCATCGCAACAGATGGCGACTTCGCAGTCAAGGCCCTCAAGGGGGGCAGGATCATTCTGACAGGCGAGGTTCTGAATGTGGCGGTATATGACGTGAACGGCCACGTGCTCTTCAACGGCGCTCCGCAGGGCAACGTGATCGAGACCGGCCTCACCGCAGGCGCATACATCGTTAAGGCCACAGGCGCCAATGGCGAAAAGGTCATCAAGGCAATGTTCTAAATTAATGATAAATTATGAATGATGAATTATGAATATAGAGTGACCTGTCAGGTGATGAGAATGATAAATCCATTATTTCATCATTTCACATTCGTCATTTATCATTCGTAATTCATCATTCAACACGAGCAATACAAAAAATGGCCGGAAGTTTCGACTTCCGGCCATTTTTTGTATTGGTGATGTTTTTAGTCCTCTTTCATGTTGTGGAAGACGTTCTGCACATCCTCGTCCTCCTCGAACTTGTCGAGAAGTTTCTCGATAGCCTCGCGCTGCTCGGGAGTAACCTCCTTATAGTCGGTAGGGATACGCTCGAACTCCGACGAAACGATCTCGACGCCCTTGTCCTCGAGGAACTTCTGGATGTTCGAGAACTGGTCGAACGCGCCATAGATGAGCCAGTCCTCGGCCTCGGGGTCAGCCTCAAGCTCAGCCTCGAAGTCCATGAGGTCGAGCTCGAGATCCTCGAGTGACGCGTCAGCTATGGGCTTCACATGGAATACACTCTTATGGTCGAAGAGGAACGACAGCGAGCCCTGCGTGCCGAGCGAGCCGCCATGCTTGTTGAAATAACTGCGCACGTTGGCCACGGTGCGCTGGTTGTTGTCGGTGGCGGTCTCGACTACGATAGCGATTCCGTGAGGGCCGTATCCCTCGTAAACGATCTCCTTGTAGTCGCCGGCGTCCTTCTCGGTAGCCTTCTTGATGGCGCGCTCTACGGTATCCTTGGGCATGTTGGCGGCCTTGGCGTTCTGCATCAGGGCGCGGAGACGCGGGTTAGTGTCGGGATCAGGACCGCCGGCCTTGGCGGCGATGGTGATCTCCTTGCCGATACGCGTGAACGTCCGGCTCATATTGCCCCAGCGTTTCAGCTTGCGGGCCTTGCGGTATTCAAATGCTCTTCCCATTTGTTGTCTTTATATCTATTCAGTTATTGTTGTTTCAAATAGTCTTATCGGAGTGATTGGAATAATTTGAGTGGTCGGAGTAATTAGAACCATTAGAGTTATTGGAGTTATCAGAATAATCGGAGCCTAAACCTCAAGTCCTATACTCCAACACCTAACGCCTAACATCTGACACCTAATGCCTCTGACTTATCTCAACTCCGCTCCGATTGCCTCGACGGCCTTGATGATCTTGGCCATGACGGCGTCGATCTGCTTGTCGTTGAGAGTCTTATCGTTGTCCTGAAGTTGAATCGAGACAGCGTAGCTCTTCTTGCCCTCGGGGAGGTTCTTTCCCTCATATACATCAAAGAGGCGCACATCGCGGAGCAACTTGCGCTCGGCGCCACGGATGGCAGCCTCGATGTCGGCGAACCTCACTCTCTTGTCGACAAGGAGTGCGAGGTCACGGTCGACAGGCTGAGTGCGCGGTATCTCGGTGAATGTGACGCGACCCTTGTTGGCAAGCTTATAGAGGTTTGCCCAGTCTATCTCCGCATAGACCACATCCTGGTCTATATCGAATTTCTTGAGCAGGGCGCGGCGCACGAGACCGAGGCTGGCGACATGCTGACCAGAGCGCGACTCTATGTCGAGTTTCGCGGAGAATATCTCGTCGCTTCCCTGCGTCTGCCTCAGTGCGGCGGAATTGACGCCGAGACGGCGGAAGATGTTCTCGACGACGGCCTTAAGGTCGTAGACAGTAGCCTCGGCAGCCTTGGCGTTCCAGGAGGCGGAGGTAAGATTACCGGTCATCCAGAGGCCGAGTGCGGCACGCTCGCTGTATGGTGCGAGCGGATGCTCAGGCGTGGACTCCTTGGCCGGGTCAAGGAAATATATGTTGCCGAACTCATAGAAACGGAGGTCGGCCGCCTTGCGGTTTACATTATGCGCTATGGACTCGAGCCCTCCGTAGAGGAGGGTCTGGCGCAACACGGAGAGCTCGCCGCTGAGGGGATTCATCAGCGACACGCAGTGAGAGAGCGGAAGTTGCTCAGACCCGGCGTAATAAGCCTGCGACGACAGGGAGTTGTTGAGGATCTCGTTGAATCCACAGCCGGTGAGTTGCTCGGCGATGATCTGCTGGAGGCCAAACGAGAAGTCAACATCGGTGCGCTTCGACAGGTTGACATGCGCCTCGGTGTGAATCTCGACGTTGTTGTAGCCATAGATGCGGAGGATCTCCTCGACGACATCGCAAGGGCGGTAGACATCTACGCGGTATGTAGGCACCTTGAGTCGCAGCACATCGGCGTCGGCGGTCTCCGTCACCTCGATCTCGAGAGCGCGGAGTATGGTGATCACCAGGTCGCGCGGAAGCACCTTACCTATAAGGCGGTTGCAATAGTCGAGCGAGAAGTCGAACTCGGCCGGCAGAATCGGGTCGGGATAAATGTCAGTTATATCGCCGCAGATCTCACCTCCTGCGAGCTCGCGGATCAGCACGGCCGCCAGACGGGCTGCGTAGACTGTGATGTTGGGGTCGGTGCCGCGCTCATAGCGGAACGAGGCGTCGGTCGAGAGACCGTGACGGCGGGCGGTGCGGCGCACGCGTGTCGGGTTGAAATATGCGCTCTCTATGAACACTGATTTTGTGTTCTCGGTAACTCCCGAGTCCATACCACCGAAGACACCGGCGATACACATGGGCTTCTCGGCGTCGCAGATCATGAGGTCAGCCTCGCTTAGGGTTCGCTCAACGCCGTCAAGGGTAGTGAACTTAGTGCCCTCAGGGCAAGTCCTGACTGTAATCCTCTCACCTGCGACCTTACCGAGGTCGAAGCAGTGAAGTGGCTGGCCTATGCCGAGCAGCACGAAGTTTGTTATGTCCACAATATTGTTGATCGGGCGCTGGCCCGCGCTCGTCAGCAGTTTCTTGAGCCATTCGGGCGACTCCTTGACCTCGACGCCGCGGATGGTGACACCCGAGTAGCGGGGGCAGCCCTGAGGGTCATCGACAGTCACGCTGACTGCGCCTTCTGGACGGTCGACCGAGAAGGCCGAGACGTCGGGCACCCGAATCTCAGGCATCTCGAGGCTGGCCCCGCCAAGGGCGATATCGCAGCACTGCTTTGCCTTCAGGTCACGGGCCACCCCGTAATGGCTGGCCGCATCGACGCGGTTGGGCGTAAGCTCAACCTCAAGACACCAGTCGCTTGCGACGTTGAAATACTCTGCAGCCGGCGTGCCGGGCTTTATGTCCTCGTCAATCACGATGATTCCGTCGTGACTCGAGCCGAGGCCAAGCTCGTCTTCGGCGCATATCATGCCCCTGGACTCGACGCCGCGAATCTTCGACTTCTTGATTTTCACCTCACGGTCGCCGTCGTAGAGGGTAGTGCCGACCGTGGCCACGACCACCGTCTGGCCGGCAGCGACATTGGGGGCTCCGCAGACAATCTGCTCGGGTTCGGGACCGCCGAGGTCGACGGTCGTGATATGAAGATGGTCGGAGTCGGGATGGTCCACGCAGGTCAGCACCTTGCCGATAACCACGCCGCGGAGACCTCCGCGGATGCTCTCCACCTCTTCAACAGTGTCACACTCCAGGCCCACCGATGTGAGGACGGCGGCCAACTCTTTAGGATTTAACCGGAAATCAATATAGCGTTTAAGCCATGCGTACGAGATATTCATGCTGCAAAATTAGCAAAAATCCATCATGTTGACAACATTTAGGCCGGAAATTCGATACGGAAGGTGGTGCCGACGCCGGGCTCAGACTCCTTGACGTAAATGCGGCCCCCGTGATAGTCCTCGACAATACGCTTCACGAGTGTCAGGCCAAGCCCCCAGCCACGCTTCTTGGTGGTATATCCCGGCTTGAAGACGGTCTTGAAATTCTTGCGTGCGATTCCCTTGCCGGTGTCGCTGACCTCGATCCAGACGACGTTCTTCTCAGCGCCGGTGGCTATGTCGATCCGGCCGGCTCCCTGCATGGCGTCGACGGCGTTCTTGGTGAGGTTCTCCATGACCCACTCAAAGAGTGAGCGCGACAGGCGCACGCCATGGTCGTCGTCGGAGAAGCGCATGGTTATCTCGACGCGGTCGGAGACGCGGCTGCGCATATAGTCGAGCGACGAGCGGACTGTCTCGTTGATGTACTCGAGCTGCATGTCGGGCTGTGAGCCGATCTTCGAGAACCTGTCGGCTATGGTGGAGAGGCGTCTGACATCCTTGTCGAGCTCGCCTGTAACCTCCGGCTCCACACCCATGGCCTGAAGATACTCCACCCATGCCATGAGCGACGAGATCGGGGTGCCGAGCTGGTGCGCCGTCTCCTTGGAGAGACCGACCCACACACGGTTCTGCTCGGCGTGCTTGGTGTTGACCACAGCTATGTAGAGTATCAGGGCGAGAATCATCATTACGGCCACCTGGATGTAGGGATAGAGGCTCAGGCTCTTGAGCAGCGTGGAGTCCTCGTAATAGATATACTGGCTTCCGCCCCCGAACATCTCGACCTCGATGAAGTGATTGTTGCGCCTCACCATCTCGGCCAGGGGCGTATCGCCGCCCGGACTCTTGAGGCGTTTCAGCAGATACTCCTGATTGCGGGGAGTCAGCTCGCTGTACAGCGACTTGTCGGCGTCCTGCCCGTCAGGAAGGTCAAAATTGCGGAACTCGGAGATATTGAAGTTCGAGTCGCTGATCATGACCGGAATCGTATTGTTCTGCGATATGATGGCGAGCAGGAACTCGAAGTCGGAGTCGACATCGGCCTTGGCAAGTCGTTCGGTGGCCTGCGCCCAGATGTCCATGCGCTCGCGTTCCTGGCGCGCGAGTTCCTTGATCAGGTTGTTGGATATGAGGAGGAAGACAATGACCGCTATTGCCGACAGCATGATGACGAGCATCTTGCCGGGCCTGAGGGTGTCGATATTGAGTTTCTTGAGTTTCACGGCGGTGTCAGTCGTTAGCGATGAATTCCGCGACAGCATCGGCTGTATTGGGGCCGATCACAATGTCGGCGGCATCCTTGACCTCGGGCAGAGCGTTGCCGACGGCCACGGCGAGGTCGGCCACAGCCATCATAGGGAGGTCATTGATGTTGTCACCGAAGCAGACCACCCGGTCGGCGCCGACCTGACTCGCGAGGCTGCGCACGGCAAGCGCCTTGGTGGCACGGTCGGAGAAGGCCTCGAGTATCCCGACCTCGGGGCCGTAGATGTCATGGTAATACTGCGGGCGGACCCCGGGAATCCCTCGGGACTCCTGATAAGTCGAGAATGCCTTTGCGTCAGGCAGCATGGTGTACAGGAGTATAACCTTCGAGAGGTCGTCGGGGAGACACTCGCGACCATCCTCGCGTATATGGAAGCGCTTGAACGGGGAGTGGATGCGTTCCTCCATAAACTGCCGCTGCAGCGGCAGGAGCTCGCCGCCGACATGATATATGTCGATCATGTCACGGTCAAGGGTAAATACAAATGACGAGGTGTCGGTGCGCCGGTACAGGTCGATGAGCCGCTCGGCCCCCTCGCGGCAGATGTGGCGCTCACGGCTGTATCGCCCCGTGTCCTGGTGCCAGAGTGCCGCTCCGGTCATCACGACGGCCGGGAGGCGCATGTGGATCGACGAGAGGATGCCCGACACGGTGGCCGGTGTGCGCGCGGTGGCAATCGTGAAGAGTTTGCCGTCGGCAACCGCACGGTTGATGAGTACGGCGGCCTTGTCTGAAATCCGGGCGTCGGGCTGCATCAGCGTGCCGTCAAGATCACTTACATATAGAGTCTTCATCTGGATAATTATCGAGAGCCGCGAATTTCGGTATACTCCACGTCGGTAACCTGTTCCTCGTCAATGACCCGCGGGCCTCCCGGGGTTTCATCGGCGATTGTCGTCGACTCGAACTCACGGATCTCTGTATATTCGACATCGACGGCGACGCTTCGCATCAGGTCGGCGGCATCGGCCTGCGCCGGCCGATGGTATCGGCTCGACGAGCGCCGGTCACCACGGGGAGAACCGGAGCCGGAGTCACGCGATGCCTGGCGGCGACGACGTTTCTCCTCGCTGCGCGAGGGCATGCCCATCATGCGGCGCATCATGTCCTCGGCCCGACGCGCCATGAACCGCTGCGTCCAGCGCGTCACGGCGGGACGGAATATGATGAAAAGAAGCCATACCACTAAGAGTATGATAAGAAATGCTCCCATATTATTTCAGTAGGGTGAGAGATAGTCAATTGTGATTGGATAAAAAAACGGGGCCTGACGTCGACGGTCAGCTTTCCGGACCGGCAAACACCCCGTAGAGAACATAGGCCACGATAAGCCACATAAGTCCCGGCACGCCCATGCAGAACACGAGCACCGGCGCCGAGATGACCAGCAGCCATCTCCACTGGTTGCCGCGCCACCCCCACGTCTTGAACTTAAGGGAGAACAGCCTGAGCGGGGAAACCATGAGCCAGCTCTCGAACATCATGACCGGCAGCACACAATACCACTGGTACATAAACTCGGCGCCACCGTAGCAGAGGGCGGAGTATCCGATCCAGAAAATGGCGTTAGCAGGAATCGGGAGGCCGATGAACGAGGTGGTCTGGCGGGTGTCGATATTGAATCTGGCGAGACGCAGTGCCCCGCACACCGGAATCATGAACACGAGCCAGCGTGTCCACTCGTCGGCGCCGACCGTGCCGAGGCAATAATACATGATCACAGCCGGCGCGACACCGAAACTGACCATGTCGCAAAGCGAGTCAAGTTCCTTGCCGAGACTCGAGTAGGCGTGCAGCAGACGCGCCGCGAATCCGTCGAGAAAGTCGGCCACAGCCGCAATGCCTATAAAAATATATGCCCACTGGCAGGCGGGAAGGCCCCAGAGGGTATCGGCACCATGAGAGGCACAGAGTATTGACATAACACCCGCCGCGAGATTGAGGCAGGTGATGCTGTTGGGTATGTTTCTGACTAAAAAATTCATGCCATATACAATTAATCGGGCTTCACTATGGCCAGAGGCGTGAGGCCTCCGCGGGTAATGTCGCCGATCCTGAGCAGCACACGCGCGTCTACAGGGAGATAGATGTCCACCCTCGAGCCGAACTTTATGAACCCGAGATGATCATCGATGTCGGCCACCTCGCCCGGGTGGGCGTAAGTCACGATGCGGCGCGCCATGGCTCCCGCTATCTGTCTAACCACGATGCGGCGCCCATTGTTCATGGTGATTCCGATTGTGCTCCGCTCGTTGTCGGTGCTGGCCTTTGGCAGGTATGCCGACAGGAAGCGGCCCCGGTGATGGGCCACATAGTCGACCACGCCGTCGACCGGGAACCAGTTGGCATGGACATTGAGGGGAGACATGAACACTGACACCATGACAGCCTCGGAGTGTAGCCACTCGTTCTCCATGACGCGCTCCACGGCCACGACCTTGCCGTCGACCGAACTCACCACGCGGTTGGCATGCTTGCCCCGGTAGTGACGCTTCGGGCACCTGAAGAAGTTGAACACGAACATGTAGACTGTCAGCGAGAGAGCCGACAGGAACACCGGGATAACATAAGGAGGCATGAACATCCATACCGGCACATTGAGCGCTGCCAGCACGATAAAAAGCAGAATCAGTATGTTGGTTCCTTCGCGATGTATTTTCACAATTCTATCGCCCCAAGGCGGGCGCCTCTTATTCTAATCTGCAAATATACACATTTTTCAAATAATGTGCAAAAAGAAATCAAATCGGCTGAGAAACGCGGGCTATTCGGGGCTGGGCACATACTGATAGGCGCCGAGCGACGGAGCGCCGTCGCGCAGGCGGTCCACGCCATCCATATCGCGGAGCACGAGCGGAGTGACGAGCGCAGCGCTGCCGGCCGACCTGACCGGAGAGTCGGCGGCAAGCCTATAGTTGAAGTAATATTCCGGCCTGTCGGTCAGGAACATCGGGTCAGTCTCCCAGAGGCAGTCGATGAAGTTGTCATCATTGGAGCCGCCGGCCTTGAGCGACACAAAGCGGAAATATACGTCAGAGCCGGACAGGTCGCCCTCGTTGAGGTCATCGGCCAGACCATAGATTATCGAGTTCTCGAACGAGGCCTGCATCAGCGGCAGGTCATTGTCGGCGGCATGCTTGGGGAGCACATGTCCCAGCCAGAGCAGCGGACCGCGAATAGCCGAGAAGAGATAATTGTTGGCAATCGTACACTGCAGGAAGTTATGCACTCCTCCTGTAAGCGATACCACCGACCCGGCGGCCTCGGAGAAGCAGCAGCCATAGGCGTCGACGCGGGCATAGCGCGAGTTGAGCACATTTCCCTGCGAGTTGTGCAGCCACGAGTCGAGCAGCGTCAGCTTCTGTCGCGAGAGGTCCGCGCAGGAGTCGAGCGTCAGGCCCGAGACGGTGCTGCGCATGTCGACATACTCCATACGGTTGTCGAACGAGCCGGCGGCGATCCTGACGCCGCGCCACTGGCCGGCCATGATGTCATATCCGACATTGGGGAGCACATTGTCGAGTCGGTCGCCGCGCATGTGTATCATGCGGCCCGGCTCTCCGACAGCCTCAAGCCGGCCCTCGACCACGAGCGAGGCGCCGTCGTGGAAGAGGAGCTGCGTGCCGGGCTCGACACTGAGCGTGGCTCCGGGGGCGACAGTAAGCGAGTCAAACACCACATAGGGGCGGTCCGCGGTAAGCCGCGTGTCAGCCTCAAGGCGCACGTTGCGCAGGCGCGTTACGTTCTGGCCATACGCCTCCACGCGCACGACCTGTGTCACGCCGTTGGTCACGAACTCAAGCTCATCCTCGACAAGGCCGGGCGACGCCCCCTGCGTCTCCGGTATATAGCACTCTATGAACACATAGATAGAGTCGCGGCCCCTGATGTCGACATCGTGGAAGTCACGGCCGCTCACGCCGTCGACATTGAGAGAGAAGCGTGTGTCGGGATTGCGGAAGCGTATCGACGATATGGTAATGCCCTTCTTGGCGCGGTTGGCCACGACGAGACGGGCAGTGGGAGTGCCGAGGTCAGTGAATACAGTATCGAAGTTGACCGTGTCGCGCGAGAAAGTCAGTGTGTCGGAGGGAGATGACGAAAAACTGTCGTCAATACACGACACCATGATTAAACTAAAGAGCCCGACAAGGGTCAATATGAAGTAGCGCATCTGTAACATATATGAGAAAACGTTCGAGAGGCCGTTTTATTTCAGAACCGTACAGAGGCGCGCGACACGCGTGAAAGACTCCGCGCAGGCCGGAGCATACAGGAAAGACTTGAACAATGAAATACATGCTTATTGCCGGCGAGGCATCCGGTGATCTTCATGCCTCACATCTGATCAAGTGGATCAAGGAGTTCGATCAGGAGGCCGACTTCCGTTTCTTCGGAGGCGACCTTATGGCTTCCGAGGCGCGCCGCAAGCCGGAACTTCACTATGACATGATGAATGTGATGGGATTCAGCGAGGTATTCCGTAAACTCCCGACCCTGATGACAAACCTGCGCAAGGCCAAGCGGCTGCTGCGCGAATACCGTCCCGACGCGCTGATTCTCGTGGACTACCCCGGCTTCAACCTGACGCTTGCCTCATATGCCCACAGGCTCGGAGTGCCGGTGCATTACTTCATCTCGCCCAAGGTATGGGCCTGGAAAGAATACCGCGTGAAGTCAATCAAGAAGAATGTTGACCACATGTACTCGATACTTCCGTTCGAGGTTCCTTTCTATAAGCGGCATGGCTACGAAGTGACATATGTCGGCAACCCCTCGGTCCAGGAGGTAGCGCACTACATGGGGCATCTCCCGCCGAAGCGGCACTTCATGGAGCGTCAGGGACTTGATGACGAGCGACCGATCATCGCGCTGCTGCCGGGGTCTCGCCGCGGCGAGATACGCAACAACCTGCCGCTGATGATCGAGGCGGCCAAGCGGTTCCCGGAGTTCCAGTACGTGGTGGGGGCGGCTCCGACAATCGGTGAGAAATTCTATCGAGAGACAGCCCAGGACCCCGGACTCAAGCTCGCGTTCGGCTGCACGCCCACCCTGCTCAAATATGCCCAGGCAGCCGTGGTGACCTCAGGCACCGCCACGCTCGAGACCGCGCTGATCGGCACGCCCCAGGTAGTGGTTTACCGCGCCAACGGCCTCGCGCTGTCGTACAAGATAATGGAGAAACTGCTCAAGGTCAAGTATGTCTCGCTGCCCAACCTGATAGTCGGCAACGAGATAGTACCTGAGCTTCTGGTGCACAAATGCACCGCCGACTCCATATCGCGCGAGCTCTCGCCGCTGCTCCAGCCCTCGCCCCGGCGCGACTTCCAGCTCCAGGGATACCGCAACATGCAGCGACGTCTCGGCACCTACGTCGCCACCGAGTACGCCGCCGAACTGATCACCGACTCGCTGAAACAATAATCTCGCGTTATCAATCAGGATATTACAGCCGAATGCAGATACATTCGGCTTTTTTAACATATTTGTACCATAAACTTTAACATTTAGACACCAATATTCACACAACAAGTGCCGTTTAAAGGATACCAAAACAACAAGACCACCTGCTGAAGCAACAATAAAGGGGATAATCCAGACAAACGGTAACCGATTCCCGGACACAACGATAAGCATTCCCTTTTCACATGCTTGACCATAAAGACAACACAGCGACGGCGCCTTGACGGCTCCGTCGCCGCGAGCCTCTACACTTTTTTCATGACTTAGATATGTTTCAACCATGCCTGAATCTATACAGCCGCCGCGGGCGGGAATACATACCCGGCAGCGGCGTGTGAAAAACATAATTGTCTAAATTTTGGGTTATATACATTAGTAATTTCTATCGTCCGCCTCGGCAGATGCATCCGCACTTACAGGACATCTGCGGCGGGAATGAATCCGGTCGTCGGGAGGCGCCCGGATTTTTTTATTCCAATCAGTTGAATAATTAAATACAATTTGTTAATTTTGTGAGTGACACAGCGAGGCTCCTGCAAAGATGACAAAATGCAGACAGAAAGCGACGTGACACGTCAAACAGCGACAAAGAGAGCATGACAGCATACCAGCCACTACCGGCAGACCGGGAAGACCAGATGATCGAGAACGAGTTCCGCGAATTGCTCGCGGCCTATCTCGGGAGCAACCACCGCAAGAAAGTCGAGATAATCGAGCGGGCATACCGCTTCGCCAAGGCCGCCCACAAGGGAGTCCGGCGCCGCAGCGGCGAGCCGTATATACTCCACCCGATAGCCGTGGCCAAGATAGTCATATCCGAGCTTGGTCTGGGCTCGACGTCTATATGCGCCGCGCTACTGCACGACGTGGTCGAGGACACCGAATACACCCGCGAGGACATAGAGGCGGCCTTCGGGCCGAAAATAGCCGGCATTGTCGAGGGGCTGACCAAGATATCGGGAGGCATCTTCGGCGACCGGGCGTCGCTTCAGGCCGAGAACTTCCGCAAGCTTCTGCTCTCGATGTCTAACGACATACGCGTCGTGCTCATCAAGATGGCCGACAGGCTGCACAACATGCGGACCTTAGGGAGCCTACGCCCCGAGAAGCAGTACAAGATCGCCGGCGAGACCCTCTATGTGTACGCGCCGCTGGCCCACCGGCTCGGCCTGTTCAAGATAAAGACCGAGCTTGAGGACCTGGCCTTCCGCTACGAGCATCCGCAGAAGTACGCAGAGATTGTGGCCAAGGTCAGCGAGAGCGAGGCCCACCGCGACGAGATAGTCAGGGAATTCGTGGAACCGGTGCGCCGCAAGCTCGACGCCGCCGGATTCAAGTACGAGATCAAGGCCCGTGTGAAGAGCGCCTACTCGATATACAACAAGATGGAGTCGAAGAAGATTCCGTTCGATGAGATATATGACATATACGCCGTACGCGTCATATTCGAGAACGACGACGACTCCAAGGAGCGGCTGCGCTGCTGGGAGATATATACCTTCTTCTCCGACGGTCACAAGGTGCATCCCGACCGTCTGCGCGACTGGACATCGGTGCCGAAGGCCAACGGCTACCGCGCGCTCCACCTGACGGCCATGGGCCCCGACGGCAAATGGATCGAGGTGCAGATACGCTCGCGCAAGATGGACGAGATAGCCGAGCTCGGCTATGCCGCCCACTGGAAATACAAGTCGGGCGAGGTGACCGACGATGACTCAGAGCTCGACAAGTGGATGAACACCATCAAGGATATCCTGGCAAACCCGGAGCCTGACGCCATAGACTTCCTGGACACGATAAAGCTCAACCTCTTCGCCTCGGAGATATATGTCTTCACGCCACGCGGCGACCTGGTGACGCTGCCGGCCGGAGCGACGGTTCTCGACATGGCATTCGCCATACACACCGAGCTCGGCACACACTGTATAGCGGGCAAGATCAACCACCGTCTGGTGCCGCTCAACTACCAGCTCGGCTCGGGCGACCAGGTTGAGATCATCACCTCGGAGTCACAGCGGCCCAGGCGCGAGTGGATGGACTTCTGCCATTCGGCCAAGGCCAAGAACTGCCTGCGCACACTGCTGCGCAAGGACCCGGAGGAGATGATGGCGCATGGCCGCAAGCTCTTCGACGAGTTCATGACACGCGAGCACATCACGGTGACCCCCGAGCTGATGCAGCGCGTGCTGCGCAAATACCGGATCGCGACCGCCGACGAGCTCTACATGAAGCTCGCAGCCGAGGAGATAAGCCTGTCGCCGGCACGCCTCAAGGCCGTGCAGACCCAGCACCAGTCACTGATACGTAAGTTGCTGCGCAACCCCCTCTCGTCGCGCAAGAGCCAGACGGGCACAGAGGCCCGGGCCGACAGTCGGGCGCCCGTCAACCGCAAGGAGACGTATGTGCTCCACCCCGACGACCGCTTCCCCAACTACGTGCTCGACAAATGCTGCGCGCCCATACCGGGCGACGACGTGATAGGCTTCGTCAACGACGACGAGGAGGTGATCGTGCATAAGGTCAGCTGCGCGAAGGCCATGCGGCTCAAGAGCAGCTACGGCTCGCGAATTGTGGCCACCGTGTGGGGCGGCAGCGCGGAGAAGTTTCTGGCGCGCATCGGACTCGAGGGCATAGACCGCATGGGAATCCTCGGCGAGATCGCCTCGACACTCGCCGGCCCCCTCGGGGTCAACATCCGCAACCTCAGCATCAACGCGGAGAACGAGGTGTTCAAGTGCGAGTTCACCATACGCATAGACTCCACCGAGACGCTCGGAAACATATTAAGTACACTCAAAGCAATCAAGGGCATACAGATAGCCCGCAGAATCTCATGAGACTGACAGGAAAACAGATAGCATACAACATCGGGCTAGTGGCGGCGGCCGTGGCGATAATTCTGCTGCTTCTGCCCCACGACGACCGGCAGTCGTACAACTACGAGCTCAACCAGCCCTGGCGCTACCAGCTTCTCACGGCCGACTTCGACATGCCGATACTGCGCGACTCGTCGTCGGCACGCCAGATGCGCGACAGCATCGACCGGGCGTTCATCCCTTTCGTGCGCCGCGACGCCAATGTGGCGGAGACGAACCTGACCAGGTTCCGCAAGGCCATCTCGGCCAAACTGCCCCCGGCGCAGGGGCGCCGTCTCAGCGAACTGCTCGCGACGGTCTATGGCCGCGGCATCGTGCCCCCCGAGATATACAGCCGTATACACGGGGACGCCAAGGGCCATCTGCGCGTGGCCGACATCGAGGAGGGTGCCAACTCCGTGCAGACGATCGACGCGAGCGAGATGCTCTCGCCGCCAAAGGCGTTCCAGTACATCGACTCGGTCTTTAACGCCGGGATGCCAGGCGGATCCGGATCAGACGCTCTCGACAACGACGTGGCCCACATGGTAGGGGCGGTCCTGACCCCGAACGTACTGGTTGACTCCGTGGCCGACAGCAAGTTCCGCGAGCAGGAATACCTGACGGTCAACGGCGCGATGGGAGTCATCAAGAAAGGACAGCGTATCGTGGACCGAGGCGAGATCGTTACTCCGCAGATCTTCACCAACCTAAACACGTACATGGAGATCGCCGAGCAGAACCACCACGACGACAACACCACGACCTACTTTCTGCTCGGTCAGGGCATGTATATACTGCTTTGCTTCGCCGCCCTCTACACGTTCCTGCTGATATACCGGTGGAGATTCATGAGGGAGACGAAGAACATGGTCTTCCTGATATCATTCATAGCCATCTTCGTGGTCACGTCGGTGCTGATGTTCGAGTATATAGGCAACGGGATATATCTTGTGCCGTTCGCGGCGATACCGGTGGTGATAATCGTCTTCTTTGACGCGAGGACAGCCATCTTCTCGCTGCTGGTGACAGTGATGATAGCCGCCCTGGTGGCGGTGTTCCAGTTCCAGTTCATATTCATGGAGCTGGCGGCGGGCCTGACGGCGGCATTCTCGATCAACACGCTGGAGCGGCGCTCCCAGCTGCTCCGCACCGCGCTCCTCACGTTTCTGGCATATGTGCTGACATATGTGACCTCAAGCCTGATCACCGACGGCTCGCTGGCCAACTTCGAGTGGCATATCATAGGGGCGTTCGCGATCAACTCGGTGGTGCTGTCGTTCGCCTACTTCCTGATACTCATCATAGAGAAGCTCTACGGCTTCACCTCGACAGTGACGCTTGTTGAGCTCTCGGACATCAACAACCCGCTGCTGCGGCGTCTGGCCGAGGAGGCTCCCGGCACGTTCCAGCACTCGATGCAGGTATCGACGCTTGCCGCGGAGGCGGCACGCGCCATCGGGGCGAACACGCAGCTGGTGCGTACCGGCGCGCTCTATCATGACATAGGCAAGCTCGACGGCCCCATATTCTTCACCGAGAACCAGCATGGCGTCAACCCGCACACGGGCCTCAACCCCGAGACGAGCGCCCACAAGATCATCTCGCACGTCACCTCGGGCCTCGCCATAGCCAAACGCGAGAAACTGCCCGAGGTCATACGCCACTTCATCAGCGAGCACCACGGCAAGTCGGTGACGCGCTTCTTCTACAACACGGCGGTAAACGAGAATCCTGACGGCGCGGTAGACCGGTCGAAATTCACCTATCCGGGTCCCAACCCGCAGAGCCGCGAGACGGCGATACTGATGATGGCCGACTCGGTCGAGGCTGCCTCGCGAAGTCTGCCCCAATACACTCCCGAGGCAATCAACAGCCTGGTTGACCGTATAATAGACACGCAGGAGAAGGAGGGACTCTTCAACGAGTCTCCCATATCATTCCGCGACATAGAGACCATCAAGAATACATTCAAGAAGCGTCTGTCGACCATCTATCACTCGCGTGTGACATATCCTGAGCTCAATAAGCAGCCACACCCTATAGAGAGCATACCACAGGAGCAAAAATAATTTTGACGGCTCAGGCGTTTAAACATAAAGGCCTCCGGCATGTCATAAATGCAGGAGGGGATGACTGTGTACATTCCCCCGCAGACGACACTGGCACGGGTCCGAACCAAAAAACTGATGTATATGGCTGTATTTCTTATCATACTGAGCGTATTGCTATGGATCGGGTCGTTCTGGGCTCTTTACGGGCGCCAGACCATAGCCCCTGCCCTGTCGTATGTCGCACTTCTCGTATTGTCGTTTGTCACCGACCGTGCGGGCTACAGTGTGCTCCCGATCAACTCCACGATACTGACGGGATGGCTGTGCATGACCCTCGTCGTGATGATATCATCAGTGCTTCAGCCGGAGCCTGTGCGCAGGCAGACGCGCGGCATGACATACATCATGGGTGGCGGCATCACCGGGCTCGCGCTCGGACTGCTCGGCTTCACGTTCCTGACAGACCTGTCCGCACTATACGCGTGCATGATACTCGCCACAGTGGCGGGAATCTTCTTAGGATTCCTGCTCTACACCAACACTCCCGACGGGCGCCCCATCCGGCCCGGGTCGGGGAATTTCTTCCGCTATCTTCTGGCCAAGGGATTCCCGACGGCCATAACGCTGATGCAGTTTGGCGTGGCCCTGGTGCTGGTGATAGCGCTCTATAACATTAATGGCATCTGATTATGAAACTATTTCGCAATACACTTACACTCATCATAACCGCGCTGACGCTCGTTGCGTCTCCGGCCGCGGCCCAGCAGCCGGCACCGGGGAAGCAGCAGGAGAACAAACGCAAGATTGTGGTCGAGAAGCCGAATCTCGACGAGATACGCCGCACGACACTCGACCCGCAGAGCAAGTTCTACTTCCCGAAACTCAAGAAGAAATATGAGGTCAACGACACGACGATGACTCCCGAGGAGTTTCGCAACTTCTACTTAGGCTACATGTTCCAGGAGGATTTCGACCCCTACCGGGTGTCGCCCTACTCCAACATTACCGATGAGCTCCGCAACAAGCCGACGCACACCAAGGAGGAGATAGACACCATAACCAAATACGCGCAGCTCGCGCTCGAGGATAATCCGTTCGACCTGCGCCAGATGTCGTTCTTAGTGCATGTCCTCAAGGAGAAACGCAAGGACATGCGCGCCAAGATATGGGAATACCGTCTGGAGCATCTGCTCGGCGCGATAAAGAGCACCGGCACAGGCGACTCGCCAGAGAACGCATGGTATGTTATGTACCCGGTGCATGAGTATGACATGGTGCAGCTGTTAGGCTACGAGGCGGTTGACGCCAAATTTATCGACCCCGGCTATGACTACCTTGAGGTTCAGCCGGATGAGTCTGACACCCGCAAGCGCGACAAATCGGCCAAGGGGTTCTACTTCAACGTAATGGTGCCGCAGCAGCAATATGAGCTGAAGCATCCGGAAGACATGGCAATCCAGGAGGCAGAGACAGGCGCAGACACCACAGCTCAAAATCCAGCCGACGAGGCACCGGCTGAGACCGACCCCGACGATATCCCGGCAGAGTGATATTAATGATGAATTATTAATGATGAATGATGAATTAGGAGTGGCCGGAGAGGTATAAGTCTTATACGATTTATAAGACTTATAAGACTTATAAGACTTATAAGCCCTAAACCTTAAACTTTAAACATTAAACTTTAAACACATATGAGCGACACAGAGATGAAGGTGGGACCCGGCATGTATGTCGAGTATTCCTATAAGTTATATAATGATGCGGACGGCAGTCTGCTGTTCGAGACCCCTGCCAGGCAGCCGGACCAGATGGTCTATGGTGTCTCACAGGAGATAATACCGGGTCTTATCGCCGCTATGCGCGACCTGAAGGCAGGCGACAAGTTCGGCGTCACTCTTCCGCCGGCCGTGGCGTTCGGCGAGCGCAATCCCGACGAGGTTATAGAACTTGAGAAAGAGATTTTCATGCGCGACGGCGAACTGGCCGAGGAGGTTAAGCCCGGAGCAATACTGCCGATGATGACCGCCGAGGGTTACCGCATCGCTGGCACCGTGCTCGAGATCGGAGACAAGATCAAGATGGACTTCAACCATCCGTTCGCGGGGCTGACCGTCCGTTATGACGGACTTGTCGAGACAGTTCGCGAGGCTACCCCCGAGGAACTGACCCCGACCTCAGGCTGCGGAGGAGGCTGTGGCGGTTGCGGCGGAGGCAACTGCGGGAGCGACTGCGGAAGCAGTTGCGAGACCGGCGGCTGTTGCCATTGAGACAGTCCCCTGAAAGCGACATGCAAGATAGAGGCAAGGTCCGCTGTGCAGCTCAGCGGACCTTGCCTCTATCTTGTATGTGCGTGCGATGCCGGGAGCACCGCACACACATTTCAGTTTCTGAAGGATGTGTACCTCAGCCCGGCGGCTGTGGTGTGGAGGTTTGCCATGCTGATGGCGGCCACCGCGGCCTCAGCACCCTTGTTTCCGAGCGAGCCTCCGGCACGGTCAAGCGCCTGCTGCTCGTTGTCGACAGTCAACACACCGAAAATCACGGGAGTCTTGCCTTGCGCGTTCAGCCGGGAGGTTCCCTGCGACACTATGTCACAGACATAGTCGAAATGGGGAGTATCCCCCCTGATGACACAGCCGATAATGATGATGGCCTTGACATCGGGCATATAGTTGAGTGCCATTGCCGCCGCATTGACGAGCTCGACAGTTCCCGGCACATCGTGCATGAAGATCGAGTTGTCGCTGACACCGGCCTTGCGGAGCACATCAAGAGCGCCGTCACGCAATGCACCGGTTATCTTAGGATTCCATGTGGCCGTGAAAATGGCGCACTTGAAGCCGTCGGGCTCCATTATACGCGGAATCTCGAGTTCCGCGCCATTAGTGTTCAGTACCGTCGACATCTTCAGTGTTCTCTTCGGGTTGTGCGGAATCTTCCTTTTTCTTTCTTCCGAGCCTTGACTTGGCCGAGCGCTGAATCCTCTCGAGGAAAGAGCGCCACATCGGCTCGTGGGCCACGTCTGCGTCAATCTTGCCGATCATGGCAAGAATCTCCTGCTCGAGGTCAAGGTTCTCGAGAGCTACGGCGTGAGGAAGCACGGCCTCGAGGAGCCTGCGGGCACGGGGCATCTCGCTGCGGCTGTGCATCATGGCCCGGGCCATCTCGACAGTCATCTTCACCTCGCGGCGGCTGACGCGGCCGGTGCGCTTCTTGGCGAGTTTTATGGCCTCCATATAGAACCGGACGGCGCCCCGGTAGTCTCCGGTCTGGGCCATCATCTCGGCACCCTTGCGCAGCGACTCGACAAGTTTGTCGGTGGCGGCGGACACGCCGGCATTCACCTTCTCGTAGAGGACACCGGTGTTGATCTGCTGCTTAGCCAGGAGTTCAAGGGTCTTCTTGCGCGAGCGGAGGATTCGCGTGGAGAGTTCCATAGCCAGCACATGCTGGGCGCCGAAGCGCTCGGGGTCCTCCTTAAGCAACTGCTCGAGCACCTTGAAGAGCATCTCCAGTTCCTTCTCGCTCTGCTTGTAGTCCTTGAGCGCGAAGTGAATCTCCGACAGGTCGAAAAGGAGCACGGCCAGCATGGCGCGGAACTCGCGATAGGAATAGTCGGAGAAATCCCGAAGCGTTCGCAACGCCTCGACGGTACGCTCAAGGGCCACGTCATACTTCTCCTCGGCAAAAGCCTCGGCTGCCATGCGCCTGGTCTCAAGGGCATCCTCGAAAATCTTGCGGTCGGCAGAGTCGGTTGCGATACCCTTGAGTTCAAGGGCAATATCTTTTATTGTCATAGTTATTGGGTTTTGACATAATTAAAAACGACTCCCGTCATCAACTGTTATAACAAACGCCGGAATGACGGGGTTCAGGGGTCGCCGCGGCATCAGCCGCGACGCATGCTGCGCTCGAGGGCCTCGCGCCAGTACTGCGGCACCGGAACCGAGGTCTTGGAATCAGGGTCGAAACTCACCATTATTGTCTCGGCACACGACTTGATCTCTCGCGTACCCTTCTCTACTATCACCTGCTGAAGCTTGAAACTCTTGTCGTAGACACCGGCACAGCGTGTCCACACCTCAAGTGTCTCGCCGAAATAGATCGGAGAGATGTAGGCGCAGTCGACATTTGCGATCACCGTCTCGACGCGTTTCCAGTCAAGGCGGTCGCCCAGCAGGTGCTGGAAGAAATAAGCCTTGCCAGTGTCATAGAAAGAGAAATAGACCGTGTTGTTGAGGTGGCCTAAGATGTCTATGTCGTTGAAGCGTATCTGGAGGTCGGTCGAATGGCTGAACTCCGACAGCGGCGGAAGCGTATTTGGATTCATTTCCTGTCTGTTTTTCTATATCTTGTTTCGAGTGACCCCTGATGCGGAGTTGCCGCGGCAGTCTGTGTCTATTTAAAACGCAGGTCGGTTATGACCTCGCGCCCCACAGTCTCGTTGATGATGCGCAGCAGCAGCGAGCGGCTCATGTTTAGTTCCTGACGCAGCGGGGCGGTCCGGACATGCACCGTCATGACGCCCTTGAAGACCATCGGCCGCGACGTAAGCGCCGCGATCTCCGAGCCCACGATCCCGGGCCACGACGCTATGGCCTTCGCCTCATAGAGACGGTCGGTCATGCCCTGCTCCTGCAGGGTCTGTCTGAGCACATCCCCGATACTTTCCGGCTCCAGACGCTTCATATCTCGTTGAAACTGCCGTCGGCCACCTCGAAGAGACGGCTTTCGGAACGAATTCCGGCAAGAGTCTCGTCGAGATGCTCGCGGTTGGTGTCGGTGATGAAGATCTGCCCGAAATTCTCGCTGCCGCTGACCTCTGAGATAATCCGGGCCACGCGCGAGGCATCGAGTTTGTCGAATATGTCGTCGAGCAGCAGGATAGGCTTTCGGCCCCCTTTCTGCCTGAGATAATCGAAAATCGCGAGCCGGAGCGCAATCGTGAACGTCTTGACCTGCCCCTGGCTGCCGAGACGGCGCATCGAGTATTCCCCCAGCCGGGTCGAGATGTCGTCGCGGTGTATTCCGGCCGAGGTGAATCCGAGGGCGAGGTCACGGGCGCGCTCGGCGTCAAACACCTTGGGCAGCGTCTTGTCGTTAAGCACGCTGCGGTATTCAAGCGACGCACGCTCGCTGTCGCCCGAGATACCCGAATAATATCGGGCGAAATCGGGCCTGATCTCCTCTATCCAGCGAGAGCGGGCCTCGTGGATAGACTTGGCGGCCTCGGCCATGTGCGCCTCGACCGACTCGTAGAGAAGGCGGTCGTGCACTCCGGCACGCAGCATCTTGTTGCGGCTCTCGAGTCCGCGGCCATACCTGATCAGGCGCGACAGATAAGCCGGGTCGGCCTGCGATATGACTATGTCCATCAGACGACGGCGCACCTCGCCGCTGCCTGTGACTATCTCCGAGTCAGAGGGAGTCACGGTGACGATCGGGAACTTGCCGATATGCTCGGAGATACGCTGATACTCCTTGCCGTTGCGGCGCAGGGTCTTCCCCTTTCCCCTGACAATGCCGCACGAGACAGACTCGGAGGCACCTCCCTCCATGGCATACTCTCCCTTTACCATCAGCATGTCCCGGCCATGGCGTATCAGAGCCGACTCGGGCACGGAGCGTATGGGGCGGGCCATGCTCATGAAGTGTATCGCCTCGAGCAGGTTGCTCTTGCCCATGCCGTTGAGTCCGAGCAGGCAGTTGACACCCGGCGAGAACTCAAGCCTCGCCTCGGCTATGTTCTTGAAATCGAGTATGTCTATCTTCTCTAATATCATTTGCGGCCCGGGGTAAAGAGGGTTAGCGGCGTCGACACGACAGGTCGTGTCAGTCCTTTATGCCGTATGCGAGATCGCCGGCGTCGCCGAGACCCGGCACTATGTAGCTGTGGGCGTTGACCTCGTCGTCAATATCTCCGCACCACAAGGTAGTGTCGTCGGGAAAATGGGCGCGGACATACTCCACGCTCTGTCGCGAGGCTATTACGCTCGCCACATGAATCTTGGCGGGGATTCCCTTCGTCAGAAGCGCGCGGTAGGCAAGCTCCATCGAGCTGCCCGTGGCCAGCATCGGGTCGACAAGAATCAGCGTCTTGCCGTCGAGACGCGGCGAGGCGAGATACTCCACAAGAACATCGAACGAGTCACCCTTCTCCTTGTAGCGCCGGTATGCGCTGACAAACGCATTCTCGGCGCGGTCGAAATAATTGAGGAACCCGTGGTGGAACGGCAGGCCGGCGCGGAGAATCGTGGCAAGGACGACACGCTCGGCCGGCTCGTGACAGACGCACTCGCCCAGCGGTGTGTTCACCACTTTCTCAGTATATTCCATGCGCTTGGATATCTCATATGCCATGATCTGTCCTATGCGGTCGAGATTCGTGCGGAAGCGCAGCGGGTCATGCTGTATGGTTACGTCGCGGAGCTCCATCATATAGCGGCTCACGATACTTGGGGTGTCCGCAAAATTGATTACTTCCATCGTATTTCGGTTTGTTTCTCATGATTTACCGGGTCGAGCCGACAGCGCCACTGCAGCCCGGCAAGATGTCGCGGGACTGCGGCGCGTGTCAACGCCCCTCATAAATTGAACAAAGATAATAAAAAAATTCCGAAAAGGCGTTTACGATATCCATTATTTTTTGACAGCGGCCCTGATATCGGCCTCGATCTGCGCGCGCAGGTCGTCGAGGGAGTGAAACTTGCGCTCGTCGCGTATCTTAGCGCCGAACTCAATGCGGATCTCGCGGTCGTACAGGTCGCCGCTGAAACCGAGCAGATGCGCCTCTATCCTCATGACGCCGCAGTCGGTCACGGTCGGGCTTGTGCCGACATTCACCACGGCGTCATAGACTGCCGTTTTGCCGGACAACGGCACGCAGACACGGGCGGCGTAGACGCCCGGTGCGGGCACGAGCTGGCGCGGCGAGGCCTCCACATTGGCCGTGGGCAATCCGATGGTGCGCCCGAGCTGACGCCCTCGTCCCACCACTCCCCTGATCGAGAAGGGGCGCCCGAGTATTGAGGCGGCAAGCATGGTGTCACCCGCGGCAAGTGCCTTGCGCACAGCCGACGAGCTACAGCCGGCCACTGCGGGAGCCACCTCGACGCGCAGGCGTATGCGCTGCCCCTCGGCACGGAAATCATCGGATGTCATCACCATGCCGTCGCTGCCGAAAGTATTGTCATAGCCGAGGAGAAGCATGCTTGCGCCGTACTCGCCGACAAGGCGGCGCATCCATTCGGCGGCGGTCATGCGGCGGACATCCTCGGTGAATGCCACGCGTTCGACTTCCACGCCACAGCCGCGGATCAGCGCGTCGCGAGAGTCCGGGTCCATGATCAGGCCCGGGGCCCGCTCAGGCGCGACAGTCTCCAGCGGATGACGGTCGAAGGTCACCACGAGCGGAGCCAGACCCAGGCGTGCCGACTCCTCGCGGAGCATGCGCAGCACGGTCTGATGGCCCCGGTGCACTCCGTCGAAAGTCCCGACGGTCACTGCCGTGCCCATCGTTCCTGCCAGTTGAGTATTGTGGTGTCGCCGATAATCCTCACGGCCTGCATGCCCAGCCTCCGCGCGGCCTCGCAGTTGGCCTCGGAGTCGTCAAGCAGCACTGTCTCTGCCGGCTCGAGTCCGTAGCGTCTCAGCACCGTCTCGAAGATTCCGGCCTCAGGCTTGCACACGCCCTCGGCGAAACTCGTGACGATACCGTCAAAATAGTCGCCTACACGCATTCCCTCCTGCATGAAGGCATGCTTGATCCAGCCGTCGTACATCACGGCGTTGGTGTTGGATATCATGTAGAGACGCAAGCCTGCGGCACGCATGCGCCTCAGCGCTGCAAGCCGCTCCACGGGTAGGGCGACAAGAAACTCGTCAAACGCGGACTCAAACGCCGAGTCGGGTATCCCGGCGCCGGCACGGCGGCGCAACTCGTCGTAAAAGGCAGCCACCGATATTCGGCCCGTCTCGATCGAGAGGAAAGGCTCCTCCTGCCGGTAGAGGCCCAGCATAGAGTCGACATCCTTGAGGCCGAGACGCTCGAACGCCCTGACACAGCGCTCGCGGTCAAGGTCAATCATGACGCCTCCGAGATCAATCACAACATTTTTTATATCATCCATGACTCATTTTTACAAATTCGTGGCGCAAAGTTAATAATTTTTACTAATTTTGCGAAAACTGCATTTCAACTTAAAGCATATGAGCAACGTCAAATCAATCGGCATACTGACCTCGGGAGGCGACGCCCCCGGCATGAACGCGGCCATCCGCGCGGTAACACGCTCGGCGATCTACGCCGGTTTCAAGGTCTACGGCATCTATCGCGGCTACCGCGGCCTGATCTACGACGAGATCGAAGAGTTCTCGACGCAGAACGTATCGAACATCATACAGCGAGGGGGCACGATACTTAAGACAGCGCGGTGCAAGGAGTTCCAGACTCCCGAGGGACGCCAGTGCGCCTATGACGTGCTCAAGCGGCACGCCATCGACGCTCTGGTGGTAATCGGCGGCGACGGCTCGCTGACCGGTGCCCGCATCTTCGGCAACGAGTTCCAGTTCCCGATCGTGGGTCTGCCGGGCACAATCGACAACGACCTGTACGGCACCGACACGACCATCGGCTATGACACGGCCCTGAACACGATCATGGAGTGTGTCGACAAGATACGCGACACGGCCACGTCGCACGAGCGCCTCTTCTTTATCGAGGTCATGGGCCGCGACGCCGGGTTCCTTGCCCTCAACGGCGCGATCGCGGCAGGCGCGGAGGCCGCCATCATACCCGAGATCTCGACACAGGTCGACCAGCTCTCCGAGCTGATCAAGAACGGCTTCCGCAAGTCGAAGAACTCGTCGATAGTGCTTGTGGCCGAATCACCGATCACCGGCGGCGCCATGGGTCTGGCGCAGCGCGTCAAGGAGGAGTATCCCGGATATGACGTGCGCGTGTCCATCTTAGGCCATCTGCAGCGCGGAGGCTCGCCGACAGCCCACGACCGCATCCTGGCCTCGCGCATGGGCGCGGCTGCCGTCGACGCGCTGCTCGACGACCAGCGTAACGTCATGATCGGCGTCAAGAACGACGAGATCGTATATGTGCCTTTCACCAAGGCAATCAAGAACGAGAAGCCCATCAACCAGGAACTGATGTCGACTCTCCGCAGACTTTCGATCTGATGCCCGCACCCCAAAATTAAGGCAGGAAGTCAAAAAAAATTTGGCGGTGTGAATTATTTTGCTTAACTTTGCACCGCAAACGGGTGGTTACCAGAGTGGCCAAATGGGGCAGACTGTAAATCTGCTGGCTTACGCCTTCGGTGGTTCGAATCCATCACCACCCACACCAAGACAGCAATAACAAACCCACAGAGAGCGTTCCTGACCCGGTTCGCTCTTTTTTTATAAACTGTCAGAGACACAGGGTTGCGATATCCAGTCAAGACTCAGAATTTTTATAAACCCTCAAAACTCCGATTTATGAAGACATTAAGATTCCTACTCCCGCTGCTGACAGCGATGGCGCTGTTTCTCCCCTCCTGCTCAAGTGAGGAAAGCGCAGATGCAGGCGACCTGATCGCCACCGTGCCGAGCGACGCCTCGACCGTAGTTGTGGCTAACGTCAAGGCGCTCCTCGAGAAGTCAGGCTGCAAGGTCGACGGCTCGAAGATCACTCCCTCGCAGGCCGTACTCGACAACCTCGGCAAGGAGAAGAATGCCGGATATGCCCGCATCTTCTTCAACGGCGAGAGCGGTGTCGACCCGTCGGTAGCCATACTGTTCCGCGTCGGCTACAACACGTACATCACCGGTCAGGCCGACGACCCGTCGAAGTTCAAGGCCAGCGTCGAGAAGGAATTCGGCTCGAAGTTCAGCACCGAGGAGGGCATTGACATCGCCGGCAATGTCGCGGTGGCCGACAACCGGTTCTGGGTCTGCATGGACCAGAGCACAATTGACGCCCGCGACATCAGGCACTTCACCACCCTCGACAAGACACAGAGTTTCCTCTCCAACCCATACGCCGACCATCTGTGCAAGATAGAGAGCGATGCCGAGGGATGGGGCAACATCGGGGGACTTCTCAACACCGCGAATGTCGACTTCCAGCAGCGGGCAACGCTCCAGGTGGCGCTCCAGACTCTGTTCGAGGACCCGTCGAGCGTCACGTTCAGCCTCGACTTCCTCAACGGCAAGGCCGAGTTCAAGGCCAGCGTGATCAATTCCAAGGGCAACCCGGCCAAATATCTCCTCCCCACCGCTAAGGTCGACATGAACGCGATCAGCTCGATCGGCGGAACAGCCGACGCAGTGGCTGCCCTCGCGATTCCACACAAGCTTATCGAAATGATGCAGAAGGATGCGGGCGCGAAAGGCCCCTCTGTATTGGGAGTATATCTCCAGGCGCTTTCGGCGCTTGACGGCACCACAGCCGTCGCGTTCGGCGCCGACGCAAGCGCACTCCGCGGAGTCGTGATGACCGACGGGAAGAACACCCAGCAGCTCGCCACATTCCTCAACGGCATGGGCGTGCAGACGACAGTCGACGGCAAGATGCTTCGCCTGACGCGGGGCAATCTCGCCGGCCAGTCGCAGGTCGCCGACATAGCGGCTCCGCTCAAGGGCTCGGTCGGCGGCATCTCTACATCTGTTCCGACGGAACTGGGGGGCGGCATGGCGTCGAAAGCCACCTCCGGCTCGCTCACCCTGCACGCCGCCGGGAACAGTCTGTCGGTCCATGTGACGCTCACGACTGCCGACACAAAGAAGAATTTCCTCGAGACCATACTCGAGAAATAAAGACATATGAACGAGATAACGCTTGAGCACACACTGCCGCGAGTGTTCGTGTCCGAGCCGATACCCCACTCCGAGGTATGGAAGGCCGATGTGACCTTCAGGCGGGGCGAGCTCTGTCTGGTCGAGGCCGCGAGCGGCGGCGGCAAATCGTCGATGTGCGCCTACCTGTTCGGGGCGCGCAGCGACTATGAGGGCCGCATCCTGTTCGACAGCGAGGACATCTCCCGCTTCGGCATAGAGAGATGGCAGGAGATACGTCGCCGCCATTTAGCCTATCTGCCGCAGGAACTCTCTCTCTTCCCCGAGCTGACCGCATGGGAGAACATCCAGCTCAAGAACCGGCTGACCGGGTACGCCTCCGACCGGATGGTGACCCTGTGGATGGAGCGCCTCGGCATAGCCTCGCGGCGCGACTATCCGGCCGGCCGCATGTCGATCGGCCAGCAGCAGCGCGTCGCGATAATCCGCAGCGTGTGCCAGCCCTTTGACTTCCTGCTGCTCGACGAGCCTGTCAGCCATCTCGATGAGGAGAACAACCGCATCGCCGCCGCGCTGATAGCCGAGGAGGCGGAGCGTCAGGGCGCGGGCATCATCTCCACCTCGGTCGGCAACCATCTGCTGCTCGACTATAACCACCGACTCCGACTATGACACTAATCTCCGGACTACTCCGCAAGAACACGTCGCCGGCCCGCGTGGCCGGCTTCGTGCTGTCAAACTTCATAGGGCTCGTCATCGTGTTAGGTGCGCTGCAGTTCATGCGCGACGCCGACTCGATCTGGAGCGCCGACGACTCATTCATCAAGAGCGATTACTTGGTTATAAACAAGAAGATAACCTCTGCCAACACCTTAGGCAAGACCCAGACGGGATTCAGCGCCACGGAGATCTCCGACATAGAGTCACAGCTCTGGGCACGTGCCGTAGGGCGCTTCACTTCCAACGACTACCGCGTGCTCGCAGGCGTGAGCAGCGGAGGCCGGGGCATGTCGACATACATGTTCTTCGAGGCCATCCCCGACGAGTTCGTCGACGTTCCACGCTCGCAATGGGACTACCGGCCCGGGGCGGGCGAGGTGCCGATCATCCTCTCCAAAGACTACCTGACACTCTATAACTTCGGGTTCGCGTCGTCGGCAGGCCTGCCTCAGCTGTCGGAGGGCCTGATGAGCAGCATCCCGCTGACGCTAAGGCTCACCAGCGAGGACGGCACGCGGAGCCGCGAGCTGCACGGCCGCGTGGCCGGATACTCCAACCGGCTGAACACCATACTCGTGCCCCAGACATTTCTCGACGAGACCAATCGCGAGCTCGGCACCCCGGGTTCCGTCAGAGAGCCGTCACGGCTCATAATCGACGTGAGCAGCCCCGGCGACGTGGCCATAACGAAGTATCTCGAGGCGCACGACCTGGAGGTGGCCGGTGACAAGTCGGCAAGTTCGGCGTCATTCCTGCTCCGCGTGGTGGGTGGTATCGTAATTGCAATCGGTACAATAATAACCATCCTCTCGCTGCTGATACTGATACTTTCCGTGTCACTCATAATGGAAAAGAACCGCGACAAGCTGCACATGCTGCTGATGCTCGGATATGAGCCCGGGGCAGTCGGCAAGCCCTATGTGACATTAGTTACATGGGCATCAGTCGGCGCGTATATGCTGGCACTGGCCGGAGTCGCCGCGCTGCGTGCCTACTATATCGGCCCGCTCGAGGGACTTGGCGCACGTCCCGCGCCGGTATGGCTTGTACCGCTTGTCGGAGCCGTCATGACCGCCGTGATAATCACTCTGAATGTGGCGGCCATCCGGCGCAAGGTCCGCGGGGCATTCCGAGGTTGAAAGCGACCGTTAATAATAAAATTTAACACTTCCGCCCGTTTTAACATTGTTAATTAACATTGTTAAACGCCGGATAAGCACCTTTAATATCAGTTGAATTACTTACTTTTGTAACTGATTTTGCAAAAAAAGCGACGAAAGCGTTCCATGAAAGCTCACGGAAGGCGCCCCAGGTGCTGAAAGATTCGTCGGAGACCGGTTGGCCACCCGAATCTACAGCCATTCGGCGCGCCCGGCCACAAGGTTCTGAGCACTACTGCAAAAGACATGAGAATCAATCAGTTAACCTAAAATGGACATAACTAAATTGATATTGTCAGTCAAGACGTCACGACCGTTAGCAACGAAACAGTCACGGCCGGGATGTCGCTGTGTCATGAAAAAAAAGAAAATTAAATAAACCCAATGTAAAACTTAATCACATTCTTGCATGAAGAACTTTTGTTTTCATCTGAACAGGAAGGTGTGGGTGACGATGGCAGTGCTGTTGACACTCGCATTTCCGTCTCTGGCTCAGAAGATCACGGTCACAGGACACGTGTCTGACGAGTTGGGAGAAGATCTGATTGGCGCCACCATTATGGAGAAAGGCACCACCAACGGTACTTCAGCCGACATCGAGGGAAACTTCTCCATCAGTGTTCCGGCGAACGCCACTCTCGTGGTGAGCTATGTGGGCTATGACCCCATGGATGTACCCGTCAACGGCCAGACCAACCTTAACATCGTAATGAAGCAGAACGCGACGCTTCTCGCCGAGACAGTCGTGATCGGTTACGGTTCGGTCAAGAAACAAGACGCAACCGGTTCTGTAGCCATCGTGACCCCCGACGACATCGACGCCGGTATCTCGACATCAGCCCAGGACCTTCTGGTCGGCGCAAGCCCCGGTGTGGTTGTAACCACCTCGGGTGGTGACCCGACAGGCAACGCCAACATCCGTATCCGTGGTGGTTCCTCGCTTTCAGCCTCGAACAACCCTCTGATCGTGATCGACGGTGTGCCCCAGACCAACCAGAGCAACGCCGGTGGCACCAACGCCCTGACAATGCTTAACCCCCAGAACATCGAGTCGATGACCATCCTGAAGGATGCCTCTGCAACCGCCATCTACGGTTCGCGTGCATCTAACGGTGTGATCATCATTACCACCAAGAAGGGTAAGAAAGGCCGTCCGCAGGTCAACTTCGCAGCCAACTTCCACGTGAACACAGCGCGCAAGACCCTGAAGATGATGAAGACAGCCGAGTATACCAAGCTGATCGAGGAGTATGGTACAGACCGCGCCAAGAACTTCCTCTATGCCGAGAACGCCACTCCCAACCTGAAGGACGCCGACGGCAACACAGTCTTCACTCCCTACGACACTGACTGGCAGAAAGAGGTGCTCCGCACATCCTTCTCGCACGACTACTCGCTCTCTGTAGGCGGTAGCGCAGGTGTTGTCCCCTACCGTGTGAACGCATCGTTCACCGATAACCAGGGTATCATCAAGACCTCGTCGATGCAGCGTACCACTGTAGGCTTCAACCTGAACCCGAAGTTCTTCAACGACCAGCTCTCTATCTCGGCCAACGCCAGCGGATCATACGTGCGCACCCGCACGGCAGCCGACGTGATGTGGGCAGCAGTGGCAGCCGCTCCTGTAAACCCCGTACACAAGGCATATCCGACCGTAGGCGACGCCGGCAAGACTATCTTCAACGGCTACTACAACAACCTGAAGACCACAGGTGAGCCTGAGACCTCTACAGACTGGCAGAACCCTGTCCAGCTGCTCGAGGAGCAGAAGAACATCGGCAAGACCCTCTCGAGCAACGGTAACATCCAAATCGACTACGCGCTCTACTGGGTACCTGAGCTTCACTTCAACCTCAACCTCGGTTACCAGGTATCGAAGAACACCAGCCGCAACGACATCGCCCAGAACTCGATCATGGCATGGCGCAGCAACTACAAGGATGGTGCAGCCACCAAGTACGACTGGTACGAGCTCCAGCGCAACACGCTGCTCGACTTCTACATCAACTATAAGAAGAACTTCGAGGCAGCCAAGTCTGACCTTGACGTGACAGTCGGTTACTCATGGCAGCGTTTCGACTACTCGGGCCACTCCAACACAGTCAACAACTCGCTCGGCTACTACAACGACTGGGCAAGCATCTACTCCGGCGGCCAGTTCACCCTCAACGAGGATCCCGCCACCGAGGCACACATCGGCCACTCCTACGAGGATGCACCCCGCAGCGCATGGGGCAACATCAACCAGCTCGTATCGTTCTTCGGCCGTATCAACTACATCTTCGACGACACATATCTGCTGACCTTCACACTGCGTGACGACGGTACCTCTCGTTTCTCGAAAGACAACCGCTGGGGTCTCTTCCCCTCAGTCGCACTCGGCTGGAAGATCAACAACATGCCGTTCCTGGAGCCGGCACAGGGCTGGCTCAACGACTTCAAGCTCCGCCTCGGCTGGGGTAAGACAGGTCAGCAGGAGATGGACATGTACTTCCCCTATCTGCCTATCTACGTCAACTCGTACCAGCAGGGCTACCAGTACCTGAACCCGAACGGCGACGGCACATGGATCAACCCGCTCTACCCGCAGGCCTACAACCCCGACCTGAAGTGGGAGACAACGACCACTTGGAACGTCGGACTCGACATGGGCTTCATGAACAACCGCATCACCCTGGCAGCCGACTGGTATCTGCGCAAGACCACCGACCTGCTGTCGTATGTGCCGACCGGCGCATCCAACACAGCCAACATGATGTGGCGTAACATCGGTTCGATGGAGAACATCGGTGTCGAGGTGACAGTAGGCGCCAAGCCTGTCGTAACCGACAACTTCACATGGAACACCAGCGTGAACGTAGCATGGAACAAGAACAAGATCACCGAGCTTCAGGGCGACGGCGCCGTATCGCGCACACAGGCCATCGGCCTTCCCTCTGGTAAGGGTGGCGCAGGTCTGGCATGGCACATCGTAGGCCAGCCGGCATACACATTCATGGTATACGAGCAGGTATATGACAAGAACGGCGACCCCATCGAGGACCAGTACGTTGACCAGAACGGCGACGGCACCATCAACGAGGATGACCTGATCATGTACCACTCTCGCGACCCGAAGGTTACAGCAACCTGGAACAACAATTTCTCATGGAAGAACTGGGACCTCGGCATCTCGCTGCGCGCCAACTTCGGCAACTATGTATACAACCAGCTCAAGCAGGCCAACTCGCGTGTATATGACACGACCGGCGCACAGTACATGCTGAGCAACCTTCTCGCGAACACGACACTGTTCTACAACGCAGCCGCCTCAGAGCGTCTGCCGCTGTCGAGCTACTTCGTGGAGAACGCATCGTTCCTACGCTGCGACAACATCACGCTGGGCTATACATTCCGCGACCTGATCGGCGGCAACCTGACGCTCCGTCTCTTCGCAGCCGTACAGAACCCGTTCGTGATCACCAAGTTCACAGGTATCGACCCCGAGGAGTTCGGCGGCGTGCAGGGCAGCCCCTATCCGCGTCCCATCACAACCACTCTCGGTATCGTGGCCACATTCTAATCTTTATCACCTAAATCAAAGAATAGAAATTTCAATATGAAAACATTCAATAAAATAATGATGTCTCTGGGTGTTGCGGCCACTGCCCTCGGTTTCTCATCGTGTGTGGGAGACCTTGACAAGGAGCCGACCAACCCTAACGAGATCACAAGTGTGACGAACGACATGGACCGTGTCTTCGCCGACATCTACCTTAACTTCTCGACCTTCGGCGCGGGCGGAAACTCGCCTGTATCGGGCTTCGACGGCGGTATGGCGTCGTTCCAGCGCGCCCTCTTCATCGCCGAGGAAATCCCGACCGACGAGGCCTCGTGGCTCTGGGACCAGAGCTCCTACGGCACAATCAACTACGGCCGTGTCGTTCCGACAGTCGACGCCGTGTTCGGTTTCTACTCGCGTCTGAGCATCAACATCGCCCTCTGCAACCAGTTCATCCAGGCAGTCAACGGCGGCCAGTTCGCACAAGGCGCTGACAACGCCACCGCACAGGAGTATATCCGCCAGGCCAAGATCCTTCGCGCCGGCTGCTACTACTACATGCTGTCGTTCTACGACAAGATCCCCTATGCCGACGAGAACACGACGATCGGCTCGCTGCCCGAGCAGCTGCCGCGTGCCCGCGTATACGAGCTCGTCACAACCGACCTTGAGAAGATCGTCAGCGAATATCCCGAGAACCAGAAGCCGGCATACGGTTTCGTAGGACTTGACGCCGCCGAATCGATTCTGGCCAAGATCTATCTGAACGGCGAGGTGTTCGCAGGCCGCGCTGACTATGACAAGTGCTACACACACTGCAAGAACATCATCAACCGTCTGGGCCACGGAGGCTACTACGGCACAGGCCTGGCCCGCTCCTATCAGTCGCTCTTCGGCTTCAACAATGACAAATACGTGATCGGCAACAACGGCAGCGAGGTCAACGAGATCATCTGGACACTCGCCCAGGACCGTGTGAACCTTCTCTCATGGTCGGGCGCCACGTTCATGATCGCCGGCTGGCTCGGCACCAACGGCGTCGAGGTAACAACCCCGTTCCCGACCAAGGATGCCGCCTACAAGGACAAGACAGGCGAGGACCTCTGCTTCATGGATGGCGAGGTTAAGCGCGTCTACAAGTACTGTGCCACCGATGCCGAGTTTGACGAGGCCAAGAAGGCATACGACAACGCTGACCTCAAGGACTGGCAGAAGACCGTGTCGGAGGTGATCAACAACACTGCATACTCGTTCGACCCGAAGGCTGTCGGCTATATCGCGCAGCAGTGGTACAACGCCGGCGCAGGCTGGAAGTGTATGGTAGCCCGCAAGTCGTTCGTACGCAAGTTCGAGTGGGACGACGTTGCCATGACCCAGAGCAAGGATACCCGTGTCGCCAACTGGCAGACCGCCAAGCATGGCTTCACCGTAGACAACAAAGAGGGTCTTATCGGTGACAACTGGGGTAAGAACGGCTACATCGCTCCGAAGTACACCAACTGGGCGTATAACGAGGATGGCACAATCGACTATGTCAACAGCCCCGAGCCCCGCGAGCAGGTCGGCGGTGACTACGCGGTGATCCGTCTGGCCGAGATCTACCTGACCGCGGCCGAGGCAATCCTGCAGGGCGGTGGCGGCACGACAGCCGAGGCCACCCAGTATGTCAACAATGTCCGTCAGCGCGCATACGGAGCCAACTATGTTCCCTGGAGCTCTGTCAACATGCAGGAACTCCGCGACGAGCGCTGCCGCGAGCTCTATCACGAGAACGTACGCCGCACCGACCTGATCCGCTGGAACCAGTGGTGCACAGGCTACACCTGGGAATGGAAGGGTGGCGTGGCCAACGGCACCAACCTGCCCGAGTACACCAAGTGCTATCCTATCCCTTCGCGTGTAATGTCATCGTCTAACTTCGAGCAGACCACAGGATATTAATTGTCGAACAGGTTTAGGCCGGGAGTCCCCGTGACTCCGTCGCGCGGACTCCGGCCCAATATAATTTCAGAACAAACATGAAAAAAACATCAATCATACTGGCGATGGCGGCCGTCGCACTTGGTTTCTCCTCATGCAAGCAGGAGGATGAGCCCAAGTACAAGGACCCGACGAAGTTCACCATCAACACTCCGGCGCTTCAGGACCAGGAGATGCTTTGCGCAGCCGAAATGACAGACGCCGCAACATTCAACATCTTCTGCTCGCAGCCCGACTACGGCTACTCGGCAATCTGCAACTACTCGGTTGTGGTCAGCCTCGATCCGGACTGCCCGGTTGAGGAAGCTGTGGAGCTCGAGAACCTCACTCCGACATCGGCAGCCATGTCGATCAAGACTTTCGAGCTTGGAGCCGCCGTCAACAAGCTGCTTGACGTCGTTGACCTCGACGACTTCAACAACCGCGGCATCGGCAACAACTTCTACAAGTGCTATTTCCGTGCCATCTGCCACATCCCCGGCATCGAGAGCTCGCGCATCGTCAGCGACAATGTCGTAAGCTACAACAAGGTGAAGGTGCAGTACGCAGAGAAGAAGCCGGCATGGATCTACATCTGCGGTAACGTGGCAACTGAGGACAACTCAGTTCTCCAGAACGGCAACGACGGCTTCCTTGCTCCTACTGCAGCCAACCAGGCAGAGTACGACGAGCATTGGTCGCTCTTCGAGCCCAACGACATGATCGGCAAGAAGATCTATGTCGGCGTATTCGGACTTGTGCCGAAGAAGGCTGATCCGGATCCCGAGAATCCTGACGACTGCTCACAGTTCCGCTTCTTCAGTCAGCTCGGCGGCTGGGTAGCAGACTACTCACTCGGCTCGAATGAGGCAGACTTCTTCTGCGAAAAGATTTCCGACAAGGTTGCAGCCGGCTATAGCGGTGACATAATCGAGAAGGGTCTCGGCAACTGGGGTATCGCCGTAGGAGAGGCTACCCCGATAACCATCGTTGTGGACCAGGTCAACCTGAAGATCTATGTCAAGGAGGGTAAACACACCGTAACATTCAACGACCGTACACCCAACTTCGAGTGATGCCTTAACGCCCGGGGATGGCACATCCCTCCCCGGGCATAAAGCCAATCAACTAAAACAGTAAATAAGACTTATGAAAAAGATAAAATTCATATCAGCTCTGGCTCTGACCATGGTTTTGGCATCGTGCGAGAATTTCGACCTGCCCAATCCTCCGGGCCAGACCTATCCCGAGCCCGACGGAGTGTTCGAGAACTCCGGCATCGTGCTCACCCAGGGCACTGCCACGGTAAACCTCAAGGAGTTCAACAAGAACAACCAGGATGTTCCGGTGGCCAACGTGACCGAACTCGTCAATTTCCCCGAGAACTATGACCTCGCCATTGACATGGAGGTGGGCAGCGACGCCAACTTCACCAAGGTGACCACACTCAATACAACCATCACCGACAACACGGTGCTTGTGAACCCCGACCTCTTCAACGGCGCTATCCAGGAGGTCATGACCAAGAAGCCTGGCAACTATGACGTGGCCACACGCTTCGTGGCCTACGCGGAGCGCGGCACAACCCGCATGCGTCTCGGCGGCATCACGGCGACCTATTGCCCCTCTACATTCAAGATCGAGACTCTCGACCCGGCCAAGGTGATCGAGGATGCATACTACCTCGTGCCCTGCACCATGGGCGAGAACGGCAACAAGATCTTCTCTTTCAGCAAAGCCCTGCTGATGAACAACACCAGCGGCGCCGGTGTGTCACCCTACGACAACCCCGAATTCGCTGTCAAGTTCGACATCACCGAGCAGGAGTCGATTGACGGCTACAGTTTCGCAGTCGTTCCGCAGTCGGCATACGAGGCCAAGAAACTGGCCGGTATCCTCGGCACAAACACTCCCGTGTCGGAGACATCGGGCAAGCTGATTCCTATAGACATTACGCCCTACACCTATCCGATCGTTATCAAGGGTATGATGGGCTCGATGCTGCTCACAGTCAACATCGAGCAGGAATCATTCGTTTACAGTTACGCGTTCGAGGTTCTCTATCCGTTCAGCGGATCTACCAAGCCTGCGGACCTGATGCTGCTCTACACCGACAACTACATCAACTACACCGGTGTGACGGCAATCAACCGTCAGTGGACACTCGGCGCGCAGCCTGACAAGAACGGCGCCGTGATCTTCAAGCAGGATCCCAACTCCGAGCCTGTGGTATCGGAGGATGGCCTTAGCCAGAGCGGTAACATGACAGCCACATCCGACGGTACGAAACTGACTGCTCCTGTCAAGGGCAACACCCTCTACTGGGTAAATGTCAACCTCGTTCAGCTTACCTACGAGCTCACCGGCCTTACCAGCATGTCGGTAATCGGCGACGGCAACGAGTGGAATCTCGAGACAGCAACCCCGCTGACTCCGTCGAAGGATCTGAAGACCTGGACAGCCAAGGACGTTGAGATCGGCGACGAGTTCAAGATCAACTGCAACGGTGACTGGGTAATAGCCTTCAGCGGCCAGAAGATCTCTGACATGAACGGCACAAAGGTCTATACGGTCAACAAGCAGGATGGCGGTGCGAACCTCCAGACCGGAGAGAAAGGCAAGTATGACGTGACAGTCAACTTCGGCGTATATCCCTACACAGTGACAATTGTTAAAAAATAAGTCACGATAATACAATCGGAAGCCCGGCCCGCAAGAGCCGGGCTTCTTGCTTTTTTGCCGTGGCCGAGATATGTAACCCATATAGCAGTCAGGATATTCGGAAAATGAGGAAAAATAAGCCGAATAAAAATTTTTTGAAAAATTTTAATAAAAAATGTTGCGAATCAGAATAATTGTTTCTAACTTTGCACCGAATTCGTGCCGTGAGGACTCAACATAAACATTCTTGCACTATCGAATCCAAAAAATCACACCTGAAAATAGACAACAACAAATATTAACCAAAAAATCTAACAATTAAGTTATGAAAAAAATTTACGCTCTTGCAGCAGTAGCATGCATGGCTCTCGCAGCCAACGCACAGAACGGTGCACCCCTTTACATCACAGGTCAGAGTGCAGGTCCCGACAACGGCGGTTTCGCTAACGACTGGAACGTAGGTGACAAGGGAGATCCGACACAGATGACATTCGAGGATGGCGTTTACAAGATCCACGTTAACGGTCTTTCGTCATTCACAATCTCCACAGTAGCAGACGGCACTTGGGACAACTGGCAGGCAGAGGGCAACTGCTATACCTGTGAGTATGGTGACAATCCCGGCGCAACAGTAGACCTCAAATTCGGCAAGGAAAACATCCTTACTCCCTGGCAGGGTGACTACGATGTAGTCGTATCTGGTGACCTCAAGACCATCACTCTTACAACCAACACACCCCAGCCCCCGGTACGTGTATTCCTCCGCGGCGACATGAACGGCTGGCTCAACGAGGGTATTGACGGCGAACTTGGCGAGGCATGGCTTCTCACTCCGAGCTATGAGAACCAGATCTTCCACAAGGTATGTGGTGACGATCAGGTTATCGCAGCCGGCGAGTCTTTCAAGATTGCTGACGCAGGCTGGGCAAAATACAACTACGGCAGCGACGGCGAGCCTATCCTTTTCGACGTTGAGACAGACATATTCTTCAACGCAAATGCAAACATCACTCTCGAGGAGGAGTGGAACGGCGCAATGTGGGCTATCGTAAGCAAGGACAAGTCTACAGTTCAGGCTATCTTCAGCAACGACAAGGAACTCGCTTGCCCCGAGGCATGGATTGAGATCGCTTTGAATGGCAGCGGCGTAGCAGCTATCGAGGCTGAGGAGAATGCAGCTCCCGTTTACTACAACATGCAGGGTGTTCGCGTGGCTCAGCCCGAGAACGGTCTCTACATCGTTGTGAAGGGTGACAAGGCCAGCAAGGTCCTCGTGAAGTAATCACACCGACAAAAGAAACAACGGAATCCCCTGGATTCCCCGCCAAGGCGGCTCCCCCCGGAGCCGCCTTAATTGTGTACAGATAAAGGCGGAGGCGAGAGAAAGGAAATTAATTTTGCCGGAAATGAGGTTTTTTTAATTAACATCTAACCGGCTTATGAAAATACGGATTGAACTGACTGAGAAAAATTGCTCGATTATGCCTATACCGACGGTTGCTGATACGAATATTGAGACTACCCCGACTGTGCCGGTGGCGGAAGCGACAGGATCGGAGCCGACGGTTCCGGAGTTGGGGCTGAGGCTGGCGGCGGCGGAGCTCGAGGCTTATGCCTCGTCGCGGTATACGCACCCGGTGACGGATGTCACCGTAACCGTGCCCGACGGGGATATCCCCGTCGTCGAGGCGTGGGCCGGTACCGGCGTAGCCACAGCCACACCGCCGAGCGACATTCTGCTGAAACGGATTACCTCGGCCGTGATGGGCGCCATCAACCGCTCCTTCACCGACGCGTCGCGTGCCGGACTCTTCACGCGACCGCTGCGCGTGGCCTGCGCCCTGCGGCGCAAGGATGGCAAATATGCAGCAGTCAGCACGCCACGTCTTCTTACGCCCGCCGACCGCGCTCCCCTCGTCGTGATACGCGAACTGCAGTTCGGAGGCACCACACTCCGCACCCGCGTCGAACTGATGAACACGCCCCAGACCCTCACCGCCGACATCCCGGCCTTTGCGGTGTCCGCCGCACTGGCCGAGAATGTCACTCATCTCGACATCATCGCCACACGACAATGCGACATGCTTGCCGGCGACGAGAGCGTGGAGGGGATACGGAGTTATGCGCTCTACGGCGAGAACGTGCGCATATGGCACTACCGGCGGCTGGAAGCCGACGTCGTGGCAGAGGCGGCCGAGAACGACCGCTCGTTCCGCGTGATTGCCTCCGTGCCGATCGCCGAGGCCACAGCCGGCAAGACCGGCATACGACTGCCGCTCGGGCGCAAGAATCTTGATGACTGGGAAAGTTTTCCGAAGGCCGACATCGACAACATCGGGGGCAATGACCCAGACCTGCCTGACGAGCCGGAGGTGCCGCACACGCACGTGATGCTCGCCACCGAGCCGCTCGACCTCGGGATGCCCGAGCGCGAGAAACGGGTCAGGGGCGTCACACTGCGCGGAGTATTCGGACGCGGCACTGATGATGTGGAGATGACCCTCTACGCCTCACACCACCGAGAGCGGTGGCACAGGCTGGCCACCTCGCGCGGACCGCACATACGGTTCCTGCGCGCGGTGCGCTGCCGCTGGCTGCGCGTGGAGGCGCGTCTCAGACGAGGAGCCAAGGTCGACGCGCTGACATTCAGCGTCGCAGATCGTCGAGACTGATGCGCTGGAAGGCGTCGATGAAACTGCCGGGCGTGGCGTTGAGAATCTCGACGCCGCGCCTCTCCGCATAAGCCTTCACGTTGAAATAACTGCGGAATGCTATCGCATAATTCTCATAGACCTCATGCAGGCGCACGTTGCGGAATATCTCCTCGGCGCGGCGCAGTTCCTTGTCGTCATCCTTATAGAAATGGGGCTGCACCGACACGACACAGTTGCGGTCGGTGACCCAGAGCGTCTTGCTCCAGTTATGGTCGGCGCCGATGAGCACGATGCGGCGGAACCCCTCGCGCATCGACGACATGATCGAGGGGATCAGCACATTGCGGGGCCGCGGCATGGCCAGTCCTAAGTCATAGACCGGATGCATGAGCCAGCGGCAGCCCTCGGCCGGCGTCAGGTTGTAATACTTCACGGTGATGTTGGTCGGAAGGCGTCTGACCTCGGGCATCTTTCGCGCCGTGGCGGGCAGGAAAAGCGTCATCGGCCAGTCGACGGAAGTTAGAGCCTCCCAGAACGCGGGCACCTTGCCAGTCTTCTCCTTGACAAAGAAGGCGATATCAGCCAGGATGTAATAGTCGGGGCGCAACTCGCGGAACTCCGGGGCGAGCGCCGAGAGGTTGACGGCAAGGCGCGGATAGGCCATCAGCACGTCGCGGTGGTCGGTCATGGCGTCGCGCAGAGACGGCCCGTTGCCCATCACGATGATGGTGTCCTTCTCCTCGCGCGAGCGCGGCGAGGGCCTGCGCGACATGAGCGGTATCTTTACCAGCGACGCTAAGGTGGCCCCCAACTGCCCCATCCCCTTCTGTATCTTGTCAATCGTCTTCATACGGGTAAGTATTGTCTGTTCTTGAGATTACGGCCACCGTGTCGTGGAAGTCGATTCCAGTGGCCTCGCGGACACGCGAGTTGTCGAGCACGAGCGTGCGCGACAACGGCTCGAGAGCCTCGGCCGAGAGGGTCTCCCTCACGATCGGGAGCCAGCCGAACACGCGCCGTATCCAGAGCGCCCATGCCTCGGGGAGATGCGTCATGCGCTTGGGGGCGCCGGCGTTGGCCGTCATGGCCTCGACGAGCGAGAGCCACGTGTGGGCGCGCCCGTCGGAGACGTTGTAGATGCCCGTCCGTCCGGCGAGGGCAGCCATTGCGCGGGCCACGTCGAGGGCCGTGACGAGCGACACCTTGGCGTCGTTGCCTCGGATATGCACGTAGTGGCCGCGAATCACGCGGTTGAAGAGCCGCAGCATGTCGCCGTCTACGCCGCGGCCGAATGTCAGCGCGGGGCGGACTATGGCGAGGGGGATACCCTTGGCGGCGGCCCACTTCTCTGCCGCCATCTCGGCGCGTGCCATGGCGCGGCCCTCGTCGCTCCAGGCGAACGTGGGGCGCGACTCGTCGACACCCTCGCCCGCGTCAGAACTGTAGACAAGATGCGAGCTGAGCAGGACCACTGCCTCTGCCGCCACTGGGCCGGCGGCCGGATCAAACGGCTCCCTGCCGCAGACGAAGAGGACATGATGAGTGAAAGAAGGCTGAGACTCAAGATATTTGGCCAGATAGGCGCCTACCATAGAGTCCGGGTCCGCTATGCTGTAATTTCCTTTATATTTCCTAATAATTCCCAAAATTCAGAACATTTGAATGCAAAAGTAATTACTATTTTAGAAACGGGGAAATATAGGTGGCAAATATTTTTGCCAAACGGCAAAAAGTTTGTAAATTTGTTGTTAGATTTTAGGTGTTAGATTTTAGGCTTAAGGTGAAGGCCACTCACTGTCCCACGTCGAGTGTTGCGACTGCAGGGAGCAATCCGCAGTCTATACTCCCTTACCCCCTCTGACACCTAACACCTAACACCTATCGCCTTTAAACCTTTAAATATAACCCATATGAAAATCAATGACAAACTGGCATCAGCCATCAACGATCAGATCAACTTCGAGTTACAGTCGGCATACCTCTATCTGGCCATGTCGAACTTCTGGCGCGAGAAGGGCCGTACAGGCTTCGCCAACTGGTTCCGCGTGCAGTCACGCGAGGAGATGGCGCATGCCGAGGCCTTCATGGACTATGTACACGACCGCGACGGCGTGGTTGAGCTGAAGCCCATCGAGAACGTCAAGCAGACCTGGACATCGATCCACGAGACTTTCGCCGACACATTAGCACACGAGCAGACCGTCACCCGCCGCATCCACGCGCTCTACGAGCTGGCCGAGAACGAGAAGGACTACGCGTCGCGCCAGATGCTCAACGCCTACATCGCCGAGCAGGTAGAGGAGGAGTCGAACGTTCAGGACATCATCGACAACCTTGACCTCGTAGGCGAGGACGGCACCGGCATCCTGCAGATCGACCGCGAGCTGGCCGCCCGCACCTACACCGCGCCCCAGTTGCGCTAAGACCGGCGGCCAACGGCGCGCCGGCACTCAACAACCAACGGCGCGCCGGCACTCAACACCCGGCGCGCAGCGCACCGGGCGCCCGGGGCACCGGGCGTTCAGGCGCCCGTAAAATACCTAAAATAAGTTAACAAGGCTCCAATTAAAGAAATTTTTCTTTATAAAGAGCCTTGTTTTAAATAAAATTTTGTAATTTTGCATGATTAATCCCCGCTGAGGGGCCGCAGAGGCCGTGCGAGGGGTGAGTCTACAAGGTAAAATCTAAGGCAGGCTCCTCAGAGGAGCGTTTTTCCGGTATATAATCAAATAATATAAACCCAATTATTTAACAGTTAAATTATGGCAAGTTTAGATCTGTCGCAGTACGGCATCAAGGATGTTAAGAAGATCATCCACAATCCCTCTTACGACGAACTCTACAAGGCAGAGCTCGATCCGAGCCTCGAGGGCTACGAGAAAGGTATCCTGACCGACCTCGGCGCGGTAGACGTGTTCACAGGCGTCTACACAGGCCGTTCGCCCAAGGACAAATATCTCGTCAAGGACGAGGTGACAGAGGACACCGTATGGTGGACAACCGACGAATATAAGAACGACAACAAGCCCATCACCACCAAGGTCTGGGACGAGCTTCGCGAGAAGGCTGTCAATGAGCTCAGCGACAAGACACTCTATGTAGTCGACGTGTTCTGCGGCGCCAACAAGAACACCCGCATGTGCGTCCGCTTCATCATGGAGGTGGCATGGCAGGCACACTTCGTGACCAACATGTTCATCCGTCCGACCGAGGAGGAGCTCAAGGAGTTCAAGCCCGACTTCGTTGTATTCAACGCATCGAAGGCAAAGTGCGAGAACTACAAGGAACTCGGCCTCCACTCGGAGACAGTCGTTGCGTTCAACATCAAGGAGCGCGAGCAGGTTATCATCAACACCTGGTACGGCGGCGAGATGAAGAAGGGCATGTTCTCGATGATGAACTACTTCAACCCCCTGCGCGGCATCGCGTCGATGCACTGCTCGGCCAACACGAACATGGAGGAGACCTCGACAGCGATCTTCTTCGGTCTGTCGGGCACAGGCAAGACAACCCTCTCGACCGACCCGAAGCGCAAGCTTATCGGCGACGACGAGCACGGTTGGGACGACGAAGGCGTGTTCAACTACGAGGGCGGCTGCTACGCCAAGGTCATCAACCTCGACCCGCAGAGCGAGCCTGACATCTACAACGCCATCACCCGCGACGCACTTCTCGAAAACGTCACCGTGAAGGCCGACGGCGTCTGCGACTTCGCCGACAAGAGCGTGACAGAGAACACCCGCGTCTCCTACCCCATCTATCACATCAAGAACATCGTTAAGCCCGTATCGAAGGGCCCGGCCGCTAAGCAGGTGATCTATCTGTCGGCTGACGCATTCGGCGTGCTTCCCCCCGTCTCGATCCTGAACCACGAGCAGGCACAGTACTATTTCCTGTCGGGCTTCACCGCAAAGCTCGCCGGTACAGAGCGCGGCATCACCGAGCCGACCCCGACATTCTCGGCTTGCTTCGGCCAGGCGTTCCTCTCGCTCCACCCCACAAAGTATGCTGAGGAACTCGTGAAGAAGATGAAGGTATCGGGCGCCAACGCATACCTGGTTAACACCGGCTGGAACGGCACAGGCAAGCGCATCTCGATCCGCGACACACGCGGCATCATCGACGCCATTCTTGACGGCGCTATCGACAAGGCTCCGACCAAGGTTCTGCCGATCTTCAACTTCACCATCCCCACCGAGCTTCCGGGCGTAGACCCGAAGATCCTCGACCCGCGCGACACATACGCTGATCCCGCAGAGTGGGAGAAGAAGGCCAAGGAGCTCGCAGAGATGTTCATCAAGAACTTCAAGAAGTTCGAGACCAACGAGCTCGGCAAGAAGCTTGCGGCCGCAGGCCCGCAGCTCTAATCCTCTCGCCTCGCATCGCAATAAAAAAGGCTTCCGCTTATCGCGGAGGCCTTTTTTATTGCGATGCGAGGCGGATTAGGTGTTAGAGTTTAGGGGGATGGACTGCGGATTGCTCCCTGCAGTCGCAACACGCGACATGGGACAGTGATAAGTAATAGGTCAGAATTACGGGTTACGAAGTAATAAACCTCATCACTCTGACTTAAAACTTCCTAACACCTAACACCTAAAACCTAACATCTTACAGCCTAACACCTAACACCTCTAAACCAGTATCTTATTGCGCTTGTAGATCTCGCGGAACTCCTTGGGCGTGTAGCCCTTGTTCTTCTTGAAGATGCGGTTGAAATTGGAGACATTATTGAAGCCGGAACTGTAGCAGATCTCGGCTATCGGCGTGTGGGTCGTCACGAGCTCGCGCGAGGCGACGTCGAGGCGTATGCCGATGATGTAGTCCGATATCGAGCGGCCCGTGCGGAGCTTGAAGAAGCGGCGGAACGACGAGGGCGACATTCCGACAAGCTTCGCGAGATCATTCAGGCGTACCTCGCCCTTGTAGTTGGCGGCGATATACTCCTGGGCCTTCTTGAGGCGGTGGCTGCCGGCCGACTGGTTGCCCACACCGGCCTCCTTGCTGCTCGACAGCAGGCGTCCCGCCGGGTCGATGGCCAGAAGATGCAGGATCTCGATAAGCTTCATCATCTGGTAGAAGCTCGACTGCGCGTTCAGGAGGGCCTCGATATGGTGGAATATCTTAATGATGCTCGACATGGGATAAGCCACGCCCTTGGCGGCGTTCTCGAGCAGCGTCTTGACCGACTGCATCTGCGTGCGGCGCAACATCTCGTTGCCGAAGATGTCGACGGGGAACTGTATGGTTATCTCACGGATATTGCCCCCCTTGCAGTCATGCTGCTCCCAGCCGTGCTCCACGCCATGGCCGACGATGACGAGGTCGAACTGGCCGACGGTCTCGACGGAGTCACCGACGATGCGGCGCGCTCCGGCACAGTTCTCGATGAAGTTTATCTCAAACTCAGCATGACGGTGCACCGGAAAGGTAAAGCTATCTTTTGTGCGGTCAACGACATAAAGGAAATCACATTCGGAGAGAGGGGTGACCTCCGTCGGGATCTCACCGACTCGGTTGAGGTCAATCAGGTCTGTTTTACTCATTTGAAAATATGATGATTTGTGAGAAAATACGATAATGGTATCAGATTGCTCAAATACAATAATGGTATTAGATTTGCGGACAAATATACAAAAATTATACTTAAGTGCAAAATCACGATTGCATTTTGCCAATTTTTTCTAAAAAAACTGCGTAGAGTAGGAAAAGCCGCAGCAATTTGATGAATAAATGTTAACTCGACATCTGCCTGAGAATAGGTATGGAGCGGGTTTAATCGGTATTGTCGGGCATCTCCTGATAAATCGGGGGCAATCGAAAATCCCGGGGCCACGGGTAGATTTATGCGGAAAAATGGTCTGATATAAGAAATTTTTGATTAAATTTGCGTTTTAAAAAGGGAATAGTGTCTGCCGACCCCGCGTGATGCCGCATTGCCCGCGTCGGTCGCGCCCACTCTTCCGATAGAATTACTAATTTCCGGGACGCCCCCGGCTAAACAGCAATTCATTTAAACAATTCACTTGTTACTGACACAAACCTCATCGCCAATTGTCTGTAACTGCCTGATTTTCAGCACCAAGCAAAGTCAAGCAGGAATAGGCCGCATATACCTGCGCCAATAGGCGCGGCAATTATGCACCCCTACAGACATAACGGCCTCAACCCCTCTCACGCCTATGACGACCTGGCTACTCATCGACCTTGCGGTACTCGCCTGCGTATCGCTGCTCACCGGTATCATCATTCCGCAGATCCTGCTCATCGCGTTCCGCAAGAAGCTGCTCGACGAGCCTGACCCGCGCAAGATCCACAAGACCGAGGTTCCACGCCTCGGAGGCATAGCCTTCTTCCCCTCGATACTGCTGGGCCTGTTCCTGCTCTACGGCTTCGGGCAGAAATATGGCGGTCCGGAGATGACCGCGCTTCTGATCCGCAACCTCCAGTCGCTATGCTTCGTGTCGAGCGGCGCGATCCTTCTCTACCTCACCGGCATGGCCGATGACCTTGTGGGGGTCCGGTACAAGGCGAAGTTCGTGATGCAGACCCTGTCGGTCCTCTTCGTGATACTGGGCGGCCTCTATCTGGGCGACCTCCACGGCCTGTTCTGGCTTCACCACCTCCCCATGGTTGCGGCGGTGCTTGTCACCGTGCTGCTGATGGTCTACATCATCAATGCCATCAACCTGATCGACGGCATCGACGGACTTGCGTCGGGCCTGAGCGCGATCGCATGCGCATTCTATACCTACGTCTTCTTCAAGGCCGGCCTCTACGTCTTCTCCGCGCTGTCGGTGGCGACTCTCGGCACGCTGATACCGTTCTTCATATACAACATGTTCGGCAATCCGCAGAAGCACAAGAAGATCTTCATGGGCGACACCGGGTCTCTCACGATCGGACTCTTCCTGAGCGTGATGAGCCTGCGCATATGCCGCATCGGCGAGATGCCCGACGGCTGCAACCAGCTCGTGATAGCGTTCGCTCCGCTGCTGATTCCCTGCCTCGACGTGGTGCGCGTCTACCTGCACCGTCTCCGCGCGCACCGCAACCCGTTCCTGCCCGACAAGACGCATATCCACCACAAGCTGCTGGCTTTGGGTATGCCGCAGAGGCTGGCCATGGTGACCATAATAGCGTTCGCCACGCTGCTGACCCTGCTCAACTACTGGCTGTCGATGCACATGGAGATCACCTGGCTCTTCATAACCGACCTGACGGTATGGGTGGGGGCCAACGCGCTGCTGACCCGCGCGATCCATCGCCGCGAGTCGCGCCTCAACCGCACGCTGTATGAGTAAAGATATCTCATGCTGAGAAGCAGAGGAAGACTGCGTGAGAACTTATAAAATGTTAAAATTGTTAATAGAGAAAATCGACTCTATATATTGAATATCATATGAAATTACTGAATATAGCTGCCGCTGCAGCCGGAGTTGCCCTGATGATGCTGGCGACCTCCTGCACCACCCCCAAGAAGGTGACCTACTTCCAGGACATCACCGACGGCATGCAGATCGTACCGTCGCAGCAATACGACATAAAGGTCAAGCCCGACGACAAGCTGTCGATACTGGTCACGACCCCCGACCCGGCCCTCTCCGCGCTCTTCAACCTGGTGCAGGCGCAGAACCGCCTCGGGAGCACCACCACCGCCACCACGACAGTGCCGACGGTGGGCTATCAGCAGGGCTATGTGTCCTACTACACCGTAAGTCCGCAGGGCGACATCAACTTCCCGATGCTCGGCAAGATTCACATCGCCGGCATGACCCGCTCGCAGGTGGCCGAACACCTGGAGCGCGAGCTGCAGAGCCGTGAGCTCGTCAAGGACCCGGTTGTTACCGTCGAGTACACCAACACCGGCATCTCCGTTCTGGGCGACGTGGTGCGTCCCGGGCGCTATGAGTTCAACAAGGACCACCTCAGCATCCTCGACGCCTTAGCGATGGCCGGCGACCTGCAGACCACCGGCCAGCGCGAGAACGTGATCGTGATGCGCGACGACGGCAAGGGAGGCCAGACGGCATACCGCATCGACCTGACCGACATGAAGAACGTGGCCTCGTCGCCCGTCTACTACCTGCAGCAGAACGACGTGATCTACGTCGAGCCCAACGACAAGAAGAAGCGCGAGACAGCCTCGGTCGGCAACGCGCCGTTCCAGCCCTCGTTCTGGGTATCGGTAGGCTCGGTGGCGGTCAGCATAGCCACACTCATCATCACGATATCGAAATAATGATGAGTTATGAATGATGAATGATGAATAATGATTAGTTATGAAGATGAAGTTTACTTCATAACTCATAACTATGACTTATGACTTAAAAACGACTCTGACCTATAACTTATCTTTGTCACATGTTGAGGGTTACGACTGAAGGGAGCAATCCTCAGTCCCCGCTCTCATAAACACTACACTCAAAATTCATACTTCATCATTTATAATTCATAATTATATTCACCTCTGACTTAATACTTAAAAAATTTCTTCTTCAACGGTTATGGAAGAGAGCAGAAACAAGCAATATACAGAAATAGAAGAAGTTGAGCAGGAAGAGCGCAAGCAGGCGGTCTCGCTGGCCGACGTATTCTTCATCACCCTGCGCCACTGGCCCTGGATCATAGTGTCGGTGTTCGTCTGTCTGGGACTTGCCACACTTTACATACTATGCACGCACAAGGTCTACACCCGCTCCGCCGAAATCCTGATAAAGGAGGACTCAAAGACCGGAAAATTTGGAGATGAATTCTCCTTGGGAGGTCTATTTCAGGATAATACCAATATCCAGAATGAGATGGCCTCCATCCAGTCCAAGGACCTGATGGACGAGGTAGTAAGACACCTTAATCTTGACATGTCATATCAAAAGGAAGGGACTTTTCATAATAAAGTGATTTATGGAAAGGATCTGCCGGTAAAGGTGACAGTCGAGGGTTTCCCCGAAGATCTGGACTATAAGATGCGCCTTAGGGTTAGTTCTTCAGGCCAGGTCAGAATACAGAATCTTGAATCAGAAGACAACGACTATTCCGGAAGAGAACTTACGGGAAAACTCGGAAGCCCCATCCAGTCCCCCATCGGACGTATTCTGGTAACCCAGACTCCCAATTATGTCAAGGGAGAGGCAATTGATCTTATTGTAGGTAAATCCCCCGTATCAGCGGCAAGAGAGGCAATCATCAGAAAGATGAAGGTTACATTGGGAGATGACAAGGGGACAGTCCTTAAACTCAGCATCAATGATAAGTCAAAAGAACGGGGTGATGACATCCTCACGATGCTTATCAACCTATATAACGAGTCTTGGATCCGCGATAAGAACCAGATTGCGGTATCCACCTCAAACTTCATAAGCGACAGACTCGGTGTAATCGAGAAGGAACTCGGCAACGTGGATACTGATATCTCGAACTTCAAGAGCGAGAACCTGGTGCCCGACGTAGCGGCAGCTTCTCAACTCTACATGGATGAAAGCCAGAAGACTTCGGCTGAGATTCTCGAACTGAGCACCAGACTGCAGATGGCCCGCCATATCCGGTCATACCTCAACTCCGAGAAATCGGCAGATCAGCTGCTGCCTACAAATGTTCTGGTTGATGATCCGACGCTCCAGCTCCAGATCAGCGACTACAACAAGTTGATGCTCCAACGAAACGCTTTTGTAGACAAGTCTTCAGACAAGAACCCCGTAGTAAAGACTCTTGATGAGCAACTGATAGCACAGCGCCGGGCTATATCCGGGACAGTCGACAACATGATACGCGACCTCAGCACTCAGATAGGGGGCCTCGAGGGCAAGGAGGCACGGACACTATCCAAACTCTCATCCAGCCCACGTCAGGCGAAATATCTTCTGTCGGTAGAGCGTCAGCAAAAAGTCAAGGAGTCGCTCTACCTCTTCCTGCTTGAGAAGCGTGAGGAGAACGAGCTCTCACAGGCTTTCACCGCCTACAACACTAAGATCATCAACAAACCGGGAGGATCCAAAATCGCAACCAGCCCCAATAAGCGCAATATCTTTGCAATTGCGTTTTTAATGGGACTTTTCATACCGTTTGGCGTGACATATGTCCGAGAGATGACCAACACCAAGTTGCGTGGCCGCAAGGACCTCGACAAACTTGTGGCGCCGTTCCTCGGCGAGATACCGGCCTATGCCGTCGAGAAGGGGAAGGAGAAACACGACCCGAAGCGCGAGATCGTGGTGCAGCAGGGCAAGCGCGACATCATCAACGAGTCGTTCCGCGTGCTGCGTACCAACATCGAGTTCATGAAGTCGGGCAAGACAACCCCCGGGGCCGAGGTAATCGCCACGACATCATTCAACCCCGGTTCCGGCAAGACGTTCATCACCATCAACGCGGCCCGCGCCCTTGCGCTCAAGGGCAAGCGCGTATTAGTGATAGACGGCGACATGCGCCACGGCTCGGCGTCGGTTTATGTCGGCAACCCGTCGAAGGGCCTCTCGAACATTCTTAACGGCAGCGTAGAGGATGTCAACTCGGTGATTGTGCCTGTCGAAGGCTCAAAGCATATGTTTGTGCTGCCGAAGGGCACCACACCACCCAACCCGGCCGAGTTGCTTGAGTTGCCGAGGTTTGGCAAGCTGATCAAGCAACTGCGCGGCGAGTACGACTACATCATGATCGACTGTCCGCCGATCGAGGTTGTTGCCGACACGCAGATCATCAACCGCTATGTCGACAGGACGATCTTCATAGTCCGCGCCGGCCTGTTGGAGCGCGCCATGATACCCGAGCTCGATAAGCTATACCGCGAGAAGAAGTTCAGGAACATGTCGGTTATCCTGAACGGCACGGCCAACGGCACAGGCATGTACGGCAACTCGCACGGCTACCGCTACGGCTACGGCTATGGTTACGGCTACGGCTACCACTACGGGAATGATAACGATTAACGATTAAAGATTAATTTATATCTATTTGATTATTAATCACTAATCTTTATCCTCCACCGTCCCATGTTCCGTTTTGCGACCAAGGGGAAGCAACGTGCTGTCCCTCGCGCGGAAGGCCTCACGCAGAGAAGCAGAGAAGCAGAGGCAGGGATTTGCGCACAGGGAAGTAATTCACAGAAGAATTAAAGCTCTGCCTCTCTGCTCCTCTGCGTGAGTTAAAAGAGTGGGGCGGAGGCCGCAATGTTATCACCTGCCGGCACAAAAGAAATTTCCCCTCTGCTTCTCTGCTCCTCTGCGTGAGGAATCCCAAGGCAGTCCTTTTCAGTTAATCTTTAATCTTTTATCTTTAATAATTAATTATGTTTGTCAGGATCAGAGACGGGAAGGGTGACGAAGTCACCGCAATAGTCAGAAGCCGCGAAAGCACTTCCGGCAGCCCCGCCTACGCCCTGACAGTCAGCGACGGAAACGGCGGAGAAAAAGAGATAGTCACCTTTGAGCTCGCCCCCGGTGACACACTCACCATCCTGACCCGCGACACCAACCTCTTTCCCGAACTCGCTGCCCTCGAACATGAACTCGAGCCACTCCCCGAGCGCATAGCCCAGGCACTGCTCGACAATGTCGACTTCGCCGACGAGACATTTGAGAACGCCTCGGATACCATCACCCCATATAATCCGGAGAAGATACGCGTCGAGCCCAAGAGTTTCTCAATCCGCCAGATTGCGGAGATGATCGCCGACGGTGACCTTGACATCTCCCCCGACTTTCAGCGCAATTTCGTCTGGGACCCGATACGCAAGTCACGCCTCATAGAGTCAATTCTGCTCCGGATACCGCTCCCCGTGTTCTACTTCTCGATGGATGACAACGGTATGATGCGCGTCGTTGACGGACTGCAACGCCTTACCACCATCCGGCAGTTCCTCTCCGGTGGGTTCGCGTTGCAAGACCTCGAATACCTCAAGGAACTCAACGGCCTCCGCTTTCCTGTGACCCTTGAGCAACGCAAAGACACGGCCCGATTTCTCAACGAGAAATATGTAAGACGCATCAACACCACGCAGTTCTCGGTCAATGTGATAGACGCGACATCGCCCGCACCCGTCAAGTTTGACATATTCAGGCGCATCAACACCGGGGGGCGCCCGCTGAACTCGCAGGAGATGCGCAACTGCCTTGCCTCCGGCGCGTTGCGCGCCACGCTCAACGAAATGGCCCAGTCCGAAGAGTTTGTCAAGACAACCGGAGGCAGCGTGAAGACACTCCGCATGCAGGCGCAGGAGATGGCACTGCGATTCATGAGTTTCCGCAGGCTTGTGGAGCAGAATGGCGACTTCAGCCGATATAACGGGCAGATGGACCGCTGGCTCGATGATGCCTCCGAGAGTTTCAGCCGGATGTCGGAAGCGACACTTAAGACTTACGCCGACGCATACCGCGTGGCGATGCGCAACGCCCGGTATCTGTTCGGAAGGCAGGCCTTCCGCAAGGTAAGCGAGAAAACGACCAACGACTCGCAGCGCAGCATCATCAACAAGGCACTCTTCACGGCGTGGGCCGTGCTGCTCAGTTTCATCCCCGAGCAGGAGATACGCGAGAGATTCAAACGCTACGGCATGATCCGCCCGCTGGGCACGACCATTGACAACGACCACGAGTTTGCGCGGCTTCTCTCCTACGGCACCAACGGCTGGAAGAACCTCACCGTCAGTTTCAATGAGGCGAAAGAGCTTTTAGGTGTTAGGTTGGAAGATTTTAGGTGTTAGGCGTTTGCGTTGTCCCATGTTCTGTTTTGCGACCAAGGGGAAGCAACGTGCAGTCCCTCGCGCGAAAATCCTCACGCAGAGAAGCAGAGGAGCAGAGCGAAAGTAAGTCAGAAGTCATAGTGATGAGTGATTAGGTTTATTCCTTCGTAACTCATAACTCTGACTTATAACCTATAAGGGCTACGCAGTAGCATGCGCGAGGCCGCTGAGTTAAACCAGAGGAACCAGAAAAGAACCAGAAAAACCAGTCTGACTTAATACTTAAAATACTTCGTCACTCATAACTTTGCCTTCTGACTTATATTTCACCTAACACCTAACGCCTAACACCTCCCACCACATAACAGTGCATACCCTCGAGATACAGGACTTCAAGTGCTTCAAGGGACTTCATTCGATAACCCTTAGCCCGCTCACGCTGCTTGTAGGCGTGAACAGCGCGGGCAAGACCAGCGTGATCCAGGCACTCAACTTCCTGCATAAGGCCCTTAACTCAGATGCCGGCGTCATCAATGCCAACGAAGCCGGCGAGGACTGCGGCTTCGGCACAGGACTCGACCTTGTCAATGACGAATGCGGCACCAACTCATTCAGCATAACGCTATACAACGACATCACCGGCGCCTCAGCCGGAGCAACCTTCCACGCCGGCGACGACGAGACGCATGCACTCGGCCTGATCTATGACACTACAGCCGACGGCGATCTGGACGCGATGGGCCCGGAGTTCTACCACCTCAGTGCCGAGCGACTCGGGCCACGCGTATCGAACCGTATGGCAGACCTTCCCTACCCCGACTGCGGTCTCCACGGCGAACACGCCGCGCAGGTCCTATCGATAAAGGGAGGCATCATGAAGGTCGATGAGTCGCGTATGCTCCCCGGGAGCACAAACGCCAATGTCGATTTCCAGGCACGCCTATGGCTTGAGCATATATTGCCCGGAACAGAACTGATGGTACAGTCAGACTACGACCTGCTGCGTTGCCAGACGCGTGTCAGGAAAGGTCATGGAGAAGAACGGATTGCCACCAACGTAGGATTCGGCGTCAGTTATCTCCTTCCGATAATAGCCGACTGTCTTGTGGCCCGCAAGGGTCGGTTTATCGTAATCGAGAATCCCGAGGCGCACCTGCATCCCGCCGCGCAGACGCTGACCGGCGAGATGCTCGCCTACATGGCCTCGGCGGGACTGAACATAGTGGTCGAGACACACAGCGAGCACATAGTAGAGGGCGTCCAGCTCTTTGCCGCAAAAAATCCGGAATACCGGCAGCAGATCGCCATTAACTTCTTCACCGAGGCAGACGACAACAATCCATCGGTAAAATGCATCACACTTGAAGAGGACTTCAGATACAGCGACTACCCGCCCGGCTTTCTCGACGAGTCAGCACACACGTACCGTTTGCTTAGGGAAACCGTAAGACAGGAAGGGGAGAAATGACCGGATATACCTTTTACGTCGATTCCGGTTCATTCGGCAACTCCAAGAGCAACGATATCCTCGACTACATCGAGGAGTTGTACGACATCGTAAGCAGTGCCGAAGAGACAGAGGCATTTGTACACGAGCGGCCCTCCGAATGGTACTACGGCCAGACGAGCGATGGCCAAGACATTCCGCAGATCATATACTCCTGCCCTGACTATCGGGTCATCAGCGTAGTCAACACTATTGAGCAACGGCTGACAGCCGCACCGCAAAGGTTCACCGAGCCGGCAGAGATGGATGCCGTGTATCCGGCCACCCACAACGCCTTTGTCGGAATAAGTTACCCGCCCGAGCAGCGCACGCCGAGACATCTTGTCTCCCGGGCCGACAAGGAGGACTATATCAAGGCGAATCCGCTGCAGATTCCCGTACCCGACTTCTGGGAAAACCGGGAAGAACTGTTCCCGAGGATAAAATTCTGCGGTGTTGACGAGGGACTGATAACCGGAGCCACTCACAGGAACTACTTCGAGAGCACATTCAAGAAGATAGAGAAATTTTGTGAGGAAGTCTGGACCGAGGGTAACTTCCGGATAGAGACATTCAAGAAGCGATGCGTCGCGAGCGCGTCAGACGAAAGCGATACAGTTTATGACGATCCGAAACTGAAGGCCATGCGGATGTCGACGATACCCGGCAAAGGGCGTCAGTTCTGGCCGTACCATCTGAAGCACGGCAGCATCCGAATGCACATCTGGCCCGACAACGCCACCCGCGACATCTACGTCACCTACACCGGCCCCCACCTGCCGACCAAGAAGTTCTAAAATTTCAATGTAGATTTTTCTTACACGTTCTGGCTAATAATACAAATAAGTTAGTAAAATATTATGTCAATTACAAATATAGTCGAAAGAATAATATACGCGCCTTTATACTTGTATTTTAAAATAAGTAAAAGCACTCATAATATCTCAGAAGAAATTGAAAACTGGAGTAATGTTTTACTCGTACCCGAATTCGGCAACAAATTCTATACGGGCATTTGGCTATTGGCCAACCTTAAGGAATTCAGATCATTACTATATTTTAGATACAACACATGGAAATTCAATCCATTTAAACTGCTATATCCTGGAATTGACAGCCTATACTTCACATATGGACAAAAAATTGGGAAAGGATTGATAATTCAACATGGCTATAATACACGTATCAGTTGCAATGGGATTGGTGATAATTGTCAAATATGGCAAGGTGTCACGTTAGGTAAAATAAAAAGTGGAAGAAACGCGGGCTTGCCGACCCTTGGTAATAATGTAAAAGTATGTTGCTATTCAATTGTATTAGGAGACATTAGAATTGGTAACAACGTTACTATCGGCGCCGGTTCTGTCGTTCTAAAGTCTGTTCCTGATAATTGCACTGTTGTTGGGAATCCCGCAAGAATTGTCAGGATAAACGGTGAACGTGTAGACAAACCTCTTTAAAGATTATAAACAGATCTCCCTTGTACTAAATAATCCATCCTCGATAATAAGCATCTATATTCATGAAATATTTAATAAAACTAATTTATATAAGCATCATAGATGCGTTAATAATTAAAAATATTAAAATACTTTATTGGTTATTCTTAGCAATCCTGCACATAAAAAAAATCAAGACAGTCATAAATGCCATTGAATTGGAGTCTGCACAGCATAGGGTTGCACTTATAAAAACTATTATCCTTAATTTTAATTCCCTACCAAGACAGATTGCATGGAAGTTCCCGATTCATGTATACACCAATACTAAAATTATATCCACCTCCGGGACAATCGATATAATTGATGCCATTCCATATTTCGGGATGATTAAATGGGGTTGGAATCACAGTTTTAGAAGTCAAGGCAAAACTAAAATACAGAACAGAGGAAAAATCATATTTGGAGGAGAGGAAAAGATTATTGCCGGCAGTGAGATTGTGGTATTCCCAAATGCTGAATTAAAAATAGGATCAAATTGCTTCATAGGAGAAAATGTGCTAATATACTGTACTAATGCAATAGAATTAGGAACATGTGTAAGAATCAGTTACCAATCTGACATAAGTGACTCGGATTTTCATTATTGTTTAGATATTCATTCCGGATTAGTCTGCCCTAAAAACAAATCTGTTACAATTGGGGACTATAATTGGATCGGGAACCGTACCACAATAAAAAAAGGAACGCAAACCCCACACCATGTAATAGTGGCTAGTGCCGGGGCCGTGTTAAGTAAAAATTATATAAATACAGCAGAGCCTTTTTCCATATTGGGAGGATGTCCAGCAAAAGTAATTAAAACCGGAATGAGCAGGATTTGGCACAATGAACGGGAAATGATGAAAATTATAGATCAACAAATGAATCCCGAAACATGCTATAGAATACCTGAGAACAAGATATCTACATTAATTAAACTATGAAAGCGGCCAACAAAGTAATTATCAATACTGCCATACTTTATGGCAATATGATAATCACAGCAGCCATTGCGTTGATTTCAACTCGATGGGTGCTTGAATCACTTGGCGAGACAGACTATGGCATTTACAGTTTAGTTGGCGGCATTATTGCCATGTTTTCCTTTCTTAATGTAGCGATGTCTGCGGCAACCCAAAGATTTCTGTCATATTCAATAGGGAAAGGAGACAAAGAGATAATGCTTGACACTTTCAAATGCAGTGTCATATTGCATCTGATAATAGGCATAATTGTCTTCGGAATATTTGAAATAATGGGTGATTACTTCATGCATAATCACTTAAATATTCCATCTGACCGCATGGACTCGGCAATGATAACACTTCATTGCCTCTCAGTATCCACCTTTTTTAATATCCTGACAGTTCCCTATCAAGCATTGCTTAATGCCAAGGAAAACATGTTAGTGATTGCCCTTATAAACATATTTGACAGTTTTATCAAACTTGGAATCGCAATATATCTTCTTAAATATATCGGGGATCGATTGGTGATGTACTCTGTGCTGATGATGTGCATGTTCATCTGCAGCCTTCTGATTAGCAGAATATATTGTTGGAGGAAATATTGGGAAGTACATGTTCAATGGAGAAAAAAAATTGACTTCTCTTTATTTAAGAGAATGTTCTCATTCGCAGGATGGAACTTCATAGGGTCGATAAGCAGCCTGCTTAGAAACCAAGGTTTAGCCATGCTGATGAATTCATTTTTCGGGGTAATAGTAAATGCCTCCTATGGAGTAGCGACACAGGTAAACGGACAGGCTCAATTTTTTTCAAGGACAATAGTCCGTGCCCTTCAGCCACAGATAGTAAAATCCAAAGGGGCCGGAGACGACGAGAGAATGAGGAGAATAGCATTGACAACATGCAAGATATCATTTCTCATGCTTTCATTTATTATTGCGCCTCTAATATCACAGATTTCTTTCATTCTGAGCATCTGGTTAAAGGAAGTTCCCTCAAATGCCCCCATATTTTGTTCTCTCATTCTATCAATAACATTAATATCCCAATTAAAAATGGGACTATCTATATCTATAGACAGTGTGGGAAGGATAAAATGGTTTCAGATTGTATGCGGAGGCTTGCACTTCATAGTAATTCCCATGGCATATCTGTTATACTGGTTAGGCTACAGCGCCTATTGGGGAATCACAGTCGTGCTTATTGAGGAGTCCGTTACAGTTGTTTTGACAAGTATTTTCGCACACAGTCTGGCATCAATTAATTTAAGAGCATATTATCTAAAGATATTTATTCCCTGCATTGCAGCCGTTACATTCCTTTATCTGTTTGCATATATCTCAACATCATTCATTACAAACGGATGGATAAAGCTTGCTGCTTTTACTATAATTTATTGTATCAGTTTAGGATTCCTTGGATACAGGTTACTTTTAAACAAAAGCGAGCAATCAACAATTGCATCATTCACAAGTTCTTTGGTAAAAAAGTTACATCTGGCATAAGCGTCAGGAACAAATCCTCAGAGTTTGCAAAAACAACTAAATAATATGAATAAGCCCAAGGTTATAGCATTTTATCTACCCCAGTATCATCCCATGCCCGAAAATGACAAATGGTGGGGAAAGGGATTTACTGAATGGACAAGCGTTGCCAAAGCCAAACCCCTTTACCGAGGCCATGTACAGCCGAAAATACCGGCAGATCTCGGATTCTATGATTTAAGATTATCGGCTTCACGTGAAGACCAGGCCAAATTGGCCAAAGAGAACGGAATATATGGATTTTGCTATTGGCATTACTGGTTTAACGGGAAACGGCTGATGAACCAGCCATTTGACGAAGTCGTAAAATCAGGTAAACCGGATTTCCCCTTTTGTCTCGCATGGGCAAACCATTCATGGTATCAGAAAGGATGGTCAAACGGAAACAGTATGGTTATGGGAAAGTCAAAATTGCTCATTGAGCAGACATATGGAGGAGTAGAGGATTTTACCAATCATTTCTACTCAATGCTCGATGCTTTCAAAGACAAACGCTATATCAAGATCCATGGGAAATTGCTCTTTATGGTTTACAATGCCTTGGGGTTCGATGATTTCCCATTGTTTAAAAAAACATGGGAAGATCTGGCAAAGAAGGAGGGGCTGCCCGGCTTCTACTTCATAACCCATGCATGTATAAAAGAACAGATTGACAAAATCGATACGTTTATTGACAATGGGTTTGAGGCAGTGAATGTCTCCCTTCACAGAATGCCGTTTAAATCGGAACGCCGCTCAAAGGAAAACAGAATCCAACAGATAATACAGAAAATTAAAAATAGAATTAACGTCAGGATAAAGCCGGAAATAGTCAGTTATTCTGAGGCAATAAAATGGATGGACAGTGATTTATTCGACCGAAAGGATATCATTCCCACAATTATACCGAACTGGGACCATACACCCCGTAGCGGAAGATTCGGCAGAGTCTTTCAGAACTGCACTCCAGAAATATTCGGCAAACATGCATCAATGATTTTTCGCAGGAATGCAAAGAAGAATGACGACGATAATATAATCTTCCTTAAGTCCTGGAATGAATGGGGAGAAGGTAACTATATAGAACCGGACTTAGAATCAGGAGACTCATTTTTAAAGGCTCTAAAGAGCGAATTTGAAAAAGTGTAAATTCTATGTGGTCGGCTTTTAGTTTCCTTTGTCTGTATCTATTTTTCGCGAGTTCCTCAGCATGGTGGTCCTATCTATTACCCCAGAACCCTATGCTTGTACTAATCAATTTCCTTTTAATTCTAAGTTTACATTTCTCCTCTATAAAAACCAGATTTAACAATCGGACAACTATTATCCTATTTGTCATACTATTATATTCCATAACAAGTGCATATCTGATCCACTTATCCTACGGATTATATATATTCTTTTCCTATCTTCCGGCATTGCTACTTTATATGCTCCCCAGGAAGAAAATGGGTGAGTTATTACAGTTTATTACTAAATGGTATGCCGTTATTATAGGAATATCAATGTGTATCTATGGGCTAACTATAATTTTAAACGTGCCCGACATAGGACTTTTTAAAGTCCCAAATATGACATATCACCCCTATAAAAATTATATACTTTTTATAAAGATCACTAATACTGCAGATCTCGTATATAGATTCAATGGTCCGTTCCTTGAACCGGGCCATCAAGCAATGATTAGTGGCATCCTGTTATTTGCCAATAGATTAAAATTCAAAAGCAATCCATACTTATGGATAATCCTATTCGCGATAATAATTTCATTTTCTTTGGCCGGATATATAATACTTGGCATCGGCTTAATTCTCATATATATCAAATCCATATCAAAACTGATTGGATTCGCAGTTCTGATATTATTGGCAAATTACGTAATCACAGATCTATGGAATGATGGCGATAATCCCGTTAATCTTCTTATAGTGGACCGTCTGTCTCTTGATGAAGAAAAAGGAATTAGCGGTAATAACAGGACTATCGGGAATACCGATAATTTTTTTAATGAGAATGTTAAAAACGGTCGTATTATTTTAGGCGTAAGAAATCTGAACGAAGAGAATCGATTTATCGTAGGAGCAGGCTATAAAATCTTCCTGTTAAGGTTTGGACTGGTTTCAGCATTCTTTGTAGCGTATCTTTATTACCTATTAATAACTCCAGGATCAAATAGAAGATATGCCTATTCATTCTTTTTTCTTATGTTCTTAATCTTCCTACAGAGAGCCTATCCAATGTGGTTCTCTTGGCTGCTGCCGTATGTATTAGGTATTGGAAGTTATTATACAGGCAAACATATCAAACAAAAATTAAAAAGAAAACGACCTTCACTTAATTTTTCCTCTTCAATATAGCATAACCCTATAAAATAGACTATGAAAATATTATATATAGTCAGCACAAGTTGTGAAATAGATGGCGCCTCAAAATCATTTCTAAATATGATTAATGGGGTAAGGGCTCAGGGCAATAGGATTGCGGTTGTCTTTCCTGACAGTAAAGGACTATATCAGATATTAAAAAAAAGAGGCATTCTCGTTTACTGCTATAAGTATGAGTTCAGTGTCATTCCTAAACTTAAGAGCATACGCGATTATACATTATTCTTTCCCAGATTGATTAGAATGTATTTAAAAAATAATAGGGCCACAAAGCAACTCAAACGATTAGCACAAGACTTTAGACCGGATATAATTCATACAAATGTGTCACCGATCTCAATTGGATACAGAGTTGCTTCTGATTTAAAAATACCTCATGTCTATCATGTCAGGGAATATGGTGATAAAGATTTCGATCTAAATATTATCAATATTAAAGAGAAACTTAAAAAATCTTTTACAATTTCCATTACAAAAGATATTGCGAATTATCGCGGATTGAAAGCCCCTGGGAAAGATACTGTCGTATATAATGGAGTTCTATCTGAATCAGATATAAGGTATTGTTCTAAAAAGAAACCCTATTTCTTATATGCCGGAAGATTAACAGAAAAAAAAGGATTTAAACTCTTAATGGATGCCTACATTGAATATGTCAGTACATCTAAACATCCTTTTGATCTTTATGTTGCAGGCGAAGCGCCTGATAAAGGTTCAGTTAAATTAGTCGATTCAATCAAGAGCATCCTGGCAGAGCGAGAGATTTCAAACCGGGTCAAATGGCTTGGCGTAGTCTCGAATGTCAATGATTTAATGTTTGAGACGGCCGCAACTATTGTCCCATCCTATAACGAAGGGTTTGGTCGTGTCGTAGCAGAAGGGATGTTCAATGGCTCACTAATAATCGGCTATGACAACGGCGGCATCAAAGAACAATTAGACAATGGCGTTGTAATAACGGGTGAAGAGATTGGACTGAGATTTAAATCTAAAAATGAATTAGTTCGTCACCTAATTAACGTTGAAAAAGACGTAATTGATGTCTCGTCTTATGTCAAACGCTCTGCTTCATGTATCCAAAAATTATACACGACAGAACAACACATTGAGAATATATTGAATTTATATAGTCTCATTTGTGATAATAATGAGTTGGATTCTTAAAGATTCAAAGTTTAATCATTGCTCTTTGAAGAAGACTGATATTGTCTTGTGTTCAAATGTTGTCGAACTTCAAGGATTACATAGATTCAATACAATAGTTACATTGAGCAGGCGTTCCATTTTGGAACATATGGCGAATAATATGATGTATGTCGGCACTGCAGGATTTTGGAGTTCCGTTTTCTTCTCTGTATGTGGAGACGGAGAAGAGGCTTATAATAACTAATCTTTAATCTCTTATCGTTAATCTTTAGTTCTGAATCCCTACGCTTGAGGTATTTGATGTAAAATAGCCCTAAAACAACTCTAAAATTATTACAGAGATTTGCTTGTCTCGCATTATTAAATTATATTTGTATCGAATATTTAAAGGATTCATTTATGTGCGCCTTTCCTTTTGAAATCTCGAAAAACAGGACAACCTATAAAGTAACTTTTCTGCAATCAGTATTCCTTAAAATGGAGTACGACCCCCGAAAAGAGACTTCCTCTAAGTTCGCACATTTCTTTAAGGACACTTTCGGAATTGATATTGATGTTCGCCAATATAATGTTAAGAACACTGACGCCATTAGGCTTCGCGCGGCCAATGGCTCCTTGAGATTCAAGATCTCAAATGATACTATAGAATTCATAATCTCCGGTGAATCTTATATAAATTTTGAAAAATCTCTGAGGCCATACATAGAGAAAATTGCAAACTATCTCTCTGACATTCAGTCATCGATTAATAATCTTTCGATTGAGAAGATAAATATCTGGCCTCTTATCAACGGTAATGTCGATGACCCAGATGACTTTATCAATGTTATCATTTCATCTGATCTCCGGGATACTCAAGAGAATAATAAAAAAGAAATATCATTCATCGAGTACTCTGACCCTCAATTTCAAGATTCTCTCCTTATTAGATTCGGATATATCCCCTTTACAGCGCAAAGAAAAGAGCAGCCATCACGAATCATCCTTGACACTCTGTGCAAGCATGATTCCGTTATAAGTCCCGAGAATCTTATTCCGGCAGCAATCAGACTCAACGATATTCTTTATTCAGCATATCACTGGAGTGTAACTGAGAATGTCATAAAGTCTATGAAACTATGAAGAAGAAAGAATCATTCATACAGGATATAAAAATTATCTATGCTGCGGTGAAAAGAAATGTCACCGTTTTCATCGGCACTCTGGCTATCGCGGCTTGTTCCATAGCTACGACAGCCATTCCTGTAGACCTCCGTATTGAACCCATCTCCCCCATACATACTGAACTCATATCAGAAAGCCGACTCCCGGACAATGTGTACAATTCTCTCTTTGGAAGTATTCGGGATAAAGCATATCAGGCAACTATGTCTGAGGAGTGGAATAGGGAGATCTCGGAACTCGCTACACTTGGCGATGACTGGGATGCCGAAGGGGCGGCAGCTGTACAGCCGGAGGCCGTGCAGTTGTGCCGTGATATTATTTCTGAGACACAGTACGCATTGTCGGCTCTGTCGGAGATATACCCTACGCCTTTCGGCTCGCTCTGCATGGAATGGAAGATTGGCGCAGGCTATGTCAACGCCGAGGTCTCAGCAGCAGGTATATCCTTCTTCCACAATTACCGGAATGGCTACGAGAAGTATATAAGAGAACTCGGACCGGCATCGGCAGAGGCTATCTCAGATCTTAAGACCCATCTGGCATAATTGAACCAAAAGGAATGGCAAATCCGGTCAACGAACCCTTATCAGACTTCGAATTGCTGGGGCGAGGTCTATATTGCACATCGCAGATGAGCAAAAGTGGGGCAGTAAGACAGAGTGCATTCTATCCTTTGAATAAGGAGGACCAAACCAGACCCGGATTTTTCACCAACAAACTTTCCATGTTCAGACTATGTCGGGATATAAAGGATGACGGTACCCACACTTGGACAGGGGTCGTTGATTCAGCACGACAATTCAATTTTCCTAAGCGTGTATTCAGGGGCTTAGGTGTGGGAACGGTCCGTTTCTTTAAAGAACATGGTTTCAATGTCGAGCCGGCTGCTTCGGCTGAAAATCCGTTTCATATGCATCTTGTGATGCCCTGGCATAACGAGCCATTCCGAAAAGTCAGCAGCGTTGCGGAAGTTATCTCGGAAGCAAGGCGAACTGATCTGGAAGATTTGCGTCATGAAGTGCATACAATCCCCATTAATGACGGGGAGATTGCTCCGGATGATTATCCCACTCCATGCGACTTATGCCTCGGACTCTGATTGAGAACGTATAAAATCTCCATATCTGGTTTAACGCCTGCTTCTCTCTGCCCCTCTGAGTGATTAAACCAAAAAACCAGAACGCGCGGAAGGCATCACGCGGAGAGGCGGAGAAGCAGAGGGAACTTTAAAGATTAGTGATTAAAGATTAGAGATTAATTTTTTAGGCAATAGGCAAAAGTAAAACCAGAGGAACCAGAGATTGAACCAGATAAACCAAGCCTCGTATAATTCGCACGCTGAGAAGCAGAGGTGCGGAGGCAGGGATTCGCGCACAGGGAAGTAAATCACGGAAAAAATAAATCTCTGCCTCTCTGCTCCTCCGCGTGAGAATCCCCGAGGGCTGGTTTAACATGGTTGAGTCTCTTGGTTTATATGGTTTAACTTCCCCAGAACGGCACGTTGCTTCCCCGTGGTCGCAAAACAGAACATGGGACGGTAGAAGAAATTTATGGTTTACCATGGTTTAATCTCCTGGTTTTCCTTGGTTGAACCTCTGCTTCTCTGCCTCTCCGCGTGAGGTAATAAAATATATGGGCCCGAATCAGAATGTAGCATTTACGAGCCACCGCGAGGTATTCAGGCGGCTCGCACAGATCAGCAATGTCGCCTCGCTCAACGAGGCGGAGAGACGCAGTTACGAGGCGGACCTGAAGGCCGCCCGCGACTATCATGCAGAAATGAACACGGCACGTGCCGACGCCTTCGCCGACGGCCGCGCCGAGGGTCGCGCCGAAGGCATGGTACAGGGCCTTCAAAAAGGCCGCGCCGAAGAGAAATATACTATTGCCAAGGTCCTTCTTGCCATGGGGCAATCACCAGAGTTTGTCGCTCAGGCAACCGGCCTCAGCATCGAGGATATACTTACCTTGTAACACTCCGCTAAGCCACGTGATAAACCATAGGTAAGCAGCCCTCGTTTTTCCTCACACGGAGAAGCGCAGGAGCAGAGGCAGGGACACGCGCACAGGGAAGTATATCACAGAAGAAATAATCTCTGCTTCTCTGCCCCTCCGCGTGAGGCACATTGATTTTTCTTGGTTAACTTGGTTTTATTGAAAGAGTCTTTGGATTTTTGTGAACAATTTATTATCTTTGTAGAAACTTAATCCACAACATTAACTTAATCCACGACATCATGCAAGTCCACAACACCATGGAGGTCCACTATCACATGGAAGTTATTGACCCTACCTACGACACGGGCTTCAAACTGCTGTTCGGTCGCGAGAACGTCTCCGAGGAGGTCCTGAAGGAATTGCTCAACGCTCTGCTGGCCGATGACCCCTATTTCAGGGACATCGTCTCTCTGCGCTACCTCAACTCGGAGCATCCGCATGAACGCCAGGACGGCCGAGGCGTCAGGTACGACATCCTCTGCGAGACATCGGCCGGACACCGGTTCATCGTCGAGATGCAGAAGAACCGTCAGGCGCATTTTCTGGAGAGGTCGATATACTATGTGTCGCGTGCGGTAGCAGAGCAGGGTTACAGGGGAAAGACCGAGGATGACAACTACTGGGACTACTCACTGATACCGGTCATTGGCGTGTTCCTGTGTAACTTCGTGGCTCCCGAACTGCCCAACAAGTTCGTGACCTACGCACGGCTTGCGGACCGCGAGACCGGAGAACCGGTAAGCGACTCAATACGTTGTATCTATATACAGCTCCCGCTATTCAGCAAGACTACGGAGGCAGATTGTAAGACTTATCTTGAGGAATGGATTTATAACATCAAAAATATGGGCCCGAATCAGAATGTAGCATTTACGAGCCACCGCGAGGTATTCAGGCGGCTCGCACAGATCAGCAATGTCGCCTCGCTCAACGAGGCGGAGAGACGCAGTTACGAGGCGGACCTGAAGGCCGCCCGCGACTATCATGCAGAAATGAACACGGCACGTGCCGACGCCTTCGCCGACGGCCGCGCAGAAGGTCGCGCAGAAGGTCGTGCCGAAGGCATTGCACAAGGCCTGCAAAAAGGCCGCGCCGAAGAGAAATACACCATCGCCAAATTATTGGTTAGTGAGGGACAATCTCCCGAATTAATCGCCAGGGTCACCGGCCTCAGTATCGAGGATATACTTACCCTGTAGTAGGAACAAACCGCTGTCTGGACACTAAAGCTTCTGGTTTGACTGGTTTTAATAAGTTATAGGTCAGAGTTATGAGTTACGAAGTATCACCTCATCACTCATCACTCGTCACTCTGACTTCTGACCTATCTTCCCTCTGGTTTATCTGGTTCAACCATCTGGTTTATCCTGGTTCAATCCTCTGCTCCTCTGCCCCTCTGCGTGAGGTAACATCAAATATATGGGCCCGAATCAGAATGTAGCATTTACGAGCCACCGCGAGGTATTCAGGCG
>WGUO01000014.1 GCA_014867205.1 Muribaculaceae bacterium | reverse complement strand
TGGACATGGGACGGCGAGCTGGACAGTTCCTTTGCTCCCTGCAGTCGCAACACTCGACATGGGACGGCACGCGGAGCTAAGGGTGGGAATTAAATTATACTTTTACTCTCCCATGTCGAGTGTTGCGACTGAAGGGAGCAATGTGCAGTCCGGTTGCTCGACTTCGCGGCAGTCCGGGCGCGAGGCTGGCGGCACTTTTAGGGGCGGAGTTTGCGGGCCAGGGCGCGGAAGATGAAGGTGATGTGGTTGGCAAGTGTGCGCACTGCTCCGTAGTGGTGTGTCATGATGCGGTAGCGCTCGCGCAGCGACTTCAACTTGTTCTTATCTGTAAGGCCGTCGGAGAGGTAGTCTATGGCGATTATGCCGAGGTTTGTGTTGCGTCTCGGGTCTGAGTTCAGAATACACTTTACCGTCCAGTCATAATCGGCCGAAAACCGATATTGCAGGTCATATTTCGGGGCCAGATCCTTTCGCACCATGAAGGCCTGATGGCAAATCAGCATACCTTTGGCAAACGAGTCAAATGTAAGGTTCTGCGGCGCCGAGAGATGTCTCGGTGCTATTATGTGTCTTGCGGAATTGACTATGACTGTGTCGGCATATATAATGTCGTCACCCTTCAATGCCCGCTCGGCGTAAGCTGCAAGTGAGTCGTTGGAGTGGAAAGCGTCGCCTGAGTTCAGGAAAAGGAGGTATTTCCCGCGAGCCAGGTCAATACCCTTGTTCATGGCATCGTAGAGTCCGCCGTCTCGCTCGCTGAGTATGCGCAGTTCCGGATACCTGCGTGCCAGAGTGAGTGTATCATCTGATGAGGCTCCGTCTACGATGATATGTTCGAACCCGCGCCAAGTCTGAGAGGCGACCGACATTAATGTCGGTTCGATTGTTGACGCCGCGTTATAGGTAATTGTGATGATTGAAATCAAAGGTTCGTGGTCCATATCTTAGAAATTTTTATGCAAATATAGAAAAAAGTATAAATAAAATGGTCTAAGTTGTTGTAAGAATCAAGAAATAGACTTAATTTTGTGGAAATATCAGAAAAATCACAAATTTTAAACAGAAAAATCATGGCTTACGTAATTACAGACAGATGTATCGCATGTGGCACATGCCAGTCAGTATGCCCCGTAGAGGCAATCTCTGAGGGTGATATCTATCATATCGATCCCGACACTTGCATCAGCTGCGGCAGCTGCGCATCTGTTTGCCCGAACGACGCTATCGAGGAGGGCTAAACTTTGGAATAGCGAAAAATATTGGCTGTCTTCGCAAGGGACAGCCATATTTTTTTATAGTTCCCAATATTTAGAGGCCGTGCGTTTGTTAAGACTAATGTAGGCTATATAGGACTTGCGCGGGGAGGAGAACCCGTGTCGAGGGGGTTAAGAATGATTATAGATTAATATGGACAGAGTCAAGGTAAAGATAATTAACAAGAGTCACCACGCGCTGCCTGAATACGAGACATTTGAGGCGGCTGGAATGGATTTGCGCGCATTTCTTCCGGATGGCCCGGTGACGCTTAAGCCTATGCAGCGGGCGCTGATAGGCACCGGCCTCTATATGCAGTTGCCCTCGGGCTATGAGTGCCAGATAAGGCCCCGCAGCGGCCTCGCACTCAAGTATGGCATATCTGTGGCCAACACTCCCGGCACTGTCGATGCCGACTATCGGGGGGAGATAGGCATAATATTGATAAATCTGGGGCAGGATGATTTTACGGTCAACGACGGAGACCGCATCTGTCAGATGGTGATCAAGCAGTATTCGCACGTGACTTGGGAGCCGGTGAGCGAGCTTGACCGGACGGCCCGGGAGGATGGTGCGTTCGGCCACACGGGGCGCAGTTAGGATATCGGCCGTGCGGCGTGAGCCTTCATGCCTTTGGCCGTCAAAACAGTTATACACATTGAGAGCAAGAACAAGGACAAGGATAATAATGGCGGCGCTCGGCACGCTTATCGTGTCGATGGGGGCCGGCGTGCATGCCGATGACGCGGCGAGACGAAAGGCGAGCTACTATTACTCGGCAGGCATGTATCAGGACGCCATGGGCAATCCCGACGCGGCCTATGAGTACTATCAGAAGGCATATGACACTGATCCGGAATATGTTGAGGCCGCCTCGGCCTACGGCACACGGCGCCTCAGTGTCGGTATCGACACGCTTCAGTCGGAATATGAGCTTGACCGCTCGCTGGCCATGATGCGCAGGTATGTCGAGGAATATCCCGGTGACTTATATGAGTCACAGTATTACGGATTTGCCGCCGGACAACTCGGTCACACCGACGAGGCAATAAGAGTGCTTGAGCGTACATATGACCTATATCCGGACCGCACCACTATTCTTCTGCAACTTTCGGATGTGCATGCGCAGAACAACGACATACCCGGTGCCGTCGAGTCGATAGACCGCTACGAGAGGATCGAGGGCCTTCAGCCGCAGATCACCACACGCAAGATATCATATATGCTTGCCGACAAGGATACTGTCGGTGCATTGCGCGAGGTGTCGAGACTTGTCGCCTCCGACACTACTCAGGCTACATACCGTATACTCAAGGGGAACGTGTTTGATGTCATCAACCTCCCTGACTCGGCACTTGCATATTACACGCAGGCCGAGCAGCTCGACGCGGAGTCGGGAGCAGCGAAACTGGCGATCGCCGGCTATTACATGCAGCGGGGAGACTCGGTGAAATATGACGCCAAGATGTATGATGTTCTTCTGTGCGGAGATCTTGACCTCGAGCAGAAGACCGAGCTTGTAGCCCGTTATCTGCAGTCGCTCATGACCGGCAAGCAGGACACAAAACGCGGTGACCACCTCTTCTCGGTGCTTCAGAACCAGTATCCGCATGAGCCGAAGGTGCTCGATCTCGCTGCCCGCTACAGCGCGGCCAAGATGAATTTCCGGGAGGCCGAGGAACAGATTGCGTATGCACTCGACCTCGACCCGACAAATGCGACATACTGGGGACAACTCATGACATACCAGTCGGCCGACAAGCGTCCCGAGAGCGCTTTGGAGACATATGAACGCGCAAAGACCCATATACAGCCCGACAACAACCTGAGGTTCTTCTATGCCTCGGTGGCCCAGATGGCTGACCGCTATGACATCGCCATATCGACCTACCGCGACATGATACATGCCATAGAGCCCTCGCTGCAGACAGACAGCCTGCTGTCGCTGCGCGACGTCCGTGCCAATATATCGATGGATGACCTTGACATGCTGAGCAATCTTTTCACTACCATGGGTGATGCCTACCATGCCGGCGGCGAGTTCGAGAAGTCCTACCGCGCATACGACAACGCCATAGTGTTCGACTCCTCCAACTCGATGGCCAAGAACAACTATGCCTACTTCCTGAGCACCAACGGGGGTGACCTCGACAAGGCGTTGCGGCTCAGTGAGGAGGCGATAAGCGGAATCGACTCTGACAACCCTACATACCTCGACACTTACGCCTGGATCTGTCATCTGAAGGGAGACAACGAGAAGGCCGAGGAGGTGCAGCGGCGCGCACTTGAGAACGTGGAAAAGGGGGGTGTCCCCTCGGCCGAACTGTATGACCATATGGGAGACATTCTCAACGCCAACGGAAAGCCTGCAGAGGCTGTCGAGGCCTGGAGGAAGGCACTCAAGGTGCAGACCGACAACGAGGAGACCGATGAGCCCTCATATCGGGAAACACAGCGAAAGGTCAGTGAGGCGGAATCGAAGTTCCCGGAATTGAAAGAGGAGCACGCGAATGATAAGAACGAAGAGATATGAAGACAAGAAGTCTTATAATTACCGTTATAACGATTCTGGGCTGTGTGCTCGGCACACGGGCCCAGCAGATAACCGATCCGGTAATCGATGATATAGTGCGCAGTTATCAGCCCTGGAGCACAGCCGAATTCAGCGGCAAACTCAAATATGAGAAACTTCCGCTGACGCCGACCGTGAAGATATATATGGTGCGCGACTCACTGTTGCAGCTGTCGGTCCGCGCGCCATTTGTCGGCGAGGTAGGGCGTATACAGATAACAAAAGATGAGTTTCTGGCTGTAAATAAACTTAAGCGCACGTACTGCCGCGAGTCGGCCGCGCGTCTGTTCGACATGTATCCCGGCGCGCTGGGCGACCTCCAGAGTCTTTTTCTGGCCAGGGTGGTCCTGCTGGGTGACGGCGAGTTATCCTCCGGCAACAGCGCGACATTCGATGTCGAGGAAGACGGGGAGGGGAACTGGATGCTGCTGCCTCAGCTCGACCCGGGAGTGATACCGTTCAACTACGGCTACCTGGTAAGCCAGGACTCTAAGACACGCGCCCTTATGGCCGCAATGGCCGGGAAAGGCACCCTTCAGATCCTGTACTCCTATCAGAACCGGGGATTGCAGATGGAGATAGAACTTGACAGGCCAAAGGGAAAGAAATTTGAAGCATCGCTCGATTTCACATCTGTCAAGTGGGGTGGTAGCCCGATGTCGCCCATTAAACTGACCAATTACCGTCAGCTTGGACTGAAAGAGTTCATCCGTACGCTGAGATAACCAATGAGAGGACCAAGATGAAGAAGTTTTCCATAATAACACTGACCATATTGCTGATTTCGATACTTGCGACGGTGACCGTTCCGGCAACCTTCGCAGGTGAGACATCTTCAGCCCCCGCGGTCTCAAAGACATCCGACAGCCGGAAGAAGAGTGGCGCAGGCAAGAAGAATACAAAACCATCAGCGAGGGCATCAAAGAAGGGATCAGGTAAATCGGCCAAGAGCCGTGGCAAGAAAAAGACCGGTGTGTCGGGACGCGCCGAGACCGCCGAAGAGGTGCGCCGCCGTCAGGAGGCCACCCAGCGTGAGATACAGCAGACCCGAGAGCAGATTAGGGAAAATGACCTTGCCGTGCGCCGCAGCCTCAGTGAGCTCGGGCGCCTTGAGAGCGATATCAACGACGGAAAGAAGAGGGTGGCCGAGGCCGGCGGACGCGTCACGGCACTCCAGAAGCAGATAGGCACGTTGCAGACGCGCATAGCGGCCGAGGAGAAGAATCTGGCCAGAATGCGCGCCGAATACCTTAAGGCTGTCAAGAAGATGCGTGTCAAGAAACGCCAGAAATCGACACTTGCCTTCATATTCTCGTCGTCGAGTTTCAACCAGGCCATGCGCCGCATGCGCTATCTGAGAGAGTTCTCCGACTGGCGCGACCGTCAGAGCAAGGAAATAGGAGCCCAGGTGGCACAACTCAAGAAAGAGACCACAAGGCTTGCACAGACCAAGACACAGCATGACCATGCGCTGGCTGAGCAGGTGGCCGCCCAGCGCAAGCTGCAGACTCAATACACCGCCCAGGATGCCATAGTGGTCGAACTCAAAAAGAACGGCCAGGCACTGCATGCACACCTCGCCAACAAGCAGGCCGAGGCCAATCAGTTGAAAAGCCGTGTGGCAGCCCTCATCGCCGAGGAACAGCGCAAGGCCGAGGCCGAGCGGCAGGCTCAGTTACTCGCCGAGCGTAAGGCACAGCAACTCGCCGAGGCTGAACGTCAGGAACGCGCAAGAGCCGAGGCTCAGCGTCTGGAGAGAGAGGAGGCAGAGCGTCAGGCACGCGAGCAGCAGAACCTGATTGCCCAGAACAACAGGGAGAAGGCGGCAGAAGAGAAGGCGGAACAGACAGCAAAGCCGGCCAAGAGCGAGACCCCTGTAAAGACCAAACCGGCAAAGGAGAAGAAACAAAAGCAGCCGGCCAAGAAAGAGAATAAAAAGGAAAATAAGAAGAAAAATAATAAGAAGAGCCGGGAAGAAGTTGATCAGAATCTCGACAAAGGCCGAGAGGTGACGTACGCCGAGGCGCGCCGGCGCAGGCCCAGAAATCAGAAAGCCTCACCTTCGGCAACCGGTAATGTCGAGAAACCCTCTCCAAAAACAGCGGCAAAGGCCGCAACCCCTGCAGCCGGAGGCAATTTCGCGTCGATGCGCGGTGCGCTGCCGCGTCCGGTGGCAGGACCCTTCCGTGTCACAAGCCAGTTCGGCACTCACTCATTGCCCGACATGCCCAATGTCACCTATGACAACCCAGGCATTGACGCGGAGGTGGCCTCGGGTGCATCGGCACAGGCTGTCTACGCCGGCAAGGTGTCAGGTGTATACATGATTCCCGGATACGCCACTGTCATCATAGTGAACCATGGCGGTTACTACACAGTCTACGGGAACATCTCGCAGGCCGCCGTCAAAGTTGGAGATACGGTCGGTCAGGGTCAGAATCTCGGGCGCGTCGCAGCCGACGAGGATAATCCCGGACATGGACTCATCCACTTCGAGGTGTGGAAAAACCGCGACAAGCAGAATCCCATGTCATGGATACGATGAAATGGAGCATAAGGCGCTATGACGCCTCGCTGGCCGGAATGTGGAACGACTTCGTGCACGCCTCGCGCAACGGCACCTTTCTGCTCGAGAGAGACTATATGGACTATCATGCCGACAGGTTTGCCGACTGTTCATGGCTTGCCTTCAAGGGTAACCGCCTGATGGCCCTCCTTCCAGCCAATATCGTCAGGGAGGGAACGCTGCAGTCACACGGCGGACTGACTTACGGCGGATGGGTTCTCCCGCCGGCGCATCTCGATGGCTCGGACCTGCTTGACATATTCAGGCAGGCATGCTGCGAATGGCGGTCTTCCGGCATAAAGGCTCTGGACTATAAGCCGGTGCCATACATATACGCCTCACGCCCCTCGCAGGAGGATGAGTACGCGCTCTTCAGGCTTGGCGCACGCCTCACTGAGCGCAACCTGAGCGCAACGATAGACCTGAGGAATCCCGGAACATTCAACCAGCAGCAGCGGCGGCATCTGGCCAAGGCCGCGAGACTGGAGCCCGTGGTTACCGAGACAGCCGATATTGACGGTTTCATGGCAATGCTGTCGGCCTGCCTTCGCGAGCGGCACGACACCGAGCCTGTCCACACAGCCGATGAGATGAGGCTGCTGGCATCTCGGTTTTCCGAAAATATACGTTTTTTTGTCACCCTGCTTGACGGAGAGATGCAGGCCGGGGTCTGCGTATACGATACGGGCCGGGTGGCTCACGCGCAATATATCGCAACCACACCCCGGGGGCGCGAGCTGAACCTGCTCACTCCGCTTTTTCATAAACTGATCACAGAGACCTATGCCCACAGGGATTACTTTGATTTCGGAATCTCAAACGAGAACCACGGGCTTTATCTCAATTCCGGGCTGCTGAGACAGAAATATTCCTACGGGGCGACCGGCACGGTCTATTCCCGCTATCTGCTGGAATTATAAGTTCGACAGCCTATGATACGGCTATGCCGTAATGTCGATGGAGTCTCCGTGCTCAGTCCCTGGAGCGCATCAGCGAGCGCAGCATGACGAATGATCTGGCGGCCGAAACCAGAAATACCGTCGATATCAGATAATAGGAAAGAACAGTTTCCCCTGACAATGTGGTGCAGAATCCTGCCGCTCCAAGCATTACAGCCAGCATAGTCTCGGTCAGCGCACGCCGGTCGGGACGGAACCCGTAAGTCTTGTAATTCACCCCAAGATAGAGCAGGATGCAGGCTGCCTGTTCGGTGACGGCTGCGTAACCCAGTCCGGCGAGTCCGAAATAATAATAGAAAACAATAGAGAGGGATATATAGAGCACATTGCAGGCGACAGCCTCAAGCCAGAAGAAGAGCCGCCGGTTGTTGTTGGCAAACGTGATATAGCCGAGCGGGTATGCGATCGCCTTGAGCAGTATGCTGATTCCGAGCCAGCGCATCAGTCCCGTCACGGGCAGGAACTCGGTGGTCAGCAGCAGGCGTATCACGATAGGCGCGGATGCCACCAGCAGAATCGAGAGGGGAGTCGCGATAAGCGCGACGGTAACCATCTGTCGGTTGATGATGACGCTCATGCGTCGCATGTCGCCGGCGGCCGCAGTAAGACGGGGAAAATAATCGAGGGCCATTGCCGTGAACACGACTCCGGCATACTGCAGCGTGATGCTGTTGGCGGCATTGAAGAGCCCGACATCTGCGATATCGCCATGAGTGCGGATAAATATATTGATCAGATAGGTGCAGGTTGAGTTGATTAGGTTTGCCGCCAGCAGGATGATGCCGAGCGAGAACATGCGGCGCATCATCGGGAGATGGGTCGCGCGGTCGAACCTTATGCGGCTTCGGCCTGTGGCCTTTCGCAAGCCATATGTATAGAAGCCCCAGGTTGTCAGGCTCAGGACTATCATTGCGGGCACGATGCCTCTCGTTCCGAAGAAATAATAGAGGGGGACGCCGGCCACAAGGCCGCTGATCGCACCGGTCAGCGATGTGAGCGACAGGAGTTTCATCTTGTGCATGCCTTGCAGCAGGGATGCCTGTCCCATGCTCGCGACGGTCAGGAAAACGGCGACCGAGAGCAATACGAACTGCCATGTATATTCGTCTGAGCCGAATGACCAGCGGCTCAGCATGGGCGAGAGAACGAGGCATGCCAGTGCGCCGATGAGCGCCGTGAGGCGAATCATGATGCCGGCCACGTATAGAACATGCGCAAGCGACGACGGTTTCTCCTTGTTCGCGGCGACCTCCTTGACAAATGCAAGATTGAGTCCCAATGAGGAGAACTGCGAGATCGTGTTTGACGCCGATGTGTACATCGAGGAGAATCCCATTCCCGAGGGGCCGAGGAGCATGGCCACGAACTTGCCCCGAATCAGATTGATAAGAATCTGAAATATCTGGACACCGCCGAAAATCGACGTACCCTTAAGGATGTTCCTGTAACTGTTTTCGTTCTTTTCAGTTGCCATGTGATGTGCCGGGTCGGATTCCCTTTTGCAAATTTACAATAAAAATAAGGATATTACAAGGCAACGGCAGCATGAATTACCTGATATGAGAGTCTGAAGGCCCTGGATTGTCCGGATTTTTCGGTAGGGTCGGATTGATGTTTTTGTGTGCCTTATCAGGTGTGCCTCTAATTTCTGTCAGAGAATGCCCGGATATATGATGAAAAAAGGGGTCCCCGGTAGGCGCTGATTATGGAATGGGAGGTGTAATGTATTGAAAGTCTGGGTAAAAAGAAAAAGATTAATTGTCTCACGACAACTAATCCTCTAACCTTAAATCTAATACCATGAAAAACACGCTGCAAAGTTAATACAAATTCGCGTAACAAAAAAATATTTTTGCAAGAAAATTTTAATCATTATGATATTTTAACGAACGAAAGTCAAGCATAAAGATTAAATTTGCGTTTATTGATATTATTTGCTCAATAAAGTATTAAAATTAATATTTGTTCAGAAGAAAATTTGCTGATTTTGACTTTTAGTGCTTAAAAATTGTGAATTATGGGATAAAATTATACAAAATGAAAGGACTCGTATTTCGTTACGGGTCCTTTTGAGGTGCTCTTCTGTCAAAATGTCAGGCCCGGTAATTTCAGTACTATTTATGGGCGTAAACCGGAGGATTGTGGGAGGCGGACCGGAGCAGCGTATGGCCGAACCTGCAGTCAAGGCACCGGCTACGGTCGCAATATTCCCTGCGCAACTGTAAGAGTGCCTGGGAGTCGGTGGCGGAGGTGCAGGGGATTCCTGCGGCAGTCCATCTTCTGATGATTGAATTGTTCTCCGGCTCGAGGTCACGCCAGAGGTCAAGGCCACGTTCTGCGAAATCGGGGTCGCTCCTTGAGGCTCCATGGGCATAAAGCATGGGAGCCACAAGATTGATCAGCAGCAGCGTGATATTGTCGTGGGAGAGAGTCATAGGCAGGCGTGTGCCGGGCTGGTCGAAGTCGATATGGGTGGCCCAGTATTCAGAGAGGCGCCAGTCGAACAGAGGGGCGAGCGATTCGCTGTCGGGGCGTGTCTCCAGAATTCGGGAGAGAAGCGAGAATCCGCCTGAGACTGACTGGGCCAGCATGGCGATTCGGCGGATTGGGAAGTTCTGCGGGCGTGTGCGGGCGAATTTCCATATGTCGCGTCGCAGAGGCTTCAGGCCATACTTGCGGGCCAGAAAGAAATACTCCCGGCAGAGCAACTGGTAATACTCGTCGAAGATATGGATGGATGTGTCGAGTAGGCCGGCCTGACCGAGCAGTAGGGCTTCGAGCTGCACGATATCGTCGGAGTGTCTTGCCAGGAACTTCAGCGGAACAGAACGTGCGAGCATCTCGAGCGGTTCTGCGTTGAGACCGAAGCCGAGGGCACGGGCCAGAGTAATGAAGCAGGTGCGTTCCCAGTCACCCTCGACCTGGGCGAGCGTGTCGAGCACACGCTGCGACTTCTGCTGCATCCGCTCCACGGCCAGGATGTCAAGCCATGACGTTACGGCAAGCGGAGGGAGAGAGGGCAGCAGGTCCGCGCACTCCACATCCGAGATCTTTTCTGCCAGACGGGCGTAAAGAGCCACGAACTGCTCGGGGAAGGTCGCTGTAAGCTGTGGTATGAAGCCTCCCTGGCCGTCTGGAATGCGGGCATCGTTGACGCCGACGACATGCAGTATCACATTGCCGTAGGCCGGATCTGAGTCATGGCCGTGTCTGAACCAGTCGGATGCCCGGACATGTACCTCGACGTTTCCCGCCCACTCCTGACCGCCGATGCGCAGCCGTGCTCCACTGAAGTCGGGGCCGGCGTCGAGGTTGTGGCGCCCGGGATTCAGCACCGTGACGCTGCGCCCGTCGGTTGTGGCGAGATCGGGCGAGAGGAGACGGTACTTCCAGAGGTATTGATAGAGCATTTCCATGGTGTCGGCGCATCTTGGCTTCAGGATGACATCGGCAAAGGTATTAAAAATGTTTTAAACTGCAAAAAATAGGGGGTGTAATGGATGTAATAAATTCGTAACTGCTTAAATAGAATGACTCTATGTAATGAATAAATAAATGTTAAATAATATTAAATTTGAAAATTTGTATGAAATTCATACAATTTATATGCCGATTATTTCGTATATTTGCAGTGTGTTTTTCATAGTATTAAATTAAGATTAAGGTTTCGGTCTATCTCTTTGGGAAAAGGGGTAGACTTTTTATTTTGCTCATCCTTAAGGGGATATGTGATATAAACCGGTCTTTCGGAACAAAATGCGGCATAAAATGTTTAGAATGGTGAAGAGACGCATGCCGGTAGTCCCCTGATAGGAGTTTCGACCCGCATGCGGTCTCGGCATCGTAAACCTTATATAAATTCAAATATTATGGCAACACAAAAAAGTCTTGTAGGCACCAAGACGCAGGTAAATCTTGCAAACGCATATGTGTCAGAGTCATGTGCCTATACCCGTTACACATTCTTTGCACAGGCGGCTCAGAAGGAAAGTTACTTCCAGTATGCCAATATTCTGAATGAGACTGCTGACAATGAGTTGCGTCACGCCAAGATATTCCTGAAATTCCTCAACGAGGGGGGCTGCAAGACAGACCCGATCGCGGTCGATGCAGGTGTGATCGGCACCACGCTCGACAACCTGAAGGTTGCCGCCGAGGAAGAGAGGGTCGAGGGTGTGGAGCAATACACTGAATCGGCCAGGGTCGCCGAGGAGGAGGGCTTTGACCAGATAGCAAAGCAGTTCCGTGCGATCGCCACCGTCGAGAGCCATCACAGAGACCGTTTCCTGGAGATGTCCAAGAGAATAGAGGATGGCACTGTATGGAAGAGCGACACACCGATCAAGTGGCAGTGCCTCGTATGCGGTTACATCTACGAGGGCACCACACCCCCTGAGAAGTGCCCCGCATGTCTGCACCCTTATCAGCATTTCGAGAGAGAGGAAGTAAACTACTGAGACCATGTATGGAATCCTGCGCTGACATCTTCCGAAGCGGGCTGATCTGAGAAAATAAGGGAACTCGTCAATTCAAGTCGATTCTTGAACTGGCGAGTTGCTTTTTATAGGTTCCGGGAATTTTTGTAAATTTGCAGCATGGCAATAGAGAAGATACTCGGCATAGTGACCGATGTGGTCAGGCACTCCGACCGGCACAATGTGGTGACGCTCTATACGCGCGGTCAGGGGCGTGTGGCGCTCCTGTCGTCGGCCGGCAACGGCAAGACGGCGCGACTGCGCAACGCGTCGCTGATGCCGCTGTCGGTGATATCGGCAGATGTGAATTTCAATCCCGCCCGCGAGCTCCAGTTCTTAGGTAAATTCACCCGCGAGGTGCTCTGGAAAGACCTCTACTTCAACCCGGTCAAGAGCGCGATAGGAATGTTCCTGGCAGAGTTCCTCAACGCGTATCTGCGGCAGTCGGCTCCTGATCCCCATCTCTGGGACTTTATTGTGGCGTCGGTGTCGAGGCTGGACGGCATGCGGCGCGGACTGGCCAACTTTCATCTTGCCTTCCTGATAGATTTTCTCGGTCCGGCAGGGATACGGCCGGACCTGTCAGAATGGAGAGGCGACGCCTGGTTTGACATGCGGGGAGGCGCGATGACCATATTCCCGCCCGGGCATCGCGACTCCATGCCGCCGTCCGAGGCCGCGGTGCTTCCGTTGCTGGCGCGGATGAGCCTGCGGACTGCGCCTCTTTTCAGGCTCAATGCCGTGCAGCGCCGCAGGCTGCTGCAGGGACTGCTCCATTACTACTCGCTGCATTTCCCCGGCCTCTCAGGACTGAGGTCGCCCGCAGTACTCGCCGAAGTGTTCGGCTCCTGAAATGCGCACATCGTGTGCAAGTTTGGCGGTTATCATGTAATTTTTCATGACGGGGAGGCTTAATTTGGCAATTACTTATTAACTTTGCATAATATTTCAGGCGCAGGCCCGACACAGCCTCAAGACCTCAATATGCATATGAACCCAAACGAGAAGAAAAGATTTCCGTATAGAGAGGACCGCGTGCTGCGGTTTGTCAACAAGGGCGACGAGATTCAGCCGCTCATGTCGTTCGTGACGCAGATGATGCCCGATGCCAAGCGCAACGATATCAAGAAATGGCTGCGCTACGGGCACCTGATGGTCGGTGGCGTCGTAATGACCGCATTTGACGCCCCCGTGGCTCCGAGCGAGGAGGTCGCGCTCAACCTGACGCGTCCCTTCCCGGTGTTTCACCATCCCCGCATCCAGATAATCTATGAGGACGATGACGTGCTGGTCATCAACAAGGGCTACGGACTCCTGTCGGTGGGCACCAACAGCCACAAGCGCGAGGAGAACGCTTATGACATCATGCGCGAATATGTCAAGAACGTTGATCCGCGCAACAAGCTCTGGGTAGTGCACCGTCTTGACCGCCACACCACCGGGCTGATGATGTTCGCCAAGAGCGAGCGGGCGAATGAAGTGTTGCGCCACAACTGGAACAACATCATACTCGAGCGGCTCTATGTGGCGGTGCTTGAGGGATATCTCGAGCAGGACAAGGGTTATGTCAAGAGCCGGCTGGCGGAGAACTCGCAGTTTGTTGTCTACTCGACCGACGCGCCGGGCGAGGGGAGGCTCGCCGTGACGCATTACGAGGTGATGGGGCGCGGCAACGGCTATACGCTTGCCCATTTCTCTCTTGACACCGGCCGAAAGAACCAGATACGCGTGCATGCCGCCGACATGGGGCATCCTATAGCAGGTGACCGTAAATATGGCGCGCAGACAAGTCCGATAAACCGGCTTGCACTGCACGCGCAGACCCTGCGGTTCGCCCATCCCGTCACTAAGAAAGACATGAATTTCCAGTCGCCTGTGCCCAGGGAGTTCACCGGCGTGATTCGCGGGCGCAAGAAATAGTGCTGTGGAAAGACATTCAGCACCATATGGCGCTGTAAAACATAACGAAGATGAAAATAGACACATCATCATATTATCCCAAATCGCCGCTCGACGATGATCCGGAGATGCCCTCTGCCGAGTCGGCACGTCGCGTGGAGGAGCCGGAGCCTCCTGTTGCCGAGCCTGATGCTTCCGAACCTGCGGCCGAAATCGAAAGGGAGACACGTGAGCCGGATCTGCCGCCATCTGAGGTTGAGGAGGCCATAACCTCGGCAAGCCACATTCTGTCGTGGGTGCTCGTGCCGCTGCTCATGCCCGTCTATGGCGTGATGCTTGCGTTCGGACTCTCGATACTATCGTTCACCGGTTTCGGCACACGACTCGCATTCACTGCTATAGTTGCGGCCTTTAACGTCGCCATACCGGCACTGCTCGTGCTGCTGCTGAAGAAACTCGGCTTCGTCAGGGATGTAGGCCTCAACGAGCAGAAAGAGCGTTTCCTGCCCTATGTGATATGCATACTCTGCCTGACGGGTACGGCGCTCTTCATGGCCTACAAGCATGCCCCCGAGTGGCTTACGATGTTCTTTTTGGGTGGAGCGCTCGCCGGCATAGTCGAGGTCGTGATCAACAGATGGTGGAAGATCTCTGTCCATGCCGCCGGTATCGCCGGCATAGTCGCGCTGCTGATACACATGATGCTCGGCGAATATGCCGCCCCGGCCACCCAGACGTGGCTGCTGATATCCGTGGGACTCGCCGGCCTGCTCGGCGCTGCGCGCATATGGCTTGGCCGCCATACGCTGGCGCAGGTATTGGCCGGATATGCTGTCGGGTTCGCGGCTGTCTTCTTCATGATGATGCTGAGTTAGACCTTTCTTATTAGCAGATATGTTCGCATACAACTACAGGAGGCGCCCGTCGCGGGCGGTAAGGATGGGCCGGGCCGTGATAGGCGGCGAGAATCCGGTTCTCATCCAGTCAATGACCAACACCTCGACCCTCGACACCGATGGGTCGGCACGTCAGGCCAAGGCGATAGCTGACGCCGGCGGCGAACTCGTGCGTCTCACCACCCAGGGAGTGCGTGAGGCGGCAAACCTTATCCCCATCCGTGAGGCTATGCGAGCCATGGGATGTGATGTGCCCCTTTCGGCTGACGTGCATTTCAACCCCAAGGCCGCCTTCGAGGCGGCTGTGACAGCCGACAAGGTGCGCATAAATCCCGGCAATTTCGTCGATGCCGCGCGCACGTTCCGTAAACTGGAGTACACCGATGAGGAATATGCGGCAGAGATTGACCGCATACGGCGCAGCCTTGTGCCTTTCCTCGAGCTCTGCCGCGAGCATGGCACAGCAGTGCGCCTCGGCGTAAACCACGGCTCGCTATCCGACCGCATCATGAGCCGATACGGCGACACGCCGGCCGGCATGGTCGAGTCGGTGATGGAATACCTTCGCATAGCGCGCGAGGTCGGATTCAACGACATAGTGATCTCCATAAAGGCCTCGAACACAGTGGTCATGGTCGAGACTGTTCGTCTGCTTGCCTCAGAGATGGGGAGTGAGGGGATGGACTTCCCGCTGCATCTCGGAGTCACCGAGGCCGGAGACGCCGAGGATGGCCGTATCAAGAGTGCTGTCGGCATCGGTGCGCTCCTGCACGAGGGACTCGGAGACACGATACGCGTCTCGCTCAGCGAGCCGCCCGAGAACGAGATCCCTGTGGCCATGCTGCTCCGGGAGCACGTGGCACGCCGTGCATCGGCTCCGCATGTCGATGCGCCTGCGGAGGTATTGCCCGGAAAGTCGCGTGACTACGCCGACTCCGGTCTGCCTATGCGTGAGTTCTCGATTGATGACTCTCGTGAGATAGGAAGGCTTGCCGCCGAGATTGACCGCTTTGTGGCCGGAGGGGGCAAGAATCCGGTGCTGATGGAGATACATTACACCTGCGAGACGCTTGACGAGTTGCGAGTGCGTGCCGGAGCCGATTTCGGCGCATTGCTGATGTCGGGTTACGGCAGTGAGATACGTGTCGTTGACCCGCATTTCTCACAGGAGGAACTTGACCGCCTTGCGCTCGACATAATGCAGGCCGCGCGCCTGCGCTTCTACAAGACGGAGTTTATCGCCTGTCCGAGTTGCGGCCGCACTCTGTTTGACCTGCAGAGCACCCTGCAGGATGTCAAGGAGGCGGTATCTGCCTTGGGCATCAGCGGACTGAAGATAGGCGTGATGGGGTGCATCGTGAATGGTCCCGGCGAGATGGCCGACGCCGACTATGGCTATGTCGGAGCCGGTCCGGGCCGCGTCAGCATATACCGTGGTAAGGAACTTGTCACCAAGAATATTCCTGCTGCCGAGGCACTTCCGGCGCTCCTTGACCTGATCCGCGCCGACAGAGGGTTATAAAGAGACATAATAACATAGTAAAGGCCGCATGTCAGTGAAACATGCGGCCTTTGTTGTGATTGGACTTATGGGTGTGGCTTACTTGAGTGACCACTCCACGCCCTGCTTGGTGTCCTTGACGTTAAAGCCGAGGGCTGCAAGTTTGTCGCGGATAAGGTCGGAGGTCGACCAGTCCTTGTTCTGCTTGGCGTTTGCGCGAATTTCCATCAGCAGGTCGACTGCGCCCTCGTAGGGGGTGAGGTCGGCGCCTGTATCTGCATTGCCGAGGCGTATGCCGAGAATCTGTCCCAGCATGGTGTCGAACGTCTCCTTGAGCCTGTCGATGTCGGCCTGCGAAAGTGTGGCGTTGCCGTCGGTCGCGGAGTTGATGATCTTCGCGGCCTCGAAGAGGTGCGCGATCACCATCGGCGTGTTGAGGTCGTCGTCGAGTGCCTCCTGGCAGAGTCTCATGAAGTCGGGTACCTCGATGGTCGATTTCTCTGCCGGCTTGAGGTTCTGCAGGCGCGCATATGCGTCCTGCATCTTCTGAAGCGCCTTCTCGGCTGCCTGCAGGGCGTCGTTCGAGAAGTCGACCGTGCTGCGGTACTGTGCCTGTAAGATAAAGAACCTGATGACCATGGGCGGGTAGGGCTGCGCGAGTTTCGGATGGTCGCCGCTGAAGAACTGCTCGAGCGTGATGAAGTTGCCATAACTCTTGCCCATCTTCTTGCCGTCGATGGTTATCATGTTGTTGTGCATCCAGAAGCGCACAGCGTCGTGGCCCTGTGCTGCCACGCTCTGCGCGATCTCGCATTCATGGTGGGGGAACATGAGGTCCATGCCGCCGCCGTGGATGTCGAACACGTCGCCCAGATACTTGCGGCCCATTGTCGAGCACTCCAGGTGCCAGCCTGGGAAACCCTCGCTCCATGGCGAGGGCCAGTGCATGATATGCTCGGGGGCGGCCTTCTTCCAGAGCGCGAAGTCGAGCGGATTGTGCTTCTCATGCTGCCCGTCGAGCTCGCGGGTGGTATTGAGCAGATCGTCGATGTTGCGCCCGGAGAGTTTGCCGTAGTTGTGGTCTGCGTTATACTTGGTCACGTCGAAGTAGACCGAGCCGCAGCTTTCGTAGGCGTATCCCGACTCGAGAATCTTCTTGATATACTCGATCTGCTCGATGATATGGCCGGAGGCATGTGGCTCGATCGATGGTGGCAGCACGTTGAGCGCCTCCATGTCGTGATGGTAGCGGTTCAGGTAGTGCTGCACGACCTCCATCGGCTCCAGCTGCTCGAGGCGGGCCTTCTTGGCGATCTTATCCTCGCCCTCGTCGGCGTCATGCTCGAGATGGCCGACATCGGTTATGTTGCGCACGTAGCGCACCTTGTAGCCCAGCCATGTCAGGTAGCGGAACAACACGTCGAACGTGATGGCAGGCCGCGCATGGCCGATATGGGCGTCTCCGTAGACGGTCGGGCCGCAGACATACATGCCGACGTGACCCGCCTCAACTGGCCGGAACGGCTGCTTGGTGCGGGTCAGCGTGTTATAGAGTGTCAGTGAATTGTCTTTCATCGGGATTCAGGATGATCAGTTGTTGCCGATCTTGCCGGCGCGGGGAGCGATCTCGCCAAACTGAGCCTCGTACTTCTTCACGTTGTCGGTGAGGGCGAAGAGAAGCTTCTTGGCGTTCTCGGGACTCATGATCACACGGCTTACCACGGGAGCCTGGGGCATGCCCGGGGCGGCGAAGATGAAGTCGATGAGGAACTCGCTGCCGCTGTGGCCGATCATTGCGAGGTTTGTATATTTGCCGTCGGCGAGTTCGGGACGGAGCTGGATCTGAAGCTGGTTCTGGTTCTGGTTCTGGTTCTGATTGTTCTCAGGATTTGCCATTTTGATGTGAGTTTTTAGGGTTTTGACTATATTTATTTTAAGAAAATCAATACGCGGCAAGCCACGTTTTCGGTTTTGGAGTGCTAATATAGGCAAAATCCGCGACACAGGCAAATATTTGGCCGACAAACTGGGCCTCATCTCGAAAGAGGGGTGACGATGCGGCCGTCGGCCATGTTGACGACGCGGTCGGCAATCTCGCTGATGGTCGGGTCGTGGGTCACGATGACGAAGGTCTGTCCGAGGGTGTGGCGCAGGTCGGCGATAAGGGCGCGTATCTCGTCGCGGTTGCGTGAGTCGAGGCTACCGGTCGGTTCGTCGGCGAACACAACCTGCGGCTTGTTTATCAGCGCGCGGGCTATTGCCGTGCGCTGTCTCTCTCCGCCCGACATCTCCGCCGGCTTATGGCGCAGCCTCTCGCCGAGACCGAGCATTGCGAGCAGTTCCGACGCCTGCTCGATGGCCTTCTTCTTGGGTGTCCCGGCTATCATGGCCGGGATGGCGGCATTCTCGGCGGCGGTGAACTCGGGGAGCAACTGGTGGAACTGGAACACGAAACCGATATTGCGGTTGCGGAATTCCGACAGCAGTCGGTCGTTGAGCGCGGTGAGTTCCTGTCCGTCATAGACTACGCTGCCGCTGTCCGGGCGGTCGAGCGAGCCTGCAATCTGGAGCAGGGTGGTCTTGCCGGCGCCGCTCGGGCCGACTATCGTGATTATCTCGTTAGAGCCGATGTCGAGCGACACGTCATTGAGCACATGCAGATTGCCGTATGATTTGTTTATATTGCGGAGTTGGATCATTTCTCGGTAGTTAGGCGGTTGATTACATGCGAGGCGAGAAGTATGCCGAAGATAGAGGGTATTGTGGCCAAGGTTCCGTAAGAACTACGTTTGTTACGTTCGTCGAGCTCGATGACGGCTGCGGCGCGTGGCGCCTCGGTGCTTGCCACGACGCGCAGCGGGCGGCGCAGCCCTGCCTTCTTGAGGCGTTGCCTCACGGCGCGCGCCAGGCCATCCTCGCGAGTCTCCCACAGGTCATGGTAGCCGATTAGGGTGGGATCGAGGCGGCCACCGGCGCCCATCGACGATATCACTGGAATCCGGTGGGTGAGGCAGTGGACGATCAGCGCGACCTTAGGCGCTACGGTGTCGATAGCGTCAACCACGAAGTCGTATTGGCCCGCGTCGAGCATAGCCCCGATATTGTCGGGGGTGATGAATTCGCGGATCGCCAGTACGTCGATTGCGGGGTTAATGTCGCGGAAACGCTTCTCGAACAGTTTGACTTTCGGCAGGCCGATGTCGGGGATGGTGGCGATAAGCTGGCGGTTGAGGTTTGACACGGCTACAGCGTCGGCGTCAACGAGCGTCAGATGGCCGATGCCGCTGCGGGCCAGCATCTCGGCGGCATAACCGCCCACGCCTCCGACACCGGCTACGAAGACACGGGCCGCCGCAAGGCGTGCCACACCCTCCGGGCCGATCAGCAACTCGGTCCGGTCATTCCATTTCTCTTCAGCCATACGCGGATGGTCAGGGTTCGGCTCAATAGCCGGTCTGCGGAAGCCAGGTGCCCTTGAAGCCGGTCTCGGCGATAGTCTTCTCGATCTGGGCCGCGGTCTCCGCATCCTCGGGGATGCCGTGAGCCTCAAGCACCTTATCGGCGCTCTCGAGTTCCATGCTCCACTCCGCGTTCGGGAATTTCTCCTGAACGGCCTTCATTATGGCGGCCTGGCATCCGCCGCACTTTGCGTTAGTCTTGAATTTCATATCCTTTATGTTTTCATCCAGCCCAAAGGCATGCTATATAACTTGCTAATTGGAGAGTCCCTCGTTAGACTTGTTGAGAGGGCCTGCTTAAGCGAGTATTAGGAGAGAGTCTACATGCAAAAATAGCAAATTCCGGCGATTTGACAAAATCACCGGAATCTGTAGGCCGTGCTGTAGATTGTGTGGCCTATGGTTTGCCGGGACTTCCTCTGACATTAAAACGTCATGAATCCCGGTTTGTTGGATACCGTTGGCCCTCTGTCATCCCAATACAAGGGCCTTCTTGTCTTATCGTGAATAATCAATACGCAACATCTTACTCACCGTTCATTATATAACATGCATTTTATATAGAATGGCATTAGCCTTTACCGCAAGATTATATCAGGGGTGATATCCATATAAAAAGTCCCCATTCTCGCAGTATGGTGAGAATGGGGACTACAGGTTCTTAATTGTTTATTGCTATTTTGGCGGATGTACCGTCGGAATACCTTGCAATGCATATTCCGTTCGGTCGGCTTAGTCGTCGCCCGTCGGGCGCATAATAGGCCACTGGCTTCCTTTCACTGGCCGAAACTTCTTTTACAGAAGATGTGGCGATAAGGGATACCGGTGATTCATTTATTTCGCCAAGTACATCATACCTGAGGATGACGCCCAGACTTGATATTTCTTCTGACGACTCTATGGGTATTATGTATAGATCACCTTGATTCCAGCCCCAGTTACATTCTTCATCGAGAGGATATGAGGCATTTGCTGACAACATAGTCCTCTCTTCAAACTGTGTGAGCCCGCAAGGAGGGAATGTATAGTCTTTCCCATTTGCAATGATTCGGTAAGAAAGAAGATAACGGTCTATAAAGGCTCCGTCGGTGTCTGTCATGGGAATATGGAAACGGAATTGACTTTTATCCGCAGCCCAGTCAAGATCCTCAGCCTGTGATGGCATGGCGGCGGTTACAGGAAAAGGAGTGAATCTGCTGTCTATGACAGGAAAACCGTAAGCCATGTCCTGACCTGCGAAGAAACATTCGCCATCTGATATCTGATACCCGTCAGTAGAGGCATCATAATCGAGGAAGAAGGCATTCTTGGCCCTGACATCAGCGTTGCCGGTTATGTCCCCATCGTATTCTGCGGCAAGATAGTAATAGGCGTAGTTTCCATTTAGCCCAAGAAACTGACCTGTCGGGATACGTATCGATCCGTCATTCATCAGTGTTCCTTTCACCCATCCTTCCGGATAGATCCATTCAAGTCCCTGGACATATACATCGTTGCCGTCGAATGCAATCCAACTGCGGTTTTCCCAGGGTTGGTAGCCGCCGAGCATCGCTGTATACTCGTAGCGTCTAAACTCGGCTTCCTGTGGGGGACTAACAGGACTGACTTCAAGTTCGCTGAGGTGAATACGGCTGAAAGCCTGGGAAATAGAGCCTTTTTCCACGACCATCGTATAGAACCCCAGCACATGGCTGTCGTCGGGACTCTCCTCCATGACAAGACTCTTGCCGTCATCGTCCACATAGAACCGTATTCCGGCACGAGTCTCCATCTGGTTCGTGTTCATGTCGACCACGGCTGTAACAAGTCTATAGACGCTTCCTTTGTTTGATACCATGATGGGTTGACCTGTCGGAATCCATATCGAACCCTCTTCGGCATATCCCTTGACCCATGTGTCGGAGTATGTGGAGAGGTTCTTAACATATACATCCTCTGAGTCTGTACGGTATACGAACATGGCAAGTCCGCTGTCCTCATACCATGCGACTCCGTATGACGAGATGTTGGCTACGATCATGTCGGAGAGATATGTCGTGAGCGTACCGCCTTCGGGAAGCATGTCATCCTTGATAAGCACAACATCCTCGGTCTCATAGGCAGCCGCTGACTCCAACAGGTTACCCTGCGGAGATACTCTCATTACCGGATCTGATTCTGTGTCGGATCCGGGGTTGCCCCATGCGCACAGGGCGCATGAGGCAATTGTGATATTTGTCAGGAGTCTTTTTACAATCGATGTCTCCATTACTGTATGATTATAATTTTCTTTCCATTGCGCACGTAGATGCCGGGCTCGAGGGCATCAATGTCTGCTCCCATGGCCGTTCCCGTAAGGTTGTAAATCTCGAAATGCGATGATTCCGCATCCATATCAACATGGCCAATGCCGGTCTCATAATAATCATTCTGGTCAATTATCACCAGACGCGGAGTCGGTTCTTCCCCATAGGGTGCCCCATTGAACAGAATCCCTTTTATCTGTACATCACCCTCGACGGTCGGCGAACTGAAAGACACATTGTCGATATCCACGATTTCAAATGCGACATTGTCATTGGAAATAAAATTGGATCCGGATAATTGTCCCAGAATTTCCATGTAGCAGTATTCATGGAGGTATCTGCCATTGTCAGTCATCTCAGTAGCCTCTGTGCCCGTGAGCGAAAGAGGTACGACATCAGGCATTATCGTGACATTGCGCACTGAATGGCTTGTGACGAGAAAGGCATTCTCCAAGTCCGAATTTACGCCAATCAGATAGCCGTTGAGATGATCTCCCTTCTGGTAATTATCCCACCATTGCTGCATTGATGCGGAATAAAACGTATAATCCTTCAGCCGCATGCCGTATTCGCCGTCCCACACGATTATCGAGGAGTCATCCTTGAACCGAGTGAGGAACTGTAGGGAGTATCTGCGGGGAACGAATGCCTTAAGTCCGGAGGAAAGATTAAGTTCCTCGATGCTTGTTATTTCATTTTCAGCGAGGTATGGAGCCTCTTTGTCATATTCCGTGCCCACGGGAATAATGCCTTTGAACATGTCCCATTGCGGCGTAGATCTGAACTCCTGTGCCATTGCCTCATCCTTGACGATAAGCACAACCTGGTCATTAAAATTTTCATTTCCGTCGAATAGCCATACATCCACCGGGTATATGTCAGGCACAGCCTCTGCAAGACATTCTATCTCCCTAAGGCTCATCGAGAACATTGCCCCCGATGCGATTTCGGCATTGCCACCGACCGTTACCTTTTCAAGCGGACAGCCGTTGAAGGCATTCCCTTGTATTGTAACTCCCTCCGGGATGGAAACCTCCTTAAGTCTCTCGCATTTTGAGAACGCGAATTCGTCAACTTCGACGAGTCCGGCAGGCAGGGTAATATTCTCAAGGCCTGTAGAATAGAAAGCCTTCTCTCTGATTGAGACCAATCCCTGGTGCAGGACAACTTCTGCAAGTGACTCACAGTATATGAATGCATTGGCTCCAATCTCCCTTACGCTTTCCGCTATTTCAACGCTTTCGACCTTAGAGTTGGCGAAAGCGTTTTCCGAAATGCGGCTCACCGAATATTCCTTGTCTTTATATTCCACTGTTGCCGGGATGATTGCATGCGGATCGTTTCCGACGTAAGTCTTGACACTTACGCTGCCATCATCGTTGACTTTGTATACAAAGGGCTCTGATGTAAACTCTGTTACAGTCTCCTCGGTAATGCCCTCTATATTGGTAAAGACGCACCAGTCACGATTCGTCCGGTAGGTCTCGACTGAACTCTCTGGCACTCTCAGTGTCACATTTTCTAATTCGAGAGTCCATTCATAATTGCGGTTTTCATTTCGCCCATAAGCGAAAACATCCTCGGGAGTAAAAGCTGGTGGTGTGTCGCTGATTACCGTGAACTCACGTAGGGAATTGAATGATAGCCCGCAATCGCCGACCGAGGAGGGTGCTCCTGCGAGTGTGAGTGTTGTAACACCTGTGCAGTACATGAAGGCGTTCGGGCCTATCTCTGCACCGGCTGGGAGTGTCACCTCTGATATTTTCGAGCATTCCCAGAAGGCACCCTCGCCCACATGCGTCATCGTGGGCGGAAGATTCAGGACTGCCGAGAAGCACCTGCGGAACGCATAGTCCCCTACACTTTGCAATCCCGACGGAAGCGCGCACTCGGTCATAAGCATATTGAACGAAAATGCTTCCCTTCCTATGCTCCGAACGCTTTCCGGAAGACTCACGCTTTGAAGTCCGGCCAGCCGGAATGCCTCGTCGCCCACCGAAACAACGGTGTAAGTGGTAGTTCCGTCACTGACCTCTCCGGGAATCACAAGGGCACTTGTGGATTCATCTCCGGCAAATCCGTCGACTCGGACTTCTGTGCCTTCGAGAACCGTGTATCTGAGGCCGTCGTGAATGATTTCCTCTGCTTTTGACGGAAGAGCCATCGCCACGGCAATTCCGACGAGAATGGGTAGTCTTTGTTTCATGAGTTGTAATTTTGTGGTTGATGATGCACAAAGTTACAAAAGGCCCGTGAGCGTGGCAAATATTTGGACTATTACGCTTTCCAAGTTCGTGATTTTGGAAAACATGAATGATAATAGTCTGTGGATAAGTTGCTTGTATATGATGGTGGAGTTTATAGGGATTCGGCGTTTTTCTTGTATTGAGACGGTGTCAGACCGGTGACAATCTTAAAATATTTGCTGAATGTGGTGGCTGACTCTATACCGACGCCCGCTGCAATTGCTGCAAGAGTGTATTGGTCATAATTGGCTCGGTCGGATATTCTTCGGCAAGCCTCCCTTATACGGTATTTATTGAGAAGTTCATTGAAATTGCATCCTGACATTTCATTGATGACCTGGGAAACATATTCCGGTTTCGAGCTACAGACCTCGCTTAGTCTTGTCAGAGAAAACGAGGAATCATAGATCTCATCATTGGTCTGCATCACCTCCATGATTGCATTGTAGAGGTCTTTCTTTACCTGCTCATCCAGTTTCCTTCCACGATATTTCTCTTTCCTGTCAACTGGTACCGCCGGCTCCACATGGTTTTTCAGCAGTGAGGCGACCCGGAGCCTCTCCTCTCTTTCCCGTTGTTCCGCGGCAATGACCTCCCTGTTCTGTTTGTACAGCGAACGGTTTGCCTCACTTAGGGCCCGGTTCTTTCGTCTTATCACGGTTATGAAGATCAGAAGTATCAACATGATCAGTATGGTGGATGCAATCATTACAGTCTTGATTTTGCCTTGATAACTCAATTCGGCAATTCTTGCATCCATCATTGAGAGAGAATGTGTGAACTCAGCCTCCCTTAGGCCTGTGACCTGCCTGTATGATAGCAGGGAGTCCCGGTATTGACAATATTCCAGGTATGCCTGCTCTGACTTCTTTTGGTTCCCGGCAAGTTCGTAATATTTACTTTTTGTGAAACTCAAAGACACAAGCATCTCAATATTGTCGGCGTTCAGACTGATACTGTCGGCTTCCGACAGCACTTCCAGCGCATCGGTTATCCGACCTCCCTGCTGTAGGGCCGTAGCCTCGTTCAGAATTGAGAGATAAGCCTCCTTATGTTCCTCTGGTCTCAACCCTTTACGCATTTCCTTGAAACGTTCGGAGGCTTCCATGTAGTCACCTTTCTGGATTGCCTTGAATCCTTCGTAAAGATTCCTGTTATAATCCGATACGTCATGACTCTTGTCAGAAACCGCCAATGTGTGTATGTCTTCGATGACCTTGTTGTCTATCTGATGCTGCATTGAGAAAAGCAGCGTCAGATAGTTGGTAGTCATACGGTCAAAGTATTCAGGCTTGTCAGATCCGGAATCCTTGATTTCCTTAAAGGCCTGTTCATAATATTCGAGAGCCTTGTCATATAAGTCCTTGTCGCGTGTATGGTTGCCCATATTCTGATAGCTTACAGCATAGGCATAGTCGATCTCTCCTTTAAACTTGTCATTAGATGAGCCAAGATCATAAGCGGAATTAAGATACCCCATGGCTTTGGAGACATCATGAAAGTCAAATGTGTAACGTTCCCATAACCGCAGGTTGGCCTTGATTGGGCTATCGGTGTCTTCTCCTCTCCCGACGGATCTTGCAGCCACGGCCTTGTATAGCATCGATGCCTTATCACATAGCGACTTGTCGGAGTACAGCGAGTCTGCGACTCTGACGATACATTCTGACGGATATCTTGAAAGATCTTCCTCATTGCAACTTAGGGCAGTACGGCAATCGAGTGATGGATGAGGGGTGTCTTTGTGGCTGGGTCCGCAGCCTGCCAGTCCGGTTAAAGTCAGGACAAATATGAGTATAATGCGTATGAAACCTGCTGTCCGGTCTTTACGTATGAATAAACAGGGGCGTATGGCTTCTTTCATTCGGTTGCAATTGTTTTTATGCACAAAGTTAGTGCTTTTTTGTTGAACAGCAATGTGCGCTGGAGAGGAATCACATTCGCTCTGTAGCCAATTTCTCCGGTAATGTAACAAGGGGTCTTGCCAGACTCCTGTGTTTTTATTGCCTGCCGGGCACACTAATCGGAAAAATGCCGCAGTTTCACTACGAAAGCATTTTTCCCGATTCGTGTGTCCGGTTGGTCATGATCAAGGACGTTCAGTCCTCCGCACAGGTGAACACTCACCCTTTATTTTAGTGACATTAGGCTTAGGATATACTTCACCCAATGCTTGACTTTCATCTCTGTTTGGAGAATCAGCGTCTGAGGCTTATCTTCAGCGAGAGGTTGCCCTGACGAATGATGTATGTTCCAGGCTCAAGGGTCTCGATGCCGGTAAAGATTCTATACCCTTGCATACTGTATACCTCATAAGGCTTTGACAGGTCAAGCTGTATGTCAGAGGAATCATCCACTGACACGGACTCAATTTCTGATAATATTCCTTCGAGTCTGAATGAAGCCCTGGGAGAATCAGCATAAAGAGTATAGACCTGAATCTCACAATCTGAAGGCTCCGAGGCGTCAGAAAGCGCTTCAACATCACCGGACTGATTCCCGTGGTAGGTTACGACTCCGGTATGGTCAACAGAAGCCACATCAGGATTTGTGGATAAATAGAAAAGGTGTTGCAGAGTCGTCTCCTCAGGTGTGAACGTTGTCGTAAGCTGGAATGAATCCCCGGGTTTGACATCCGCAGAGACAGAACTTTCGGTCGAAAGTAAAACCGGTTCAATAAGTCGCTCCATGCTGTTTTCAAATCTATACCAGCACGACGGACAGTCCATATAACTATCATACGAATCTGACGGAACATGCAGTGTCGCCGCATATGAACTGAACGCCGAGTTGGCGGCATGCGGTGGCTCAACGGCTGTGATATACACATTCTCAAGTTTGTCATTGCCGCTGAAGGCGTTTTCAGCGATATCCTGCATGCCATGTCCTATGGCAAGATATTTGAGGTTACAGAAAGAGAAAGCCCCCGCGCCGATTTTCTTTACGCTGGGAGGAATTACCACAGTGTCAAGATGTTTACAATTGGCGAAAGCATTGTCCTGAATCTCAGTGACACCGTCAAGTATCACCAGATTGCTCAAGGCCTCCTGATAGGACAGCGAGCCGGGCGCCACATATGAATGTCCACCCACCACAATTGTGTAAAGATAGGGGGTGGTGGAAGTTGCAAGTGCTCTCGGAGGCAACGGTCTGCCTACGTAGGCACTGCGGATAAACGTATTTAAGAACGCCTGGTCTGCCACATCAATCGGCTCGTCAGAATCCTCAAAAGAAACATCAGTGAGTGAGATGCATTTTTCGAACGCCCTCTTTCCCACATATTTCATCGAGGCCGGGAAAGAGACGGCAAGTAATCCCGAACAGTCCTTGAAAGCGTAATCCGAAATCTTCTCAATGCCATTTGCCATTGTAAGGTTGCGGATTGCCGACGCGGTGAATGCATATTCATCGATTATCCTCATCGACGCCGGCAGATGCACATCATACAGCGAAGTCTGGCTCGCAAAGGCATTTTTCCCTATATATTCAATTCCGTTGCCGAAATCGATGTATTTCAATGCCGGGCTTTTTGAGTGATTTTCAAAACAGTAATCCCCGATACTCTTCAGGGAGTCAGGGAATTTTAATCCCGACACCAGATAAATGTCGTTGAAGGCATAGTCTCCGATAGTCTCGAGCCCTTCGTTGAAATAGATCGTCGCCACAGAGGAATTCCCTTTGAACGCAGACTCTCCGATGCTCCTCAATCTAGCCGGGAAACTGAGTGACTTTATGTTGCAGTTCTCGAAAGCGCCGGCTCCTATTTTCTGAAGATTCTCGTTGAAGTTGACCGTAGATAATGCGTAATTATAGCGGAAGGCTCCATTCCCGATTTCGATCAGCGTCGACGGGAAACTGAGAGTCCTCAGATGCATCGAGCCGCTGTATCCTGTGAAAGCCTTGTCTCCTATCCTGATCAATCCCTCGTTAAATGTGATCTCATCCAATGGAGACATTGAAAACGCCTCGCTGCCAATCTCCTCAAGAGATGCCGGGAATGTAATCGACGATAGATTGGCGGAATAAAAGGCATTGTTGCCTATGCGGCGTATTTTGTCGTTCAGCTCAAGATTGTCAATATCATCGAACATAAAGCAGCTGTCCGGAATCTCCTCTATCAATTCAGGTATCTTTACGCTCCTGATATTCCTGCAGTTCTTGAATGCTGACTCGCCAATCCATTTCAGATTCCTTCCCAGAGTCAGAACGGATATGTCTTTGCATCCGTCAAAGGCTCCTGGAGCGATACCCTCGACCTTATAGAATGTTGAGGCACCATTCTCCTCCACAGCCACACGCGCCGGGATGGAAACGCCCGTAAAGCTTAGATATGAATCATTCTTGACCACACTTGCCGTATGCGTTTCTTCCGAGCATGCGTAACTGAGCTGGCCGTCGTTCAATTTGAACACCTTGCCTCCGGGTGTAGAGATATCAAAAAAATCCGACCATGGCTTGACACCTGCGTAAAGCAACGCGTTCTCAGGACTGAGGTGCAGACGTGTCTGCCTGCCCTCTGTCATTGCATACGTGAACGCATCTTCGGCACAATGAGGAGGCACAGGTGCATGGGCTGTAAGGTCTGCCACATTCTCAGATCCCAGAAATGCATTTTTTTCAATCCTCGTCAGACTTTCAGGCAATTCAACCGAAGTAAGTTGCTGACAAGATTCGAATGCCTGCTTTCCTATCTTATCGATTCCTTCTCTTACTGTCGCGTGTCCCTCAAAGTCGGGTGAACAGAAAAGCAGGGCATTTTCATTCTCGCTGTGACCGTACACAAGGCCTTTGTCATGTTCAATTGACATTCGAGAATCATATACAATATTGGCACATCCATTCTGCAGAAATATAAAGCATTTGTCATTCCATAATAACTTGGAGATTGCAGTGCAGCCATCCAAAGCGTCGCCGGCAAGATTCTCCAAGCCATTGCCTGCAACGACCCAGTGCATGTTATCGCAGTTCTTGAATGCACATGCACCTATCTCCTGTATCGAGTTCGACATTACCACTGACGTGAGGCCATGACACTCTGTGAATGCGTAGGGATAGATGGTCTGCAATCCTTCGTGAAGGATGACCTGCCCCTCTGTGTCTATGTCGGCAAAATACAGTACGCTACGCGTGCCGTCATAAATAATTCCGTCTTCAAAAACCGCGTCAGATGCGGGATATCTGACAGCCCCCTTTATGACACCGGTCAAGAGCACATTGTCAGGGTATGCGAGTTTCTTAAGATTTATCAAGCCGGAGAACGATCGACCGGTCATGTCCTCTACATTTCTGCCGACGACAACCTGTTCAATTCCGTCACTGTCTTTCAATATATCGATTCCGATGCTTTTCACGTTGTGGGGTATAAACAGTTTCTTGAGTTTGACACATTCGGCCAAGGCATAATTCTGGATAGTGGTCAGTGATTCCGGAAGTGTAATGCTTTCGAACGAGTTTCCCGATAAAGAGTACGTGTCCAGACACTCCACTCCTTCGGGAATGGATATGTCCGAGAGATTGCAGCCCCAAAACGCATGTTCTGAAATTGTCTTCACACGCGGCGGTATGACCACAGACTTCAGTGACTTACATCCGTAAAAGGCGAATCCTGATATTATTTCAACAGATTGCGGGATGTCGACACCGGTCAGCACACTGCATCCGTGAAATGCAGATGTACCGATGCTCCTGAGTGATGCAGGCATTCTTACGTGGACAAGACTTGTACACCCCGCTAATGTGCTATCCTCTATCTTTTCCATGGTGTCGGGAAAATCAAAGCTTTCCAAGGATGTACATCTGAAAAACGCCCCCTCGGAGATATGCTTCAGTTCCGATGACCTTTCCACTTCTGTCACTTTGTCACAATCTTTGAAGGCATAAGGGCCTATCTCCGTTACTGTCTCAGGAAGCGATATGCTTCCTTCGGCCGAGGTGGAGACATACCAGAGGCTGGTTTTGTCGGGGGAATAGATCCGGCCATCCTCCTGAAGATATGATTCCTTAGGATATTCTACACATTTCTCCTGCTCACGGCCGAACACTGCTGAAAGGTCGACAGGGAAGCCAGATGGAATTGCCACCTTCTTTATGTTGCTGTTATTGACACTGAACCTTCCCATTTCAGTAAGATTGGGAGGAAGTATCAGGTCGGTCATCGACGTGTCATCGGGGAATATGCAATCGCCCAATTTAAGAAGTGAGGTGGGCAATTTAATCTCCCGCAGTTCCTTACACCAGTCGAATGCCTGATATTCTATTGACTGCAGACCCTCCTCGATATAGACGGCTTCAAGTGACTTGCAACCGCAAAACGCCCACTTGTCAATAATCTTTACCGACGACGAGATGCTCACGGATGTGATATTTTCATTATTGAAGAACGCATGTGGAGGGATTGAGCATACGGTGTACGCGGCATCTCCATCGTAAGCGATTGAGGGGATTTCCACATGGCCCGCAGCCCCGGGATTTCCGGCCACGTAAGGAGAGTTGGTTGACTTTTTATAGCCCTCCTTAAGTTGCGCAGTCATTTCTTCTTCACTGACAACGGTATATACGAGTCCGTCATATTCAAAGTCGCGTCCGAGGCAAACGGATGAAAGGAAGGTTAAAAAGATTGTCAGAATGGATAATTTTTTCATATAAGTGCCAGTTGTCGTTGTTTCAATTATTTGATGAGCGCGCGTTCCTGTTAGGGGAGTTCTAACGCCTTAGGATAGACATCACGCCACCGGTGTCTCTTAAATCAGTTATGTGAGGTTCTCAGTTATGCGAGGTTATACGAATGAGTTTTATGCGGCCTTAGCGAGACAGAGTCATATCAGGTCTCTCTCTCTTCGGTCTGTTCTGCCGCAAAGTTAATGCTTTACAGCTTTATTTCAAAATGTTTCGGTAATAACATACGGAATTTTTGTCAGGGAAGGTTGGCAATCAGATGGCGCGGCCTATTTGAGGCGGAGCGAGTTGGTGACGACGCAGACTGAGGAGAGGGCCATTGCGGCCGAGGCAAACATCGGCGTCAGGGTGAAGCCGACGCTCCACAGCACGCCCGCCGCCAGCGGTATGCCGATCACATTGTAGATGAACGCCCAGAACAGGTTCTCCTTGACGCTCCAGACCCTTATTCCTTTTTATTGTTTCTGAGTCGGACTAAGGCTTCTTCTGCTGTGAGTTGATATGGTCTGCCGTGTGCATCGGCGTACACAACTGATTCTCCTAATTTTGCCTTACGCTCGAGCATAAGTCGCTGGGCCTTTCTTATACCCTCCAGTAAGAGGCGACTTAATGTTTTATCTTCTTCCGACATGAGTTTTAATTTGATTAAACAACTTGCTGTTAATGATTTCACCATTTTCAACAATTGGCCTTATCTCATCTGTATTATCATATAACGACCAACTGTCGACTATGGGTATAAATATCTCAAAAAGATTAATAATGCCGTTCCAATAGCGTCGATGTATCACATCGTTAGGAATATTATGTCCGCCGGATGCCACACGTAGGGCTACACGTTGTTCAGCCTGTTGTGGAGAGGGTAGCCAGAAAAAAAGCAGCACAACTTTATAACCCTGTTCTTTGGCACTTAGTACGAGTTTTTTATAACTTCGTGTGGCAAGTGTTGTTTCAATAGCAAAAGTTTTACGGCTTTTCATGAGAGTGCCTATGCGGCACAACATTAACCTTCCTGCCAAGACAGCAACCTCTTCTGGGTTAAGTGGCGATAGGCCCTTTGCTATTTCGTCGGCATTGACAAATTCTCTGCAATTGAGAATTTCGGGCAAAACTGTCATGGAAGCTGTTGTCTTGCCTGCACCGTTGCATCCGGCTATTATATAAAGGATTGGTTTCATCCTAAAAAGATGTTTTGAAGTATGTGCGGTTTTAGGCGCATGGCCATTTCCGCCGTAAATATAAAAATTTTTCGGTGTACATGCAAATTCACATGTTTAAAGTTTTTTACATAATTTTACTAAAGAGTCTGCTATTCAATGAACAGATGCCTATTTGAGGCGGAGCGAGTTGGTGACGACGCAGACTGAGGAGAGGGCCATTGCGGCCGAGGCAAACATCGGCGTCAGGGTGAAGCCGACGCTCCACAGCACGCCCGCCGCCAGCGGTATGCCGATCACATTGTAGATGAACGCCCAGAACAGGTTCTCCTTGATGATGCGGAGCGTCTTGCGCGACAGAGCGAACGCACGCGGCAACGCCGCGAGTTTCCCTGAGACCAGCGTCAGCTGGGCCACCTCAATCGCAATATCGCTGCCGCCACCCATCGCAACCGACACGTCGGCCTCGGCTAATGCCTCGGCATCGTTTATGCCGTCGCCCGCCATGGCCACAACGTGACCCTCGCGGCGCAGACGCGCCACCACATCAAACTTATCGCCCGGCATTGTCTCCGCGATAACCCGGGCTATTCCCGCCTCGCGGGCCACATGCTCTGCGGTGGCTCGCTTGTCACCCGTCAGCAGTATGACTTCGCGGCCATCCTTGCGAAGACTCGCAATCGTGGCCGGTATGCCGGGCTGCAGCGTGTCCGCGACGCGGAATGCTCCCACCGGCTTGCCTCCGGCATCCATCACTACCACTCCAGAGCCGGTCGGGAGCCATTCGGCGACGGCACGCCCCGGTGCTGTGTCAGTGCCCTCGGCAAGCGATGCACTCCCCAGCACATACTCCACACCACCCGTCGTGAAACTCATTCCCTTGCCGGGAGTGTACTCAAAACTCTGGGGCTCAGTTGCCACGACGCCCTCCTTGGCGAAATATGCGCATATCGCCTCGGCCAACGGATGGGTCGACTTCAGTTCCGCTCCATAAGCCGCGGCCGCCAGCGCGTTGCGGTCGACACCCTCGGCCCACACGGCCTCAGTCACGCGGGGATGTCCCGTCGTGATGGTGCCAGTCTTGTCGAGCACCACGGTGTCGGTCTTCTCAAGCAGTTCGAGTGCGGTGGCATCCTTGATAAGGATACCCTCGCGCGCACCTCGTCCTATACCGACCATAATGGCCGTCGGAGTGGCCAGACCCAACGCGCATGGACACGCTATAACCAGGACGGATACCGAGCAGACCAAGGCATGTGCGAGATTGCCCGTGGCAAGCATCCATACAGCGAAAGTCACTACTGCAATCGCTATGACCGCCGGCACAAACCAGGCGCTGATGCGGTCGACAAGCCGCTGCACAGGCGCCTTTGAGCCTTGCGCCTGACGCACGGAGCGCACGATGCGGGCAAGTTCGGTGTCGGCCCCCACGTTGTCGGCCCGCACGGTCAGCGTGCCGTTGCCGTTCATTGTGCCGGCAGACACGGTATCCCCCTTTGCCTTCTCGACCTTCTCCGGCTCGCCGGTCAGCATGCTCTCGTCGACTGCGCTCTGTCCGGCGGTAACGGTGCCGTCGATGGGAACCCTCTCGCCGGGGTGCACGAGTACCGCGTCGCCGGCGTGAATGTCGGCGATCGGCACCTCGCGGGTCTCGCCGTCGGCGCTGACCACCATTGCCGTCTTCGGCTGAAGGCCCATCAGGGCGCGGAGTGCGGCGCCCGTGTTGCGACGCGAGCGCATCTCCATCATCTTCCCCGTCAGCACGAATGTTATTATCATCGCCGCCCCCTCGTAATAGAGGTCGGCCGTGTAGCCCCGCGACGTCATTGCCTCGGGCCATATCGTGTTGAACGCCGAGAACAGGAAACTCACCGAGGTTGAGATGGCCACTAATGTGTCCATGGTTGGCGACTTGCTCCAGAGGCTCCGGAACCCGCGCACGAAGAACCCGCGCCCGCACCAGAGCATCACGACGAGCGTCATGGCCATATAGACCCACGACTCGCCCGGGAAATGGATATGCGTCATGCACAGCACGGCGAGCGGCACGGAGATGATCCAGGCCACCGCCACGCGCCGCTTCATGGCCGTATACTCGGCGGCGTCCTGACGTTCCTTCTCGGCGACGGCGCGGGCCTCGTCGCTCTCGGCGATCAGTCCGTAGCCGGCATGGTCGAGTGCCCGGCGCATGACGTCGGGCGATGTATCTGCCTCGTTCCACGTCACCGTGGCCGACGATGTGGCGAAGTTGACGTCTGCCTTCTCCACGCCGGGCAGTTCGGAGAGGGTCTTGGTCACGGTGCCTGCGCAGACGGCGCACATCATGCCCGTCACCGGGAAAGTCTCAGTCGTTATCTTGCTCTTCTTATCAGCCATGATAGGGGGATAGGGTTTAGGGGCGAGGTTAATTATTAATTATTAGAGATAAGAGATTAATTTATAGAGAATTTGTTATTAATCTTTAATCTTTAGTTTAGGTATTTGGGCTTTAGGTGACAGCAGGTGTCAGAGGTTGCGGATACGCCACTCGGCGGGGTAGAGGTTGTTGGCCCGGTTGCCGATATTCTTCACCAGGCCGAGCGGGTGTCCCTCATAAGTTACAACAACAAACCCGCGCGGAGTTTCAGCCGGCAGCTGAATGGCCTCATGTCGCAGGTATCGCAAAGCCGTGTCGAGGTCAAGAGTGGCCTCCGGGAAACGGCCACGCGGGAATTGGGCCGAGAGCGCCCATTCAGAGGCCGGCAACTCCGACTTTCCCTTGATATTGACCGTGGGGATGCCGTCGAGAATGACACGTGTCTTCTTGCGCAATGCCTCCAATGCCTTCTTGCGGTTGGCGGCGGGTGCGTCGCCCGGCTTACGGAGCAGGGCGGCGAAAAGGCCCTCGCCGCGTGTCAGATGAGGCATGAACCTCAGAGCCGGGATGTCCGAGCCTATTGCGGCGCCGATTCCCCACTCCGCGGGCAGATGCAGGTCTATCGGCTCGAGACCGAACTCCGATACGAGCCACTCGACGTTCTCCTCATCCTCGTGGCGGTTGAAGGTGCAGGTAGAGTAAATCATGAAACCGCCCGGGCGCAGGGCTGCCGCAGCGTCGGCGAGAATCTCGCGCTGCAGCGCGGCGCATTGCGCCACCAGACGCGGGCTCCATTGCGAGCGGGCATCGGCATCCTTGCGCATCATGCCCTCGCCCGAGCACGGAGCGTCGACTGCCACGATGTCGAAGACCTCGCCGAGAGCCGCAAATCGGTCCGACTGCGAGTTGGTGACCAGGATATCAGGATAGCCCCACTTTATGAGGTTCTCGTGCAGTATGGCAGCCCGCTTGGGCATGACCTCGTTGGCCACGACGGTCGAGCCGTCGGGCAGCGCGTTTATCATGGATGTTGTTTTTCCGCCGGGAGCCGCGCACATGTCGAGCACAAGCGGGCTGTCGGGTAGCCCGTAGCGGTCGGCGATGACCGAGACCAGAGTCTCGTGTATCATCGACGAGGCATCCTGCACGTAGAACACACCGGCATGCAGCAGCGGATTGAGCGTGAACTTGGGCCGCTCGGCGAGGTAGAACCCCGAGCGGCACCATGCCACCGGCTCGGGTGAGCCATAGCCTGTCTCAGTGACATCCGCACACTTGCGCCGGTTTATCTTGATGCTGACTGCCGCCGGAGATGACATGGCGCTTATGAATGCCTCATGGTCGAGCCCGGGCAGCGATGACATCTCGTCAACAAAACCCTCGGGTAGTCTGAATTCTTCCTGTTCCATCGTATGCAAAGTTACAACATTGAGGCGGTCTGAGCAAATTTTGATTTTCGATATGGCGAATTGAGAAAAATTTTTGTAAATTTGTATTGTGGAAATTCAAGCGGCACTGTATCTGATACCTGTGGAGATAAGTTCGGGCTCGTCGGAGATGACGATCCCCGTTGGCAATCTGCATATTGTTAAAGAGATACGGACGTTTGTGGTCGAGAATGTCCGCACAGCCCGGCGGTTTTTGCGCCGGTGGGACCATGCCTTCCCCATAGACGAGTGTGAGTTCCATGAGTTGAACGCCCATACGCCCGAGCAGGAGATCTCCGGTTTTCTGGCGGCTTTGCGCCGCGGCGAGCCGATGGGGGTCATGAGCGAGGCGGGTTGTCCGGCCGTGGCCGACCCCGGCGCGGCTGTGGTGGCCATAGCCCAGCGCGAGGGGTTCCGCGTCATACCGCTTGTCGGGCCGTCGAGCATCCTGATGTCGCTGATGGCGTCGGGATTCAACGGGCAGGGATTTGCCTTCAACGGCTATCTCCCGATCAAGGAGGACGAGCGGCACCGCGCGCTGAAAGACCTTGAGTCGCGTTGCTCGCGCCTCGGACAGACGCAGATATTCATCGAGACACCATACCGTAATAACCGCATGGTGAGGTTCCTGGCCGACACGCTGCGCCCCGACACGCTGCTCTGCGTGGCCTGCGACATCACCGACCCCGAAAAAGAATCTATACTGACTCTCCCCGCAGCAAAATGGAGGAAGACGCAATATGACTACGACAAGCGGCCCGCGATCTTCCTGATTCACCGTGAAAAATGAAGAAGATTTATTTCGGTCAACCCCGGCTGCCGTTTGAGGAGTGGTCTGACCGTCAGTCTGTGCCCGGGGGGCATAGTGCGTCGAGGGGAGTTGACTCTGACCTTAAGATCGACAGGAGTGACCTGGAGGCTGACCGTGCCCCCGGGCGACATCTGCACTATATATCGTTCGGTTCCGGCTCGAGCGGCAACAGCTGCTATGTAGGCAACAAGCAGGGAGGCATCGTGATCGACGCAGGTATCCGCGCAGACCAGATAGAGGATATCCTGAAACGTCACGGCGTGCCGATGAGGCATGTCAAGGGATTGCTGCTGACCCATGACCATAGCGACCATGTCCGCTACTCATACAATCTTCTGCGCAATAACCGGCATCTGTCGCTCTACTGTACGCCCCGCGTGCTCAACGGCCTGCTGCGCCGCCACAGCATCTCGAGGCGCATCAAGGAGTATCATACCCCGATCTTCAAGGAGATTCCTTTCAAGGTGGCCGGCATGGAGATTACGGCCTTCGAGGTGCCGCATGATGGCTCTGACAACATGGGGTTCTCGATCGACTTCGAGGGACACCGGTTTGTGCTTGCCACCGACCTCGGCCGTGTCACCGACCGTGCGCGGTTCTATATGTCGCAGGCCAACTATCTGGTTATCGAGGCCAACTATGACTCCGACATGCTGCGGCTGGGCCGCTACCCGGAGTATCTGAAGGCCCGGATACGCACCGACAACGGACATATGGACAACGTGGACACCGCTGCGTTTCTGAGCGAGATAATCAACCCGGAACTGAAGTACATATTCCTGTGCCACCTGAGCAAGGACAACAACACTCCGGCCAAGGCACTTCAGGCTGTCCGCGAGGCCCTGCTGGCTCGAGACGTGACCATCGGAAATGCCCAGGAGTCGCTGTCTGACCGGCGAGCAGACGTTCAGCTGATGGCGTTGCCCCGCTTTGACCCGACGCGCTGGTTCGTTTTCCGCAAATGAACACTTAACTTTTTTTAAGATTTTTGACACATTTTCAAAATAATTAGATACATTTGCAGTGTATTTTGTTATTAAGGTTGTGATCAAATCAGACTTTAACCGGAAACAATTGTGGAGTAACATATTATGTGTCGCTCTGCTGATGACGGCCTGCGGACGCTCCGGGTCGGGAGAGGGGAGTGCCGGTGCGGACACGGTGGCCTTGGCCGATGACTTTCATGCCGACAATGATATCGCCATGACGGTGCGCAGCATCGCCGACGCTATACGTGTCGGCGAACCGCTTGACACTACCGACTATAATTTCAGCGGTGTGTTGACTGATGGCGTCGGGCGTCCTCTCTATACGAATCTTCAGGGAGCACCGGGCATCTGGGATGTCGACGTGCTGTCGAAGACGAGTGCCGTGGTGCGCAATGTCGACATAGGAGACCTTCTCCCCGATGACCTTGAGCGCTATGTGGCGTCGAGCCTTGGCCTGACGCAGGAGAACCTGATAGACTCGCTGGAATATAACGGCGCAGAGGGCGCCGAGACTGCTGTCTACGATTTTGACGGCGGCTATCTCCGCATAGACGTGCGCAACTCATCGGCCGCCAACGGACTCGAGGGTGCCCTGGTCTCGATCACCGCCTCGCGCGACCTCCCCTCGCCCCGCCACTAACCCCCAAATTTGGTGGAGACACAGGAAAACCGCGTTTTAAATTTGGTGGAGACACCGGAAAAGTGCATTTTAAATTTGGTGGAAACACTTTTGTTTATTATTTTTGCGTTGTAAATCAGATTGTTCTTATAATTCATGGTTTGAGGCATGGAAAAGAGGATTTTCAGACGCAAGATATATGACAAAATGTTAGAGTGGAAATCCACTCGCGACGGTTCGACGGCATTGCTTATAAAGGGTGCGCGTCGAGTCGGTAAATCAACTATTGCAAGAGAATTTGCCAGGCGCGAGTACAAGACATATATCGAGATAGATTTCGGAAAAGCACCCGAGGCAGTCAAGGAACTATTCAATGACCTCAACAATCTTGACTATATGTTCCTGATGATGCAGACTATATTCAAGGTTGAACTCCATGAGCGCAAATCGGTGATAATCTTTGATGAGATTCAGTTGTATCCGCGTGCGCGACAGGCGATAAAGTATCTTGTCGAGGATGGCAGGTATGATTACATAGAGACGGGTTCACTGTTGTCGATACGCAAGAATACAGAAGGTGTGCTTATTCCAAGCGAAGAGACTCGGATATCCATGTATCCCATGGATTATGAGGAGTTCCTGTGGGCTATGGATGATCGGCAGACCGCGTCGCTTGCTCAGTATGCCTTCCGTGCTAAGAAACCGCTTACCGATGCCATGAACCGAGAGTTGATGCGGCGGTTCAGACTCTACATGCTGGTGGGAGGTATGCCGCAGGCCATTAATGAATATCTTGATACGAACAACTTTGCGCGTACCGACATGGTAAAGCGGGAGATTATAGAATTGTATATAGATGATCTCAGGAAGATAGACCCGACCGGTCGTTCGTCGCGGCTGTTTGAGTCTGTTCCCGGCCAGCTCGCGTCGAGCAAGTTGCGTTTTGAGCCGTGGAGTGTGGTGAGCGGAGAAGACAGAAATGATATTGACGGTCTCTTGAAAGATCTTGAGGATTCCCTTACAGTCAATTTCTCATATCGGGCGTCAGACCCGAATGTAGGCATGTCGCTCCATAGGGATCCATCTGATTTCAAGATATATCTATGTGATACGGGCCTATTCGTGACCTTGGCTTTTTGGGACAGTGACGTCTCCGACAACACTCTTTACGAGAAACTCTTATCAGACAAGGTTAGTGCTGATTTGGGGTATCTGTATGAGAATGTGGTGGCCCAGATGCTTAAGGCTGCAGGTCATTCACTGTTCTACTACACCTTCCCCGCGACCGAAGACAAGAAGAAATTTTACGAGATTGACTTTATCACAGTTTTGGGGCGCAAGATAAACCCTATAGAGGTGAAATCATCAGGCTACAAATCGCATCGGTCGTTGGATGTGTTTTGCGAGCGATACTCAGCGCGAATCGGGCAGCCGATGATGCTCTACACCAAAGACCTGCGCGTCGAGGGCAATATGCTCTACCTCCCCGTCTACATGACCCCATTCATATAGCCACATCAGAATAGTTACTCGATTTACAATGAATCGAGTATGGCGCTTCGAACTTTGAACATAAATGAAGAGGAGTGGGGTCAATAATAAACTGCTAACCATCCGTAGAAGAGTAGGACAAGGAGTAATAATAGAATCAAGGCAAAATGACATGGTTGATGCGTCCGCCAGTATGTACACTTGTTAGGAAAGTGGATTAATTGATGCATTATCTTTCTATAAATGGGTGATACCCAATATTGATATCGTTTTTCGTAGTAGGATCGCAAATGCTTATTCCAAGTCCGAATATCTTTAAATTTTTCACTTTCGTCGTATCTCCAATTTTTGAGATCCAACAGATGCCCATAGGCCTCATAGAAGTCTCTCATGGCCTCATCAAGCGGTTTAGGTGTGATAGTCATGCGTATACTCGAAAACTCGCTCAGGATTTTAGTGGACTTAGCAACGCATAGGTCTGTGTGGCGATAATGCCATTCATCTATCTGGTACCTTACAAAAGAGAGGACGATAGCCAATCCCGATAACCAAAGAATAAGATTAATGGCAGAGCGCATACTCATGCCCCAGAGTCCATCTGAGCAGTTGGTAAATTCCTGAGGAGGAAAGATATAGCCAATGAAGGAGAATAGAAGGCATCCGAAAAACCATGCTTTGGTATTACATAGGAATTTCCATCTGAATATAAAAATAGTAACAACAGCATAGATTGCATAAAGCAGTGAGTCTATGAGTAGGGCTTTTAATCCTAATTTGTGGTCTACGCTCTCTATACCGCAGTATATCAATAGAGTAATGGCATAGACGCAACCCATCCGGGCAACTGCTATGACGCTGCGAGTGTATCTCGACCACCAGGTAGTGAATCTTTCCATATCAGCAGAATATACTTTCTCCGGAATATATTCGCCTCCCATTCTTAATGTTCCGGTCAGATTGTCTTTGAGTCGTTTTTAATACTCCCTTCTAAAAAGTCTTTGTCGAATACTGTCTGATAGAAGAAAATTAAATAAACTCCCGCTATCAGTTGAATAACGGGAGCATATGGGGTGAGATACACTGTGTCAGCCAAAATCGGATTCATTTAGTTGTTTGCTTGGCAATCGACGGCAGAATAAAGGCTTACGTTTTCCGGACCGCTCCATGTATATTGTTGCTCATGCAGAGTCTCAAAAGAACCGGCGGGAAATTTAAATTGCGTCACTTCTGATTCCTGAAAAGCCTCATCAAAATACTTTTCTATTTCCCTTACCACCTCTTCATCATTGAATGATCCATAGGCGGTATAATTAGCCTTATCGAACTCGAACCGGAACTTATCAGCATCAAAGACCGCAAAGTTTACATCCTTGTCAAAACGCGATGTGATAATCTGCTTAGCTGTCTCCGAAAGATGACGGAACTGGATTTGTGGTACCCTGTTCTTTATTATATTTTGAAGATATTCCGGAAAGCGTGTGAGGTCTTCGATATGTTCCTCAGTCAAAACCTGAATATTGATTCCCGGTTTCCGTAACAAATCCATAAAGGCCTCCTCAAACTCCGGATTGCGCCATATACACGAATGAGCACCCTCACAGAAAATTTTTGCAGTCTGTTCCGTGTTTCTAAATAACTCCGCATAGAAAGCCACTGCATAATCCTCGTTTTTGTTGGTTATGCGGGATGACAGATGGCCGGAGGCGCATCGTTGCAACTCGGCCTTAAAACATTCCAGAGTGCTGGGACTATTGCACATATGCGTTTTTAAGGTTAATGATATATAATTATAACAAATCCAGACACTTATGGTTTGCTCTTATGGAAAGCTATACCATGTGTCTGAGGCTTGATTTGCATAAAGTTCTCAAAAATACAAAAAAATATCGGCATATAGAAATTTTTATTCCAAAATAGTAAAAAATAGTTGTACTTTTGTGTTCCCGGGAAACTATTCAGTTACAGATTTCCAGGCTGAGATGTTGCGGATTGCGGTCGAGAATTCGGCTCCGACTTTTACGATGGTTCTTTTGTCTGTGAGGAATGGCAATGCGTATCCTTTTTTGTCAATTTACAATACGGGAGCAGGAAGTTGAGGAAGCCTCGCTCAACCTCTTCGTTGGGGAAGCCGGAAACGCATTCCGTCGTCGTGTGCCCGGAAGGAGAATAGAAAATATATGTCTGGAAGACATCTCGTTACATCGCACAGTCTACTCCACAAGCCCCTGGAACTGTAACAAGGTGTCTTGTCAGACACCTATATTGTTATCGCCAGCCGGGCACACGAACCGAGAAAATGCTTTCGCTGCGGAACTGCGGCATTTTCCCGGTTCGTGTACCCGGCTACTCATGGTCGAGGTCTTTTCAGACCTCCGCATAGGTAAGACTATACGGTTATTTTAGTGACATTACTCATTATCTTCGACTTCCCCGATAGAGAAGTGTCTGAAAGTTTTGCATATGAAAGAAACTTATCTGATTCTTGGAAAAGTTTCGTCTATGGAAGAAACTTTTGAAGATTTTGACAAAAGTTTTGTCTATGGAAGAAACTTTTGTTATTTTTGTAAAAAGTTTCTTCTATGGACAAAATACAAATCATTCCACGCAATATATATATGGACCGGATACGGCCATATATCGGTAAGAATATCATAAAGATTCTTACCGGCCAGCGCCGTGTCGGTAAGAGTTACCTGCTTAGGGCGGTCGCCGAGGAGATAAGCAGAAATTATGCGTCGGCCAATATTATAACTATCAATCTTGAGGATTTTGCCTTCTCGCATATCAAGGATGCCGAGACCCTGCACCGCGAGATTATATCTCGCATCGTCGAAGGAAAACGGAACTGCATTTTTATTGATGAGATACAGGAAGTCGAGGGCTTTGACAAAGTGGTGCGTTCATTGATACTTGACCCCTCAAATGATGTCTATCTGACCGGAAGCAACTCCACCATGCTTTCCTCAGAAATTGCCTCGCGGCTTGCCGGCAGAAGTGTGGAGATTAGGGTTCACCCCCTTTCATACAATGAGTTCCTTACATTTCATGGGTATGAGGATTCTGACGAGGCGCTTGCCTTATTCCTCGAATACGGAGGACTTCCTTACCTTGTGAATCTGCCGGACCGGCGAACGTGGAGGGAGTATATAACAGGTGTTGCGGATGCCATACTCTACCGGGATGTGGTCAGCAGGCATAACGTTAGAAATACGGATTTCCTGCAGCGACTGATGCTCTTCTTCGCTGACAATATCGGACAACTCTTTACAGCAAAAAAAATTGCTGATTTTTTGAAATCCCAGCGAATGAGCATCAGCGTCTCGGGAGTGCAGACCTATGCCGGATACATCGAGGATGCATACCTGACAGACCGGGTCAGAAGATGGGACATAGAGGGGAAACGCTTCTTCGAGGTCGGAGAGAAGATGTTTTTTGAGGATCTTGGAATACGCAATTCGGTGGTGGGATACCGCCCCGATGATATAGGTGGCCTAATGGAGAATGTGGTTTATAATCAGTTGCGTACAGATGGCTATAAAGTAAGTGTAGGTGCTCTTCCAAAAGGCCGCGAGGTGGATTTTATAGCCGAGAAGGATGGCGAGTGCAAGTACATACAGGTGGCGGTGACGGTTGCAGGTGGCGACACAATGGAGCGCGAGTTCGGCAATCTTGTCGGCATCCCCGACAATTATGAGAAAATAGTTGTGACATTGCGTGACTCGGCGCCGAATACCTACGCCGGAATCCGTATGCTGACCCTGCGGCAGTTCCTACAGGAAGAGGCGAAGGGTTAAGAGGAATTGGTAAATACATAAAATATAGCGGCCGCCTGTGAGGGCGGCCGCTTATGTTGAGGTTGGTTTGTTCGTTGGGGTTGGTATGCGTTATCGGGTGACGCGCTCGAGCCAGTTGACCATGGCGAACATGACGCCCATCGAGATGCCGCAGACGCCGAGGAATACGGTCCATGCCACCCAGATCGGGTATGCGTTGTAGATCAGCGGGCCGATCCAGAGCAGCAGGTTGCCGACGGCTGTGGCACCCAGCCAGAGACCCTGGCAGAGACCCTGCAGATGCTTGGGGGCAACCTTAGACACGAACGAAAGACCCAGCGGCGAGATGAAGAGTTCGGCTACTGTCAGGAAGAAGTAGAGCACGAACAGTACCCACGGGCCGGTCTTCATGGCCTCTGCCGTAGCGGAGGGAAGAGCCTTGAAGGCATCCGCCGAGGGATATCCCTGGATTGCCGAGAACACCATAAGGAAGAGGTATGCGATTCCGGCAAGACCCATACCGATGGCAATCTTGCGAGGTGTGGAGATCTCCTTGCCGCGGCGGCTCAGACGGCTGAACAGCATCATGACGAACGGTGTCAGCACAATCACATAGAACGGGTTGAGGGCCTGCCAGATCTCAGGCGACACTGAGTCGGTCTTCACGAAGTCGCGGGCGAACAGCGAGAGCGAGGTGCCGTTCTGGTGGAACGAGAACCAGAAGAATATCGCGATGCCGAGCACGGCGAACAGAGCGTACATGCGCTGCTTGATCTCCTTGGCCATGCGGGCCTTCTCCTCGGCTGAGTATTCGTTGACAGCCTCTTTCTCCTTCTTTGACGGGTTGGGAAGCGAGTTCTTGGTTGCCAGGAAGATTGCCAGCGAGATGAGCATGGCGGCTACCGATGCGATGAACGAGTAGTGGATACCGGTGTTGAACACGTTGAGGTATGTCGTGCAGAACTCCTGGATATTGCCGGCCGCGTTTCCGCCGACCTCGGTGATGAGGGCGTAGAGGTTGTTGAGGTTCTGGGTGTCCATGCTGTCGCTGAGGCTCAGGTACTCATGGCAGAGCGCGGGGAGCGAGGCATTGTAGGCCAGGCCGTTCTCACCGAGCCACCAGCTGCGCAGCATAGGGGCCACGAACGGGGCGAGCACTCCGCCGATGTTGATGAACACGTAGAATATCTGGAAGCCGGCGTCACGCTGCGAGGCGTAGCGCGGATTGTCGTAAAGCTGGCCCACGATGGCCTGCAGGTTGCCCTTGAACAGACCGTTGCCGAACGCGATCATGAACAGAGCGAAGCATGTCAGCGTCAGCAGCCACACCTGGTTGTCGGCGGTGGCGAAGATCGGGAACGCGAGCACCACGTATCCGGCGGTCATGACGATGAGACCGGAGATGATGGTCGACTTGTAGTTCTGCGTCTTGTCGGCGATAAGGCCGCCCACCAGACTGAGCACGTAGATACCCGCGTAGAAGCAGGAGTAGACGATGGCGCTGGTCTCCTCCTTGAGTCCGAACTTCGAACAGAGGAAAAGCACGAGCACCGCGTTCATGATGTAGTATCCGAACCGTTCGCCCATGTTCGAGAGGGCGGCGGGTATCAGACCTTTGGGGTGGTTTTTGAACATGATGTTATATAGATTTAAGTTAGATTATTTCTGCTGCAGCAGCTTGAAGGCGCGGGCATAGTCGTTGATCTGGCGCACCATTGCCACCAGGCCGTTCGAGCGGGTTGGCGATAGGTGCTCGCGCAGCCCGATGCGGTCGATGAAGTAGAGGTCGGTGCCGAGTATCTCGTCGGGCGTGCGGTGGTTGAGCACGCGCATCAGCAGCGCGACTATTCCCTTGACTATCATGGCGTCGGAGTCGGCGTGGAAGTCGATGTGGCCGTCGTCGGTCAAATGCGCGTCAATCCAGACGCGGCTCTGGCAACCCTCTATCAGGTTCTGCGGGGTCTTCTCGCTCTCGGGATATGGGGGCAGTGTGTTGCCGAGCTCTATGATGTAGGCGTAGCGGTCCATCCAGTCGGTCATGCCCTCGAACTCTTCGATAATCTCGTCTTGAGTCTCGTTGATTGTAGCCATTGTTTTATTTTTGTCGCCATGGCCTGAGGGCCGTGGCGCGAATAAGTTTGGTTTTGAAATCTCAAAGATACTAAAAATTTTTGAAAAACATCAGATATTACTTAAATCCAGTCAACTTTTCCCTAAAAAAACGGAATACACCCCGCATCTTCAAAGACAGTAGGCCAATAAGACAGAAAAATTTCTTAACTTTGCGAGAGTTAGCGACAAATTACACATGAGACGTAAACCCCGCATATTGGTTTTGCTACATATTATCGTCATTATGGCGGTCATAGGAGTCACGCCGTCATGCAGCGGGGGCAAATCAGGCACTGAGTCCCGGCGTCAGTTGATTGAGGTCTATGACAGCGCGGAGAATACCATACGCGATGAAGGGGACTATCCCCGCTCGCTCGAACTTTACCTGTCATTCATCCGCGGCGCGGATAATGATCCGGCACTCGAGTCCAGACTTATGCGCGCCTATGTGTCGGTGGCGGTGATTTACGCGTCGTTCAGCGATATGGAGCATGCCATTGTCTATAATAAGCTCGCCTATCCGTTGGCTCGCCGGCTTGGCGACACCCGCTTTGCCGAACTTTCGCTGACCAACCTTGCCCACATCTATATGGAGATGGGCAACTTCTTAGAAGCGTCGGCAATGGCCGACAGCCTTCTGGCTCTTGATGCCGCCGACAGTCGCACGCTTATGTTTCATCATTCCATGATAAGGGGTAAGGTGGCGCAGCATGACGCTCGCCACCAGGAAGCGTTAGGATATTTCCGTAAGGCTGACAGCGCGGCTAACCATGCCAGGCTTTCTAACTATGAGCGTTCCGCTCCTCCCGGCCTTATCGCCGGATATTATGAGATGGCCAATATGCCCGACTCGCAGCTTTTTTATCTGAATAAGGAATGGCAACTGCTTGAGAACGATAAAGATCCTCAGCCCAGGGCCGAGAGTGCGCGCAGGCTTATGATATTCCATACCGCGCATGGTAATCTCGAGGAGGCGCGCAGATTCCAGCGGGAATATTTCAGCCTTACGGATTCTTTGGTCAACGTTAGGCAATTCATGAGCGTTAATGCCCGTCACCAGCAGAGCGAGATTGATTCCCGAGGGCTTCAGATTGACACCCTGAGTCGCGAGTCCTCGCACCAACGTACCATCATAGTGGTCATTTCATTGCTGCTTGTGCTCGCGGTCGCGTTCATTATTGTCATAATATCCCAGAAGCGTAGGCTTGACGCGGCCTACAAGGCCCTCTTCGACAAGGATCGTCAACTTATGGGTATCGTGCCCGACCGCCATGAACAGGAGCCGCAGAACGAAGATCCTGAAATCGCAGAAGAACCTGAGGAAGACGTGGCCTGCGTGGATTCTGATCCGAAGGAGGAGGAACGTAACCGTACCCTCTATGACAGGATTGTGGCCGGAATGGACGCCACGCGCGACTGGCTCAGTCCCGATTTCGGACTCGGCAACGTTGTGGCCATGGCCGGCTCTAACGTGGCTTATGTGTCGAAGGTAGTAAAACTCTATTCAGGCCAGAACGTGCCGGCGTTCATCAATGAGTACCGCATACGCGAGGCATGCCGCCGTATTCTCGATGAGGATAACTACGGGAACATCACATTCGCGGCTATCGGCGAGTCAGTCGGGTTTAGCTCGCAGGTCAGTTTTAACCGTACATTTAAGAAGGTGACGGGAATCACTCCGTCGCTCTATCGGAAAATGGCCTCCGAAGAGCACCGTAAGGTCTGATTTCGGCCCAATTTTTATCATTTTCGCTAATTTGTATGATATGAAAGGCGGGTATCGACCCGATTTTTAAATATTGATATGTATATTTGCGCCATCAACCTATTCATCGCAATATGAAACATTTTCTACCACTCCTGATCATCAGTGCCGGTGCCGCTCTCTTTCCGCCCGGTGCCGGTGCATGGACAATGAACGTCGCGACCGGTTCCTCGGAACCGGAGAGAATCGAGGCAGCCCCTGGCACGAGGATTGTCTTTTCCGACGACCATTCCTCGATGATTGTCTCCACGGCGGATTCTGACAGCCCGTGCTCTTTCGACATTGACGACATTGTCAATATCACATTTACGTTCGACTCCGGCGTAGAGTGTCTCCCCTCGGACTTCGGGGATATCCGTATCTCCAATTCGGGAGGCATCCTTACTGCCTCGGGTCACGATGTAATCAATTATGCCGTCTGGGACACGACTGGTGCCCTCGTGACCGAAGGCAGCGGTCATCAGCTTGTGACCATCGACTTCACGAGCCACGCCCCCGGCATCTATATTTTCAAGGTAAACAACAGAACGTTCAAATTCATAAACAGATAATCCCATGCGCAACATATTCATCATCCTGGCAGCATTGCTGAGTACGCTCGGCGTGTATGCGCAGACTGCAACTCCCGAGGCACGCACTCTTGTCGTGAAGACGACCGACGGCAACACATCACGCTTCAATCTCAAGGATATAAGTGAGATCACATTCGAGAACGGGCCTGCCGAGGTCTGTAACGTGCTGAGCGTGACCAATCTTTCGCCTGACTTTCTGTCTGTGTCTGGCATTGAGGCCGGCCAGGTCCTGACTCCCGGTGAGGCCGCATATCTCACAATTACTTCAGGCGGAATCCTTTATGGCGGCTTTGAGGACTATCATTTCGAGCATATCCATATCCACATCAACGACCGGGTGATAGTCCCCGAGGTGCCGGAGAACTACAGCCCTGTAACCGAGCTGAGGATTCCTTTCACCGTGCCTGACGAGGACTGCGAGATAGTGGTATGCTACAGTGTTCAGCAGAAGTTCTCTGATAACGGCTTTACGATGACTCTCGAGGAGAACCCGCATGTACGTCTTTATGGAGTGTCTCCCGACTGCAGGTATACCTATTTCGATGCCTACCTGCTGGCCGACGAGGCTTTTGTGATCAAGTCAGTAGAATATCGCGTGGGCGACGGAGATTGGACTTCGGTTGAGGATACTGCCGGATGCTCATTCGATGCTGTGGAGAACGTTCCCAACCTCTATAATGTAAGCATCCGTCCCGACTACCAGAATGTGACTGGCGACGTGACACTGCGTGTCTCGGGCGAGCAGCATCACCGTTACAATATCACCTGGGCTAATGCCGGGTCGCGCTATATCGACCTTGAGAAGAGCACACTGCCCGACCGTGCCATTGACGGCGATATGGTGGTCGCCGAGTTTTATGTCAACAACGAGTATTACCTGAACGGTGCGACAGCCTCCGACGGCACTGAGGTCGAGACGATCTCTCGCGCCTATGTGCGTTTCCAGATGCCGGCCAATGATGTGACCATCACACTCGACATGCTTGATAAAGTTCCCGTTTCATATGTCGAGAGCGAGCATGTCATTGAGGCGACCTTCTATGACGCACCCGATATATATTATGGTGTGCCGACCACAATCGGCATTCCCGGCGAGGCTGTCTACCTGATTGCCAGGGCTGAGGAGGGATACAAGCCGATGACCGCCACTACCGACGACGGCAATACATTCAATTTCACTCACTACGGACTGGACATGTATCTCTGCCCGGTGACGATAAGCCAGGGTGCAACCTCCATGTCGGCCACTGTGACTTGCGCTAATGCATGGAAGGCATCTTCAGAGCAGGTAGTCTACTTCGACGGCCAGGGCAACGCAATGTATTATGCCGAGGGCGAGACTGTGAAAATCTCAATGCAGGTGCCTGAGGGAAAACGTATCGACACAGTAACAGCTACCACTGAATCGGGTATACCAGTCGAGGTGGCTCTTGACCTTCCCTATGGCACATTTGTGATGCCTGCCGAGGATGTTGTCGTCACCGTGACATATGCGGATCTTGAGGTGGGTGACCAGGTTTCAGTAATCGCATACTTTGACGAGGACCAGTACGGCGTGAACAGTTCTACCAACTACGACTGGGACTTTGCCGAGGGCTTCAGTATGGACAAGGGCGCCACATTCTATCTGTCCGTCTTTGACTACTATGGCGATAACTTCTATGTGGGCGTCAAGATTGGCGAGACAGTCACGATATATCCTGCCACAGAGGATGAGGACTCAGGCGAGTACACATTCGGCAAGGCGCTTGTGGCCGATGGCGACGTAGTGATCAAGGTCGGTCCTACCGAGTCCTCCGTCGCGTTCTGATAGCGTGTATATTATAACGCGTATATTATAATGTGAGGCCGCGCCCGGGATATTCCCCGGCGCGGCCTTTTATGCTGTTTCTATGGTCCGTTTGTCATTTGTCAGACCCGATTGCCGTCTTCATCAAAAAGTCTATGGCCACACCTGCCCATTGCGGAAAGAAGACGGTCAACTTCCCTTCGGCTGAACAGAAATGTTATGTCGCCATCTAAATCCACATAATAGAACTCGTTTTCAGATTTTGGAAAACGTATGGCTGAAATCTTATCCAGATTTATTATGGCCCAGTTAGGCTCGTCCGAATAGTTGATCCGGCACCAGAAATGTTGAAAATCGCTCATAGTGTTGTTTATAGTTCAATGGTCCTTTGCATGGTTAGTGCATATCTTTAACAAAGATAGTGCTTTACATCGGAATATACAATAGGGGGGTATGGGAATGGTGAGACCGCTGGTGGAAGAAAGGATAATTGGACAGTACATTGGTTTTGCATAGGGCAAAAGTTGCTTTTTTGTCGGTTTTTTAATAAAAAACGTTAATTCGGGTTGAAATAACTCCATGAAAATTAAGAAATGTTTGGATAATCGGAAATTAAGCGTTAATTTTGTGGCGTGAATGAGGTTAATGGACTCTTGCGAAGAGGGTCTGTTATTTTTTTACGCCTTGAAGACAGCCCGCGAGGTCGTGTGACTGCCCGCATGTGACTGTCTGAAGATTGTGGAATAACGAAATTAGAAAATTATAGAAATGGCAACATATATCACCAAAGAGGGATATGACAAGAAGATGGAGGAACTCGCAGCCCTGGAGGCGCAGCGTCCCCTCATCAAGCAGGCTATAGCCGAGGCCCGCGACAAGGGCGACCTGTCGGAAAACGCCGAGTATGACGCAGCCAAGGAGGCACAGGGTATGCTCGAGATGAAGATCGCCAAGCTCAAGGAACTTGTGGCCTCAGCCCGCATTATCGACGACAGCAAGCTGAACACCGAGGAGGTTCAGCTTCTCAATAAAGTTACTATCAAGAACGTGGCCAACGGCGCTCAGATGGCTTATACCATCGTTACCGAGAGCGAGGCCAACCTGAAGGAGATGAAGATCTCAAGCACGACCCCCATAGCCAAGGCCCTGATGGGTCACCGCGTCGGTGACCTCGTCAAGGTCCAGGTGCCTGCCGGCGTCGTTGACTTTGAGATCGTGAAAATAGAAATTTGATCATTGCGGAAGTGACCTCTCCTGCAATGTCCCTTTTTTACATCCCAAATTAATCACGCTGCTGCGCGGATCCGCCGCGCAACTTGCGATAATCTTAAAATCACCTATGACCATATTCTCAAAAATCATTGCAGGCGAGATTCCTTCTTACAAGATTGCCGAGAATGACAAGTTCTTCGCATTCCTTGACATAAATCCCGTCAACTGGGGCCACACGTTAGTGGTTCCCAAACAGGAGACAGACTATATTTTCGACATCCCCGACACCGACTTAGGCGAGATGATGGTGTTCGCGAAGAAGGTCGCCAAGGCCCTTAAGAGCGAGATGCCATGCCGCAAGATCGGAGTCACTGTGCTGGGACTTGAGGTTCCCCACGCCCATATCCATCTCGTTCCCATGCAGAATGAGGGCGACATGGACTTCAGACACAAGATTGCGGATCCGGATCCGGCCCACATGGCCGACATCGCGGCCCGTGTGTCTGCGGCCTTCGAGGCCGGTGCGTGAGGCCTGTTCCGGTTTCATACAGCAATAATTTTGATTCGGAGCATCATAAACGGTGCTCCGAATTTGTTATATGGATAGGTGTTAGGCTTATAAGTCTTATACGTTATATAAGTCGTATAAGTCGTATAAGTCGTATAAATCGTATATATTTTCCCCTTAAACTTTAAACCTTAAACAATAGCCCAAATATGGATAATTTCACTTTTTGCTCACCTACGGAGTTTATTTTCGGACGTGACACACAGAAGCAGGTCGGAACGGCTCTCGCAAGCCGAGGCGCGTCAAAGGTCATGATAGTCTATGGCTCTGACCGCATCAAGACCAACGGCCTGCTGCAGCAGATCGAGGACTCACTCACCGTGGCCGGCGTGCAGTTCGTCGAGTATGGAGGAATCCAGCCCAACCCTACAGCAGAAAGCGTATATAAGGGCATCGCACTCGCATTGGAGCAGTCGGTCAACTTTATCCTGGCCGTCGGCGGGGGCTCACCGATCGATGCGGCCAAGGGCATCGCCCTCGGCGCGGTGTATCCCGGCGACTTCTGGGACTTCTACTACGGCAAGGAGACTCCCCGCTTCGCGCTGCCGGTAGGCGTGGTGCTCACTATCCCCGCAGCCGGTTCGGAGGGAAGCGGAAATTCCGTGATCACCAACGAGAAGACACACCAGAAGATCTCCGTGCGCTATCCCGGCCTGTTGCGTCCCCGTTTCGCCATCATGAATCCTGAGCTGACGCTCAGCCTTCCCTGGAACCAGACAGCATACGGCATCGTCGACATGATGGCGCACATCTACGAGCGCTATTTCTCGAACACCACCGGCACGCAGCTTGTCGACGCCTATTCAGAGGCAATCATGCGCGACGTGATGGACCAGGCGCTTACGCTGAAGATCAATCCCGAGGACTATGACGCACGCGCCGACGTAATGTGGGCCGGCACGCTCGCCCACAACGGCCTTTGCGGCGTCGGCAAGGTAGAGGACTGGTCCTCTCACCGTCTTGAGCATGAGATCTCGGCATTCTATGGCGTGGCCCACGGTGCCGGCCTCGCTGTCATGATACCGGCGTGGATGGAGTTCTGCGCAAGGCGCAATCCCGATAAACTGTGGCGTTTCGCCATCAATGTGATGTCTGTCAATCCAGCCGGAAAGGATACCGACGAGATAATCGACGAGGGCATTTCCGAACTGAAGAACTTCTATCACGACCTCGGCCTGACCACCAACCTGCGCGAGCTGATAGGAGGCGAGCCTGATATCGAGAAAATGGTTCACTCGCTCGAGCGCAACGTCGGCAAGACCCTCGGCAACTACGTGCCCCTGTCAATGGAGGACTGCGCCGAGATCTACCGCCTTGCCTGCGAGGGGTAAGATCGGTGTGTCGAGTGCCGGCGTGCCCTCGGCCGCCGGGTAGAGTATACCGCAAACACACGCTCATATGGAAAACTTCATAAGGATTTATAAGCGCAGCTTTATTGAGAACTGGGATCTCCCTGCCCTCACCGACTACGTCTCGGGGCGCACCCTGTCATATGCCGACGTTGCAACGACCATCGCCAAGATGCATATGCTGTTCGACAGTGTGGGCGTGCGCCACGGCATGAAGATAGCGCTCTGTGGCAAGGACTCGATCAACTGGGTGCTCGTATATATGGCCGCCGTGACATATGGCGCCGTCATCGTGCCCATACTCTCGGAGTTCAACCCGGTCGACATAATGCACATCGTCAATCACTCCGAGGCATGTCTGCTGTTCGTGAGCTCCTCGATATGGGAGTCGGTTGATCCGGATTCGCTAATCAATGTCAAGGGCGTCTTGTGCGTCGACGACATGGAGGTGCTTCATGAGAAGGATGGCACCGAGGTGACGCGCGCCCGCCGTCTGCTCAACCGGCGATTCCGGCGCCGCTATCCCGAGGGGTATTCCTCGGAGGATGTGGATTATGCCGAACGTGACAACTCGGAGGTGGTGGAGATCAACTACACGTCGGGCACGACAGGATTCTCCAAGGGTGTGATGCTTACAGGCGAGAATCTGGCCGGCAACGTATGTTTCGGCATGGACACGATGCTGCATTTCCGCAGTTCGCGTGCGTTGGCGTTCCTGCCCCTCGCGCATGCCTACGGATGCGCCTTCGACATGCTGACACCGCTTGCCGTAGGCAGCCATATAACCCTGCTCGGCAAGACCCCGTCGCCCCGGATACTCATCAAGGCGCTTGCAGAGGTGCGTCCCAGTCTGGTCATATGCGTCCCTCTTATCCTTGAGAAAATCTACAAGAACCAGATACTGCCGATGATCTCGAAGGGAAGCGTGCGCTGGACCCTGGCCGTGCCCCTGCTCGATTCGTTCATATACTCTAAGATACGCAAGAAACTGGTAGACGTGTTCGGCGGGGAGTTCGAGCAGGTGATTGTCGGGGGCGCCCCGCTCAACAGCGAGGTAGAGGAATTCCTGCATAAGATACGCTTCCCGTTCACGGTCGGCTATGGCATGACCGAATGTGGGCCGCTCATCAGCTACACGCCCTGGCAGGACTTTATCGTCGGCAGTTCCGGGCGCACGCTGCCCTGCATGGAGTCAAAGATACTCTCTGATGACCCGGAGAATATTCCCGGGGAGATATGTGTGCGGGGCACAAACGTGATGAAAGGCTATTTCAAGAATCCGGAGGCGACCGAGGCTGTGCTTGACGCCGACGGCTGGCTGCATACAGGCGACATGGGCACACGCGCCCCCGACGGCACGCTGTTCCTGCGCGGGCGGTCCAAGACGATGTTGCTTTCGGCCTCGGGCCAGAATATCTATCCCGAGGAGATCGAGGCGAAGCTCAACAACATGCCATTTGTCTCGGAGAGCCTTGTAGTGGAGCGCGACGGGAAACTTGTGGCCCTTGTCTATCCCGACTATGAGGCGCTTGACAAGTTTGACGTCTCGTTGCATAATCTTGACCCGACCATGGAGAATATCCGTAAGGAACTGAACAAACTCGTGGCGCCCTACGAACAGATATCGCGGATAATACTGATGCCCAACGAATTCGAGAAGACACCCAAACGCTCGATAAAGCGTTTCCTCTATACCCGCTGAGCCATCGGCCGATATGATGACAGACAGGGCTGCAGCAGATCTCTTGCCGCAGCCCTGTCTGTTATTGTCATTCGTGTGTCCGGGCGGGTCACTTGATCAGGAAGTGGTCGCCCGATTCCTTCACGATGTTCTCGTAGTACTTCTTGTCATAGCCGGGGAAGGTGGGGTAGACCGGAAGGCCATACTCCGACTTGATGAAGTTGCCGTCCTTATCGGTCTTCTTCAGGTTGCCGTCCATTGTCTTGACGAAGAGGTAGCCGGCAAGGTCGCGATAGGCATCGGTTGAATTTCTGGCTACAGCGGCGGCCTCACTGTTGACGGCGTTTCGGTATGCGTTCATGTCACCGGAATTTACGATTGCCGTAAGTTTCTCCTCGACATTGGGGCGGTTCGCCTGGAATTCCTTCTCAAGGCTGCCCTGGACCTTACGGATGTCGTCGATCATCTGGTCATAGCGGTTATATGCCTGGTTGGCCACGATATTGTTGACCCAGAAGTTGCTTCTGAGGTCGAGAGTGTTTATGTCACCCTCGGCAAGTTCGGCCGGGACCTTGGTCACGCCGCAGTATATGGGCATGTACACGCAGGTGTTTGTGTCGTCAGTGCCGAACCACAGCACTCCCCCGACAGGGTCAGGAAGCCAGTCGCGGGTCTGGCTGACATAACTCCATCCTGTCTGCTGGGTGGCGATGGCGCGCTCCATGCAGTATTTCTTGCCGTCGACCTCGTATTCCATCGGTCGCCAGCGGTAAGGGGAGTGGAACGGACCTGCGCCTACGTCAGATGTCATCTCGTAGGGTGTGCCTTCGAAATGGTCGCGCATCGACTTCTGCATCTCTGCGAGCGACACCTTGCGGTCAGGCACGATGTAGAGGGGCATCGGCTCGTCGCTGTCGGCGTTGCACCATGCGAAATACTTGTCGGCGTCATTGTTGAAGCGGCGGAAATAACTCCACACGCGGGCGTCGCATCCGCGCCGCGTCGAGGCGTCATGCTCGCCATACACGTCGGCAAACGAGAATTCCTCGTCCTTGCCGGTGAAGTAGCCACGCTTGCGGGCGAATGAGATCATGTCTTTCGAGTGGCGCACGTTCTCCTTGTCCTTGAGGTTGACCTTGCGTATGCGTGGCTCGTTGGCATGACCCGATATCGCGTTGTCGGGGATGCGCACGGCAATCCAGACGGCACCCTTCTCGGCCCCCTTGCCGATCATCTCGAGCACCCACACCTCGTTCTTGTCGGCGATGGTGAACGACTCTCCGCTCGACGCGTAGCCATGCTTGGCCACGAGGTCGGTCATGATGTCGAGTGCCTCGCGTGCCGTCTTGGCGCGTTCGAGGGTGACGTATATCAGTGAGCCGTAATCCATCACTGCCTGTCCCGTAGTGTCGGCGAGTTCCGGGCGGCCTCCCCACGTAGACTCGCCGATCACCACCTGATGCTCGTTCATGTTGCCGATGACGTTATATGTCTCCTCGGCCTCGGGAATCTCGCCGAGCGGCTTGTTGGTGTCCCACTCGAATATCTTGCGCACGCTTCCCTTGGGATGCTTGCCTGCGGGACTGTGATGCAGGAACCCAAAGAGATTGTGCGAATCGGCCGAATAGGTCATCATCACCGAGCCGTCGGTGGTGGCGCCCTTGGCCGCTATAAGGTTCGTACAGGCTTCGGCGGTGGTCGGCGCCGCTGCCATCAGGGCTGCAAGGGCCCAGAGCATAGTTTGTTTCTTCATATCTTGAATTTTTAATGTTGTCGGTTGGTTCATGTTCTCCCTCTTGCCTTGTGCAGGCGGTGTGGCTCGTCGGCAAGTTCCAGCATCTCGGTGTCGCCATCGGAGTCTCCCCATGCGGTGACGTGGCATTCGCTGCGGTTGTCGGCGATTTCGGGAAATGCCTCGAGGATGCGTCGGCATTTTTCCTCGCGCTGGCAGTTCTGACGCGAGAAACGCCCTGTGAGCCTGCCTGCGGCGTCGGTCTCGGGTTCGGTGGTGAGCACGTGCTGCACTCCGTTGGCATGTGCCCAGGGCCGAATCCAGTCGCCAAGGCTTGCCGACACGATCGCCACCTTGTCGCCCTGCGACACAGCATTTCTCAGTTCATCGACTACCTCTGTGCGGAGCATATGGTCTATGCCCGTTATGTAGTCCTCTCCATGTCGGCGGAATTCATCAATAGGCATGCCTCGGAAGGCTGCCGCGAACATGCGCAGCTTGGCGTAGGTGTTGTTTCGCAGCCCCGATTTCCATAACGCGATTGCGGGTGCTGACTTAATGAGCACGCGGATAAGTCCCCATGTACCATGAACATGGCGTATGAATCCGGTGAACGAGTCCCCGCGGGTCAGCGTGCCGTCGAAGTCGAAGAACGTGTATCTTGCCATCCTAACAGTATATTATCAGCATGAAGGTCACGCCCCAGGCCACGCAGCAGCCCACCATAAACGGATCGCGGTAGAATATCCGGGTCGGGCGTCCGGAGTCCTCGCGTACGGTGACGATCTGCATATAGCGCAGTATTGCGGCCAAGACGAATATTGCCGTGACGTAAACGTATTCCGAGTTGAGCCTCCGGGTCACCTCCGGTGTCAGCGTATAGATGATATAGGCCACGATTACGGCCCCTGCGAGCAGCGTCATGACCTGATCGACATAGGCTACAGTGTATCCGGCCACCGAGCGTCGGCCATGGCCTGTGTCTCCACCCTTTATCAGGTCGTCGCGGCGTTTGCCGAACGCCACAAGCAGGGTCAGCATGAAGACCATGGTGATGAGCCAAGGCGACACGTAGATACCGCAGACCACGCCTCCCAACAGCACACGGAGCACAAATCCGCAGGCTATCGTCATGACATCGATGATGCAGATATGCTTCAGCCAGTATGAGTACAGCAGATTGAGCAGAAGGTAGGCTCCGACTATGAGGCAGGCGGTGGCTGGGGACGGAAGCTGACGAGCCACAAGCAGCGAGAGGGCAGAGAGCAGGCCACATACAGCGCCGGCTGCATTTGTGGATATCGTGCCCGACGCGACGGGTCGCCTGCATTTCCCCGGAAGGAGACGGTCTCTCTCTCGGTCGGTTATGTCGTTGAGGGCATAGACAGCCGAGGCCGCCAGCGAGAAACTGACAAAGGCCCCGAGGCCGGCAATCAGGCCCCGGCATGATGTAGCCTGGCCGCCGAATATCAGCGGCAGGAATACGAACAGGTTCTTGACCCATTGCCACGGGCGCAGCAGCCGCAAATACTCCTCTATGATGACAGTATGATCTTTCATGATGCACGTGGTGGTTTGCTCAGGCGCATGATTGGCGCCGAGCGTGCTTCCCCTTTGCAAATATAACTCTAATTCTCAAATAAGTCAAAAAAAATTGATTGTCATCCCGACAATCAATCTTGCGTTAACCTTAAAATCTAATACCATGAAAAACTCGATGCAAAATTACAAATAATTTTTTAAACTATGTTATATAACATAAAAATATTACTATAATTTAACATATTTTTAATAAAATGGAAATATTGGCAATATAATTAACATAAATTTAGTAAATAAGGCCGATGCGTATCAAATGCGCATCGGCCCTGTTTGCTAAAAAGGGTTATATAAGTATTACTGTCGGTTCCGGATCAGAATACCGGCATCTGCCAGATGAATCCCACCTGGACGCTGTTGGTGTTGTAGTCTTCAGCACCGAACGACTTAGCCTTCTTTGTGTAGAGGTAGTTGCGCCCCACATAGGCTGCGAAGAAGTGCAGGTTACGGTCCTTGAAGGGATAGTACTCGATACCGCCGATATAACCGAGGGCGGTGCGGTATTTGCCCTTGCGGAGCTCGACGGGAGTCTCCTGGCCGTTGGCGTCAAGAACGTCCATGGTATTCGTCTTGTAGACGCCCTCGTTCTCGTACATACCCTTGGCGAAGATGTTCCATGACGGGTGGAAACGGTAATTGAGGTGCAGGATGAACGACATGATGTCGGTCTTGGCAGCCTTCTTGTTCCATCCGTTGGGGGCCACGATGTCGGTGATGATGCCCTTGCGGTCAACGCCCTCGATCGAGTAGAGCCAGTCGAAGTACATGTCTACCTTGTCGCTGAGCTTGAAGTCGTTGCCGAGCGCGAAGTACCACATGTGCTTGCCCTTGGTCTCGTTCATGAACGATGCCGACCAGCGGGTCTTGTACACATCGTTGAAGTTGCCGTTCCAGTTAAGGGTGTAGAGCAGGGGGATCTTGGCGGGAGTATAGTCTCCGTACATATCCTTCGACGAGCCGGTGAGCGCGTCGAGCACCTGGAACTGCAGCTGCTGGTTGGGCGTGAAGTTATAGGCGATGTTGATACCGGTCATGAAGTTCGACATGTAGTCTACCATGTCCGAGTACTGGTATATCTCGATAGGATTGAGGTCGAACTCGATGCCGCCATATGCGGCGCACTGCTTGCCGAGGAAGAACGACCACTTCTTCAGGTCGATTCCGATACCGGCTATATCGATGCTCTGCAGCACGTTGTCGAAGTATCCGCTCGGCGTGTCTCCCTTGTTGAGGCGCTGGCGGTAGCGGTAACTCAGCCAGTCGTTGATCTGGCCCTTGGCCTCTACACGCAGCTGTTTGAAGCGGAACTTGGCGCCATCGAAGCTTGAGCCGGTCCAGTCAGACTGGAAGTCGCCCTGCATATTCAGATAGAGATTGAACTTGTCAGTCTTTTTCTCGAGTTTGAACACTTCCTCGACGAGACTTTTCTCGTTGTCGGTCATCTGTCCTGCGTTGGTGTCTTCCTGCTGTGCATATGCGGAGCCGCAAAGCAGAAGCGACCCGGTCAGTAAGGTAATTCCGGATATTTTCATGACTTCAGATTGTTATCGGATTAATACTCCTCGAAATACTGCTGGATCTGCTTCCAGTCGTTGGTCTTTGTGAGCGCGAGCATAAGCAGCACGCGGGCCTTCTGCGGGTTGAGCTCCCAAGATGCGACGAATTCATACTTGGCGTCGTCAACCTCGTCGTAGAGTGTTGTCGGGCCGGTCGGGACGCGGCTTGAGCGGACCACGATGATTCCTTTCTTGCGGGCTTCGAGCAGACTGGGGAAGATGTTCTTGTGATAGTTGCCGTTGCCGAGGCCTGCGTGGATGATGCCCTGGTAGCCGTTGGCCTTGTCGAGGAACGGAGTCATGACGTCAGCCTCGATGTTCGAGTATGCGTAAACGATACCTACCTTGGGGAGTTTGTCGAGGTTGGTCACATCGAATACTGACTGGGTCGTGTTCTTCTTGAGCGACTTCAGGTTGTAGTAGGGCTTGCTGTTGTAGATATACCCGAGTGCGCCTCCGTCGGGATCCTGGAATGTCTGGACGTCGACGGTGTTCATCTTCTGGTTGCCGTGTGCGCCGATTATTATGCCGTTCATTACCACGAGTACGCCGCGGCCGGCAGAAGCCTTGTCAGCGGCAACGACCACCGAGTTGTAGAGGTTGAGGGGGCCGTCTGCGCTCATCGCAGTGGAGGGACGCATGGCTCCTGTAAGAACGACCGGCTTGTCGCTGTGTACGGTGAGGTTAAGGAAGTAAGCCGTCTCCTCCATTGTGTCGGTTCCGTGAGTGATCACGATGCCGTCGACATTGTCTGATGCCAGAAGCTCATTGATCCTCTTTGCCAGCGTAAGCCACACCTGGTCGTTCATGTCCTGCGAGCCGATGTTTACCACCTGCTCACCCGTGATATTGGCAATGTCTTTCATCTCAGGGACTGCGTCGATGAGCGACTGGATTGCCACCTGTCCGGCCGTGTAGCCCGATGCGGTGGCTGACTTGCCCGTGCCGGCGATTGTTCCGCCTGTGGCCAGGATGTAAACGTTTGGTTTCTGCTGGGCAAACGCTGCCATGACCGATGTGACGATCATAAGCGCCAGCATTCCGAGTGATTTTAGATTTTTCATAATTAGATGTATTAAGATATAAGTTGGATTGTCATCTGTGTGAAGAATGGTGGCGTCAGGCGTAGAACTGTATCAGCAGCAGTCCGGTGCAGATGGCCACAATGGTTGCGACAAGGCCCGGCATCATGAACGAGTGGTTGAGTATATACTTGCCGATGTGGGTCGTGCCGGTGCGGTCGAAGTTGATCGCGGCCACGAGAGTGGGGTAGTTGGGTATGAAGAAATAGCCGTTGACGGCAGGGAAGAGGGCGATCAGCATCCACGGGCTGAGGCCGAGTGCGACGCCGAGGGGCATTATGGCGCGCACCGTAGCAGCCTGACTGTAGAGCAGGATCGACATCACGAAGAGGGCGACGGCGAAGAGCCACGGCATATCGGTCACGATTCCCTTGATGGATTCTGTCAGCACGGTTATGTTGCCGTTGATGAACGTGTCGCCCATCCATGCGATACCGAAGATGGCTATGACGGCCTGCATGCCGGCGATGAAGACGCTGCCTTGGGTCGGTGCGATACCGTTGGTCTTTGACACGAGCAGTATGATGGCACATGCGCTGAGCATCAGCATCTCGATCAGCGCCGGCATCTCCATGGCCACACCGTTGAAGGTCGGCCGCATGGCCGGAATCGAGCCGAACAGTACGATCATCAGTGTGGCAACCAGAAACAGGACAACCGATGTGACCGCTGTCCTGACATTCTTGATCTCGTTGAACTTGAGTGAGTTTTCCTTGAACATACCGGCCTCCACGCGGCGCAGGTACTCGGGGTCTTCCAGAAGTTCCTTGCCCACGCGCTTAGACATGAACGCCCCGACAAGAACGCCGATAAGCGTGGCCGGTATGGTGACCTTCAGTATGTCGAACAGGGTAATGTCAAAACCGGTCAGCATGCCGAGCAGGGCGACCGTGGCCGCCGAGATGGGGCTTGCGGTTATGGCCTGCTGTGATGCGATGACCGCTATGCCGAGCGGACGCTCCGGACGGATCTTCGTCTCGCGCGCCACCTCGGCTATTACAGGAAGCACTGAGTAAGCAACATGGCCTGTGCCGGCTACGAAAGTGAACAGGTAAGTCACCAGCGGGCTGATGATAGTGACCTGCGACGGATTCTTGCGGAGCATCTTCTCGGCCACGCGTACGAGCCAGTCGAGTCCGCCGGCGGCCTGCATGGCTGCGGCGGCCGAAATTACAGCCGCGATCATCAGCATCACGTCGATTGGCGGAGATGTCGGCTCGAGCCCGAACACGAAAACAAGTATCGCCAGACCGACGCCTCCCATCACTCCGAGGCCTATGCCTCCAAGGCGGGCACCTACGATTATCGCCGTAAGTACGAATAAAAGTTGGATTATCATGCCTTTATGTTTTTCAGAATAGATTTAACGATCAGAATGTCCGGTTTTACCGGTGTGCCTTCAGTGATATTAACACAAATTAAGAGTTTTTTGTTGCGATATTATTCGAGATATGACATGTTTTACAACATATCGTTTTTCATAGTTATAATTGTTTTGGATTAGGTCTCAGTTCATTCGGATGCAATCGGGTCGTTATGATTACCTGCACTCCGAGTTACGGCATTCGTAGAAAAACTCTTGATTTGCTTGCATTGTTAGATATATAAGGTTATATTTGCCGAATTGAAGTGATTGTCGCCTGCGACGGTCATCTTTTCTGACGCAAGATACCTTAAATGCTATGTAGGAAATACTATGTAAGTTATAGTTTAAAATACTTAAATATTAACGACATGAAAAACAATTGTGACAAGGGGTACCGCACGGAGTCCGATCTTCTCGGAGCGGTTGAGGTGCCTGAATGTGCCCTTTATGGTGTACAGACTCTTCGTGGACTCGAGAATTTCGAGATAAGCCATTTCCATCTTTATGATTATCCTGAGTTTGTGAAGGGTCTCGCCATCACCAAGCTCGGGGCGGCGATGGCCAACCATGAGCTCGGGCTGCTGACAGACGAGCAGTATGACGCGATAGCCAAGGCATGCCGCGAGATCATGGGCGGCGAGCATCTCGACCAGTTCCCTGTCGACATGATCCAGGGTGGCGCCGGAACCTCGACCAACATGAACGCGAACGAGGTTATCGCCAACCGTGCCCTTGAGATCATGGGACACAAGCGCGGCGAATACCAGTATTGCTCGCCCAACGACCATGTGAACCGCTCGCAGTCTACCAACGACGCCTATCCGACGGCCATACACATCGGCATGTATATGGCCCACCTGCGCTTCAAACGTCACTATGAGACACTCATCGAGGCGTTCCGTGTGAAGGGAGAGGAGTTCAAGAACATCATCAAGATAGGCCGCACGCAGCTCGAGGACGCCGTGCCCATGACCCTTGGCCAGACCTTCAACGGTTTTGCCTCGATTCTTGAGGATGAGATCAAGCATCTCGACGAGGCTGCCGCCGATTTCCTGGTAGTCAACATGGGTGCGACCGCTATCGGCACCGGCATCTGCGCCGAGCCGGGATATGCGGAGAAGTGTGTTGAGGCCCTTTCCGAGATAACAGGCTGGAACATCACGCTCGCGCGTGACCTCGTCGGCATAACCTCAGACACATCGGCTATGGTCGGCTATTCATCCGCCCTCAAGCGCGTGGCAACCAAGGTCAGCAAGATCAGCAACGACCTCCGCCTGCTTGCCAGCGGTCCCCGCTGCGGTCTCGGCGAGCTCAACCTGCCCGCACGCCAGCCCGGCAGCTCGATCATGCCCGGCAAGGTCAACCCCGTAATTCCCGAGGTGATGACCCAGATATGCTACAAGGTTATCGGTAACGACGTTTGCGTAACCATGGCTTGCGAGGCCGCCCAGATGGAACTCAATGCAATGGAGCCTATCACCGCACAGTGCAACTTCGAGTCTGTCGACCTGATGATCAACGGTTTCGAGACTCTCCGCACACGCTGCGTCGAGGGTATTACAGCCAACGCCGAGAAGTGCCGCAGCGACGTCCACAAGAGTTTCGGCGTTGTTACGGCCCTTAACCCGATTATCGGCTACAAGAACTCCACAAAACTCGCCAAGGAGTCTCTGGAGACAGGACGCAGCATCTATGACCTCGTGCTGGAGCACGGTATCCTCGACAAGAAGGATCTTGACACGATTCTCGCCCCCGAGAACATGATCAAGCCCGTCAAGTTCGACATCAAGCCGAAGAAGTTGTAAAGGTGTTAGGTTTTAGGTGTTAGGCTTAAGGACTTTAGGCCTAAGGGCTAAGACCTAAGATACTACTACTTAAGTTTGAGACCGATTGTAAAATAAACCGATTATAAAAGTAAATTGGCGCAGCCTCCCATGAGACTGCGCCAATCTTATTGATTGTCAGTGTAAGCCTGAATGTCTAAATTTCAGCACCTGAAGCCTTTGGAATCTAAACCCTAAAGCCTAACATCTAACATCTAACATCTAACACCTTACATCCCCTTTCCGCAGCAGTTCTTGTATTTCTTGCCGCTGCCGCAGGGGCAGGGATCGTTGCGGCCGACCTTGGGCTGGGCCTTGACAGGCTGCGGCTTGGCCGGAGCGGGACGGTTCGCGTTGCGTGCCGCCTCGCGTTGCGCGTTCTCACCCTCGTAGGTCTCGCGGGTGGTGCTGTAGTTGGCGTATGGGTTGGGCATCGGGCGTACCGGACCCTGGCTGATGGAGGCGTTGCCGGGCTGCACATAAGTCGCGGCGCGGCGACGGGCCTCCTCCTGTGCCATCTGTGCCTGCATGCGGGCCTCTTCGGCTGCTTTCGCCTCCTCGTAGTCGGGCACGGCGAGGCGTCCGCGCATCAGCGTGCCAACAGACTTCGAGTTCATCTCCCAGAGCATCTTCTTCCAGAGCTCGAAGGCCTCGATCTTGTAGATAACCAGCGGGTCCTTCTGCTCGTAGGTTGCGTTCTGCACCGACTTGCGGAGTTCGTCCATCTCGCGGAGCTGTTCCTGCCAGCAGGAGTCGATCGACGACAGCAGAACGGCTTTCTCCCATGCTTTCGACAGAGGCTTGCACTCGTTGTTGTAGCACTCCTCGATGTCGGCACGGATGTTGAACATGCGTCGGCCGTCGGTCATCGGCACGCCGACCGGTCCGCGTGCTCCTCGTTCCTCGACAAATTCCTTGATATAGGGAGCGGCACCCTGCGCTATCTTCTCTTTCTTGCGCGCCAGATTCTCCATGGCGGCCTCGGCGAGGCGGTCAGTGATCTCGGCGGTGTCGAGCTTGCCGTATTCCTCCTCGGTGAATGGCACCTCGAGCGCAAGGGCGCGGTTGACCTCTTCAGAGAAATCCTCATAGCCGGCGTATGCGCCGTTGGCGATCTCCGAGCTGAGCTCGTAGACCATGTTGGCGATGTCCATGCCGATACGCTCGCCCTTGAGTGCGTTCTGGCGGCGCGAGTAGACGCCGTTGCGCTGCGCGTTCATCACGTCATCATATTCCACAAGGCGCTTGCGGATACCGAAGTTGTTCTCCTCGACGCGTTTCTGTGCGTTCTCGATGCTCTTGGTCACCATGCTGTTCTCAAGCATCTCGCCCTCCTGGAATCCGAGTTTATCGAGCATCTTGACCACGCGGTCGTTGGCGAACAGACGCATCACGGTGTCCTCGAACGATACGAAGAAGACCGAGCTTCCCGGGTCGCCCTGACGTCCGGCACGTCCTCGCAGCTGACGGTCGACGCGGCGTGACTCATGGCGCTCGGTGCCGATGATGGCGAGTCCGCCGGCGGCCTTGACCTCGGGCGAGAGCTTGATGTCCGTACCACGGCCTGCCATGTTGGTGGCTATGGTCACGGTGCCTGTCTGGCCGGCCTGTGCCACGATGTCGGCCTCCTGCTGGTGGAGTTTCGCGTTCAGCACCTGGTGGGGTATCTTGCGGAGCTTGAGCATCTTGGAGAGAAGCTCGGAGATCTCGACCGATGTCGTGCCGACCAGCACGGGTCGTCCGGCCTTCACCATATCCTCGACCTCCTGGATCACGGCCGCGTATTTCTCCTTCTTGGTGCGGTAAACGCGGTCGTTCATGTCATTGCGGATCACGGGCTTGTTGGTCGGGATCTCGATGACGTCGAGCTTGTAGATGTCATAGAACTCGCCGGCCTCGGTCATTGCCGTACCGGTCATGCCGGCGAGCTTGCGGTACATGCGGAAGTAGTTCTGCAGCGTGATGGTGGCGTAGGTCTGGGTCGCTGCCTCGACCTTGACACCCTCCTTGGCCTCAATGGCCTGGTGGAGTCCGTCGGAATAGCGGCGTCCCTCCATGATACGGCCCGTCTGCTCGTCGACGATCTTGATCTTGTTGTCGTCGATCACATACTCGACGTCCTTGTCGAAGAGGGTATATGCCTTGAGCAGCTGGTTCACGGTGTGGACGCGCTCTGCCTTGATCGAGTAGTTCTGCAGCAGGTTGTCCTTCTTCTCACGCTTCTCCTCGGCGGTGAGGTCCTCGTTCTCGACGGCGCTGAGCTGTGCCGCGATGTCGGGCAGGATGAAGAACTCGGGGTCGGATGTCGTGCCGGTAAGCACCTCGATACCCTTGTCGGTCAATTCGATTGAGTGGTTTTTCTCGTCAATGACGAAGAAGAGCGGCTCGACGGCCTTGGGCATCTCGCGGTTGTTGTCGGCCATGTACTTGGCCTCGACCTTGAGCATGAGCTGCTTAATGCCGTCCTCGGAAAGGTAGCGTATCAGCGGTCCATGCTTGGGGAGACCCTTGTAGACGCGGAAGAGCGCGAGGCCACCCTCCTCGGTGTCGCCTTTCGATATCTTGTCCTTGGCCTCGAGCAGAAGCTGCTGGGCGAGTTTGCGCTGTGCGTTGACCACCTTCTCGACATTGGGCTTGAACTCGTTGAACATCTGGTCGTCGCCCTTGGGCACGGGACCCGAGATGATCAGAGGTGTACGGGCGTCGTCGATGAGTACGGAATCGACCTCGTCGACGATTGCGTAATAGTGCTGCTCGCGCTGCACGAGGTCCTGGGTCTGTGTCGCCATGTTGTCGCGCAGGTAGTCGAAGCCGAACTCGTTGTTTGTGCCGAAAGTGATGTCGCAGGCATATGCCTCGCGGCGTTCCTCGGAGTTGGGCTCGGTCTTGTCGATGCATGCCACCGACAGGCCGTGGAACTGGTAGAGCGGGCCCATCCACTCGGAGTCACGCTTGGCCAGATAGTCGTTGACGGTGACGACATGCACGCCCTCGCCCGTCAGCGCGTTGAGGAACACGGGGAGTGTCGCAACGAGGGTCTTACCCTCACCAGTGGCCATCTCCGCGATGTTGTTGGTGACCTTGCCGTTGTTCATGACGCCGTGGAGCACCATGCCGCCGATCAGCTGCACGTCGTAGTGCATCATGTCCCACTTCATCAGGTTTCCTCCGGCCACCCACTGGTTGCGGTATATTGCCTTGTCGCCGTCGATGGTGATGAAGTCCTTGCCGGCGGCTGCCAGACGGCGGTCGCTCTCGGTGGCTGTCACCTCGATGGTGTCGTTCTCCTTGAAGCGGCGCGCGGTCTCCTTGACAACAGCGAACACCTCGGGGAGTGCGGCGTCGAGGTCGCGTGCATACTGCGCGAACATCTCCTCGCGGATCTCGTCGATCTTCTTCCAGTAGGGCTCGCGCTTGTCATAGTCGACAGTCTCTATCTCGGCGCGGATGTCGTCCATCTGCTTCTTGTACTCGGCAGACTTGCCGCGTATGTTGCCGCGTATTGTCTCGATGCGTCCGCGCAGCTCATCGTTCGATATGTCGCGAATCTGCTCGGAGATAGGGTTGATTTCGCTGTTGAGGCGGTTCCAAAGCGGGCGCACTGCGCGTTCGCTCTGGTCGCCGAATATTTTCTTAAGTATATTGTTGAACATCGTTCTGTTTGATTTTCTGTTAGCAGTTGGGTATGATTATTTAGATCTCAGGGGTAATGCGCGTTCGCGCGCGCCGTTGGGGGCCCTGATCCTCAGTGCCCCGGCGAGAGTCGGGGCGAGGGAGGTGGCCTTGACCGGGGCGGTGATCACCTCGGGTGCCACGCCCGGCGCGCGCAGGAAGGCCGGTGTCATCACGGCTGCCTCGCGCACATGCTTGGTCAGGGGCGGCGTCTGTTCGTCATAAACCACTTGCCATCCCGGGGTGAACCGCAGCAATATGTCGCCGCAGTTGCGCGGGTCGAGCGCCAGCCTCATTGCCTCGCGCTCGGGCGATGTGGCGGCAAGGACCTCGCCGATGGTGACTGCCTCGGCCACGCCGCTCATCCTCGCTATGAACGTGCGTGCGTCTGAGGTGACCGCGTCGGGGTCGAGGCGCATCGTCTCTATGGCGTGGCGGTCAAGATATACGGCTCCGTCGCGTATGGCGGACACATACTCCGCCTGGCCGAAACGGGCCGAGAGATATGAGTTGAGCAGCGAGCGGGCCTTGCGTGCCGAGAACTCGCCGCCGGGTATGCGGTATTTCTCCTCGACGGCGACTGCGTCGTCGTAATATCCGGTGGAGGTGAGCCATATCACCGAGTTGCCGGCTCCGACGTAGCGGTCGATGGCCTCGAAGAGTCGCGCCAGCTGCCCGTCGAGGCGCAGGTAGGAGTCGGTGAGCTCGGCGCGGGTCACGCCATCCCTGACATATCTGAACGGCGCCAGGGTGTATGCCACGTTGAGCATGTCGGTGCCGTTCTGGCTCTGGCCGAGGCTCAGGTTGCGTATCAGGTCTATGGCCACATCGGTCACCTCGGCGTTGGCGAGCGCGGATGCCGCGAATTTCTTATATACGTCGCGGTCCTGACGCGAGAAGGTGTGCCGGAACGGGAATGCCTTCTTGTTCGGGGGGAGGGAGTTGACGCGGGCGAATGCCGCTGACGGATGCCACTGCATCGTGTCGATGCGCTGTGTCAGCGAGTTGCGGAAGTTGCGTGTGGACACCACCGAGGGCATTGCGCCGTAGTATGATGTCGTCGCCCAGTTGCCCGAGGCGTTGTTGATCCATAGCGCCCCCTTGCCGGCGTGGCCGGCCATGATCACGGCCTGCTGCGGGTCCATGGCCACGGAGTAAACCTGTGGCGCCCCGGCACCGTCGATCACCAGTTCGTCGGCTACGGTCGAGAGGCGCAGCGGGGCGGGCGTGAAGGAGTCGTTGGTCACGCTGGCCGGGTTGCCCTCGGTCAGCGGCAGGCGGGTCACTCCCGCCATGTCGGTGGCGTCGTATACCGTGGCTGACGGCACGCCCGTCTGCGAGGGGTAGGCCCCGGTGTAGAGCATGGCCGTGGCCGACGCGGCGTCAAGGCGAGGCACCTTGAAGTCCACGTCGCGCATATACACGGCGTCAGTGAGCAGGGTTCGGAATCCCCGCTCGCCGAAGTAACTCTGTAGGTATTCTATATAGTCGGTGCGAAGCTGGTCAACGACGATTCCCACCACGAGCCGTGGTCTTGCGGGATCCGTCTGTGCGGCCGCGCCGAGCGTGGCCAGACCCACCAGCACCGAGGTTGCCAACCTCTTCATTTCTGCGTGTGTTGCCTATGCTTTTATAACTTATTTTCGGAGAGATTATTGCATATGTGACTGCCAGGGCGAGTGTGGCTGCCATCAATGGGAAGAACGCCGGATTGGCCGATTGGGTTTGGAAAGGCCATACAATCAGCATCACCGTGAGCAGCGTAATGTCGACATATGTCATGACCATAACCGGTATGCGCCAGCGTCTGCGCCACCATATGCCGGCAGCGATTATCAGTTGTAACGGATTGAGCCACAGTAGCAGTATGTTGGGTGATGTGGCCTCATGCTCGCTTACGAACACCAGGAATGTCAGCACGCAGCCGGTGAGCCCGATCAGGGCGAACCAGATGCTGTAGACCGCCCTATATATCACTCGGCGGCGCCACTGCAGCCAGCAGACGCCGAGCACGGCGAGCAGGAAGAGCGAGCAGCAGACTATTGGGGTCGCGCTCCAGTGCGTGGGACCGAGTGTGGCGTCGGGAATTCCCTCGACCAGTGTGCGTGTCTCGGCCACGAGCGGGCGACCGTCTGCCATATGCGCTCCGTCGGCCTTACGCATCATCTCGAGCGGCACGAACATCTCCTCGCGGCCACGCAGCTGATAGTCGATGCCGGGACCGAGCGCCAGGTCTATCCCGAACTGATACCAGGGATAGTCGCGATGGTAGGCGCGCATCTCGTTGCGGAATGTCCCGTAGAGCACCGAGTCGGGATAGACCACGGGCTGTCCCACAGCCTGGTCGATTCGGTCCACGATGCGTGTCGCGCAGTTATCCTTGACGTAGTTGTAGCGGTATGTGCGGTTCTCGGGCCTTGCCTCCGTGCGAAGCATGCCGAGGAGCCGCCATGCCTCATCGCGGGTCAGGTTCAGGTCCTGCTCTACCATCCGTCGTCCCTGCGCGGCATATTCGGGCAGAAAAAACGCGAAGGGGTAGGAGGTGAGCATGTAGTCCGTCTCGCCCTTGACAAACCGATAGATGAAGTTGGGCTGCGCGAAGTCGAACGTGCCGTAGTTCCACACCGAGTCGATCACCGAGCCGTCGGGCTTGATGCCGCGCACGCGCACGGCCTCGTGGCCGCAGAGCTCATAGACCTCCGGGCCTGGCCAGCAGGTGATCAGGCTTACAATAATGGAATCCCGTCGCTGGGTCTGGCCGTGGGCCGGCACCAGCGACAGGATTGCAAGTATCGATATTATCAGTTGCTTAATATTCACAGTTGTTCGGGTAACGGGGGAAGGGGATCACGTCGCGGATGTTCTGCATGCCGGTCACGAAGAGCACCAGACGCTCGAATCCGAGTCCGAAGCCCGAGTGGGGCACGGTGCCGTAGCGGCGTGTGTCGACATACCAGTCCATGCCGGTGAGTCCCAGTTCCTCGATGCGCGCGTTGAGTTTGTCGAGATCCTCCTCGCGCTGCGATCCTCCGATGATCTCGCCGATCTTGGGGAAGAGCACGTCCATGGCGCGCACTGTCTTGCCGTCTTCGTTGAGCTTCATGTAGAATGCCTTGATCTCCTTGGGATAGTCGGTCAGGATCACCGGACGCCTGAAGTGCTCCTCGACGAGGTAGCGCTCATGCTCGGAGGCAAGGTCGACGCCCCAGTATACCGGGAACTCGAACTTGCGGCCCGACTCCTCGAGAATCTTGATTCCCTCGGTGTAGGGGAGACGCACAAAGTCGTTCTCGACCACGAATTTCAGACGGTCGATAAGTTCCTTGTCGAAGTGCTCGGCCAGGAACTCGATGTCGTCGCGGCAGTGCTCGAGCGCGTAGTTGACGCAATATTTGATGAACTCCTCGGCGAGGTCCATGTTGTCCTGGATCTCGTAGAAAGCCATCTCGGGCTCTATCATCCAGAACTCTGACAGGTGGCGCGGAGTATTTGAGTTCTCGGCGCGGAATGTCGGTCCGAACGTGTAGATGCAGCCGAGCGCCGTTGCGCCGAGCTCGCCCTCGAGCTGGCCCGACACGGTGAGGCTCGCCATCTTGCCGAAGAAGTCGGCCGAGTAGTCGACCTTGCCATCCTCGGTGAGGGGAAGCCGGTCGAGCGGCAGGGTCGTCACCTGGAACTGTGCGCCGGCTCCCTCGCAGTCAGAGGCCGTGATAAGCGGAGTGTGGAAGTAGTAGAAACCCTTGTCGTTAAAGAACTTGTGGATTGCGAAAGCCAAGGCGTGGCGGATGCGGAGCACTGCGCCGAACGTGTTGGTACGCGGGCGCAGGTGAGCCTTCTCGCGCAGGAACTCGAGGGTGTGTCCCTTCTTCTGCAGCGGATAGGTGGCGGGGTCGGCGGTGCCGTAGACCTCGAGTTCGTCGGCCTGTACCTCTACCGACTGGCCTTTGCCCTGAGAGGCGACGAGTGTGCCCTGCACATGGATGCTTGATCCGGTCGTGACGGGCTTCAGGTCATCCTCGCTGAACTTTGTCAGGTCGAGCACGATCTGAAGGTTGTTGATGGTGCTTCCGTCGTTGAGGGCGACAAACTGTACATGCTTGTTGCCACGGCGTGTGCGCACCCAGCCCTTGACGTCAACCTTGGTGTCGACGTGGGCTGAGGAGTCCCTGAGAAGCTCCTTTATTGTTGTTCTGCGGATTTTTTCCATTTCGGTCTTATTCAAATGCGCCCATGCGGAGATAGTTCACCTCTTCCTGAGTGAGGTAACGCCAGCGTCCGCGCGGCAGGTTCTTTTTGGTGAGTCCGGCGAAGTATACGCGGTCGAGTTTTACCACGCGGTAGCCGAGATGCTCGAAAATGCGGCGCACGATGCGGTTGCGGCCGCTGTGGATCTCGATTCCGGCCTGGTTGCGGTCGTCGCTCACGTATGAGATGGCGTCTGCGTGGATCTCTCCGTCCTCAAGCTCGATGCCGTCGGCGATGCGCTGCATGTCCTCCTCGGTGATGTCCTTGTCGGTCCACACGTGGTATATCTTCTTCTTGACGAACTTGGGGTGGGTCAGTTTGGCGGCGAGGTCGCCGTCGTTGGTGAGCAGCAGCACGCCGGTGGTGTTGCGGTCAAGACGGCCCACGGGATAGATGCGCTCCTCGCACGCGTTCTTCACGATGTCAAGCACCGTGGTGCGTCCGTTGGGGTCATCACTTGTTGTCACGCAGTCCTTGGGCTTGTTGAGCAGCACATAGCACTTGCGCTCGGGTGTAACCACCTTGTCGTCGTACTCAACCACATCGTTGCGTGTGATCTTGGTGCCGAGCTCGGTCACTACCTCTCCGTTCACCTTGACCTTTCCGCCGGTGATGTACTCGTCGGCCTCGCGGCGCGAGCAGATGCCGGCGTTTGCCATATATTTGTTCAGACGGATCTCTGCATTCGGGTCGATATCCTCAAGCACATAGTCGATCTGCTTGGGACGTGGCATGAAACGCATTCCGCCCTGCTGGCTGTTGTTCTTCCAGTTGCGGTTCTGGTTGTTGAAGCCTCCCTGACGGTTCTGGTTGCCGTTCTGGCGGTTGAAGCCGCCCTGACGGTTGTTGTATCCCCCCTGGCGGTTCTGGTTGCTGTATCCTCCCTGGCGGTTCTGGTTGCTGTATCCTCCCTGGCGGTTCTGATTGTTGTATCCACCCTGGCGGTTCTGGCTGTTGTATCCACCCTGGCGGTTCTGGCTGTTATAGCCGCCCTGACGGTTCTGGTTGTTGTAGCCGCCCTGGCGGTTCTGACTGTTGTAGCCGCCCTGGCGGTTCTGGTTGTTGTAACCGCCCTGACGGTTCTGGTTGTTGTAGCCACCCTGACGGTTCTGGCTGTTGTATCCACCCTGACGGTTCTGGTTATTATAGCCTCCCTGACGCTGGTAACCGGTCTGGCGCTGATAGCCGCCCTGCTGAGCGGTCTGCTCGCCGGTCTCCGCATTCTCTGACTGCTGGCCGTAGGGTTGCGTGCGCTGCTGATATGGGCGCTGCTGGTAAGCGGCCTGACGCTGCTGGTAGGGACGCTGCTGATAGCCACCCTGACGCTGCTGGTAGCCGTAATTTCTTTGCTGGTAGCCGTGATGTGCCTGCTGGTCGCCTGTCTCAGACGATTCAGCGGGTGCAGCCGACGAAGGGTAATTTACTTTTTCGTAGCGAGTCTCATGTTCTGCGCTATCGGAGGGCATACCGAGTCCCTGTGTGCCGATACGCGGCCTTTTTGGTTTCTTTGCTTCTTCCATAGTCTTGGTTTTTTGTCCCCGGCATCTCTGCTGTGGATTCGGGCAGGCACTTTCTCAGGACCGGCCCTGATAGATTTTCAGTTTTTGAATGTTTTATTCGTGGATTATAAATTTAGGTTTGAGCCCTTCACGCAAAATATTGGTGCAGGGATTTATAAGGTCGATAGGCGAGCCGTAAGCAACGGCTTGGAATGAATCTGTGTGCTAAACAAGGATTACGCATAGCCTCACGCCTTCATTTAAAACGCAAAGGTAGCCAAAATTCCTAAAAATCCCAAATTAATTTTTGCAGGGCCATCGACAGTGCCTCCGTTGGCGGTGTGATTGGGGCAATCGTAGAGATTGTAGAGATTGTAAAGATTGTAGAGAGCGGTGTGATTGGGGTGATTGGGGTGATCACCATCTGTCACGCCTGTCATCGGCTTAATTCTCCCGATAATCCCGATTATTCTTGATTACTCCCGATTCTCCCGGTTAATCCCGGTTCTTCCGGTTAATCCTGATTAATCTCGGTTAATCCCGACAATCCCAATAGCCCTGATTTCTCAAAGCTGCCTTCGTTGGTCAAATTTGTAGTAAAAATATGTTAATTTAAGATGTATTAAAAGTTTTATTGTTAATTTGAGTTAAATGTGGCGAATATTTTTATGTTTTATAACAGTGTTTGAAAATTATTTTGTAATTTTGCATTGAGTTTTTCATGGTATTAGATTTTAAGGTTAACGCAAGATTGATTGTCGGGATGACAATCAATTTTTTTGTGCCTATGGCTGAGGGGCTGAATAGCCCGATATCTGCACCCACCTCGGGCCATAAGGCCCGAGCACTCAACACCCACAGCATGGGGGAGAAAACCGAAGTTTTCTCCCCCATGCTGTCTCTGCTTCAGTCAGGTCTGACTTTGCGCCTGCTGTCTCTGCTTCAGTCAATTTCAGTGGCGGGGATGCGGTCGCCGGGATTGTAGTCGCGGCTGGCAAGGCGCGTCAGCAGGTGCGGCAGGTGGCGCGGATGCAGGCTGAAGCCGGGACGCACGCATGCCACATTATCGCGGGTGAAGGGTTCTCCGGCTCGTATAGGCGCCGAGACGTAGAGCGAGCGGCTCCATTGGCGACCGGGGCGGTCCAGCTCTTCCGACTCAGGTATACCCTCACCGGCTGATAGTGCCGCCTCGGCCTGGCGCACATCGGCGACCATCTTACTGAACTCCCCGAAATCCATCGAGAATGCAGCATCCGGTCCGCCGACACTGCGGTCAAGTATGAAGTGTTTCTCGATCATCACCGCGCCAAGAGCCACTGAGAGGAGAGGCAGCATGCTGCCGGGAGAGTGGTCAGAGAGTCCCACCTCGACGCCAAACCGACTGCGCATCTCCGGCATCAGCGACAGTGCCGCATCCTCGATGCGTGCCGGATAGGCAGAGGTGCATTTCAGCAGGGTGATGTCATTGTTGCTAACCTCACGGCATGCGGCCACGGCCTCTTCGATCTCACCGGCCGAAGCAACGCCGGTGCTTATCACCATCGGTCGGCCGAGCCGCGCCGCATAGCGGATCAGGTCGAGGTGCATTACCTCAAACGATGCTATCTTATATATAGGATTATCCAGGGACTCGAGCAGGTCGACGGCCTCGCGGTCGAAGGGCGTGGAGAAACATTCCAGCCCGCATTCGTGCGCCAGCGAATACAGTTCGGCGTGCCACTCGTAGGGAGTGCATGCCTCGCGGTAGAGGTCATGAAGATATCGGCCATCCCAGAGTCCACCCTTCAGGCAGAAGTCGTCTGTCCTGACGTCGAGCGTAAGGCTGTCAGGTGTGTATGTCTGGAGTTTCACGGCGTCTGCACCGGTCTCTGCTATGGCGCGGATTGACTCGCGGGCTGTCTCCAGGCTATGGTTATGGTTGGCCGACAGTTCGGCGACTATCATGCATCTCTTCTTGTCCATGTCTGTAATCCTTTGTTCGGTTACAAATTCTTGAAAATGTTTATGATATCCTTTCTTCGGGCGGCGAAGTCGAAAATGGGGGGCTGCGGCGCGCCACCCTGTATTGCCTTGGCAAGACGCTCGCGAATCTCCTCGTCACTGTCAAGCAGTGAGCCGAGGGGTGTGAACCAGCCCTCGGATTCCCCGTGGCGGTAGAAGTCATGCTGGTTGTCGACATACCAGCCCGCAGCTACCGGCAGGCGGCGTGCGAACGCCTCGATGCATACGGTGCTCGCCGGGAACACACCCAAATCAGCACGGTCGAGAATCCCAACTATCGTCTTGGCATCCACATTGCGCCATACCTTCACATCCCCTGCAGATTCGTTCACCCGGACGCTCGGTCCGGCAATCACATCAATCGCTGTTGCCGCATTTATATCGCGTATTATTCCTATGATTCTGTCTGTGAGGTGAAACGGGTCTGCACCACCCATTGCCGTAACTATTCTTTTCACCGGTCCCGGGGTGCGCTCGGGCAGAGGTGCGAGAAATGGAGCGCGGAGGAAAGTCCACTCCACGCCGCCGTAGAAACGGGTGTATGGCTCAAGCGAGAAGTCCTCGCGTGTCAGCGGGCAGACCGTCATCACGACATCGGCCACGAAATGCCGGTCGTGCATGTCGTCAATGCATACAAGCGCCCGGCAGCGGCTGCGCACCTCGCGCTGATATTCAGTGGTAAAGAAATAATTGTCGAGTACGGCGATATCGCCGGGGGCAAGCGCCTCTGCAAAGTCGCCCTGAAGAGGAGTCGCGCCCGCCTCGGCAATCATGGCCAGCTGCGCTTGCGACATACCGGAGCCGTCGGGGTTCTGGCTGTACACGAGGCAGTCGAAGTCATCGGCGAGATAGGAGGCCAGGGCGACAGTGCGGACAAAATGCCCGAAGCCGATGCGGCTGCCGGCGTCGGCGCGAAGCAGCACGCGCGGTTTAGACTCAGAGGCTGAGCTCATAATAGACATATTGGTCGTCACGGCGCGTCTCGCGCGAGCCCAATGCCTGTTCAAGCATGCTTGACGCCTCGTTGTCAATACGGACATAGGAGGTCACGCCGCGTACACCACGTGTGTCGCGGATGTGGGCGTAGAGCTCGCGGAGCATACGCGAGGCATGTCCCTTGCCCCGGGCGTCGGCCGCGAGCCAGATGCCTCGCTCCACGCTGTCGGGTCCGGTCCATTCCAGGTTTACCGAGCCGATTGCGTTGCCGTCAAGGTCTGTTACGGCGTAATATCGCTTGTCGCGGCGAGTCCGCAGGTCCTCGATAAAGTTCAGGTGCTCCTGCTCGGAGATGGTCTCGCGGCCGGCCATCTGCCGGCGCACCTCAGGCTCGTTGCGGCCCTCGAGCATCCGGCGTGACATCTCCGCGTCAATCTCGTTGTAGGGAATGAACTCATAGTTGGGGGTCGAGAAACGGCCCGGCAGCGACAGCATCTCGTACTTCATTTCCGCCAGACGCCAGTCGACGGGTGTGTCGAGGTCCTGGACCTCGAGCTCGGGCAGAATGATGGGACGCGTGTCGGGACCCCACAGCGAACCGCACGACTCGAATGCCCTGACAGTCGAGAAATAGAACTGGCCTGCGTCGTGATAGGTCTTTTGCAGGTCCTGCGAGCGGGCCATGGCATATTCCGGATACTTCATGCCGATTCTTCCCTCCGGTCCGATGACAAGGCAGCGTTGGGTCGGATAGGAGTATTCGACACATGTGAAGGCCGCCTCGGCCTCCCCACGCTCTATGATCGCCGCTGCCTCGCGGAGCCGCTCGGCGGTCACGAACGGCGCCGTGGCGTAGATGCATGCCAGCGTGTCGAACTCACGGCCCTGCGCCTTGTAGCCGTTCAGGACCTCAGCAATGACATCGGCTGTGGTGGCGAAATCATTGGCGGTCTCGGCCGAGCGCATGAAGGGCACCGAGGCCCCCCATCGGCGGGCTACATCGGCTATCTCCTCGTCGTCGGTCGAGACCATGACCTCGTCGAAGCATCCGGCGCGCAGCGCGGCGCGTATGGAGTAGGCGATCACCGGCACGCCGGCGAATTCCTTCACGTTCTTGCGCTCGATGCGTTTGCTGCCTCCGCGTGCCGGGATTATGGCTATCGTCTTCATCGCGGTTCGATTACTTACAGACAAACTCCTTTACCTTGTCGATGACAAACTGCTGGTCCTCGTCGCTGAGCGTCGGGAACATCGGCAGGCTCAGGCAGTGCTTGTAGTACTCCTCGACTACGGGCAGCGAACCCTTGGTCCAGCCGAACTGCCGGTAATAGGGCATGAGGTGGAGTGGGGCGTAATGCACCTGGGCGAGAATCTGGTTGGCGCGCAGGAAATCATAGAGGCCCTTGCGGTCGGGTACCTGGATGATATAGAGGTGGAATGCATGGAAGATGTCATCGGCGCGGCGGGGTGTGCGGATCTCCTCTATGCCGGCGAATGCCTCGTCGTAGCGGCGTGCGATCTCCTGGCGGCGCCGAAGTCCCTCGTCTGCGCGTGAAAGCTGCGAGATTCCGAGAGCTGCCTGCATGTCTGTGAGGCGGTAGTTGAAGCCGAGCTCCTGCATCTCATAGTACCAGCCACCATCGTTCTTCTCGAGAAGCGCGGGGTCGCGGGTTATGCCATGCGTGCGGTAGAGCTGAAGGCTTTTGAGCAGCGAGTCGCTGTTGGTGGTCACCATTCCCCCCTCGCCGGTGGCGATGTGCTTGACGGGGTGGAAGGAGAACACCGTGCAGTCGGCAAAGCGGCAGTTGCCCGTAAGCTGGCGGTTGCCCTGCGAGTCGGTCCACCATGCGCCCGGCGCGTGACAGGCGTCCTCGATTATCCAGAGTCCGTGACGGTCGGCTATGCGGCGGAACTCCTCAAGGTTGTGGGGGTATCCGGCAAAGTCCACTATCACTATGCCCGCGAAAGTGCCGCGCGGGTTCTCGTCGAGTATCTTCTCGAGTTTGCGGGCATCCATCAGGTATGTGTCAGGGTCGATGTCGCAGAACGTCACGTCGCCTCCGCAGTAGCGTATGCAGTTGGCCGAGGCGGCGAAGGTCATCGGGGTGACTATGACGCTTGTGCCGGGGCCCACGCCGAGGGCCTTGGCCGCGATGTGCAGCCCGGATGTCGCGTTGTTGACGGCCACGCCGTGGCGCGCGCCCACATAGTCGGCGAACTTCCGCTCGAACTCCGCGATCTTGGGTCCCTGTGTCAGGTAGTCGCTGCGCAGTGTCTCGGTCACGGCGGCGATGTCGGCGTCAGTGATGTTCTGTCGTCCGTAGGGTATCGGTCTCATGGCGCGGTTACTTTACTTCAAAGGTCGGGTCGACATATTCACGAATCTTCTCGCGCATTGACTCCACGGTCTCCCACTCGGTGTTCTTGTCCGAGCTGTAGTGGAATCCGTCGGGCACGGGCACGCCGCCATGGTGCGCGATGTAGTCCTCGCGTGTATGCTGGAACGACACCGACGGCAGGATGGCGTAGTAGCGGCCTATGTCGATGGTGTTGAGAGCGTCGGTGGCGGTGATCATCTCCTCGTGGAGTTTCTCGCCGGGGCGGATACCGACCTCTACCTGGGGCAGCGAGGGGGCGATTGCCGTGGCGACGTCCTTGATGTGGTAGGAGGGAATCTTGGGGATGAAGATCTCGCCGCCGAGATGGTGCTCGATGGCCCAGAGCACGAGGTCGACGCCGGCCTCGAGCGAGATGTTGAAGCGCGTCATGCGCATGTCGGTGATGGGAAGTTCCTTGGCTCCGGAGTCGCGCAGGCTGATGAAGAAGGGTATCACGCTGCCGCGCGAGCCCATCACGTTGCCGTAACGCACCACGCTGAACTTCACCGGATTGTTGCCCTTGATGTTGTTGGCGGCGGTGAAGAGCTTGTCGGAGGTCAGTTTGGTGGCCCCGTAGAGGTTGATGGGTGCGCAAGCCTTGTCGGTCGAGAGAGCCACGACATGCTGCACGCCGGTGGCCAGGGCGGCGTTGATGACGTTCTGGGCGCCGTTGACATTGGTCTTGATGCACTCCTCGGGGTTATACTCGGCCGTGTCGACCTGCTTGATGGCGGCGGCGTGGATTATCACGTCGATGCCCTGGCATGCACGCTCCAGGCGCTCCCCGTCGCGGACGTCGCCGATGAAGAACCGCAGCTGCGGGTACCGGTCGTGCGGGTATTTCTGCTTGAGCTCGAACTGCTTGAGCTCGTCGCGTGAATAGATTACGATGCGTTTCACATCGGGATAGCGGCGGAGTATCATCTCCACGAATTTCTTGCCGAACGAGCCTGTGCCGCCCGTTATGAGTACTGATTTATTATTCAACATCTGTTATATCGGTTATGAGGGAGGGGGAGAGTGTCTGTTTCGGGAAATTAGTCAGTATCAGATGAGTTTGTGGCCGAGCAGCGCATACATTATCATGCCGAGGAAGAATGTGATTCCGGTCCACATCTTGGCCTGCCGGTCGTAGTCGTGGGCCTGCCGGCGGAGTTCCTCGCGCTCACTGTCGGTGTAGAGCTGCTTGGTGTTTCCGGTGTCGCTTCGCTGCGACTCCTCCCATGCGCGTCGTGACTGATAAGAGTAGTAGATTGCCACAAACCCGGTGAGGGGAAAGCAGAACACGGTCATCAGCACGGCCATTAGCAGGGTGGGTGCCGGAGGGCGCGAGGTGTCGGGCTGGTCGGGCATGAACCCGTCGGGAGCATCGCCAGAGCGGCGCACCATCTCGCGGTAGCGGAACGGCACGTCGGCGTAAGGGTCGGCGTCCTGTGTCGGTTGGGGTAGTGCCGACGATGCGTCCTGCTGTGCCGACGGGTGCATCATGTCGAAGATGCGGCGACGGAAATGTCGGCATATGTCGGCGACATCCTCGGCCTTCTCCCAATCGGCCATGCCCTTGCACCAGACGTAGGTGTCCGGGCGCACTCCCGCCTCCGAGAGCTGGTCGAGCTCGAAGGGGCCACGGCGCTCGCCGTCGATCATTGCGAAATAGCGCATGTGATTACCGCAGGTCAGTCAAGGCGTTCCGCCATTTCAATAAAAGACTGCAGGGCACCCGTGGCAAAGAGCACGATGCATGTCGCCAGCGAGAGGGCTGCCAATATGAGTCCGATGATTGTCACGGTTCGGGCAGTGGAGTTCGCGTTGTCGCCATCGCGGCGCATTCCTTTGAAGTAGAAGTCATTGGCCTTGTTGGCGTAGACGATTCCCACTATGCCGAGTATCAGGGTGATGCATGTCGTAATACAGCCCAGCACGGTTGTCACGATGGCCCAGGGAAGCCAGTTGGTGTGGGCGATCGGCTCGCCGGGGAACTGCTCGGGCTGCAGGCCCGCGCTATCTGGCATACCTGCCGGTCGGCCCCCGGTAGCGCCGTTGTAGGCTGCATAGGGGTCGGTCTTGATGCCCTCACCCTGCGGGGGCGTGGGCGGAACGAGCTCGACCTCCGTGCCGTCGGTGTCGAGCAGGTCGGCGAGCTCAGGCAGCGTCGAGGCCGGCACCCAGTTCTCAAGCCCCACGCGCCATACGAGCGTCTCCGGGCGCAGCGAGTGGTATTTCAGTTCTTCTCTCACGAACGGACCGGCCTGCCGTCCGTCAATCACCATATAGTATGTCGTTTCCATAATCCGCAAATTTACAAAAAAAACGGCAATTCCGCCTCAATTGTTGTCGGAAAATGGCGATTATGCCCTAAGATAGTGCCTCTGTATGCCTGGTTGAGTGGTGTAGGGGTTTATCTGTTATTTCAACCCTATGGCAAGATCGCTTGTTAAAGTTAGGGAGGCCGAGCTGACCGGCTTCCCGTATTCTAAAAAACATAGTTATGAAAAATGTTACGCCGTCGGGGCCGTCACAGACTCCGCAGGTCGCTCCGGGTGCAGACTCCGCTACTGCTGCCGCCGGGAGCGGCGGATATTATGTGTTTCTCGTCACTTATCTTGTGATGCTGAGCGCGTTCGGCTCGTTTGTCAACGACATGTATCTGCCGACGCTTCCCGAGATGTGCCGGTATTTCCACTGCTCGGTGTCGGAGGTTCAGCTCGGTCTTACCACGGGCATGATCGGCCTTGCGTTCGGCCAGCTGCTGCTCGGGCCGCTCAGCGACCGCTACGGGCGCAAGCCTGTGCTTATCATCTCGATGATTGTGTTCATGGCCGGTGCCGTGGCTTCAGTGTTCTCGCCGGTCATCCATGTCTTTCTTGTCTGCCGGTTCGTGCAGGGAGTCGGTGCCTCGGGCGGCTATTTCCTGGCCAGGACCGTCCCTGCCGACCTATACGGAGGTCGTCAGCTCGCCAAGATGATGGCCCTGATAGGCGCCATCAACGGTTTTGCGCCCGCGAGCGCTCCCGTGCTCGGCGGACTGCTTGCCGACTCCATCCACTGGCAGGGTATCTTCTGGGTGCTGTGCGCCTTCGCCGCTCTGCTCGTGCTGGTTAGTTTCTTTTTCAGGGAGTCGCTTCCCAAGTCGCGCCGGGTCACCGGCAAACTCGACCACATGTTCGATGAATATGGCCCGCTGCTGAAGTCGCGCCCGTTCATGACGCATGTCCTGCTCAAGGGCACGGGTCTCGGCCTGCTGTTCGCCTACACGTCGTCGGCGCCCTTCATCATGCAGACCGTCTACGGTTTCTCGGCACTGAAATTCGGCCTTTTCATGGGCTTTAACGCGCTCTTTGTGGCCGCCGGCTCCATGTTCGCATTGAAGTTCCGGATACTGAAGCGGGCAGCCTGGGTCGGAGGCTGGGTGATGATGCTGGCCACGGCCGTTGAGTCGATAGCCCTTTTCTTCATCGATGATTTCTGGGCTTACGAGGCATCGCTGCTTCCGATGCTGTTCTCTATGGGAATGATATTCACCGTGGGGAATACCCTGGCCATGAACGAGGGACGTTCGAACGCCGGGGCGGCCTCGGCGATATTGGGTGTCGGCGGCTATGCGTTCGGGGCTGTGGTCGCTCCGCTGGTCGGCCTCGGCGACATACGCCACTCCACGGCGATAGTCTTCCTGATGATGGGCGCCCTGACCCTTCTCTTCTCCTACGGCTCCCGCCGCCTCCCGGCAGACCTAAACTCTAAAGATTAAAGCCTAACACCTAACACCTTAAACCTTCACTATAAACGCTCCGCAGGAGTAGCCGCCGCCGAATACGGTGAGCCCTATGCGTGAGCCGGGCGCGAAGGAGTCGCGCTGCTGCGCGAACACGAGCGCCACGCCCGCGCTCCCGGTGTTGCCTAACTCGCCGATGTTGTTGGCGAAACGCTCCATCGGCAACTCCAGCTGATGAGCCACATTAGCGACGATCCGCAAGTTGGCCTGATGGCAGATGATGCGGTCGAGCGTCTCGGGCCTTATGCCTCCTGCCATCTCGCCGGCCTTGGCGAGTGCATCTATCATATACTTGCAGGCATGCACGAACACGTCGCGTCCGAACGGCATTGTGATGCCATCCTCTTTCGGGCGCAACTTGACTCCCTCCGGACCCTTCGACACATTGCCGAGACCGCAGGTATATATCGCCTCGATCTCTGGCTCCCCCTCGGCCTGAGGCTCGGCCGACACGAAAAAGGCCACTGCGGCGTCGCCCCACAGGTGACCGCACTTCTCATCCTTCTCGTTGGCGTAATATGTATTGTGCTCCGAGCATATGAGCAGGGCCTTCTTTGCCTTGCCCATCGCGAAATATCCCTCGATTATCTCAAGGCCGTTGACAAACGACGAGCAGGCCGACGAGGCATAGACAGCCTTGGCGCCGTCGATGTCGAACTCACGCTGAGCCTCGTGGGCCACGGTGGCCACCGTGTCATATGCCGAATAGGCGGCGGCGACTATCAGGTCGACATCCTTTATGTCATAGGGGAGCGACGGCAGGGCGTTCCTTATGGCCTCCATGGCCATGCTGTTCTGGCCCTCGCCCTCGCCGGCGCGCGAGCGGGTGTGGATGCCGGTGCGTTTCACTATCCATTCGTCGGTGAGTCCGTTGATAGGCAGAAAGTGGGCGTTGTCGACCCTCTCGGCGGGTATATAGTATCCGGTGGCGTTAATATACATATTTATAGTGGGTTATGGTGGCGGCGCAGAACCTGTTCAATATTGGTCAGTCTGCACACATCCGTTAATTTTGTGCAAAGTTAGTAAAAATAATCCATTCTGCAAATCAATATGGCTCCCATAGCACCTGTGTTTGAGTGTATTGGGAACATAAACCGCTGTGAGGCAGTAGTTGATATTGAAATAACTTTTATTAACACTGCCGCGGCCGGGACAAGACGCGCCATGTTTGTTTAAAGGATACGGGGTGCCTGTGGCAAGCGGCGTGCCCTCGTCTATAAACTTGTCATTTAAAATTATCCGGAGCCTGCTTTTGCCTCATGCGTGAGCAGCGACAAAAAACTTTATGCTATGAGACACATTCTACTTTTATCAGTCATGGTTCTTTGCCCGACGGCCATGTTGAGGGGCCAGGCCACTTATTCGGATACCTCGGACGGCCTTGTCTACACACTGTCTGAAAATCCCAATATCGCGACTGTGACAGGCCATTCTGACAATCTTGCGGAGTCTATTCATATTTCAGGAACGATCTCGGTTGACGGCAAGGAGTATGAAGTCAGACTCGGCGAGGGCGTTTTCAAGGACTGCACCTCAATCAGCAAGGTCAACCTTCTGGACCTTACGGGCCTGACTGCCCTGCCCTCCTCTGAGTTCGCAGGCTGTACAAATCTTAATACGGTGGCACTCCCCGCCTCAGTGACCGAGATTGGAGACAATGCCTTCGACGGGTGTGTGCGCCTTGATCCAAGCGGCGTGATTCGTGACGGACTCGTGTCGATAGGAGAGTGTGCATTCCGTGGCTGCTATAATCTTGCGGGCGAGGAAATCAGCGAGCTGCGTATCCCGGGCACCGTGAAATCTGTCGGCGATGGCGCGTTCTATAACTGTAATATACACACTGTCGCCATATATCCCCTTGACCAGTCTGATCCCGACGAGACGCTGGACATAGGGAGCCAGGCGTTCTACAACAACAAGTATCCCATGAATTATATATACTGCGGATACTATAATCCTCCTGTTCTCCGGGGCACTGATTTCGCACCCCTTCAGTTCAACGCGACTCTGTTTGTTAACCCCGGCCGCGACCAGGCATATGCCGCCGCCAACGGCTGGAAGAATTTCAGCGGCGGCATATGGACCGGCATCGACGGTCTTTATGAATCCATTCAGTCGACATTCCCCGTATACAATCTGAAGGGGATGCAGGTGGGTGTGGCCTCCGACCCGTCGCTCTCCGCTTTCCCCTCAGGCATCTATATAGTAAACGGACGAAAGGTCGCCAGATGACTTTCGGCATTCTCCGGCTCTTTCCCTGATGCCCGGAAAGCCATTCGCACTCCTTTCGCACTCCTCTCGCACTTGATTCGCACTCCTTTCGCACAGCCGGCCTGTGCGAAAGGAGTGCGAATTGCGTCTTACACTTTCTTACCAAAATCTTACCAACATGATTTTTGCAGTATGTCGCAAAGTTATTGCATATTAACGGGATAATCTTGCTTTTATCTGAATCGTAACTTACCGGCACTGTTCACCGGCGCTTATTCTGCCGCTATTTTGAGTAATTTTGTAAATGGATAGTCACTCAGCGAGACTGACATGACTTTCCGCCATAGTCCCGACATGAATTAACCTTTATTATAGTCATGAAAAAAATATTATTCTCAGCGGCGCTTCCTGTGGCGTCGGCAATGCTCTCTCCGGCAGCCATGGCTGCCACCCCGACACCGGCGATTCCCGCCGACCCGGCGATCGAGGCCAAGGTGGCCGCCATGATGTCGAAGATGTCGCTCGACGACAAGATCGGCCAGATGTGCGAGGTGACAATCGATGTGGTGCTCGACGGCGACAACAGCAAGCCGGCGCGCCTGAACCCGGAGAATCTCCGCACTGCCATCGAGAAATATCGTGTCGGCTCGGTGCTGAACGTTCCGCAGGGACGCGCGCAGACCCCCAAGAAGTGGTATGAGATCATCAGCGGCATCCAGAAGGAGTCAATGAAGTATCTCGGCATCCCCGACATCTACGGTGTCGACCAGAACCACGGGTCGACTTACTCGGCCGGAGGCACGCTCTTCCCGCAGGAGATCAACATGGCGGCCTCGTTCAACCGTGACCTGGTGCGCGAGGCAGCCGAGATCACGGCCTACGAGGCACGCGCGTGCGATATCCCCTGGATCTATAACCCTGTGATGGACCTTGGCCGCAATCCGGCCTGGAGCCGCATCTGGGAGAGTTTCGGTGAGGACCCGTTCATCAACGGTGCGATGGCCGTCGAGATGGTGCGCGGATATCAGGGCAATGACCCCAACCGGCTCGGCGTCAGGAACGCCGCCGCCTGCCTCAAGCACTACATGGCCTACGGCAATCCCGTTAGCGGCAAGGACCGCACCCCGAGCTCGATCAACCCCGTGGACCTGCGCGAGAAGTATTTCCAGCCCTATCTCGAGGCCATACGCGCCGGTGCCCTCTCGGTGATGGTCAACTCAGGCATCAACAACGGCCTTCCGTTCCATGCCAACCGCGAGATGCTGACCGGCTGGCTCAAGGAGGACCTCAACTGGGACGGCATGATCGTGACCGACTGGGCCGACATCCACAACCTCTGGAAACGCGACCACATCGCCCGCGACTATAAGGAGGCGATCATGCTGGCCATCAACGCCGGCATCGACATGTCGATGACTCCGTATGACATGGAGTTCTGCACTCTCCTCAAGGAACTCGTGCAGGAGGGCAAGGTGCCCATGTCGCGTATCGACGACGCCTGTGCCCGCGTGCTGAGGCTCAAGTACCGCCTCGGCCTTTTCGACACGCCCGACACCAATCCCAAGGACTATCCCCTCTACGGCGGCCGCGAGTTTGCCGACAAGGCCCTCGAGCTCGCCGTGCAGAGCGAGGTGCTGCTCAAGAACGACAACAACATCCTGCCGCTCGCCAAGGGGAAGAGGATTCTCGTCACCGGCCCCAACGCCAACTCGATGCGCGCCCTCAACGGCGGCTGGTCATACACATGGCAGGGTATCGACGACCCCTATTTCCATGAGCGTTACAATACCATCTACGAGGCGCTCTGCAATGAGTATGGCGCGGACAACGTGAAACTCTCGCAGGGTATCGACTATGTGCCCGACTACGGCAAGTGGGAGCAGGAGACGAATGTCCGCATCGAGGAGGCCGTCAAGGCTGCCGCCGATGTCGACGTGATCGTGGCCTGCGTGGGCGAGAACTCCTATTGCGAGACTCCCGGCAACACAAACGACATAACCCTGTCGGAGAACCAGCGGAATCTTGTCAAGGCACTTGCGGCCACCGGCAAGCCTGTCGTGCTGGTGCTCAACTCGGGCCGTCCGCGCATCGTGCGCGAGATCGAGCCTCTCGTCTCGGCTGTGGTCGACGTGATGCTCCCCGGCAACTATGGCGGCGACGCCCTGGCGCTCCTCCTCTCGGGCAAGCGCAACTTCAGCGCAAAGCTCCCCATCACCTACCCGAAGTGGGTGAACGCCATAGCCTTCTATGACCACAAGCCCTGCGAGTCTGTCGAGACAATGGCGGGCGCATATAATTACGCCGCCGACATCGATGTGCAGTGGCCCTTCGGCTTTGGCCTGAGCTATACTACATTCGAGTATTCCGACATCACCGTCGACAAACCGGAGTTCGCACCCGGCGACGAGATTACCGTCAGTGTCAATGTGAAGAACACTGGAAATGTCGAGGGCATGGAGCCGGTGATATTCTACAGTTCCGACCTTGTGGCGTCGATCACGCCCGATGTGCTGCGGGTACGCGGTTTTGATAAGGTGAGCCTGAAGCCGGGCGAGACCAAGCGGGTGTCATTCAAGATACCGGCCTCCGACCTTGCCTTTGTCGGCTACGACGGCAAGTGGGTCATCGAGGAGGGCGAGTTCGTCTTCACGATCGGAGGCCGCCAGGTCAAGGCCAACTGCACCGCCACCAAGAAGTGGAATTCGCCGAACAGACTGTGAGGTGTTAGGTTTTAGGTGTTAGATTTTAGGCTTTAGGCGTTAGATTTTAGGCCTTAGGTAGGTTTTAGGTGTTAGATTTTAGGCCTTAGGCTTTTATCTCAAGTATAAACCCTAAACTTTAAACCCTTATGACATGCGACAGGGGGAGCGAAATTTTCGCTCCCCCTGTCTGTGTTGTCTTTGCTTGCGTCGTCCCATGTTCCGTTTTGCGACCGAGGGGAAGCAACGGGCAGCCCCTGCCTCCTATAGCATCCGGATTAGACGGTCGAAAACGGCAGGCTCGAGCTTTACTCCGAACAGACTCTTTGCCAGCCGGGCTCGGCGTGAGGTTACTCCGCTTCCGCTTAGTGAGATCAGTATCTCTATCTGTCCGGGCTGGAACCCGCATTTCAACAATAGAAGTGTGTAGAGTTTCTCCGGCTTGAGGGGCTTGCCCGCGAGAAGCCTGATGGTAGGCAGGAATTTTGGAGAAGTGTTGTTGATGACTTCTTCAAGTTCCATCCACATTGGGCTGTCAGGAGGTACCGGCTTTTTATCCCGGATGGATTTACGGAAAGCGGAATAGACCTCTGAATTAAGAATTTCAGCAGGGATTGAAACCGGCACGGAGGTGTCTCCGATTATATCCTTACATTTGTTGAGAATAGATTCCCTTAGATCATGTATGTTGAGTTTCTGCTTGTTCAGGGCGGAGATATCGGGTGAAAGAGCGGCTGCCATCTCCTTGTCATGCTCGCGCGTCATCATTGCTACCGCCTCGTCATGCTCGCGGGTCATCCTTGCTACCGCCTCGTCACGCTCGCGCGTCACCTTTGCTACTTCCGCGTCATGCATACGCGCCTTCTCGGCCATCTCCTCTTCATGGTTGCGGGCCATCTTGACTACCTCGTCGGCGTGCTCGCGCGTCATCTCGGCCATCTCATCAGATTGTTTTGTAAGAGACTCGCTAAGTATCCGGATATTATCTCGGGCGACCAACAGATTGACCATGTTTTTCTTATTTCGGAGGATAAGGATGAGATAGAGTATCGTTAAAATCATCAAGGCGACTCCGAAAGTGACTCCGGCAGCAATCCACCGGTTACGAGAGACGAGCGCCTTGGCCTTGTCGCGGTCATGCCTCTGATAGTTATAGAGGGAATTCTGGAGAAGAGCGGCCCTGTCGCCGTTGGTCTCCATATACTTCTCCGTTGCGATCTGGTACTTGTCGATATATGTTGGAATGGAGTCAGCAGGAACATAATCGCGCAACCTTGGGTTGGCCAGATAATAATATGCGTTATCTATATTTGGGACATTAGGTATATTCTCATACTTTGTAAGCTGTTGTGCATACATTGCTGCTGTATCAGCGATTCCGGCATGGAAATATATTCCTGCCGCATATCCCAGAGCCAGGGGTCTGTCTGATTCATCGACCTTTTCAGGAACGCTCCGAATCAGCATCACTGCTGAGTCAATCTTCCCCTCATATTGCTTTAAGGCGGCTAAGTGCATTCTCTCGCGGAGCTCGTATCCATTATTAAGCTCTATGGCGATTTGCAGGGCCTTTCGGTAAGCGCTGTCGGATTTTATATACTGCCTGCTGTCTGCGGTAATATGACCTAATAATTCCGAATCGTACATCAGGTTGAGGGAATCATTGAATTTGGTCTCTATTCCAATGACCTGCTCTATATAGGGGATAGCCTCTTCGTTTAACCCCAACTTATTAAGCAGCCTTCCCGTTTGGCTTAACGCATTGGCCCGCAGCTGAATGTGAGGGGTGTCCTCCGGCAGTTTCTCAAGAGCATCCTCAAAATATCTAATGGCTGTCTTATAATCTCCCATATCGCTATATACCCGGCCACCATAATAGAGAGACTCGGCATATTTACCGCTATCGCCATGCCATCTGTAATGCTCAATCACTGAATTTATGAGACTGTCGGAGGTGTGAGTCACATAGTTCTTGTCATCGACCTTAATTCTGAGAAGATTGAAGTAATGGCGCTCTTCTGCCGAAAGTTGCGAGGAGGATATGCTGTCAAGAGCCGCAGACGCCGACTCAGGGTCTTTTTCAGAAAGTCTGTCTATGCGGTCAAGTGTTGCAACGTGAGGGTTGACGCAGCCTGCAAGCATGTATATGCAGAGGGCATATAGTAAAGTTTTCAGATGTCTCATAGGTCATGTGTGTCTGTCTTGCAAAAATAATCCTTTTACTTCTAACCCACAAATCAAAGTATCAGAAATAGATAATATTCTTCTTATCTGGCATGCGTGCTGAGGGTGGGTTCTTGAACAGATATACTGAAATATGCTCCTGGGAACTTGTTTTAGTCATTATTAATATATTGGTAATCAATGGGGATGTGAAATGCGTACAAAATGCGTACTCAAAAACGAGGTCATGCCGTCATTTTTGATTAGTTTTGCCGCATGAACATTTAATCTTACAGATATGAAGAGACTGTTATTGCTTCTCATCGTGGCGTGTATGGCCTCTGTATGCGTAAACGCTGAGGTCAGCAACCAGACTTATGCGGTTGCATTGACGCAGGTCAGTTCAGATCCGCAGCCCCAAGTTCCATATGAAAAAGGTGATCATGGTCGTAGACAACCCGGTCGCCACATCGAGTGCCTGATTGACCGGAACGCGGGCGTTCAGTTCTGCAACGGTGCGACGCCGCAGTTCATGTCGTATGAGGTCTATGACATGGATGAGACCCCGGTGGCCACATTCCTCACCGAGTCAGAGTTCATAACCTACATCTTCTCGCACGAGGGAGACTACCAGATCCGACTCGTAGCCGCCGACTGTGCCTATATTGGCTACGTCTCACTTTGACAGGAACTCTAACCACGGACAGGATACTGTTCACATAACAGCATCCATTCCTTACACAAACAAGATTCTATAGGTGTCGCCGCAACGTGTCAACTATAGGTTTTACTCATCTACTCATCCCCTGCGGCGCACTTATAGAATCTTTCTACAAAATTATAAAAATTTTAAGAAAATTGTAAAATTAATTTGCATATGTTGACATAAATGCATACCTTTGCCCTTGAGTGGATGAGCGATA
>WGUO01000013.1 GCA_014867205.1 Muribaculaceae bacterium | reverse complement strand
GTCTTCCGGGTACACTAACCGGGAAAATGCTTTCGCAGCAAGCTGCGGCATTTTCCCGGTTCGTGTACCCGGCTACTCATGGTCGAGGTCTTTCAGACCTCCGCACAGGTATCGGGCTTCCCAGGTATCGGACTTTGCATGAAGCCAGATCACTGCACTGGTGGTGATCAGAGGAGGGGGTGTTTGCGGGCCAGGAGATAGACGGGGCGGTAGGTTAGGCTGCGGAGGTGGGACATGTCGGAGATGGAGAGGCCGGTGACGGGGGCGGAGCCTCCGACGCCTGTGTGCTTTAGATGCATCAGCATGTCGCGCACCGAGCGAAACTCCACGCGAATCTCATCCTCGACAACCTCGACGTCATCGAAGTCTCGCTCAAGCCATTCCCGGAGCCTTTCGGCCTTCGGATAGATAAGCGGCGATGGACGCAGCGAGTCCAGTTCCTCCATGTTGCCCGGTACGAACGTCGAGATTGCGATCAGTCCGCCGTCGGCGAGATGCTCGTGACACTCATGCAGAAAACGGGGTATGTCGGCAAACCACTGGATAGCTGACGCCGAGAGGATGACATCCCACTGACGTTGCTGCGAGGCTAACCATAGTTCGGCGTCCATGACCACATACTCCTCAGTCGGCGCGATGCCGAAAGGGCCTGTGGTGGCAATATCGACGAAAGTAGCCTCGTCGGGGCGCAGCAGCGGTGCATACTCGTGTGTGAAAAGTCCGGTGCCGCAGCCAATCTCTAAGATACGGCCACCGACAGGCGGTTTCCTGTCGGCGAGCATACCGGCCAGTTTAATCGCTGCCGAATACTGTGCGATGGCATGTGTGTCATAAGAGACAGAGGCCTTGTTGAAACGGGCCGAGACCTTGGCCGGGTCGGAGATAACGCTCCGTATTATGCGCTCGAGGCTGACATAATGGGGAGAGTCGAGCTCAACGACCTCCACCTCCGGGTCGCGCTGCCAGGCGCGGAGCATGTTTGCGGGCGGGAAAATCAGGTCATTTTGCGAGACAAACGCCCGCACCCAGGGGAGAGCAGAGTCGGTGTTACCCATATGTTTTGACGATTCATTTAGAACTGTCCCGAGCTGAGACTTCAGTCCGGTTACATCTGGCTCAGACCCATCAAAAATATACGATAGAGCCGCGAACTCACGACGGCCGCCTGCCATGCGCATCCGAAACTTCATGAGGTTGCGGCTGTCGAGAGATTCGAGCGTGCCCTTGAAGATATCGACAGGGATACCAAGGTCATCGTCGACGGGATCGGTCGTGCCGTTGATGGCGAAAGCGGCGGTGATTCGTTCGGTCGGGAGAAGCCGCGACGCGGCGAACACACCAAGCGACCAAGCGAAAAGATATACTGTGTAATATCGGTCGAGAAACGAAGTGTCGAGCGTAAGAGAGGAAAAATCATGAGCCACAGCCACATCCCAGCCATCCATGCGGATGTCGCGGGCGACCTCAGGACCGGTGCTCCATCCCGTGAAGATGAGGATAAGCCGTGTGTTATGCGGAGAGGTACTGATAAAGTCAAGTTTCATTTCGATTGGAAAAGCGAGGAAACAACAGAGAGGATATGGTCGATATCCCCTACGGAGAGAGAGGCGTTGAGCGAGAAACGAATTCTCTCGCCGCCCGGTGGCACAGTGGGGCGTCGGATCGGGAGCGCGAGGATGCCCTGAGCCTCAAGTGCGCGGGACATGTCTACAGCCCTTGCGGCATCGCCGGTGACAAGCGGCACGATAGCCGAGTGCGACGGGTTCGGCATGCCGGTAATAGACTCGACACCCTCCCTGAATCGGGCGGAGATAAGCCGCAGGTGCTCGCGCTCGCGCGACATCCCGGCGAGTTTCTCAAGCATGAGGAGCGACCAGGCAGCATTGACCGGCGCGATGGCCGTAGAGAAAATCAGGCTCCGCGCCGTGTTGACCAGATAATCGCGCATCAACGGAGATGTGACGGCAAAGGCCCCGACAGAGGCGCAAGCCTTGCCAAGAGTGCCGACGAGAACGTCAACAGAGTCGATAAGCCCTTCCTGCTCGGCGATGCCGAGTCCATGCGGGCCAAAAGCCCCCACGGCGTGAGCCTCATCCACATAGAGCAACATGTGCGGGAACTCCCGCTTCAGCGCGACTATCTCGCGCAGGGGCGCGATGTCACCATCCATGCTATAGACAGACTCGCAGAGCACGATAACACGCTCATGGGAGTCATGCTCCTTCTCAAGAAGCCTGCGGAGACTCGCCACGTCATTATGGCGCCAGCGTCTGAACTCCGCGCCGGCCAGACGCAGACCGTCAATGGCAGAGGCATGGATAAGCTTGTCAGTGGCCCAGAGCGTGCCCGGAATATTGAGAGCCTGAACGATGCCCACATTGGCGTGATAGCCCGAGTTAAAAAGCAGCGCGGGGCACCCATATGCCGAGGCGAGAAAAGCCTCCAGTGAATTGAACACGTTCTGGTCGGAAGCCAGAAGGCGAGAGGCCGAGGCAGTCATTGCCACATCCGGGAAACGCGCGGCGAACTCTCCGCGCCATTCCCGGGCGCGGATAGCCAGTCCCATATAGTCGTTAGAACTGAGGTCTACAAGGCCCCGGCCGGAGCGATGCTCCGGTATCCGGCGCAGACGCCCATCAGCCTCAAGGTTTTTAAGAATTTCCTCGTACATCAGTCGGCGGGTTTAACAAGACGGAGCAACGCGTCGCAGAGATACCTCAGCTGGTCGTCGGTCACGGCGAGATATGGAGGCATGATATATGCATTCTTGCCGAACGGACGGATCCATACACCCTCGTCGACACAGCGGCGCTGGAACGACGCGAGGTCTACATCCTCCTTGAGTTGAACGACGCCGATACCTCCCAGCACGCGGACATCATCTACATTGCTGAAATCACGTGCCGGAGCGAGGCGGTCCTTCATGATTGACTCAATCTCCTGGACACGTTTCTGCCAGGGCGAGGAGAGCAGCAGGTTGACCGACGCGACAGCGATGGCACATGCCAGCGGGTTGCCCATGAAAGTAGGGCCGTGCATCATGACCCCGCTCTGCGAGTTGGATATCATGTCGGCCGTACGCTCGTTGGTGGCGACAGCCGCGAAGGTCATGTAGCCTCCGGTTATGGCCTTGCCGATAAGCATGATGTCAGGCTCGACGCCGGCGTGCTCCCAGGCGAAGAGTTTGCCGGTACGGCCGAAACCGGTTGCGATCTCGTCGAAGATGAGCAGTACATTATTGGCGTCGCACTCCTTGCGGAGCTCGCGCAGATACTGCGGATGATAGAACCTCATGCCGCCCGCGCCCTGTACGATCGGCTCAAGGATGACGGCGGCGAGGCTGTCGGCGTTCTCACGGATAATTCGGCGCATAGGCTCGAAATCAGCAGGGTCCCACTCGTCGTCAAAGCGACACTGCGGCGCAGGCGCGAAAAAGCGAATGGGGAGCGCAGGTCCGAACGCACCATGCATGCCCGTGACCGGATCGCAGACCGACATGGCGTTCCAGGTGTCGCCGTGATAGCCGTTGCGGATTGTGGCGAAATTGGTCTTGCGCGGGTTGTCGTGAGCCTGTACGGCCATCTTCATTGCAACCTCAGTCGCCACAGAGCCGGAGTCGGCATAGAAGATATGGCGCATCGAGGGAGGAAGGATTTTCAGCAGCAGTTTGCCGAGCTCGATTGCAGGGTCATGCGTGAGGCCGCCGAACATCACATGCGACATACGGTCGATCTGACGCTTTGCCGCGTCATTGAGCACAGGGTGGTTATAACCGTGGATAACGCACCACCACGACGACATGCCGTCGATGAGCCTGCGGCCGTCGGCAAGTGTGATGGTCGCGCCCGACGCGCTCCTGACCTTGTAGGTAGGCAGCGGGTTATGGGTCGAAGTATAGGGATGCCACAGGTGGTCCCTGTCGAAATCGTCATGCAGAGTGTTCATAATGTCCGTGTTCATATGGTTGTATAAATAAGGTCTGACTAAAAGGCATTATGACGGGTCGACGTCATAATATATCTGAGTTGCACGCATGTCGGGCCATGCGGCGGCCTGTGAGTAAATACTGCGAAGAATCTCCTTGACCTTTCTCATCGACGCACCGGCCTCGACCTTGAGCATGATCGACTGGATATACCATAGGGCGACCTTGCCGACGAAAGGCCTCTCGGGGCCGAGGACCCTTGAGCCGAACACCTCGCGCAGTTTAGTGGCGTAGAGCACGGCGGCGCGGTCGACCGCTGTCTGGTCCTTGTTGCGCAGGTAGACGTTGATGACCTTGGTGAACGGCGGGTAGGCATACTTCTCGCGCTCCACGATCTCCGAGCGGTAGAACCCCTCGAAATCGTGAGCCTTTACAAAGCCGAGGACCGGGTTCTTGGGGTCGGTGGTCTGTATCAGCACATTGCCCTTGTCACGGCGGCGCCCGGCACGGCCGGCCACCTGCTCAAGCATATTGAATGCGCGCTCATTGCTGCGGAAGTCCGGGAAATTGAGCAGGGTATCCGCGTTGATGACGCCGGCCACCTGCACGTCGCCGAAATCGAGTCCCTTTGTGACCATCTGTGTGCCAACGAGAATGTCAGTGTCATGACGTGCGAACTCCTCGATGATGGTATGGTATGCATCCTTGTTGCGTGTGGTGTCGAGGTCCATGCGGGCCACGCGGCTGTCGGGAAATGCCTGGTGTATCTCCTCGGCTATGCGCTCCGTGCCATAGCCGAATATGTCGATGGTAGCCTGGCCGCAAGCCGGGCAGAGCGAGGGAAGGCCGCATGTGAAGCCGCAGTAATGGCACTTGAGCAGATTGGCATACTTATGATATACGAGCGAGACATCGCAGTTCTGGCACTTCGGGGTCCAGCCGCACTGGCGGCAGACCACCACCGGGGCAAACCCGCGGCGGTTCTGGAAGATGATTGCCTGCTTGTGCGCCGCCATGGCCTGGCGGAGTCTCGCCGAGAGAGGCTGCGACAGGATGCCGTTGTTGAGTTTCTTCTTCCGCTGGTCGCGCATGTCGACAATCTCGACGTCAGGAAGGACCGAGCCGTCATAACGCTCGGAGAGCGACACGAGGCCATACTTGCCGTTGAGAGCCTTGTAATAGGTCTCGACCGAGGGAGTCGCCGAACCGAGCAGAACCTTCGCTCCATGCATCGAGGCCAGCATCATCGCCGTGTCGCGGGCATTGTAGCGCGGTGCCGGGTCATATTGCTTGAAACTTCCCTCATGCTCCTCGTCGACAATCACAAGCCCCAGTCTGGCAAACGGCAGGAAGACGGCAGAGCGTGCGCCAAGCACGACCAGCGGCTCGTTGGAGTCGAGCATGCGCTTCCAGATGTCGACACGCTCGTTGTCGCTGAACCGCGAGTGATAGACGAGCAGGCGGTCGCCGAGCACGGCGCGGAGGCGGTCGGTAAGCTGGGTGGTGAGAGAAATCTCAGGCACGAGATAGAGCACCTGGTTGCCGTCGTGAAGTGCGGCGGCGATAAGATGGGTATAGATCTCGGTCTTTCCGCTGCCGGTGACGCCATGCAGCAGCATGGTCTGTCGGTCGCGGAAACCCTCCTTGATGGAGGTAAGCGCGCCAGACTGCGCCGGTGATAGCGGGGCCGGAGAGATGAGGGAATCTCTCGAGATGTTGAAGCGGTTTATGATACGTTTCTCCTGACGCAGAATGCCCTTGTCTACAAGAGCCTTGAGGACAGCCGGAGATACGCCTGAAGTCTTCAGGAGGGCGGCGCGGGTCACGTCGCGCAGCGCAGCGTTGGGATGCATCCAGCCGGAAAGGTCGAGATAGCCGATAATGGCCTTCTCCTGCTGTTGCGAGCGGCGTGTCATGTCGAAGAACTCATGCAGCCGCGCATGGTCGCCACGCTCGGCGGCAAGCGAGACGAATGTCTCGCGGCGGGCGCGGTACTTCTCCACGACCTTCTCGTCGACCAGCACTATGCCAAGGTCGAGAAGCGAGCTGATAACCTTCGCGGTGTTGCGGGTCTTGAGCTCATCCTCAATCTCCGATATGCGCATTTTCTTGCGCTCCTCGAGCAGCATGACCGCCATGGCCTGGCGTTCGTTGAGCCTCACGCCGTCTGGAGCCTCGAAATCCTCGTTGAGCGTGACGAAAGTCTCACTCTCGGGCTTGAGTCCGGTAGGCACGGCAGCACGGAACACCTCGCCCGGCGTGCAGAGATAATACTCCGCCATCCACTGCCAGAGGCGCATCTGCGGGTATCTGACCACCGGCTTGGGGTCGAGCGGCATCAGAATCGGCTTCACTTCATAATCCGGTGCGTTGCCGTGTGTGTGCTCGACTACTCCGGTATAGAACTTCTTCCTGCCGAACTGCACAAGCACCCTCGATCCGGGCTGGATATCCGGCTCGAACTCAGGTGGCACTGAGTAGGTAAACGTGCCATAGACGGGGAGTGGAAGAATTATTTCGGCATACATTATTGCAAAGATAAGGATTTTTCGATAAATTTTACTAATTTTGCGACAGAAACAAAGACGAATGACTATGAACAAGACTAAATTTTCCATCGTTCTCCTCCTCGTTGCACTCTGCACAAGTTTTTCGGCACAGGCAAAATTCGGTTTCGGGCCGAAGGTCGGCATGACCGTCAACAAGCTTGATTTCTCGGGCAATCTCATCAATTCAGACGAGCGATGCGGCTTCACAGGCGGTATCACCGCCGAGTATATCGCGCCGATGCTGGGCCTTGGCGCCGACATCTCACTGATGTACGCCCGCATGGAGAGCAAAGTGACAGATCCTTCGGGCAGTTACACCGTAGGGGGCAACTTCTTCGAGATTCCGCTTCATCTTAAATACAAGATCGGTATCCCGGCAGTAGCCTCGATCATCAAGCCCTATGTCTACACCGGACCGAGCGTAGCCTTCAAACTGAGTGGCAAAGACAGTTACGGCGACACCAAGAAGACGCAGTGGGGCTGGGACCTCGGACTCGGCATCGAGTTGATACGACACCTGCAGATCGGAGCCGGCTATACATTCGGCATAAACAAACTTGCGAATATCGTCGTAGATGATGCAAATGCCGGACACGATATCAAGGTAAAGAACAATTACTGGACAATCACCGCCGCCTGGATGTTCTGATGCGACAGCGCGACGCGCAGTGTCGTGAATCAGAAATGGAATATAACATATGAAAAAAATACTGATAGCGATAATGTTTTTGGCCGTGGCTTTCGGAGCCTCGGCCAAATTCCGTTGGGGCCCGACGGTAGGGGCCAACTTCCCGTTCTATCACTGGAGGCAGAATCTGGTAAAGTCGACAATGCTTCCCGGTTTCAGTGCCGGCATACAGTGCGAGGTGATGATACCCGGCATAGGTTTCGGAGTTGATTTCGGCCTCAAGTACGCCAACCGTGGTGGGCGTGTTTCGTTTAACGAGCAGGAAGTCTGGTCATCAGACGGCATCGGGCGCACGGACCTGCGCATGCATGTGATACAGGTGCCCGTAGACCTTCGGTTCAAATGGACGCGCATGGATGGCTTTGAGAATTATCTGGCGCCATTTGCCTTCGGCGGTCCGGTGTTCAACTTCAATGTGGGAAACACCAAGTGCAACGCAGTGGATCGCGCCGGCGTGTCGGTAGGACTACAGGTGGGAGCCGGTGTGGAACTCTGGAAGCGTTTTCAGATCTCCGGCGGTTATCTGTGGGATGTGACATATGACATGAAGACCAGGAAGCTCGATAACTTCAGCGCTAAGCTTGAGGGCTGGATTGTGGACTTCGCCGTGCTGTTCTGAAGTATTAAAGAAAAGAATCACACTATGGAAGAGAAAGAGACCCCCCAGAGTGAAGAGGAACTTCGCATCGTTGACAAGGCGATAGAGATGCTCCGCACGGTCTATGACCCGGAGATTCCAGTAAACGTCTACGATCTGGGCCTGATCTACAAGATAGACTACACGACCGACGACAAGACGCTTCATGTAGACATGACGCTGACCGCTCCGTCGTGTCCGGCTGCAGACTTCATACTCGAGGATGTGAGGCAGAAACTTGTGAGCATCAAGGGTCCGGAGAAAGTCGACCTGAGGCTTGTGTTCGAGCCTGTATGGAATCAGGACATGATGTCGGAGGAAGCAAAACTTGAACTCGGCTTCCTCTGAGGTATGCAACATAAACATATTGCGCAGTGGTAGCATACTTTCTGAGTGACCTGCACTTAGGCGCTCCATATTTCACCGACTCGCGTCAGGCGGAGAAAAGAGTAGTCGACTTCCTCGATTCAATCAAAGAGGAGGCCGACGCTATTTTTCTGCTCGGCGACATACTGGACTACTGGTATGAGTACCGGTATGTCGTTCCACGCGGATTTGTAAGGTTCTTCGGCAAACTCGCCGAGCTCTCAGACCGGGGCATACGGATTGTGTGGTATATCGGCAACCATGACATATGGATATTCGACTACCTGCCATCGGAACTCGGCATCGAGGTGATAGACGGCTATTCGGTCGAGGACATAGACGGACACAAGTTCCTGATGACACATGGCGACGGCATAGGGAAGCTTAAGCCGTCGTTCAGGCTGCTCCGCAAGCTGTTCCGCAGCAAGGTGTGCCAGCGTCTGTTCTCTGGCATACATCCACGCTGGACGGTCCCGTTCGCCTATAACTGGAGCCGACACTCGCGCAAGGTCGAGGGTCCGTCGGTCGAAGACGCCACGAGGATGATGAAGAATATCCTGACCTTCAGCAGGGAGTATCTCAAGGAGTATCCGGATGTGGAGTACTTCATATATGGTCATCTGCATCTGTTCGAGCGCGTGAGACTGACGGAAAGCGCCTCAATGGTGATATTGGGTGAATGGATAGCCAGATGCTCCTATGCGCGCTGGGACGGACACGAACTCACACTGCACGAGTATGAGGGGGGCGATAAAAGTCGGAGTTAGGGAAAAGATTGGGGAAATGGGAGAAACAGGTAATAATCGGGGTCAGAAGAGGGTCTAAAACATGTTCTGCAACATGTTTGGCGATTTTAACGGCTAATAATTTGGCTATAATTATAAATTGTAATATCTTTGCATTGACCTAAGAAACAATCTTTTTTACCTTAAGATTTTTTACCTGTAGAAACTTATTAAGGGCGTGACCGCGAGGCCATGCCCTTTAATATTATTATATGTGTGCGGCACGTATAATGCCTATGTAAGTCACGGAATGTATCGATAGCGGCTATCGGTCGTCCTGCTGGCGCTCGCGCTTGACGAGGAACATGCGAAGGAGCAGGATGATGACAATTTCGGAAATGAAGACAGTGACAAGACGGGCGGTCTCGCCATTGGCGATCAGCTGAGGGGCGAACCAGGTTGTCATGCCGGCCAGATATATGAGCAGCAGACATGGCATCCAGACTGATTTGCGCAACTTATTGCGCTTGCGTGGCTGTGGGGTCATCGAATTCTCTGTAATATTTGGATTTGGTATAGTCAAAACCTGTCGAGCGCAGGTGATTGTATATCGTGAGGCATGCGAGAGCGTCGAGGGCGGCATACTCCTGCTGGTGCTGAGTCAGCACGGGTGCCTCCCAGTTAGATAGTCTCTGGCCCTTTGAGATGCGTTTGTCGAACAGTATGCCATATATGCGGGAGAGACTGTTGTCGGCGATATTGAACTCCTTGACATAAGTCTGCAGGTCGATGAAACCCTTTGGCTCGAGGTGGAATTTCTTGTGCAGGTTCAGGAAATCGTCATGAATTGAGACGCCGATCTTCAGTTTGTTCTCATCCTCAAGTAATGCGCATACGGAGTCAGGGAGGCCGATGCGGTTAAGACGGAACAGGAAACATTCCGACAGTGTGGAAAGCTGCAGCAGGGCAACCGTATGGCGCTCGCCACGGCGGAACGAGGGTTTGGTCTCTGTGTCGAAACCAATCATGTCGGCAGCCGCAAGCACGGCAGCGGCAGCGTCGGCATCCTCGGCTTTATCTATGACAGTAATCTTGCCGACATAGTTTTCGGCAGGAAGGACTGCAAGCTCGGTCTTGGTGATCGATGTCTTCCAGACTTTAGGCAATGCGGGGGTTGGGCCGTCGTCAGCGGCGCCGGTTGATAATGGCTCAAAAGCCGGGATTATGCTTTCTTTTGATTTCTTGAGTGTGTTTCCGTTCATAAACATATATGACTAAGCCCCCTGCGATAACATTTTTGTCAAGACAGGGGCTACTTAAAACCTGATTGGCCCCATCTCCAGGAATTCCGTTCCGTCGAAGTATGTGTCAAGCCAGTGTTTAATATAATTACGCGTATCTTGCGCAATTATTTTATCTTTGTCAAAATATGAGTTGTAAATGACCGCCTGCAGGGTTAGACCGGCGTGCTTAATCGCATAGAGCGACAGCAGCGTATGGTTGATTGATCCGAGTTTCCCGTTGGTGACAAGGACCACGGGGAGTCTGTGATCGCGGATATAGTCGAGGGTGAGATAGTCACCCTTGAGAGGCACCATAAGACCTCCCGCGCCCTCGATAATGACGGTGTCATATTCGCGGTTGAGCTGGTCGGCGGCGTCAGTGATGAGCCGGAAGTCAATCTCGCGGCCGTCAAGGCGGGCGGCAAGTTCCGGACTGCACGGGTAAGAGAATATCTCAGGGGCTGTGAGGTGAATCAGGTCGACGGCCACCGGCCCAATTCCCATAATCTTGCGGTGCACCTCGATGTCCTCGCTGAAGTCTTTATTGCCCGTCTGCACGAACTTCATGGTCATGGCGTTGCCACCCTCGCGGTTGATGAGATTGGCGAGCCAGCCTGTGGCATAACTCTTGCCAGCGTCGGTATCGATACCTGTAACAAAAATCTTAGATGGCCACTTTTTGTTTTCCATTTTTTATATTTGTGATATATACTGCGTGTGTGCCCGTGCCACTATCATGGCAGAGGGGTTAAAAAGCAATTGACCCGGCCTGTTCGGCCGGGTCAATTCATATCTGTTTACCAGGCGAACATCGGATATTCATTCATCATGTCGTTGACTTCCTGTCTGACGGCATTGATGGTCGCCTCGTCGTCGGCGTTGCTGAGCACGCGGTCAATCAGACCGGCGATTGTCTCCATGAGTTCCTCCTTGGCGCCACGTGTCGTGATCGCGGCCGTGCCGAATCTCAGACCGCTGGTCAGGAACGGACTGCGGCTGTCATAAGGCACCATATTCTTGTTGGCGGTTATATCGGCCTCGACGAGAACGCGCTCGGCCTTCTTGCCGCTCATGTCGGGGAACTTGGGCCGCAGGTCCACAAGCATGCAGTGGTTGTCGGTACCGTCGGAGATAATCTTGTATCCGCGCTTGATGAGAGCCTGCGCGAGGGCATCGGCATTCTTCTTGACCTGCATTGCATATTCCTTCCACTCAGGCTGGAGTGCCTCGCCGAATGCAACAGCCTTTGCGGCGATGACATGCTCGAGCGGTCCGCCCTGCACGCCGGGGAACACTGCTGAGTCGAGCAGTGCCGACATCTTCTTTATCTCGCCCTTGGGAGTAGTCTTTCCCCATGGATTGTCGAAGTCCTTGCCCATGAGGATCAGGCCTCCGCGCGGACCGCGGAGAGTCTTGTGGGTAGTGGTGGTCACGATATGGGCATGCTTCACGGGGTTCTCAAGCAGTCCGGCGGCGATAAGGCCAGCTGGGTGAGCCATGTCGACCATGAAAATGGCGCCAATCTCATCGGCGAGCTTGCGGATACGTGCGTAATCCCATTCGCGGCTGTATGCGCTTGCGCCGGCGATGATGAGTTTCGGGCGCTCTGCGCGGGCCTTCTCCTCCATCTCCTCATAGTTCACGCGGCCTGTCTCCCTGTCAACAGTATAGCTGATCGGCTGGAACATGAGGCCTGAGAAGTTCACGGGGCTTCCGTGGCTGAGGTGGCCGCCGTGGCTGAGGTCCATGCCCATGAACTTGTCGCCGGGCTGCAGGCATGCCATGAAAACAGCCATATTGGCCTGAGCGCCGCTGTGGGGCTGAACATTGGCCCACTCAGCGCCGAAGAGCTTCTTGGCGCGCTCGATGGCGAGGTTCTCGGCCTCGTCGACAACCTGGCATCCGCCATAATAGCGCTTGCCGGGATAGCCCTCGGCATACTTGTTGGTGAGGCATGAGCCCATGGCGCGCATAACCTCGTCGCTCACGAAGTTCTCGCTTGCTATCAGTTCGATGCCGCGACGCTGGCGAAGGTGCTCGCGGTCGATGATTTCAAAAATTTCGTTGTCTCTCTTCATGTTGATGTTGTCGTATGGTTAGATTTAAGTTTATAATCACTTTGCCGACCTGCGGAGTCATCACCCGCCGAAGTTGTCGTAATGAATGCTCGAGGGCTCGACGCCGAGGTTGTAGAGCATATTGTTTACGGCATTGCTCATCGGGCCGGGGCCGCACATGTAGTACTCGATATCCTCGGGAGCCTCATGGTCCTTGAGGTATGTCTTGTACATGACGTCATGCACGAAACCGGGAGTGTACGCTACACCGGCCGCGTCGGCTGCGGGGTCGGGGCGGTCAAGCGCGAGATGGAACTTGAAGTTGGGGAACTCCTTCTCAAGCTGTAGGAAGTCTTCGAGATAGAACACCTCATTCAGCGCGCGGGCGCCGTAAAAATAGTGCATCACGCGGTCGCGGGTGTTGAGAGTCTTAGTCATCCACATGATCTGAGCGCGCAGGGGAGCCATGCCGGCGCCGCCGCCGACCCAAATCATCTCCGCCTTAGAGTCGACGATCGGATGGAAGTCTCCGTAGGGACCTGACATCAGCACCTTGTCGCCCGGCTTGAGCGAGAAGATGTAGCTTGACGCAATGCCCGGCGGAACATTCTGGAAACCGACCTGCGGTTTCGGCTTGAAGGGAGGAGTGGCGATTCGGACTGTAAGCATGAAGCGGTCGCCCTCCTCGGGATAGTTGGCCATCGAGTAGGCGCGGACCGTCTCCTCGTCATTCTTAGCCTTAAGGCCGAAGAGTCCGAACTTCTCCCAGGCCGGCAGGTACTCCTTGCCGATGAGGTCCTTGTCGATATCCTTGTCGTAGTCTATCTCATATTTAGGGATGCGTATCTGCGAGTAACTGCCCGGTATGAAGTTCATGTGCTCGCCCTCGGGGAGTCGAACGATGAACTCCTTCATGAACGTTGCGACGTTCTTGTTGGAGATAACCTCGCACTCATACTCCTTGACATCGAGAGCGGCTGCGTCGACCTTGACCTCAAGGTCAGACTTGACCTTGATCTGGCAACCGAGGCGCCAGTGGTCCTTGATCTGCTTGCGCGTGAAATGCACTGCCTCGGTCGGGAGGATGTCGCCGCCGCCCGATACTACCTGGATCTTGCACTGGCCGCAACTGCCCTTGCCGCCGCAGGCGCTCGAAAGATGCACGCCGTTATCATTGAGGGTAGCCAGCAGGGACTTGCCCGCAGGCGCATGGATGAGTTTCGAGCCGTCGTTGATCGAGATGGCGACCTCGCCGCTGTTGACGAGCCATGACTTCGCCAGCAGCAGAATCACCGTCAGCACGAGTACGATCACAAGGAAAATGAGTGATGCGACCACTACATTGTTCCACATTATTTCGCTAAGTATTGACATATCTTTGTTCTGTTGTGACGGTTAGAGTTTGATGCCGAGGAAACTCATGAACGCGATACCCATGAGCCCGGTGATGATGAAAGTGATTCCGATTCCGCGCAGAGGCTTGGGAACAGCCTCGACATTGAGGCGCTCGCGGATAGCTGCCAGACAGGTGATGGCCAGCAGCCAGCCGATACCGGATCCGACGCCATAGACAGTCGCGGTCCATGCGTTGTCGAACTCACGCTGCTGCATGAAGAGCACGGCACCGAGTATGGCGCAGTTCACCGCTATAAGCGGCAGGAAGATGCCGAGCGAGTTGTAGAGCCCGGGACTGTACTTCTCGATGACCATCTCGAGGATCTGCACCAGGGCGGCGATCACCGCGATAAACATTATCAGGCCGAGGAACGAAAGGTCGGTCTGCGCGTATTCCTCGCCCAGCCAGCTCAGTGCGCCAGGCACGAGGATATACTCGTTTATGCACCAGCAGACAGGCAGCGCGATAAGCAGCACGAAAGTCACGGCAATGCCGAGACCGAACGCCGTCTTGACGTTTTTGGACACCGCCAGAAACGAACACATGCCTAAGAAATAGGCGAATATCATGTTGTCGATAAATATCGACCGAATGAAAAGATTGAGATTCTCCATTATTCCTGCAGGTCTTTATTGATTGAGCGGTGAGCCCAGATGATACATGCTACGACTATTAGGGCCATCGGGGGGAGGATCATGAGTCCGTTGTTCTGATAGCCGGCCTCATACCACCAGTCGGGGAAAACCTGGCAGCCGAAGAGAGTGCCGCTTCCGAACAGTTCGCGGAAGAAAGAGACGATGACCAGTATTATTCCATATCCGAGGCCGTTACCGATTCCGTCGAGGAAAGCGGGCCAGGGGCGGTTGTTGAGTGCGAACGCCTCGAGGCGTCCCATGATGATACAGTTGGTGATAATAAGTCCGATGAACACCGAGAGTGCCTTTGACACCTCATAGTTCCAGGCCTTGAGGACCTGGTCGACCACGACGACGAGCGCGGCGACGACGACGAGCTGGACGATGATTCGGATAGATGAGGGGATAGTGTTGCGAAGCAGCGAGATGATCACGTTGGCAAGCGCGAGGACGGCGGTCACGGAGATAGTCATGACGAGAGCCGGCTCCATCTTGGCCGTCACAGCGAGAGCCGAGCAGATGCCAAGCACCTGCACGATAACCGGGTTGTCCTTGGACAGCGGGTTGATCAGCGGCAGAAATGTCTTCTTGAAATTCATTTCTATATCTTGTTATAGAATCCTGTATTCGTTAATGATTGTCACTTGGCGTCGCCTGACGCGAGTCTCTTGAAGAACTCTGTGTAAGGCTGCAGAGAGTTCATGAGCATCTTCTGTACGCCCTGGCTGGTGATTGTGCCGCCGCTGATGGCGTGTACATAGGCGCCCTCGGCCGGTTCCTGACCGTTCTTCACGACCTTGACCGACTGGAACTCACCGGAGTTGCTGAAGATGTCCTTGCCCTTGAACTGGTCGCTGAAGGCCGGTTTCTCGATCTCGGCTCCAAGACCCGGGGTCTCGCCCTGGTGTGCGAAGTATGCGCCGTAGATGCTGTCGCCGTTGGCGTCCATCGCAATGTAGCCCCATATCGGGCCCCAGAGACCTGCGCCATAGACCGGCACGATGTATTTGGTGCCTGCGTCGGTCGAGCATACAAAGACAGGCAGCAGACGTTCGGCCTCGGGCTTCTTGACCTCGAGCGAGACGTTTACGTCGAACGGGTTGACGTCTGGTGCAGTCTTCTCACCCTTGGTATTGACTATATAAGACTCGGTGATATGCTTGGAATAGAGGTCGCTGACACTCTCGCCCTGGGCGGGAGATATAAGAGCGGCGGCCAGAATCTGGCGCTTGGTGTCATTCTCGATATTCTCGATCTGCTGCGGGCGCAGCGCCTGATACACGACCGAGAGCATTACGCCGACCACAACCACAAGTATGATGGCGTAGATGATTGTATAAGTATTACTCTGACGATTCATTTGGGTTGTGGTGTTAAGAGTTTCTGACTGTGACGCGGCGCATGCGGCGGCGTATGTTGAGGTTGACCACGCAGTAGTCGATCAGCGGTGCGAAGCAGTTCATCAGCAGCACGGAGAGCATGGCACCCTCGGGGTAGCCCGTGTTGTAGACGCGGATCAGTATCGCGATAATGCCGATCAGGGCACCGTAGATATATTTACCGGTATTCGTGCGGCAGGCTGTCACAGGGTCGGTGGCCATGAACACGATGGCGAAGAGGAAGCCTCCGAGGCAAATCTGCTCAACCGGCGGAATGAACGACGCGGGGTAGAGGGGAGTAGCCCAGTTGTGGGCAACGAGGGCCATGAAGAAGCCGCCAAGCAGTGCAGAGAAGATGATTCGCCAGTTGGCGATGCCTGTGAGCAGCAGGATTGCGGCTCCGATGCAGATGCAGAGCGTGGATGTCTCGCCCCAGGATCCGGGGTATAGGCCGAGGAAAATGTCGTTAAAGGAGAGCGGGTCGCCGAGTACGTTGGTAAGCTGCACGGCGCCGTCGGTCGATGAGGCGATCTGTCCGAGCGGTGTGGCTCCGGAGAAGGAGTCGACGGTCTGCTGGCCGCCAAGCTTGACGAACACACCGTCACCGCTCATCTTCGAGGGATAGCTGAAGAAGAGGAAGGCGCGTGTCACGAGCGCGACATTAAGGAAGTTGTAGCCTGTACCGCCGAACACCTCCTTGGCGAATATCACGGCGAACGCCACTGCGATGGCGAGCATCCAGCATGGGGTATCAACCGGGCATATCATCGGGATAAGGATACCCGATACGAGGAAGCCCTCCTGAATCTCATGGCCGCGCATCTGGGCGACGATGAACTCGATGCCGAGTCCGACTATGTAGGCCGTCAGTATCTGGGGCAGAACGGCGAAGAAACCGTAGAAGAAGAGTTTAAAAAACTCTCTTGAGGGATCGCCGACGGCCATGAAATGCTGAAGCCCGATGTTCCACATGCCGAAGAGACAGCAGGGTAGCAGCGCTATGACCACCATGATCATGGTTCGTTTGGAGTCGTTGCTGTCGTGGATGTGGACGCCCGTACGCGAGGTCTCGTTGGGCGTGAAAAGGAACGTGTAGAAGCCGTCGAACACGGAGTGCAGTTTCTGGAACTTGCCACCCTTCTCGAAATTCGGCTTGATCTGGTCGATTTTTCTTTTTAAACCTTTCACAACGTTTGTCTATGATGAGTTGAAGTCATGTTGTTAAGTTGGCCGCGCGGGGTCAGAGGGTCTCCTTGCGCAGGTAGTCGAGGCCGTCGCGCACGAGTTTCTGCAACTCGATCTTGGAGGTGTCGACAAACTCGGGGAGCGCGAAATCCTCGGGAGCAACCTCGTAGATACCGAGTTGCTCCATCCGTTCTATGTCCTTGGCCATGATAGCCTTGAGCAGATACTCCGGATAGATGTCCATGGGGAATACCTTGTCATACTCTCCGCTCATGATCATGGCGCGGTGGCCCCCCTTGATTCGGGCGTCGAAGTGGAAGGGCTTCGAGAGTCCGCGCAGGAACGCCGGGAAAGAACGCTTGACGCTATACTTCGACGGGTTGAGCGAAGCCCAGCCCATGAACTCGTCGGCGTTATCGCCCTCGTCGATGGCTGTGATCTGACGATAGGGATAGCGGAGGAAACCGAGTTTCGTATCTACGCGGACGCCGGTGAGCACGTTACCCGAGATGAGCCTGACGGTGCCATGGTCGGTTATGAGCTGCCCCTCGACGAGCGTGCTGAGCCTGGCGCCGACTGTGGTCTCAACGATATGAGGATTCTTGATATCCTCGCCTGTGAGGGCGACTCTTGCCGAATAGTCGAGGACGCCGGTTGTCATGAACTTGCCGATTCTTGCGGCGGTCACGGCGTCGAGTGTCCAGACGGTCTCGCCCTTGTTGACCGGTTTGATGGCAGCGATCTGCGTGCCGACGTTTCCGGCAGGGTGGGGTCCTTCGAACTCATAGACCTCGGCGGCGTTGCTGGTGATACCCGAGCCGGCCTTGACCGACAGATATACTTTACCGGTGGTGAACTCGCGGAGGGCTTTGAGGCCGGCCTCGAGGTCGGCCATCATGCCGGGAACCAACATGTCGGCGGCAAGGGGAGCGGTGTCGAACGCGGTGACGAAAATGTCGCGCGGAGTGGCGTTGATAAACGGTACGATGTCGAACGGACGCTGGCGCATCATGGCGAAGAGACCACTCTTGAGCAGCATGTCGAAACGCTCGTCGCGTGTGGCGGGTTTGCCGAAGTCAACCTGTTGCTGGTCTGCGCTTTTGTTGACAGAGACGAACTCGATCTTGCGTCGTTCGCCACGGTGAATCTCGGCGACGGTGCCGGCCACAGGCGAAGTGAGGCAGAGACGGTTGTCTTCCTTTGCAAACAGCAGGGCGTCGCCCCGTTTTACTATGTCGCCCGCCTTGACAGCGGCCTTCCAAGTATAGCCGGGAAAGTCGTCGGGCACGATGCCGAAAAGGTCAGTAGCCTTGTCGGTACCGGTCTGAGCAGATGTGGCCCCTTTCAGGGGAATATCCAATCCTTTCTTTATCTTGATAATATTGCTCATTGCATATCCGTTTGGGATTATTCTGCAAAAATATAAAAAATCGTTAACCTTTCCAAAATAAATCCCAAAGAAAAAAGAGGACGCATCCAACGGGATGCGTCCCCATATATGAGAATTATAAAAATTATGGTTCTTGTCAGTTTGCTTTATAGAACTTGTGGCCGTTCTGAATATAGACTCCAGTATCGCCCTCGCGGAACATTCTTCCGTCAAGATGATACTTCGTGCCGTTGCGGATAGTTTCCTGCGAGTCAAGAATCTGATTGACTTCGGATGAGCCGGTGTATTTATAGACCAAGTTTCCGTTATGGGATACGGTTATTAGGCGTGAGCCACCCATATCCGGGCCAATCACGTTGTCAAGCGGACCTGCCTCGCTGCCGATTCCTTTGATCCATCTTATAGGCTGTACCCAAGGCCCCTCGCTATGGCCGTCAAGAGATAACTCCATAAGGAATGTCTCAAGAGTATTGCCCTCAGATGATTCCTGATTAATCTCCAGACATTTTAGACTGGAAGACATTTCTGTCATCATGTTACCACAGAATACAGCGCTGGTTTGCGGCTCGGTTCCAATTTCGATGTCAAAATCGAACATAAGGACCTCTTTGATATCCTCGGGGTTCTCCTCATTGAGGAAGAAAACCTTATTGCCTTCCGTACGAATATGGCGTTTAGTCGGATTTTGGTATTCGTTTTTTTTCCGTGGCCGTGAATATGTTTAAATACTCTGTGCCATTGATAGATTCAGAGCCCTCTATCCAAGTTCTGATATGATTGATGACGAACAGATCCAAGATGGATTCTGCATCTTCATTTTCCTCAACTGCGACTGTTCCCGATTCCCACACAGTCCCCTCGCAGAAATAATTGAAACCGCAGCTTTCGTTACCATATCCATAGTTATTATTCTCTGCGTGAATAAGGATAGCAGGAATAAGAGTCATGAGCAATACACTAATATACTTTTTCATAACGTCTACTGATTAAATTAATTACTCCCTTTAACACCAATATGAGATAACTCCACCATTTCTCTAACATCATCATAAAGCAGAACCGGATATGCATAATAACCATCTGCAAAACCTCCTAGGCCCCATACAACGTGAACTTCGCCGCTTACTATTTTCTTGTCATTGCCTATTAAGACATTGCAACCGTCAATTACATATCCTTGAGGCCCCTTTAAGAAGTCAATATCGATAATGCCGCCCTCAACCATTCTTCCAATAAGGAAGACGTTTACAAAATAGCCATTATATAACAATGAGGTTATTTCGTTAATGTCTCGTTTAGTATTTGACTCGGTGACTGTTAGTCCTAAATTCCTATATACTCTTTCGATTCCCGAAGGCATAGTAATGGTTGTGCCTTCCCCATAAAACGTACCACTATCTTTGCTTATATCATATAAAAGTTGTGTAAATGCAGTTACAGAGCCATCATATGAATATATAAAAGTTGAGGGGAAATTATCTGAAATTCCCGTAGTAATACCACCGGGATTTATTGGATTAAATCCCGGACCTTGATTTAATGCATAATTAATGGTTTCGAAGTTGTACAAACAATTATGGTAAACTAATTTCTTAAAAGAATGAGATATTATATTTGCAGCTGAAACGTTTATGAATCCCGCACAACATTCCGGATGCTCTTTTGCAATTTTATCATTGAAAGGACTAAATGGGCTTAACTCGATTGTAATCTGCGGCTCAACTATAAGTCGTCTTGTAGGTGCAGGTTCTATATTTTTAGATTCTTTGACGTTGGAATTCTTTTTAATATTGAAAGATGCAAGATACTTTTCAATATTATTTAAAAAGAATGCTTTTGCTAATATATTCTCTTGGGAGAAGTTACCCTCCTCGTTATATGCCAATATAGGATTTTCCAAGCGGTTGTCATTCCCTATAATTGCAAAACCACTTTTGTTGGCATAATTAATTATATAGGCAACTGTGTCTGACAGAAGATTCGAAATACACTCGCTATCTGTAGCTAATAATACCGTAGTTTTTGCCTTTAAAGCGTCTGCCGCATTTTTTTGGAGTTTTTTGTTAGCTATTTGAATGGCCTGATGTATGCTATAGGTGGATTCGATGTTATCCAGTCCTCGAGTTTGGGGATTCTGCGATATTGCGGTTAAAGGCTCCTCGCTGGAAGTGCATGACGCAAATGCTATTATAGCCATTAATTGCAAGAAGAGCTTTTTTAAGTAAGTTTGTTTCATGGTTTGTAGTTTTGGTTAATATGTGCAAAGATAAACTTAATTTTGTAAATAAACAAGAAATTTAAAAAAAGAAAGCTTTTGATTTAATTTTATATAAATATGAATGCAAAATTGCGATTTTTATGCTCTTTTTGTAATTTGTTTGGATTAATAGGTGCATCGGATATTCTGTAGTAATGAGACATATCTGAATATTAATATAGATATTGCAGATGATAATGGAATCGTTGAAAATCTCTGTGAAATATAAGTGAAACCCGAGTGGAAGCCTTTGTAATAGATCCACCCGAGTACGGATCACTCATTATTTCGTAAATATGGACAGTAACCGACGCGGTGAAATGTAATAAACGGCAGACTCATAAAGAATCTGCCGTTTATTGTCAGTAAAGAAATATCGTAAATATTGGAGTTGCCCTTAAAAGAATCCTCCTTAATTTCTTATTTCAAGTTGTCGACGAACTTGCGGAGCTCGGCGTTGTCGGGATCATACTTGAAGATCTTCTCGTAGTTCTCCTTGGCCTTTGCCACGTTGTCCTGGTTGAGGTAGTAGTTGCCGAGGTACATGTACATCTCCTTGGCGTCGCGGCCATAGCGGCTTGTGTCAGGAGCAGCCTCGAGAAGAGCGACGGCAGCCTCATAGTCGGGCACTGCGGCCTTCTCTGCGGCAGCCTCGTTGGGGGCTGTCTGCTTGGCGATGTCACCGTAGATCTTCACCGGCTTGTAGTTGTCGGGAAGGATAGCCTTAGCCTTGTCGGCGTAAGCCTTGGTGGCGTCGAAATACTTGGCAGCCTTTGCGGCGTCAGCCTTGTTCTCAATTCCGGCGTAGAAGTCGAAGGTGGCCTGCTGGATGAAGTCATTGTAGCCCGGCTCGATCTTCGAGAGATAAACCTCATACTCGTCAGCCGTCTTGGTCAGATTGTTCTGGTCGAGGTATGCGAATGCGAGGCTCTTGTTGAAGTCGGCGAACTCAGGCATCTCCTTGATACCTTCCTGGAGGACAGCGATAGCCTCATCCGTGCGCTTTGCGCTCTGAAGCTCGTTGGCGATCAGGGTGAAGTCGATGGAGGCGAACTTATTCTTTGCGGGGTCAGCCAGATGGTTGGCATAGAGGGCCTCGGCAAGAGGCAGAAGCTTATCCTTCATTTCGGGCATCTGTGCTGCGTTCATGAACTGGTAGCGCTGGGCAGTGAAGTTCTTGGGATCCTCGGCGAGCAGTTTCGAGGCGTAATCATAACCCTTCTTGTAGTCCTGGCCGTAGAAGAGGAGGAACGCATAGCGGTTCTCGTCGCTCTTGAAGTGGCTCGGGTTCTGCACATACTTGCCATACTGAGCAGCGGCCTTGGCATAATCCTTCTTATTGTAGTATGCGTTGGCGAGCTCGCGCTGGCCGAGAGCGGAATTCGGGTTGATGGCCAGAAGGTCATTGAGCATCTTGATAGCATAGTCAGGGTTGACCATGGTGTAGAGGTTGGCATACTTGGCATAAGCCGCAGTCGCGTTTTTGTCGTAGTTGGCAGCCATCTCGTACATGCCGGCAGCCTTACCCCAGTCCTTGACTTCGCGGGCCTGGTCGCCCTCGAAGATATAGATGTCGGGGTTCTGCATATTGAACTTGCGGGCCTTCTCGACCTGCTTGCTGATCTGCTTTGCGTAGCGGGTCGGATCGATGCGGTCATAAGCGCGTGCGATAGCGATCTGGAGCGAGGCATCCTTCTTGGAGTTCTTGTCAGCCTGCTTGAAGAGGCTTTCGGCGCCCTTCTCGTCTCCGGCCTTGAGCTGGAGCAGACCCTGGCCGACATAGTTGTAGGGATATTCGGGATTGGCGGCGACACCCTGGTTGAAATAATTGGCGGCATCCGAATCCTTGCCCTCCTCGAAGGCGATAAGACCGAGATAATAGTTGCTGACGGCCTTGTCGGTCTGCGCGTTGTTGAGGCTGCGCAGCAGCAGGTCCTTGGCGTTGTCGAGCTGATCGGCCTTATAGTACTCCTCTCCCTCGACGTGAGTCTGGGCCATGACGCTCAGTGACGCGCCTGCCAGACATAATGTGAGAATTCTTTTGATTTTCATCTTATATGGTTTTATCGTTTGTTTTCAGTGTCTCTGTTAGTCCTTTGATTGATTAAGGTGCATATGGTTTACTCGATAAATCCTGACCGCACTTATTTCAACTCGACCACACGAGCATTCATGTGGTAGGGGAGTATGCCGGTCTTGGAGATGATCTTCTGACCGGCGAACCCGGTGACAAATGTGTAGAAACTATTGAGCACAGTGCTCTTGGTGGCGGTGGAGATCATGTAGACCTTTCTAAATAACGGATATTCGCCCGAATTGATATAAACCTGATATGGTTTATATGCAATGGGATTGAAATCATTCTCCTCAGTGGGATTGCTGACCTTGAGAATGTTGACCTCAGTAGTCAGGTTGGTGGCTATGGTGTCGTTCTCGTTCTTGTAATCCTCATAGCGCCGGTCGACAGGTACAGACTTGGCCGCGCTGAGGTCATCTCCGAGCCAGGAGACGCTGATGATGCCCAGGGCGTCGCGGTCTTTCTTGACCACGTCGAACACCGACGCATTGTTTTTCTGCGCAAAGGCGTTGGGATTGTCGGAAATCTTCTTTCCTGCCGGCATGAATTTCTCGCGCATATAGCTTACCGTCGAGCTGCCGGCGTTGTCAAACACGAGTTTGATGGCAGTTGTGTCGTTGCCGGCAAGCTGGCTCCACCTTGTGATCTTGCCGTTGAGGATATCGCCAATCTCAGTCATGGACAGAGAAGTGACATTATTATCCTTGTTGGTGATAAGCGCTACGGCATCGACCGCAATGCAATGACTGCGCACGATGCGCTTGAACTTGCTCTTCATGTAGTCTTTCTGCTCCTTGGAGAGCTCGCGTGTCACGATGATAGCCTGAGTGCCGTCGGCAAGCAGGGTGTCGATGGCCTCCTGCTCTGAGACAAAGAAAGGGATAATCGACGAGCCCGGGTATGAGAACTCGAACACCTCGATTTCCTCGTCAAGGATGTTCTTGAAGCCGTCGTCGCAAAAAATGGTGGCGCTACCCTTGGCATATTCGCCACGTTTGACCTCGCCACATGAAACGGCTCCCAGCCCTGCCAGGGCTGAGAGTCCTAAAACAGCATATTTAAATATTTTCACAGTCGTATGGCTTTTGTGTTGACAATGTTATCCGGCAGGCACCGTATCACGCCGTCCGGGGAGCAGGCAATTATCATCCCCAACCCTTGTAGAGCCTGACGCCACGCCATATGCCGTAGGCGCAGAGGAGACCGCCGATAATGTAGCTGATGACGCGGTTGTCGATGTTGAAGATGTTGAAGATGAAGAGCAGACCGACTCCGACGTATACGAATATCATCAGAATCCCGAATGCGAGTCTTGCACCCTTGGGGGCCTGAGGCCCATTGTTATCGTACCTTTCCATAACTTAAATTTTATTTCACGGCTCGCAGGAACCGCTAATGGTTCTTTTAATATTTTAACAATCCACATGGCCTCAGGTTCAATGCGTGGTCAAATATTGGAGGAGCCGTCAGCAGGCGTGCGGGCAGCGGAAGATATCGGGACATCTGCTAAATGCGGCTGCTTTCATGCTTGCTTGTGCAAATTTAACATTTCCGCGTCAAATCCGCAATAACCGCGGCATAATTCATATCAAAAAATGGAATAAAAAGAGGAGGATCCATAACGGACCCTCCTCTTCAGGAGTATAGGAATCTCAATTATTGATTCTGGAGTCTGAAAGTCACAGGGAGTGTGAAGTAGCTTCGCACTGCGACACCGTTGTTCTTACCGGGCTGCCACTTGGGCATCTTCTTCACGACGCGGAGAGCCTCGCGGTCAAGATCCTTGTCGACACCCTTTGCGATAGTAGCCGTACCGATCGAACCGTCCTTCTCGACGACGAACTTGACGATTACACGACCCTGGATATCGTTCTGCTGGGCAGACTCCGGGTAACGGATGTTGTTGCTGAGCCATTTCATCAGGGCAGCCTGACCGCCGGGGAACTCAGCCTGCTGCTCAACAGCGACGAAGATTTCCTCTTCCTTGGGCTTGACAACCTCGGGTTCGGGTTCCTTGACCACGACCTGTTCCTGAACGGCCTTGAACTTGTCGGCGTCGTCGCTACCCTCCTGGGTTACGACACCACGGGCGGTGTTATCCTCCTTCTGGGCCTCCATGTCCATTACCTCGTTCTTGACCTTGTCGGCCTCGACGATAGCGATCTGAGTAACCTGAACGGTAGCGAGCACCTCCTCAGGCACCTGGATCTCAGGCTGTTCATATTTCTGCTCCTCGGGCTCCGGCTCGTCGGGAGTCTCCTCCTCGGCCTGCTTGAGAGCGGCAGCCATCATCTTCTCGCGCTGTTCCTGGAGAGCGAGGGCCGCCTGTTCGTCGCGATAGTCTGAATAGCGGCTGTATGCGAAGATGAGGATGCATACGACTACAAGGCCCGCGAGCATGTAGAGGAACGCCATGTTGTGGCGCTTGTCGCTCGCCGCGCGGAGCTGATAGGCTCCGAAGTCCTTGTTCTTGTCGGCGAAAATCAGGTTACGCCATTCCGCCGATGTTAGATCTATAGTTCTTTTAGACATTTCTTCTTGTCGGTTTAAAGGTTAATAAATCTAACATTACTTATGATGACGGTTCTGATAGTCAATCACCATAACAGAATCGGCCTTAGTCATATTGTCAATCTGATACTTGGAAATCGAGTTGATCTGCATCTCGTCGAGCACCGACACGAGGCTGCCGAAAGAAGCCTGGGGCGTAGACTTGATGATGATGACCGGTTTCTTCAGATTTTCATCCTTTCTGACTTTAGAGGCTGCCTCGTCGTAGGCGGCCTGCGCTTTCTCGCGGCCATCCTTCGTCTCGAGGTTACCGAAACCGCCGTTGGCATATTTCTCCTTCAGCTTATTGATTTCGGTGAGGACATCCTTATTGCGCTGCTGGATGATCTCGCGGATACCGCGAGCCTTGCCAGACTTCTCGTCGTTGCTAAGGAATTCGGATTCCTGCAGGTTGTTGTTGGCTGCGATCTGCTCGGGAGAGTCGCCGAGGCCCTGGGGGCCTCCGGGCTTTCCGAAGTAATAGTAGACAACAGGCACAACCTTACCGTTGACTGTATCGACCTCCATCGAGCCGACCTTGCGCTTGGCGTCAAGAATGATGGTCACTGCATCGTCTTCAGATGCCTGCGACATGTTCTCGACGTTATCGACTTTCTCGTTCGACGGAAGCGCTATTGTCAGTGTCTGAGATTTGATCATAGTCGTACAGAGCATGAAGAAAGTGATAAGCAACATGTTCATGTCGACCATCGGCGTGAAATCCACGCGGATCTGCATCTTTTTCTGGTGGCCTTTTTTGCCTTTGCCACCATCATTCTGTTGAACTTCTGCCATTTCTTTTATTCTTCTGCCCCTTTCAGAGCTGTCAATAACGTAAATTTATTCATGTGGATCGTCTGGAGGTTGTCCATCACGAGGTGAACAACGTCAAACGATGTGTTCTGGTCAGCCTTGATGGCAACGCCTGTACCGTCCTTGATGGCCGAGACGAGGTTCTCGTTGCTGCTCTGGCGCATAGCCTTCATCCACATCTGGAACTCGTTGGGGTTGGACTCGTTCTGGTTCCAGCTGATGGGGATACCGGTCGGATGATTGGGATCGCCGTCGCCTTCAAGCCATTTGTCCATCTTGGTCTGACCCTCGGGCTGGTCGATGAGGTCGAGATACTCGCCCATCTTGGCCAGAGGCACACCGAAACTTCCGAGTTTGCTGAATGTGTACTTCTGCTGCTCTGTGAATTTCACAGGTTTGTTCTTATGCGTCTCATTATAGATCTCGCTTACTTTGTCGAGAAGCGCCACGCGCATCTTCTCGTTGCTCCAGTTGGCACTGGTGTCGTTGTTCATCGTAAGCCAAACCTTTCCTTCCGGGTTTACGAGAACCTGGACCACGTTGGTCTCCTGGACCTTCTCGGTCGAAACCGAGGGTGGAGTCACAACCTTGGCGGGTTCTTTGGAGAGGAAGGTAGAGGTCAACATGAAGAAGGTAAGCAGAAGCACGGTCACATCACTCATCGCGGTCATGTCGATGAATGTGCTTTTCTTTGCTATCTTTACTCTTCCCATATTAGCTATTAACTTTTATCGGTTTGTTAAAAATGTCTGATTCTCCGATTACTTGTGGGTTGCAGCGAATGTGGCAACGATGGAGAAACCGATTTCGTCGATAGCGTACGAGAGGTTGTCGATCTTATTGGTGAAGAAGTTGTAGGAGATAACGGCGAACGCACCGGTAGCGATACCGAAAGCGGTGTTCACAAGAGCCTCCGAGATACCAGTCGAGAGTTCGGTCGAGTCAGGCGAGCCGGAAGCGGCGAGAGCCTGGAATGACTTGATCATACCCATGACGGTACCGAGAAGTCCGACGAGAGTACCGAGAGTCGTGAGTGTAGCCACGATGGGGAGGTTCTGCGAGAGGGCGGGCATCTCGAGAGCTGTAGCCTCTTCCACCTGGTTGCGGAGTGTGGTAAGTTTCTGCTCCTTGCTGAGGGTAGTGTTGGCATCCATCTCCTTGTACTTCACGAGAGTGCTGTAGACAACGGCAGCGACCGAGCCCTTCTGGGTCTTGCAGCGGTTCATGGCTGCGTCGATGTTGTTTGCAGCGAGGTCAGCCTTGATGTCGGCGACGAACTTGGTGGTGTTGCCCTTGCCGGTAGCGGAGCTGAGTGCGATCCAGCGCTCGATAGAGAGGACGATAACGGTGAGGAGCAGTGTCATCAGGATAGGCACGATAAAGCCGCCCTTGTAGACAGTACCTGCGAGGTTGAGGGGATGTCCGTCGGTTGTTCCACCCTCGAAGTTACCGCTGTAACCCATTCCGAAGAGGAATATGCAGATTGCTGCTGCGCAGCAGCAAAGGATCACGATGAACGCGTTCTTGATGCCGCGGATGTTGCTGATCTTTTCCTCTTTCTTGATTTTGCCGGCTGCGGGAGCCGCAGGCTTGGGAGCCATTGGTTTCTGAGATTCCATAATCTTACTGAATTTTGTTTGTTTTTGTTGGTTATTTATTAGTTTGTTTTATGTTTTGTTTTCAATAATTGTCGGTGGCGGCAGGGAGACCCTGAGTGCCTGTAATAATTTTGGGTTGACGCTTTCCTTTCTGTTTAAGATTATGAATCCGTTCGTTCATGATGCTTTTAAGGTTACGTCGATGCGCGCACTTGTTAGTGTCTTGAACTTTCGCAATTGCAAAATTACTATATTTTTCAAAAAAATCAATAGATGATTTTAAAATTTTAAGCACTCAGCGGGTAAATTTGATTTTCTTTGCTAAAATCGGGTTGAAAAACATGTTGTATAACATATTTTATCTCCTCTTATCCCCAAGATTGGTGATGAGATGTCATTAGTACGCCACGCATCAAAAAAAGTCAAGAGGCAGGAGGCTCCGCGGGAGCCGACCTGCCTCTTGGGGTGTTATTACGGATGTCAGGGCCGCAAGCAGCGACCCGTCGGACAATTACTCAGCCACGGCAGCCACTCCGGGAAGCACCTTGCCCTCGATTGCCTCGAGCAGTGCGCCGCCGCCGGTCGAAACGTAGCTTACGCTGTCGGCGAGTCCGAACTTGTTGACGCATGCCACTGAGTCGCCGCCGCCAACGAGCGAGAAGGCACCGTTGCCGGTAGCCTCGGCGATAGCCTCGGCAATGACTTTAGAGCCGGTAGCGAAGTTGTCGAACTCAAACACGCCTGCGGGGCCGTTCCAGAGGATGGTCTTGGCGGGGAGGATGACGTTGACGAAATCGGCGATGGCAGCCGGACCGGCATCCATGCCTTCCCAGCCCTCGGGAATATCCTTGACCGAGCAGATGCGGGTCTTTGCGTCGTTGGCGAACTTGTCGCCGGCCACGCAGTCAGAGCCGAGCACGAGGTTCACGCCCTTCTGCTTGGCGAGCTCTATGATGTGGAGCGCGAGGTCAAGTTTGTCATCCTCTACGATCGACTGTCCGATCTTGCCACCCTGAGCCTTGGCGAACGTGAATGTCATGCCGCCGCAGAGAATCAGGTTGTCGACCTTGTCCATCAGGTTCTCGATGATGCCGATCTTGGTCGAGACCTTCGAGCCGCCCATGATGGCAGTGAAGGGGCGCTTGATGTCCTTGAGGATATTGTCGACGGCGTTGACCTCCTTCTCCATGAGGTAGCCGAGCATCTTGTGGTCCTTGTCGAAATAGTCGGCGATCACGGCAGTCGAGGCGTGACGGCGGTGAGCGGTGCCGAATGCATCGTTGACGTAAACGTCCGCATATCCGGCCAGAGTCTTGGCGAACTCCTTCTGGCTCTCCTTCATGGCCTTCTTGGCGTCATCGTAGCCGGGGTCATTCTTGTCGATGCCAACGGGCTTGCCCTCTTCCTCCGGGTAGAAACGGAGGTTCTCGAGCAGGAGCACCTCGCCGGGCTTGAGATCCTTGGCAGCCTCCTGGGCCTTTGCGCAGTCGGGGGCGAACTTCACATCGGTGCCGAGAGCCTTGGCCACGGCGTCACGGATCTGGAGAAGGCTCAGCTTCTCGTTGACCTTGCCTTTGGGCTTGCCCATGTGCGACATGAGTATGAGTGAGCCGCCGTCGGCAAGAATCTTCTTGAGTGTGGGAAGCGCGCCACGGATACGTGTGTCGTCAGTGATGTTGCCGTTCTCGTCGAGGGGCACGTTGAAGTCCACTCTCACGATGGCTTTCTTGTCCTTGAAATTGAAATTTTCGATTTTAGCCATTGCTTTAGTCTATATTTAGGGTTGAATGATTTATATTTCCAGTCACGGGCCTGTAGAATCCCGTGGAATATCTGACCGGATGCAAAATTAATAAAAAAACTTGATTTAATCGCCGTCGGGAATGTTTAAATCACTTTTTAGATTAATTTTGCACTGAATTTTATAATTCAGCCGCAACGATGCCACTTGACGGCTTATATAGAAGTAACACCGCCAGGGATATGCTCTTCCGGCAGTTTTTATTTATTTATCACAATTTAGAGTATTTTATGTCAGAAGATATAGAGAGACTGAGTGAATTGTGCAGGGAATGTCTGGACTCCGCTCCCTGTGAGGTTAGCCGACTTCCGGGAGCCGGGGGCGACCGTGTCTACTACCGCATGCGGCTGCCAGGAGGTATGAGTGTGATCGGTGTGCGTGCCGACAGCACGGCCGACGCGCGTGCGTTTGTGTCTCTGACAGGTGTGTTTTCAGCGAATGGGGTGCCGGTTCCGCAGATCTACGGGCATACGTCTGACTTCAGGTATTATCTGGAGAATGATCTGGGCGACGATTCTCTGTTTACCCGTCTGGGTGACATCGGGTCTCGTGCGGAGGTTGGGGCCACGATGCGTGCCCTGGCGCGGATGCAGTCGGTGTCCCGGCATGAGTGGCGTGACCTGGTCGCATACGGGCCATTCTCGCGGAGGCAGGCCATGTGGGATCTCAATTACTTCAAGTATGAGTTTCTGAAGCCTGCGGACATCGCGTTTGACGAGGATAGCCTTGAGGATGACCTGGAGCGGCTGGCCGGTGTGCTGCTTGACACAGACGAAAGCGAGTGGGGATTCATGATGCGTGACTGTCAGAGCCGAAATGTTATGCTCGCGCCCGGACCTGTATTCATCGACTATCAGGGTGGAAGGTACGGGCCGTGCATCTATGATGCAGTCTCGTTTCTCTGGCAGGCGCGTGCCGGCTTCAGCGCCACGTTCCGCCGTGAGATGCTCGAGATATACGCCGGGGCTCTGAGTGAACACAAGGGGGTGGATATATCCGCGGTCTTATCGCGCACAGGGCAGTTCGCGCTATTCCGCACGCTCCAGGTGCTCGGAGCCTACGGATTCAGGGGTCTCGTGCAGAGGCGCGCGCACTTCATCGAGAGCATACCCGGCGCTCTGGCTAATCTCACCGACCTCATCGACGGCGGCGAGTTGGATGCCTATCCTGAACTTAAGAAGGCGAGTGCCGCGCTTGTCACCGACAGCAGGTTCAGGCCTGAGGGGCGAGATGGCCTTCGGGTGAAAGTGTTCAGTTTCTCATACAAGCGCGGATATCCGGAGGACCTGACGGGCAACGGGGGCGGGTTCATGTTCGATTGCCGGGGAATGCACAATCCGGGCAGGTATGCCGAATACAGGCATCTGACCGGTCGCGACAGGCCGGTGATTGATTTCCTGAAAGAGAAAGGTGAGGCGGATATATTTGCGGCAAAGGCATATGAGCTGGTGGCGCCCTCGGTAAGCCGCTATCTTAAACGGGGCTTCAGTTCGCTTCAGGTAGGTTTTGGCTGCACGGGGGGGCAGCACAGGTCGGTCTACTGCGCGGAGGCAGTGGCAAAGGCCATAGCCTCAAACTTCCCCGCCGCCACAGTCGAGCTCATCCACCGCGAGCAAGGGATAAGGGAAAGATTAAAGATTAAAGATTAAAGATTAATACAGAGAGGATAGTATAAGTCATATAAGTCATATAAGACGTATAGATCTACAATCTACCACCCAAACTCTAAACTCTAAACCCTAAACATGAAAGCATTTGTACTTGCAGCTGGACTCGGCACACGGCTTAAGCCATGGACACTTCATCATCCCAAGGCGCTTGTGCCGGTAGGGGGCACACCCATGCTGGAGAGAGTCCTTACACGTCTGACTGACGAAGGATTCGACGACATAACCATCAATGTGCATCATTTTGCCGATCAGATCAGGGACTATCTTTCCTCTCATAAGTTTGACGCCGATATACACGTCAGCGACGAGAGCGGCCGACTGCTCGACACCGGCGGGGGACTGCTTGCCGCCTCCGAATGGCTCGGCAGAGACGACCGGCCCTTTCTTGTGCATAATGTGGACATACTCAGCGACGCGCCGCTCGCGGGATTCATGAATATGCACGGCAAGTCGGGACGTGACGTGACGCTGCTCACCAGTGATCGGGAATCATCGCGCAAACTGATATTCCAGCCGGATGGGACACTCGCCGGCTGGCACAACACGAAGAGCGGCGAATATCGGCCCGGATCATTTGTCAAATGCCCCGATATGCATGAGAGTGCCTTCAGTGGGATATACATTGTGGAGCCGAGGATATTCGCCTCCATGCAAGCGTATGCGGCCCGGCGAGGGTCGGCTATCTTCCCGATAATGGACTATCTGCTTGCCTCCGTGCAAAAGCAAGATATCGGTGAGATCCGGCTTGACAGCCTGAACCTCATCGATATCGGTAAACCCGAGACACTTGCCAAGGCCGAGGCCCTGCTGTCGCGTCGGTGAATGTCAGTGAAAATGCTGCACGGTCTTGCGGTTGTTGGTATAGAACTGGAATACGCATCCCAGAACGAGGAAGAGGACAGCCACCCCTCCGAGAATCCAGGTAAGGGTCACACCTGTGGTGAAACATGAGGAGATAAGAAGGCCGGAGCCGATGATATAGCAGATTATGGATAATGTCTTCATAGTGATATTTTTTTGAAGATTAATAATTGAGATAGTAAAACGGTCTCTGCCGGTTGTGCGGGTTTGGCCACGCAGCAAGACAAAGGACATACAGAATTCGATCTGTATGTCCTTTAAACAAATGTAATAGACCGTGGGTTCGGTCAGGGGATCGTCATAATTCAGCCTCCTTGAGCTTTTCGGCGTTCTCGGCCACGGTAAGCCGGTCGATGCACTCCTGGATGTCACCGTCCATGAATGCGGCGAGATTATAGACTGTGTAATTGATGCGGTGGTCGGTGATACGTCCCTGCGGGTAGTTGTAGGTGCGGATCTTTGCCGACCGGTCACCGGTGCTGACCATTGTCTTGCGGCGGGAGGCGATGTCGTCAAGATACTTCTGGTGTTCCTTGTCGTAGATGAACGTGCGGAGGCGCGACAGAGCGCGCTCCTTGTTTTTGGGCTGGTCGCGTGTCTCGGTGCACTCGATGAGGATCTCCTCTACCTGCCCGGTGACGGGGTTCTTCCAGTTATAGCGGAGCCGCACACCCGACTCGACCTTATTTACATTCTGGCCACCGGCTCCCCCCGAGCGGAATGTATCCCATTTAATCTCGCCCTCATGAATCTCCACGTCGAATTCCTGGGCCTCCGGGAGGACGGCCACTGTGGCGGCCGAGGTGTGGACACGGCCCTGGGTCTCGGTAACCGGGACGCGCTGCACGCGGTGTACGCCGCTCTCATACTTCATTGTGCCATAGACACCCTCACCGGTCAGCGTGCAGACAATCTCCTTGAAGCCTCCGGCCGCCCCCTCGGAGACGGAAGAGACGGCGAGTTGCCAGCCCTTTCGCTCGGCGAACTTCTGATACATGCGGAACAGGTCGCCGGCGAACAGGGCGGCCTCGTCGCCGCCGGTACCGCCGCGAATCTCGAGGACGGCATTTTTTGCGTCGTCGGGGTCGGCGGGTATGAGCAGCAGTTTGATCTGTTCCTCGAGGCGGGGGATGCGCTCCGTGCATGCGTCTATTTCCTCGCGGGCGAGCGCGCGCATTTCCTCATCAGACTCCGAGGCGAGCAATTCCTTAGACTCCTCGAGGCTACGCAGAGTGTCGCTGTACTCCTTTTTTACCCTAAGGATTTCCTCAAGGTCGTGATACTCCTTGGTGAGCCGCACATATCGGGGCTGGTCGGCGATTACATCAGGGTCGGTGATAAGAGTGGAGACTTCATCAAACCGGCTGTCGAGTCCCTCGAGTCGGGACAGTAGCATATTTTCAGACATATGAATCAGACTGGCCAAGTGCCGCGCGACCGGCTGTTGAACAGGTTAGGCCGGGCTGTCCGTTGCACTTGAAATGAGATTTTATTTGCAAAATTAAGAAATAAAAGTGAAAAAACTTTGCTAATTCACGAATTTAGAGTTAACTTTGCGGCAGAAAAGCGCATTGCCGCGCATTTCAGTCAACAAATAACCAAAATATTCAATAAAACCGGCAAGTTTATGGCAACCAAGATTAGATTACAGCGTCATGGCCGCAAGGGCTACGCTTTTTATCCTATTGTAGTAGCCGATAGCAGGGCACCACGAGATGGTAGATTTATTGAAAGGATAGGTTCTTATAATCCGAACACTAATCCTGCTACAATAAGTTTAGACTTCGACCGTGCTTTGTATTGGGTAGAGACAGGTGCAGTACCCACCGACACAGTTCGCTCGATCCTCAGCAAGGAGGGTGTAATGCTGATGAAGCATCTCCGTGGCGGCGTGAAGAAGGGCGCATTCACACAGGAAGAGGCAGAGCGCCGCTTCAACGCGTGGAAGGCAGAGCGCACCAAGGTAGAAGAGGCCGCAAAGGCAAAGAGCGAGGCAAAGGCAGCAGAAGATGCCAAGGCCCGTTTTGACGCCGAGGCTGAGAAGAATCGTCTCAAAGGCGAGGCTGTGGCTAAGAAGAAAGCCGAGAAACTCGCTGCCGAGGAGGCTGCCGCCAAGGCTGCTCTCGAGGCTGAGGCCGCTGAGGCTCCCGCTGAGGAGGCCGCAGAGTAATCTCGCGACGAATCTGACAAATAAAAATCCGATGTCCCAAGGGCATCGGATTTTTTTAATGATTAAAGATTAGAGATTAAAGATTAATACAGAGCGGCGCGTATAAGTCATATAAGTCGTGTAAGTCATATAAGTCGTATAAGTCATATAAGTCGTATATGTCGTATATGTCGTATATGTCATATAGGATGTATAAGTCATATAAGACATATAAATCTGCTGCTAAACTTTAAACTCTAAACTTTAAACTCTAAACTTTAACCCTCCACCTCTAAACGAATAAAGGCAGCCGATTTGGCTGCCTTTGTAGCGGGATCGAGAATTGAACTCGAGACCTCCGGGTTATGAATCCGACGCTCTAACCAACTGAGCTATCCCGCCGTTTCCGTTTTGCGAGTGCAAAGTTAGACATTATTTTTGAATTTACCAAGTTTTCCCGAAAAAAATAACTAATTTTGTCATGAATTATGAAGAAAAGAGCAAATACAGTTTTATGGGGTCTGCTGCTTATGGCATCGGCGATGCTCATAACCGGTTGTCACACCGGTATTGAGGGCACGCGGGCCATAAAGATGTCGCGGAGCGACCTGCGCGAGACGCGGCCGAGTGAAGAGGAAATCTTCGCACGGGCGCTTCGGTCGGACAGCATGGCGGTCTGGAGTCCCGGCAAGAAATTCCTGATATCCGACAGCAAGGCTGTCCTCGTGCTTGAACTGCCGTCAGGCGTTTCGGCCGATCCGGCACGTGCCTCCCTCGCCGGAGATACGCTTCGTTTCGAGCGCGTCGTGTCAATTTCCACCCCAGGCTCAGGAGAGGTCGCGGCGATAGAGTTCAGGGGCGACAAGGGAATATACCGCTACCGGACCACGAAGACCATGAAAGAGGCACTGAAGGCTGTGTCAGGACTTGACATACCGATGCTGATAGATCTCGACATGGTGGCTGCTGCCGACAAACTGCTGAGAGGAAGACGTCTCTGGACACGCTCCGGCCTCTGGTATGACGCGGAAGGTAATCCTTTTGACGGCCGAAAATTTGTGCCCGTCACGGTGAGTGCCGTGAGGGCCGGCAATATGGTTTTCCCTCTTGCGGTCGATATTGTTGATTCCGAGGGGAGAGAGGCTTATATGTATATGAATGTGCGTGCCGGTTCCGGGCTCGGGGCCGAGAGCCGAACATTCCCCAGTCTCTTCTCGCTTACGGATCCCAAGTCGCTTTATCAGGACATCACGCCAGAGATATGGAGACTTATCCAGGATGGACGGGTAACGGCCGGGATGACCAAACTTGAATGTAAACTGTCCCTGGGTAACCCCGACGAGGTAAACGCGGGCCACGACTGGAGCAACACGATAGATGTGTGGAGTTATCGGGACGGCACGTTCCTGCGTTTCGAGAACGGCCTGCTGGTGGATTTTAGGTATTAACCCTAAACCCTAAACTTTAAACATCAATTGGATATTATGTTTGAGGAGAATAAGGATATAACTGAATATACTACATTCGGAATACCGGCACGTGCGCGCTGGTTTGCCGAGTACAAGTCGGATAAGGAACTTCTGCGCATATCACGCGATGAGCGGTTTACCGCAGGTCGCTGGCTGCATATCGGCGGAGGCAGCAATCTGCTTTTTGCCGGAGACTACAACGGCCTTGTGCTTCACTCCGGCATCAAGGGTATCGTCAGATATGACAAGAACCCGGAGACGACGTTCGCGATAGCAGGCGCAGGAGAGAAGTGGACCGATTTCGTGGAATGGACACTCGCTCAAGGACTCGCCGGTGTGGAGAACCTTTCCGGAATACCTGGAGAAGTCGGTGCGTCGCCTGTTCAGAATGTCGGAGCCTACGGAGTCGAGGCCGGAGACGTGATTCACGCTGTGGAGTGCTTTGACACGCTGACCAGGAGAGTGTGCCGCTTCACGGCCGAGGAATGTCGCTTCGGCTACCGCGACAGTATCTTTAAGCACGAGGGGAAGGGGCGATACATAGTCCTCAGGGTTTCATTCAGGCTGAATCCCGACGGAATCGCACGAAGCCTCGGGTACGGCCCCCTTCAGGAACTTTGCGCACGTCTCGGCCATGCGCCGTCGATACGCGAGGTGGCCGACGAGGTTGTCAGGGTCCGGAATTCAAAGTTGCCGGATCCGGCCCTGTTGGGAAGCGCAGGCAGTTTCTTCAAGAATCCTATAGTCCATAACGGACATATCGAGGAGATAAAGGTTCTGACCGGGGAGACACTGGCCGGGCATCCGGCAGGCGAGAACCGGACCAAACTGTCGGCAGCATGGCTCATAGACCATGCCGGCCTCAAGGGCGCCCGATGTGGCGGGGCCGCAGTCTACGGGCGTCAGCCTCTGGTTCTCGTCAACCGGGACAATGCGACGGCCGACGATGTAATGCGCCTTGCAGAACAAGTCCGCCGGAGAGTGAGGGAAAAATATCTGATAGACCTTCGGCCCGAGGTCAACTATATCGATCCACGGATTCAGGTGACGCTTCTCGGCACAGGCACATCAAAAGGGATACCCGAGATAGGATGCGACTGCCCGGTATGCCGCTCGCCATTTGCTAAAGACAAGCGCATGCGCACGTCGGCACTCGTGCGCACTATGGGAATGACGATACTGATAGACCCGTCGCCCGATTTCCGGGCGCAGGCGCTCGCAGCGGGCATACACCATATCGACGCCGTGCTCGTGACCCACAGCCACTACGACCATGTCGGTGGTATCGATGACCTGCGGCCATTCTGTTCCACGGGACATCTGCCGATGTATGTCAGTGCAGCGACCGACCGTAGTCTGCGCGAGCACTATGAATACTGTTTCCGCAAGAACCCATATCCAGGAGTGCCCGTATTCGACATGAAGGTAGTCGGAAATACGCCCTTTATGATCGACGGACTCCGGATCGTACCGATAGAGGTAATGCACGGCAGCGCGCCGATACTGGGGTTCCGCATCGGCGACTTCGCATACATCACCGATGCCAAGACAATCGGGGAGCGCGAGATAGAGAAACTCGAGGGAGTGGACACGCTTGTGGTGAATGCGTTGCGAGACCGCGACCACTTCTCGCACTTCACGCTTGCCGAGTCGCTCGCGCTGATCAGAGAGGTGAGGCCGCGCCGGGCTTATCTGACGCACTTCAACCACGAGATAGGACGACACTATGATCTGGCGCGCAGGCTGCCCGAGGGAGTCTGCCCCGGCTATGACGGGCTGACATTCACTGTGGGGTGCCGTGACTTTAGTAAAAAGATCGCCGAAAAATCGGAATAAATTTGGTGGTTTCGAAAATTTATATTAACTTTGCAACGCAAAAGGGAAAAGAGAGTCCGAAAGGAGAGTCCCTGAAGCCGACCGGTCGATTAGTGTAGCGGTTAGCACGCCACCCTCTCACGGTGGAGACTCGGGTTCGAGTCCCGGATCGACTACTTCAAAACCTCAGATCGCTGCTTTCCAGTGATTTGAGGTTTTTTATTTACTTAGTCTATGTCAGGTTACAGCATGTTTGAGATATTGATGAGCCTCCCCATGTTCAGGGGAGTCAGCCAGGAGCAGATATCTTCATTTGTAGAGAAAACGCATCTATTGTTCCGCACATATCAGCCCGGAGAGCGGATTGTGAGCGAACGGGACAGCTGCCGTTCGGTCAGGTGTCTGATATCGGGAGAGATGGAAGTGACGCACCCGCTGTTTGCGGGGCGGCTTCACGTGCGCGAGCGCGTCGGATCCGGACGGTTCATCGGACTCGACAGGCTATTCGGGCTCAACCTGCACTTCAACTTCAGTGCGCGTGCGGCCACGAAATGCGGCACGATGGAATTCCCGAAGGCGCAATACATGGCGCTCCTCCAGTCAAACCAGATATACCTGATGAACTGTCTCAACTACCTGTCGCTTAGCTCGCAGAGAGCAGAGAGTCCGGTAGTTGACAGCGTGCCGGGAAGCCTCGTGAGCCTGCTTGCGCGAATTGTAGACATGACCACCACGCGCGACAGCAAGGATATTGAGCTCTCGTCATCAGGGATGCCGCTTGCCGACTTCTTCAGAAGTGTGATGCCTATTGATGACCCATCTGAATTTGACACGCTGTGCGGAGAAGGAGTGCTTGAGGTTGTGTCAGACGAGAAGGTCATTGTGCCGGACCGTAAGAGACTGCTGGATCTTGCTCCCCTTGGCTCGCACGACTGGCATTCCGATAAATAAAAGTGACGATTAAAAGGGGAGGAGTGGGCTTATTTCGTCAAAAAACATTATATTTGCACCGTGCAGTTCGACAAGACGTGCTGCCGCATAAAAACAACCCAACAACTGTAGGCCGGCCTGGATGAGCCGGCATAAACTTAAAGTCTGATAACTATGGCAGGTAACGCAAACTTGAAATTTAGGCTTTCTCTCTTGAACTTCATAGAGTTTGCCGTATGGGGATCCTATCTCACGTCGCTCGGCAACTTCCTGTTCGGCGCCGGACTCGGCACTCATATAGGCTGGTTCTATGCCATGCAGGGCATAGTGTCGCTGTTCATGCCCTCGGTAGTCGGCATCATCGCCGACCGCTGGATACAGGCCCAGAGGATGCTCAGTCTGTGCCATCTGCTGGCCGGCCTGTTCATGGCGCTGGCCGGTGTCTACTGCGTGACTGCGGGCGCAGTCGCGTTCGCCCCCCTGTTTGCGCTCTATTCACTGTCGGTGGCGTTCTTCATGCCTACCATAGGGCTTAACAACTCTGTGGCGTTCAACGCGCTGACGCGCCACGGCATGGATACCGTCAAGGACTTTCCGCCGATACGCATATTCGGCACCATCGGCTTCATCTGCGCCATGCTGTTCGTCAACTTCGTTGGTCCGGAGGGTGCCAAATTCCAGACTACCTGCATGCAGTTGTTCGTATCAGCAGCCTTGAGTCTCGTGATGGCGCTGTATGCTCTGACGATGCCGAAGTGTCCCGTCTCCACCGCGCCTGTCACGGGCAACTGGGTCGACAGGCTCGGCCTCCGCGCCTTCACGCTGTTCAAGACAAAGAAGATGGCCGTCTTCTTCATCTTCAGCATGCTTCTCGGCGTCTCGCTCCAGATCACCAACGGCTATGCCAATCCATATATAACGTTCTTCAAGGAGATTCCCGAATATTCGGGCGCATGGGCGGCGCAGAACGCCAACGCCCTGATATCCCTCTCGCAGATCAGCGAGACCCTCTGCATACTGCTGATACCGTTCTGCCTCAAGCGTTTCGGCATCAAGGGCGTTATGCTCATGTCGATGTTCGCGTGGGTGCTTCGCTTCGGGTTCTTCGGCGTCGGTGATCCCGACGGCGGCCTGTGGCTCTTTGTGCTGTCGTGCATCGTCTACGGCATAGCGTTCGACTTCTTCAATGTCTCCGGCGGCCTCTATGTCGACAAGGAGACGACGAGCGACATCCGCAGCAGCGCGCAGGGACTCTTCATGATCATGACCAATGGTTTGGGCGCGACGATAGGCACGCTGGCCGCCATGGCAATAGTCAACCACAACGTTTTGCCCGCCGATCCTGTAGAGACTCAGCTCGAGGGCTGGCGTGCGTCATGGATGATATTCGCGGCATATGCGCTTGTCGTCGGCATTCTCTTCTGGATTGTCTTCAAGGACAACAGGCGGACAGATCCGGTCAGCGAGGCAGGCATCGACAAGGCCGAGAGCACTGACGGCGGCGGAATGACAGAGGAGATATGATCTCCTGACGCACCTACTCACCAAATACCCATAAGAGCCAATGATAAGATTCTATGCACCCGATATCGAGGCCGACGGCATTTTGCCCGAGACCGAGTCGGCACATTGCTGCCGTGTGCTGCGCATGGGAGCCGGCGACACAGTGCATGTCACCGACGGTAAGGGATTCGTGTACCGGTGCGAGATAACCGATCCGCATCCGCGCCATACGTCGGTCATGATACTTGAGCGCACCGCCGAACCGCTGCACTGGTCGCCTAAGATAACGCTTGCCGTGGCGCCGACCAAGAACATGGACCGCATGGAGTGGCTGCTCGAGAAGGCCGTTGAGATCGGAGTCAACCGCATCGTGTTTCTGGGCTGTGAGCACAGTGTCCGGCGGGTTGTGAGGCGCGAGCGCATGGAGAAGATACTTGTCTCGGCCATGAAGCAGAGCCTCAAGTCCACGTTGCCCGAGTTTGAGGAGATGACAGACTTCCACACATATATAAGCGGCGAGAAATCGGCGTTGAGGTATGTCGGGTACTGCGACGATCGGATGGAGCGTCGCGAATTCGCACGCGAATACGACGGATTATCGGATGTGGCGATAATGATTGGTCCGGAGGGCGACTTTACCGCAAGTGAGATAGAAGAGGCTATTGCTTGCGGGTTCAGCCCCGTGACATTCGGCAACACGCGTCTCCGCACCGAGACGGCCGCCCTCTACGCCCTCTGCGCCGCCCACACGATTATAAGTCAGAAGTAAGAGTTATCATAAGTCAGAGTTTTGAGTTATGAGTTATGAGTTATTAAGTATCATCATTCATAACTCATCATTCATTATTTCGGGTAAAGGCCTTCGGGCGGGATACCCGGCTGCATGGGAGTGCCGGAGTCTGAGAAGAAGGGGTAAGGCATTCCGAAGACAGGAGCCGGATTCTTGCCGGCGCAGAGATAGTCGGCAATGATGGTGTCGCGGCCCGTGGCCGTCTCGCAGGTATAGAGGTGGAACTTATAGAGCATCACGGCGAGATGCTCGAAAATCGCGGCCTGTATCCCTTCATAAGCGAACCATGCGGAGGTGTTGGTGAAGCAGTAGATCTGCAGCGGGATTCCGGTTGCGGTCTGGCCGAGGGTCGTGACGAAGCAGTCATCCTGATGAGAGATGTCGCTGTTCGAGTCGAGATACATCTTGACATATGCGCGGAACATGCCGAGATTCGTGTCGATGGTTCCGTCGGCGAGACCCGCGCTGTTGTTGACACACTGTTCCTTGCCCGCAGCCTTCTGCTCGCGTTTCTTGGCGATCCATTCCGTCATCAGCGGAATCTTGCCGAGTTCGTCGAGAAGTTCAGGCGTAGCCTCCACCACGCTGTCGGCGTCGATCATGTAGGAGCGCTGTATGCGTCGTGTCTTTGAGTCCTGCATGTTTCGGAAATTCTTGAACCCTGACGAGATGAGTTGGTAGGGGGGCACTGTCGAGACGGTCTTGTCCCAGTTGATGATCTTTACGTCTGTCAGCGATACGTCCGACACAATTCCGTTGGCCTGGCTGTCGGGCACGCTGATCCAGTCGCCGACGTGCAGCGAGTCATTCTGGGCGAGCTGCACTCCTGCCACGATGCCGAGGATCGAGTCCTTGAATACCAGCATCAGCACTGCTGCGAATGCTCCGATACCTGCGAGCAGGGCGCCCGGCGACTTGTTGAGCAGGATCGCGGCCGTTGCGATTAAGGCGATTATCCATATGATGATCTTTATCACCTGCACGATGCCGCTGAGCGGCAGCTTGCGCTTGTTCTCGCGGGCGTCGAACAGTTCCCATATGACGTCGCACAGCGTGCCGAGGGCCATTGACACGATGATCACTATATAGATCGAGGTCAGTCTCGTAAGCCATGTCGAGATCGACATGTGCATGTAGAGTGTGAACTGAATCAATATCAGGAACAGGATGGCCGGCACGATGCGGCAGACCTTGAGGAAGAACCTCCTGTCGACAAGATGAGCATATATGTTGGAGCGGATGTGCGGCTTGAGTTTGTCGAGGATGTAGACCATGATGAACTTCAGCAGCGACCCCACAGCCATGGCGAACAGGAAAACGACGGCTACATACACCCATGTGAACAGGGTCCTGTTGTCCTGAAGTCCGACGAGGCCCAGCAGCCAGTTGGAGAATCGCATCAGCGTCTCGGCGATAAAATATGTGCTCTCGCCGGTGACGCTCTGCTGAGAGATGGCGGCATGCCTCACCTCTCTGGTGATGTGTTCCACAGGGTCAGACGGCGAGGCCGAGCAGCAGGCTGTTATCATGGAAATGATGTTCATGGCGGAATCAAATTATGCGATGATATTCAGTAAAACGCAGGGGGGTGTCTATAAGTTTGTGCGTCGTTGCGGATTGATGCATATGCAGCCTCTTCCTCATTGCCGGTAGCGGCACACCGCCTACGTCGGATTGCCCCGGATCCAACATGTGTTCCGGTCTACGGTCAGCCTACAGGACTATAAGCGTGTGAGAATAGGATTCTTAGAATGCATTAACAAACGTTAACATTACACGTTAATGTGTTTTTGCACACATTGGCGCATATGTGCAAAAAGGCGTGGAACAATGCGTGAAACAATGTTTGGCCACAAATGCGCGAGTCATAGCGAGTTACGGACGAGATTAAAATTTAATTCAGAATATTTTAAAAAAAATAACCTGAAAAACTTTGATTTATCGATTTTGAATATATAAATTTGAGGTAAAGAAAAACTTAAATCTTAAATATTGTTAACCGGAATGGAGAAGACATTGGTGTTACTCAAGCCCTCGTGCGTCGAGAGGAATCTCATAGGCGAGGTAATCGGACGGATAGAGCGCAGGGGCCTTATCATCTGCGGCATGAAGATGATGCAGCTTGACGAGCAGATATTGCGCGAGCATTACTCACATCTTGTGGATAAGCCGTTCTTCCCGTCGCTTGCCGAGTCGATGATGGCCTCACCCGTGGTGGCGCTGGTGCTTAAGGGAGTCGATGTCGTGAGCGTCTTCCGCGAGATGGTAGGAGTGACCAATGGACGCAAGGCCGCCCCCGGCACACTCAGAGGAGACTTCTGCATGAGCGGGTCGCTCAACATAATCCATGCCAGTGACACACCCGAGAATGCCGAGATTGAGATAAACCGCTTCTTCAAGCCCTCGGAGGTGTTCGACTACATTCCGGCCAACATGAAATTCATCTACGGCGACGGCGAGGCCTGACAGCCGCAAGATGCTCTCTCCACAGGGAAGTCCAGTCCCCTGACAGTAAAACAAGAAATGATGATCAGAATAAAGACTATAATATGTGCGGCGTGTCTCGCCGCGTTCGCGACGGGACCAGCCACCGCACAGACCATAAGATCGAACAACCCCCACTCGCAGGCCCACAGGCAGTTGCTTGCCAGCCGGGCAAAGAGCGAGGACCAGATTAAGCTCGTCGAGAAGAACACTTTTATCGACCTTATCGACGATCTCGAGCCGGAGCCCGACATCTACACCGAGGGATGGAACAGCAAGCGTGTGAATCCCTTCAAGGAGTCAGACGTTCCCAACTCCAAGGTGATTGACGTGACGGGCTACCATATGCCGTGCCCGGGACGGGTTACATCCAACTACGGCTATCGTGCCAAGTTCGGCAGGATGCACAAGGGCATCGACCTTGCCATCCGCTCTAACGACACCATCTATGCCGCATTCGACGGCAAGGTCCGTCTTACCAACTATGAGGCGCGCGGCTATGGCAACTATGTGATACTCCGTCATCCCAACGGTCTGGAGACCGTTTACGGTCACCTGAACCGCGCGCTTGTGAAGCCCGACCAGGTGGTGAGGGCCGGCCAGCCCATCGCTTTGGGCGGAAGCACAGGCCGCAGCACCGGACCGCACCTTCACTTCGAGACCCGCTACATGGGTTATGCGATTAACCCGAGCGCGATATTCGACTTTGCGAACCAGACAACGCATACCGATACATACACCTTCTCCAAGTCGACCTACACCAAGGCCCGCAACTATGCTCCGAAGACCACAATAGCACGTGGTGAGAGCAAGGAGAACACCTACAAGAGCGCCTCGAACGTGAAGACCACCTACACAGTCAAGAGAGGCGACACCCTCTCGTCTATTGCCCGTTCATACGGCATGTCGGCCACGACTCTCCGCAAGCTCAACGGCATGGGAGGTTCCGACAAGATACAGGCCGGCCAGGTGCTGAAATTGAAATAAGCATAGAATAATTATATGGCTGCCCGTCACCCAGTGGCGGGCAGTTTCTATAAGATTATGAGACAACCGGGGTATATATTATTGCTGCTTTCGTTTCTTCTTCTATCATGTGGCGCCTCCGAGTGGCATTCTAGACTCGATCACATTGATATGTTGTCTGATTCTGATGCTAAAGCTGCGATTAGGGCACTATCAGCGATCAATCCCGACATTCTTGATGAAGATAATCGGCAATACTATAATCTTCTTCAAGTGAAAACCTGTGATAAGGCATTCATAAGGCATGTTTCAGATAGTTTAATCAAGATTGTGATGAATTATTATTCAGTTCATGGCGATCGGAAGAAGTATGCGGAGTCTCTTTATTACGGTGGCCGAGTCTATTGTGATTTGGGTGATTATCCTACAGCATTGGAATGTTTACAGAGTTCGCTTCATGAGGTTGGAGAAAAAGATAAACTTAGAGGCAATATATTTGCAAGTTTTGTATGGATATACAATACATTACGCCTGTATGACAAGGCGTTGCCATTTAGCGAAGAGGTTATCAAGATTGATAAGCAATTAAATGATACCGTTAATCTGATAATGGATTTGGAATCTAATGGCGATATATATCTTAAGAAAAATGAGTATGATAGTGCCAAAATGTTATTTTCCGAGTCTTACAGATTATCGATTAATTATGATGATAATCAACTTGCTAATGCTAAAATGTATCTCGCGGCTATACATTTGAGAAAAGGAGAATATGATTTGGCTCTTAATATGATCCGGGGTGTGCCGGAAAAAATAACTGATACAAATTATGTAACTGCACTTGGCTATGGCGCCGATATTTATTATAAATCACAAAGATATGACACAGCATTTTATTATGCACATAAACTTGCCAATATTGAGAACTCATCCAATCGAAAGTCAGGATTTAGAAAGTTGTTATATCCGGAATTAATGGCTTTTATTCCTCGAGACTCTGTTGTAATTTATGCTTCGAGATATGCTGACGCTGTAGAGGCTATCTTGGATAAAAATGGAGATGAGGAGGCTCTTATACAGAGTTCCATGTATAACTATCAATTGCATGAGCGTGAGCGTAATAAGGCAGAGACTAAGTCTGCACGCCTAAAGATAATAGTTTTATTCTTTGTTATTGCAGTTTTAATCTTAGGGTTTGCCGTCTGCATTGTGATTTATAGGAATCGAATGCAGTTGATACGATTGCGAAATTCAATTAAGATAATCAAAGAATTAAGACAAAGAAGATTCTCAGACTCCAATATCCTAGAAAATGTAATCAGGAAAACTGTAAATCCCGTTAGTTTAACTTCAGATGTCACAAGTGATTCGAACGAAGTGAAGGTAGATTCGTCAGATGATTCAAAATTGAATTTGAGTCTGACTACCCGGAGTATAGATGACGAAAAAGAGCTATTAAGATTGCGCCTTCGTGAAGAATTGGATGCACTATACCGAGAGGGAGGCAAAAGAGATGAATTGTCACCAATCATAGCAAAATCTGACGCTTACGATATGTTGCAAGGTTACATCAGTCAAGAGAAGTTTATATCCGAGAAAAGTGATTTATGGGAAGACTTGGAGTTGACTATTTTGCAGGCGAGTCCTGATTTTAATTATCGGCTTGAACTTCTTTCTGGAAAAAGTAAATTGAATAAAGAGAGTATCAATTATCATCTGGCTTTACTTATCAAGTGTGGTGTGACTCCTACCCAGTTGAAATTTTTGCTTGGACGAGAAAAAGGAACCATATCATACAGAAGAAAAATGTTATGTAAAAGATTGTTTAATGATAAAGAGAGTCCTGAATATGTGGATTTTGTAATTTATTTATTATAAGAATATTACATAGTATATTGTTGTGCGAAAGTTGTGCGAAATTCTATTTTTCGCACAACTTTCGCACAAATTTTAGGCCTTTTTATATGACCATTCTGTAATTTTGCAGAAAAGATTTTAATAATATGAAAAAGGTTATTTTTGCCATTTTAATGGCATTTCTACTGATGATTGTTCCTCCGGAAATAGTCAGTGCGAATGCATCACATCTGAATGATGTGCAGTATGTAACTCTCATTAGAGAAAGTAAAGAGTACAAGGAGGAGAATGATGGTGTACGCCATAGGTTGCCCGGAAAGCACATCGAATGTCTGATAGACCGGAACGCGGGCGTTCAGTTCTGCAACGGGGACACGCCGCAGTTCATGTCGTATGAGGTCTATGACATGGATGATAACCCGGTGGCTACATTCCTCACCGAGTCAGAGTTCATAACCTACATCTTCTCGCAGGAGGGTGACTGCCAGATCAGACTCGTCACAGCTGACTGCGCCTACATCGGCTACCTCTCAATCTGACAGGAAGGACATCTCGGATGGATTCGGTTGCTGTAACTGCATCCACTCACCCCCCTACACCAATAAGATTCTATAGGTGGGCTGCAGGGCGTCCTGTTTTACTCATCCGCTCAACCGATGTCTACAGCGCACTTATAGAATCTTACAATAAAGTGTTATTTTCAGTTACACACTTATAGTGATATTCAATATACAGATTTTAAGACGATTGACACATCTGAATGCTATAAATTATAGTTTAACAAAACAACAACTAATAATGAAAAAGAACATTTTATATGATGCGTTTAGCGTCATGTGTGCGATTTGCGTTGCTCTTGTCGCACTCACGAGTTGTTCTTCTTATGAGGAACCTGCAATTCCCTCGTCAGAGAGTATTAATGTAAAGAAAATTACGAGGGCATCCGGAACTGTTGGCAAACATTCACTTAGCAAAGAAACAGCCCTCTCATACGCCAAGAAGAGTCTCGGACTCACTTCCCTTCCTGAAAGATCCTACAAGATGGATTATGTCTTTGCTACAACTCTGGAGCATAAGGAATACGGCCTTTCAGACACGTTGGCTTATGTCGTCAATGTTAACAAAGGGAAAGGCTTCGCGGTCATTATGAATGACTCAAGACAGTACCCCGTCATTTCCTATGGAACGGAAGGCAATGTCAAGGTGGCTGACGGAATAATCCAGAATGCGATATTGGAGAATGCTGAGAAGGTTATTCTCAAGAAGTTTGCATCATTGGGGAAGTCCAACAAACCTGAGAAGTATTACTCTGATTACGATCATAAGCATTACTACATAAACAATCCACTTAAGAATCTCATATACGAAGAGGACCCGTTTGATCGCTATGTTGTTAAGGAACATCCCGGATGTAAACCGGGAAGCGTACCGACATGCGCGGCTATTCTCTTGTCGCAGACCCAAAAGACTTTCCGCTACAATGGGTACGCCTATAATATGCCATCTCTTTTTGACTGCCTGGTGAAGGGGCCTGGATATTTTCCTCCCGTGCCGGAAGTAAATCCTCTTTCTTTAGGTATGGATTTTGACATATCTTTCATAGCAACCTATGACGGAGCGGTTTCGGCATTCGGAAATCTGATCTATGATCTGGGTAAGAACATGAATACACAGTATTCCAAGGTAAACTCTGAAACGAATCCAGTAAAGGCATATAATGTGCTTGACAAGACTTCTTGTGACTTGTCTGAATACTATTACTTTGATCTATATACTTCTAATCAGGATCTCTGGAACTTGCTTTACCAGGGGTATTATGTGATGCTGATGGTCGGAGACTCACAGGCCGGCGGTCAGATGACAATTATGATAACCGGCGGGGAAAACATCTATACCGGCTCAAATCCGGAAATTGTCGAGAATGTCGGATTTGATGCCTATGTGGCGGAAAAAGACAGCGAGAGGATTTGCTGCGACTCCGGATTCCTTGAGCACATCGGAGAAAACAAGACTTTCTTCGGAATAAAAAAGAACATTTAAGACCCATTTATCAAAATTGCTGCCGAATCTTGTGAAACCACAAGATTCGGCACGAGCAATTTTCTTACTTTTTTAAATATTTCATTGAAAAAATTGTATAAATGGATATAAATGTTTAACTTTGCTTTCGAGTAGAGTGAGTAAAACATATAGTCGCCTTCTGTCAGGAGGTGACGTCTTAGTGCTTTGTAAACTGATTATTAACCAACAGACAGTAATAACATGAAAATTTTCGGAAAGAGCTTGAGATTTCTTGGTTTATGCGTTGCAATGACTGGCTCACTCATTGCCCACGCCGGCGACAATGACGATCCTCACTTCAACAACATTGTCTTCATTATGGAGGGCACGACCTGGAACGTGGAGGTCAACCATGCGGATATCCCGGATCAGACCCCGATACAGGTTACCCAGCGCCTTGAGGGAACAGAGACTGTCAACGGACAGGAGTATTTAAAACTGCTGACCAAAATAGACGGCGGCGAGGAAAAACTCGCCTCGTACATAAGGCTTGATAAACGGCAGGAGCGGATCTACGCACTCGATCCGGCAGACATCGAGAGGGGAGAGCGCCTTGTTTACTCTTTCAAATCTAAAGGAATAGAGGATATCCCCTTCGCCCAGCTGAACTGGGACGGCACACTCGACAGCCGGGACTACCGGATTACGGTCAAGGAAACTGATCTTGTCAGAAACTGCGGATACGACTATTCCGTCTGCGAGGTCGGCATCTATCCCTACGGCGCGACAGAAAACGCAGACGAGAAAATAGCGTCGTGCGAGTGGATAAGGGGCATCGGCTCGGTTGCAGGTTTTGCAAACCAGCTCTATCCGTTGTGCAAGGACTACACCACCACCCTGAAGAGTGTCGTGACATCCTGCCGCAACGGCCTGGTGTATGACAGGCCTGGAATCATTGTCGATGAGAACAAGGTATGGAACTACGCTATGTCAGCTGCCTCGTCAAAGGTCAACGAGTATGAGTTCAGCATGGCTTTCGGGGGCACAGCCAGACTCGGTGACAAGTATTACCATGAGTTCAAGACCGGCAAGGTGACCGGCTATAAGCAGTATTCGCATCACAAGCACAAGGTGAGTGAGGTCGACGGTGTCTCTGTTTTCTATCTGCGTGAGGAGGGTAAAAAGGTATATATCTACAACCGTTCTTATGGCAGCGACGAGTTCAGGGATAATGAGGAGATGCCCGACGAGTTCCTGCTTTACGATTTCTCACTGGACACCGGCGACGGTTATGATACTTACAGCGGACTGAATCGTCTTGTAAGCCTTGAGGCCGATGACATCGAGACCGTGACGAGTTGCGGCAGGGAGTGGCGCAAGTTCAATTTCGGCGAAATAGAGTGCGAGGGAAGGGTATCGTCCCTCTGCGCCGTGGAGGGCGTCGGCTTCCTGAGCGGAGTCCTCGGCTCGACACTTGTCTACTTCAACGATTGCGCGTTTACCATGGACTGGACCGGCCAGGACGCGCAGTACCTGCCGATTCCCGTATTCTCGAAGGTCGGCCTTGTGAATGTCACTGACCGCGAGGGCAACGTGCTGTTCGACCCTGAGGAACTTGGCTTCAACTTCAACTCGGTCGAGTCGGTTACGGCTGGCCGGATGACGCTGCTGTCGGCCAACGGCATCGTGACGGCTGCGTCGGAGAGCGGCAGCGAGATCCGCGTGACGGTCTGCGGCATAGACGGCACGGTGCGCGCCGAGGTCACCGGCACAGGCGAGGCCACTGTCAACATCTCGGCCCTGGGCCGCGGCATCTACACCGTCCGCGCCACAGACGGCGAGGCAGTCAAAGTCGTAAAGATTGCATATTGAGAATTATAAAATCAGCAATAATGGGTGTGGAGACAATTCCACACCCATTTTTTGCATTAGTTGGCGAATTTTATTAATTTTGTGCTGATGGATGCAAAAACGTTTATAAACACACTGTCAGAGCGGCTTGACCGCGACCCGGAGGATGTGGCCATGCTCGTCAGGGAACTTGGCGGCCTTTTGGCCGAGAAAATCAAGGAGGGGGACTCGGTCTCCGTTCCCGGCTTCGGCTCGTTCGAGCCGAAGATGCGAGCCGAGCGCGTGACCTCGCACCCCTCGACGGGCAAGAAGATACTCGTGCCCCCGAAGATGTCTCTTGTATTCAAGCCCTCGGCGATAATGCGGCAAAAGGTGCGCAAGTCGTGATTCTATCCATACAACTAATTATTTGAGACAGCAGAATACGTGAACGAGAAAATAACACTTCCCGGCCTGACGCAGTATTTCGCGTTACAGACAGGCGATTCCAGGAAAGAGTCGGAGGACTTCATCAGGGAGTTCTTCGCCCTGGTCAGCGATACGCTGGTCGAGGAGGGTCAGGTCAAGATAAAGGACTTCGGCGTCTTCAAGACAATTTCCGTCGAGGCCCGGAAGAGTGTCAACGTCTCCACAGGCGAGGATCACGAGATACCGCCTCACCGTAAGATCGTCTTTGTGCCATCCAAGGAGATCGCAGCCCTGGTCAACGAGCCGTTCGAGATGTTCGAGACCGTTGAGATCAACGATGGGGTAGACCTTGAGGACCCAGAAATATCCGGGGAACCGGAAACACCTGCAGAAGCTGATTTCCAGAAAGAGCAGGAGCCTGTTGCCGAGGAGGAAACGACAGAAGAACAGGCCGCTGTTGAAGAGGCCGTAATGCCGGCGTCTCGAGAGGTTCATGAGACCGTAGAGATTGCTGAGTCAGACAACGAGCAGGTTGTTGTAGCCGAAACGGTCAGCATCGATGAGAATCCAATTGCCGCAAGTAATGATGAGCCTGAGGTGAATCAAGTTGAAGAGGATTCTTTTGAAGACTCCGACAATGTCTATACCGTAGAGGGTATCGACGACGAGGAAACCTGTCAGCCTGCAGCGGCAGAGCCTGAGGCCGATGAACAGCCGGAAATTGAGGAGGAGAATGCTGTTGAGGTGGAAGAGCCTTGTGACATGCACGAGCGGGAACCCCGGAAGCGTAGACGCTTCCTATGGGGCTTCCTCACCGGTTTCTCGGCGGCGGCTGTAATCGGCGTCATACTCGTTGTTGCCATGAGGTATATGGGATTTGTGCCGCAACCGGCGTCAGGAGACACCGGAGTCATGGTGTCCGACACCATAGCGGCTGCAAAGACAGATGTAAAAGAGCCAATCGCCGAGGCGCAGGACATGCAGGGGGGGACGTCAGAGACTGACAGTGCCGGGCCGGAAGAGTTGAGTGCTGCATCGGAGACAGTACCCACCGAGCCGTCAGACAAGAAAGTCTACGACACCATCACAAAGACAAGATATCTGACCACGATGGCCAAGGACCATTACGGCAACTTCAACCTCTGGCCATATATATATATGGAGAACAAGGCCTTTCTCGGGCATCCCGACCGGATACGTCCCGGCACGCAGGTCGTGATACCGCCGCTGTCGAAATATGGTGTAGACCCGAAGAATCCCGCCGATATAGCTGCTGCCAAGAAGAAGGGTGTAGAGATATATTCACGCTACAAATAAATTTTTCGCGCTAAAATTTGCAAAAGAGAAAAAAATAGCGTAACTTTGCACTCGCAAAAGCAAACAAGGTTCCATGTCCGAGTGGTTAGGTACCGGTCTGCAAAACCGTTTACACCAGTTCGAGTCTGGTTGGAACCTCAGGGGAAAGGTCATCTATACGATGACCTTTTTTCATATCCGCCGTCTACCATGGGCCATGCAGTCTGCGACTCTCCATGAGATTTGTGAGCCACGGTATTTTAGGTTGTTTTAACATAAGGGCGGAATATTTGTTAATTAAGTAGCTACGAAACCCAAAACATACACCTGCCTATGCCCAGACTATTCCCGCATCCGACGGCCAAGGGCCTGTATGGAATATTCAACGACAGTTTCCCGCCGATACTCGACGGAGTCACGCTGACGGTAGAGAACTATGTGCGCTGGCTTAAGCAGATGGGCCGCACGCCGTGCGTGGTGACACCCTGGAACCCTGTATGCACCGCGACAGACTTCGACGTGATGAAATTCTTCTCGCTGCCGATTCGTTCGCGGCGTCCGTACCGCTACGGATATCCCAAACTTGACCCGTTCATATGGAAGAGGCTACGCGACACGGACTTCCGGATAATACACGCCCACTGCCCGTTCTCGTCGGGCCGTCTGGGGGTATATGTCAAGCGCAAGAGGGGAGTGCCGCTGATCGGCACATTCCATTCAAAATACCGTGATGACCTGCGCCACTCCTTCAGGCATGCCCCATGGATGGTCGACATCATCATGAAGAGGATACTTGACTTCTTCAATGCCTGCGATGAGGTGTGGATACCCCAGGCGCAGGTCGAGGATACCGTGCGGGAGTATGGCTATCGCGGGCCGCTGACTGTCGTAGAGAACGGCAACGACTTCGTGTCGATGGTCTCGACCGACGACCTTTGGGAATATAAGAGGCGGTCACGCCGCGAGCTCGGCATTGCCGACGACGAGATCGCCCTGCTGTTTGTAGGGCAGCACATCTGGGAGAAGGGACTTGACATAGTGATAGAGACACTGCGGCTTCTCGACGGCAAGGTGAGGTTCCGGATGAACCTCATAGGCACCGGATACGCGTTCGACGAAATCGGACGCAGGATTAACGAATACGGGCTGTCAGACCGCGTGCGGCTTAACGGGGTCATCTCCGACCGTAAGAAACTGAGCCGATACTATGCCGGCTCCGATCTGTTCATCTTTCCGTCATTCTACGACAACGCTCCGCTCGTGGTGCGCGAGGCGGCCGCTCTGGGCGCTCCCTCGATACTGCTGCGTGGCTCCACGGCGTCAGAGGTCATAACCGACCGCAGCAATGGATTCCTGACTGAAAAAAGGCCGGAAGATTTCGCAGCCCTGGTCGAGCGTCTCGCCACGCACCCTGATGAACTGCGGAGGGCAGCCTCGGGGGCAAGGAAAACACTCGTAAGGAGCTGGCAGAATGTGGTTGAGGAGGTCGCCGACCGATACGACACGCTGATCCGGCTGCATGAGGGGAAATCCCCGGTTCCCGTCATGGTGTGAGAAGCAGGCGTCATAAAATTACAGATATGGCAACTAAGGAGACAAGCAACGTCACGGGAAACTCTCAGACCCCTACACGCAAGACATTCGCGATGTGGAAGGTGCTTTTGCCCGTCGCGATTGGCCTCGGGGTGGTGGTGCTCATGTTCTGGCACGACGCCCGGGGAGAGAATCTCGGCGAGGTATGGGGCGGCATCCGCTTCACATGGTGGTCGGTGTTCTGCATATTTCTCGGCATAGTCTGCATGGCGTTGCGCGACATCGGCCTGACATGGCGCTTCCGCGCGTTGACCGACCGCAAGCTGACATGGGGACAGGCGTGGACCGTCGACATGATGTGCGAGTTCACCAACTGCATCACCCCATCGGCCGTCGGAGGCAGCTCGCTCGGTCCGGTATATCTGAATTCGGAGGGTGTGGACTTCGGGCGAGCCACGACGCTGATGCTCACCACACTCTTCATGGATGAGCTCTTCTTCGTCGTGTCATGTCCTTTCATAGTGCTCCTCACGCCGGCCGACGAGATATTCAGCGCATCAGGCGCAGGCTTTGCCCACGGAATCAAATATACGTTCTGGGCCGTGTACGCCATGATAGCGGCCTGGACCTTCCTGCTGTTCACCGGAATCATCTGGAAACCTGCATGGATACAGAAGGTTCTCAACCGGATGGCAGGCTGGCGCTGGCTGCGCCGATGGAAGGACTCCATCACCGGCCTCGGGGACAACATGATACAGACCTCGCGCGAACTGCGCAGCAAGCCCGTTGGCTTCTGGCTTGAGGTATTCGCCGGCACGGCCATCTCCTGGACAGCCCGCTACTTTGTCGTAAACGCCCTGTTCCTGGGTTTCCTGCCCGGCACCGACCGCTACCAGTGGGTTATCCTTGCCCGTCAGTTCGTGATATGGGTCGTGCTGATGGTGAGTCCGACGCCCGGAGGGGCGGGCCTCAGCGAATGGCTCTTCTCCAATTACTACGGCGACATGGTCGGGACGGCCGGGATGGCACTCGTCATGGCCATTTTCTGGCGACTCATCACATATTATCTGTACCTTCTGATCGGCGTAGTGGTCGCGCCGGGATGGCTCAAGAGATACTATGAGAAGATAAAAGGGGCGAAAGCCAGAGTTGAGACCTCTGCAGTGGAGCCAGGCAACGAGTAAAAAAATTTGCTCATTTTTGCCCGAAAAATGCAAGAAAATCATTAATTTTGCAGTCGGAAACGAAACAAAAAAGTAACCCCAGAATAAGAAATGAAAAAAAGCGCATTACAGAGGGTTAGAGCTGAGTATCAGCCTAAGCTTCCCAAGGCCCTGCAGGGATCAGTCAAGGTAAAGGTCGGAGAGGCAACTGAATCGGTTGCTAACCAGAAGGAAATCAAGGAACTCTTCCCCCACACATACGGCATGCCGGTAGTAGAGTTCGAGCCCGACGAGAACCCGGCCCGCGTAGAGGAGCCGTTCAATGTCGGCATCATCCTGTCGGGCGGCCAGGCCCCCGGCGGCCACAATGTAGTGTCAGGTATCTTCGACGGCCTGAAGTCGCTCAATAAGGAGAACCGTCTCTACGGCTTCCTGATGGGTCCAGCCGGATTCATCAACCACCAGTACATGGAGCTGACAGCCGGCATCATCAAGGATTACCGCAACACCGGCGGTTTCGACATCATCGGCTCCGGACGCACCAAGCTCGAGAAGCCCGAGCAGTTTGACGAGGGCCTCAAGATCCTGAAGGAACTCAACATCAAGGCACTCGTAATCATCGGCGGCGACGACTCCAACACCAACGCAGCCGTTCTGGCCGAGTACTACAAGAACATCGGCGCCGACGTGCAGGTTATCGGCGTGCCCAAGACCATCGACGGCGACCTCAAGAACGAGTGGATCGAGACATCATTCGGTTTCGACACCGCCTGCAAGGTCTACAGCGAGGTTATCGGCAACATACAGCGCGACTGTAACTCAGCCAAGAAATATTACCATTTCATAAAGCTCATGGGCCGCTCGGCATCGCACATCGCCCTGGAGTGCGCACTCGAGACACAGCCCAACATCTGCCTTATCTCAGAGGAGGTCCAGGCAAAGCGCATGACGCTCGACAACATCGTAAGCTACATCTGCTACGTCATCTCCGAGCGTGCGAAACTCGGCTGGAACTTCGGTACAGTCCTCATCCCCGAGGGCCTCATCGAGTTTATCCCCTCGATGAAGTCGCTCATCAGCGAGCTCAACGACGTGATCGAGGAGCACTCTGAGGAGCTCGCCGACCTCGACGAGATGGAGAAACTCAGCACCATCCACTCGTATCTGTCGGCAACCAACGCCGAGCTCTACAAGAGCCTCCCCAAGAACATCGCCCTTCAGCTCAGCCTTGACCGCGACAGCCACGGCAACGTGCAGGTATCGCTCATCGAGACCGAGAGCCTTCTGTCGGAGATGGTGGCCAAGCGTCTCGAGGAGATGGCTGCCGAAGGCGAGTACAGCGGCAAGTTCAACACCCAGCATCACTTCTTCGGCTACGAGGGACGTTGTGCTGACCCGACGAACTTCGACGCAGACTATACCTACGCTCTCGGCTACAACGCAGCCATGCTGATCAACTCCGGTCTGACCGGCTATATGTCGAGCGTGCGCAACCTGACCGAGCCCACCGAGAAGTGGATCGCCGGCGGCATACCCATCACCATGATGATGAACATGGAGCGCCGCAAGGGCGAGATGAAGCCTGTTATCCAGAAGGCACTCGTGAACCTCAACGGCCGCCCCTACCTGAAGTTCGCGTCGATGCGCGAGACTCTTGCGCTCAACACACTCTACCAGTATCCCGGCCCGATCCAGTATTTCGGCCCCGCCGAGATATGCGACCGCCCCTCGAAGACACTGCTTCTCGAGCACGGCAAGGAAATCAATTGAGACAGACGTGCACGCCGCGGCGATGCATGATAATCAGAATAAAAGGGATATTTCCGATAGGGAATGTCCCTTTTTGTCATTTATTCATGCCCGAAATTCGGAAATAATCATTATCTTTGTCGGCAAAAAATAAGGAAATGCTGAAAATTAGTAAAATTCTGACCGCAGCGCTTGCTACAGCGCTGGTGTCGTTGAGTTTAGTTTCATGTGGCGGCAAGACCGAGAAATCGACTCCCGCATCAGAAGACTCCACGGCAGCAGCCATGCCGTCGGCAGGCGCACAGTCCGCAGCCGTCCCAGCCGACTCAATTGCAGAGGGACTCCCCACTGTGATAGACTTCTACGCCACCTGGTGCGGACCCTGCAAGAACATCGCGCCACTCTTTGAGACTCTGAAAGAAAAATATGCCGGAAAGGCCAATTTTGTCAGTGTCGATGTAGACGCTGACGCAGAGACCGCCGCAAGGTATCATATTGACGCCATGCCGACTTTTGTCTTTCTCGATTCCGACGGCAAGGAGGTAAACCGCCTTGTAGGAGCAGACCCCGACGCCCTGACGGCAGCAGTAGAGCAGATATTATAGGCTTTAGGCCTTAGATGTTAGGCTTTAGGTCAGATATCCTTTTCCTATTATCTCACCTTTGCTACCTATTACCTAACAATCTACCGCCTAACATCTAAATACCTAACCCCTAACCCCTAACCCCTACCACCTAACAACCTAACACCTGACATATGGCAACAACTACACTTTCCCCCAAGAGCGCGGGCGGCGAACTGCTGCGCGACAAGGCATGGGCCCGCTGGACGGCGCTCGGCCTGCTGGCTTTCGCCATGTTCTGTTCATACATCTTTATGGACATACTCTCGCCGATCAAGGACCTTCTGCAGTCGACACGCGGCTGGGACTCGACCGCATTCGGTACGATGCAGGGTTCCGAGACATTCCTCAACGTATTCATCTTCTTCCTGATCTTTGCCGGAATCATTCTGGACAAGATGGGAGTCCGTTTCACGGCGGTCCTCTCGGGCGCCGTGATGCTGGTAGGCGCGCTCATCAACTGGTACGCGCTGACCGACGCCTTCCTCGGCAGCAGCCTGGATGCATGGTTTACCGAGCACCTCAATTACATACCCGGCTTTGACGAACTCGGCATATCGCCCTTCTATGAGGGGATGCCCGCCTCTGCCAAACTCTCGGCAGTCGGATTCATGATCTTCGGATGCGGCGTCGAGATGGCCGGCATCACGGTTAGCCGTGGTATCGTGAAGTGGTTCAAGGGCCGCGAGATGGCCATGGCGATGGGCTCGGAGATGGCACTTGCCCGCCTCGGTGTCGGCACCTGTATGATATTCTCGCCCCTTGTAGCCAACTTCGGAGGCGACATATCCGTATCACGCTCGGTGGCATTCGGCGTGGTGCTTCTGATGATAGCCCTCATCATGTTTATCGTCTACTTCTTCATGGACCGCAAGCTCGACTCACAGAGTGGCGAGGCCGAGGAGAAAGACGAGCCCTTCAAGATCAGCGACTTAGGCAAGATACTGTCGAGTTGGGCATTCTGGGTAGTGGCGCTTCTCTGCGTGCTCTACTACTCGGCGATATTCCCGTTCCAGAAATATGCGGTGAACATGCTGCAGTGCAACCTAACGCTGCATCCCGACCAGGTGGGCGAGTTCTGGGAAAGCGATCTCGCCACATATATCCAGTATGTGATAATGCTCATCACGGCAGCCGGTGCCTTCGCGTTCAGTTTCTCGAAGGCCAAGGGAGTAAAATATACGTCGCTGATAGTTGCGGTTGTGGCACTTGTGGCCTACTGTGTGATGGGCTACATGCGCCAGTCGGCATCGGCTATATTCGCAGTGTTCCCGCTTTTAGCCGTCGGAATCACCCCGGCACTCGGCAACTATGTCGACTATAAGGGCAAGGCTGCGTCAATGCTTCTTATCGGCTCGCTGCTTCTGATATTCTGTCACCTGACGTTCGCGTTCATTCTGCCGATGTTCAAGGGCAACGACATGGGCGGCGTGCTGATAGCCTACCTGACAATACTCGTGTTAGGTGCATCGTTCTCGCTTGTGCCCGCGTCGCTCTGGCCGAGCGTTCCCAAACTTGTTGATGCAAAGATTATCGGTTCGGCATACGCGTTGATCTTCTGGATACAGAACATCGGTCTGTGGCTCTTCCCGCTGCTTATCGGCAAGGTTCTCGACGCGACCAATCCCGAGATAGTGACGGCGGTACAGAGCGGAGCCATGTCGATCGAGGAGGCTGCCGTAAGTTACAATTACACCTGGCCGCTTGTGATGCTCGCTTGCCTGGGCGGCGCGGCACTGATATTAGGATTTGTGCTCAAGGCAGTAGACAGGAAGAAACATCTCGGACTTGAGTTGCCAAACATCAAGAACGAGCCCGAGATAGAGGAATCGGAGGTAGTAGCCGCCGAAGAATAAAAAGTTCGACAAGATCTCCTGTAAGAACTAAGGAGTCCGCTTCGGAATCTGCTTCAACTTCTGACAATAAGGCTTGGCCTAAAACCAATTGATTCTGAATACACACTGCCCTTTAAAGGTCTCGCAAAGACCATTAAAGGGCAGTGTCGCTTTGACGTTTAGCAGGGTAAATTATGCTTAAATATAAACAATAATAAAGCGAATATTTTAATTGTTTTTGAATTGTAAACTAATATTAGTAAATTTGCAATGACACTCATTTTGTGAATTGAACAACAAAGTTTACATCACAATTAGGGGTTAATGATTATGGCTAAAACAAGAACAGATAATAAACCGGCATTTGTGAAACGCGATACCATTATCGCAGGTAAGGAATATGCTCAGCTTTTGAGTTTGTTAAAAGAACGATTTCGGAGGTCGCAGATAAAGGCTGCCGTCAAGGTCAACACGACGATGCTGGAGTATTACTGGTCTATGGGTCGGGATATCTCACGACTACATGAAGCCGCCAAATGGGGAACTGCGTTTTTCGATTGTCTCAGCTTAGACCTCAAGACAGCTTTTCCCGGTCAGACAGGCTTCTCTATAACCAATATCAAGTATGCCAAGCGGTGGTATGAATTTTATAATCAAGAGGATGTAATTCGTCAACAACTTGTTGACGAATTTGAGATGCCTACGGATTTTGGCCTGATTCCTTGGGGACATCATATAGAGATATTCACTCGTAGTAAGTCTGTTAACGAGGCTATTTTCTATATTGAAGAAACCATACAGAATAGTTGGAGCAGGGCAGAACTTGGGGTAGAGATTGATAACAACCTTTATGAGAAACAGGGTCACGCCATTACCAACTTTGATGAGAGGTTGCCCGCTCCATATAGCGGACTCGCAAAGGCGATATTGAAAAGTCCGTATGATTTCAGATTCATAGACAAGAAAATCACGACCGAAAAGCAGTTGGAGGATGAACTTGCAGCCAACATCACCCGATTCCTTCTTGAATTGGGTCAGGGGTTTGCATATGTCGGTCGTCAGATGGAATTGAAGATGCCGGGAGGTCAGACATTTATTCCAGATATGATTTTCTACCATACTCGGCTAAAATCATATATCGTCTGTGAACTTAAAGTAGTTCCGTTCATTCCCGACTTTGCAGGAAAATTGAATTTCTATGTCTCGGCAGTTGACGAACTGATGAAACAGCCTGATGACAATCCGACAATAGGATTGCTGATTTGTAAATCGAAAGATGATACGGTCGTTGAATGGTCGTTCCGAGGAATGAACCAGCCGCTCGGAGTTGCCGAGTATCAGCTTAAAGAATTCATTTCAGAGAAAGCTGCAAAGTTGCTCCCTTCTGAATCTGAATTGCAGAATGTCATAGACACATACGATGATGTTTCAGGTAACTGAGAATTTCAATAATTAATATTCTGGTTTTACAATTATCTGAATGGTTATTCATTCAGTCAGTCATATGTTTAAACATTTATACGTCTGTACATTCATACGTTCAGCTGTTCATACATCAATACTTTCATACATCAAAACTTTGGTACGTGCATGCGAGGAGTGATTTCATCGGGCAACCGGTTTAATAAATCGGGGTGTGGAGCGTTATATTGGTATGCAAGGATTGAAACAGATAAGACTGATTGTATCGGGACTCGTCGTGCTGGGCGCCGCTTTGGCGTGTCAGCAGGCTGCCGCCGAGGTTGTGACGCATAAGCAGGCCTCGAAGATAGCAGAGACTTTCTTCAACGCAGCCTATGGCGAATACAGCGCAAAACCCAAACTGGAGTGGAACGGACGGCAGCTGACAACCGACCGTCTATTCTCGCCCTTCTACATATACAATCATCCGAAAGGTGGCTTCGTGATCATTGCCGCCGACAGCAAGGCATATCCCATACTCGGATACAGCCGCACCACGCGGTTTGACAAGAGCCGCATGTCTGATGAAGAGCGCGATCTTCTCACCAGATACGCCCATGAGATCGAGCTTATCCGCTACGACTCGCGGATACCAGAGCGCGCAATAGCCGCTTGGCAGAACCTTCCGCTCCACATCAATAAGTCACTCAACAATCCTTACAATACGCCCGAATACGATGCCCTCGACGAGCAGGGCAGGGAGGAACTTGAGGCCATAGACCGGCGCAACAACAGCATAATGATGCCGGCGGCCATCGAGTTCGACCTCTATCGGCCAGAACGATACCGGGACTACACTCTCGATGACGTGACAGCCGAGGAAGAGGAGATTCCATTCAGTTTCTTTGAGGAATTTCTGGAGGACATAGCCGAGGAGGAGAGACAGCGGCTCGCGCGCCTCGACGAGATAATCTCCCCCACGGAGCCGGTGGTGTCAATACTTGGGGGCGCCCATTACGCTGTGCGTTTCCCGGCAGACATTCGTTTGACCCGCATATATTCACTTGAGGGTTCGAAGGTGCTGGAAAAATACTTCAGCGGCACAGACACCGCCAACCTGGACCTATCGGCACTTCCTGCCGGATTTTATGTCATGGTCACACTTGGAGAGGATGGCCATATCTACGGACTTAAACTCGCGAGATGAGTAGGAAAGTGGCATGAACCTTCGGGTCATATTCAGGTTTTATATGCCGTAGACAAACACGAAAAGAGTTGAAAACAACTTGAACATACACACACAGATGGTAAAACTTATAGAATCAAAAGTCACCGCGTGGGTGGCGATGGTGCTTGTCGTTGCACTAATTATATTATCGTTTCTACTCGGCACGCCCTGGTGGGGCTTCATAGCCGAGTTCTTCTGTTTCATAGCGGTGTTCAGTCATCTTGCCTCGCTTTACTTGAGGCGCATGAGCGCGGCGGCAGGGCGCAAGCTCGACACCTGTGCCCTTGTCTGCATAATAATAGCCGTGATAGGCTTTATCGCCGAATATATAGTCTTCAACGTAGACTTCGGCCTATAAACGGACCATGCGGCGAGAGGGGCACGCATGCACCTCAGTGTGCGGTTACAGTTCGCCGATACCCTGACGCACGATCTCGGGTTCGGAGCCGGTGCAGTCGACAATAGTCGAGACCTCGGTCGTTCCGTCATTACCCTCGACTATCAGGTCAACCTTTCCCTCATATGCCTCGCCTATAAGTTCCGGATTAACGGCATAATCCTCATCGGCATACTCTATGCTGGTAGTGATGAGCGGGTTGCCGAGCGTGCGGGCCAGATCCCGGTCTATCTCGCAGGCGGGGATACGTATGCCGACAGTCTTGCGTCCACGGAAGGCACGGGGCAGAGTTGAGGCCGAGCGGAAGAGAAACGTGAATGGACCGGGGCAGTTATCCTTCATCAGACGAAAGCCCCTGTTGTCGATACGCGAGTACTCGGAAGCCATTGAGATATCAGAGCATATCACCGAGAGGTTGGTTTTCTCGGGGTTTATACCCTTGAGGCGGCAAATCCTCTCGACGGCCTTCATATTGAGCGCGTCGCCCGCTACGGCATACATCGTGTCGGTCGGGATAATGATTATGGCGCCCTCGCGCAGCAGGGCGACGATCTCGCGCAACTGTTTCTCAGAAGCCGAGGAGTTCCAGATTTTGAAAGTATTCATGGTAATGCCAGTTCGCCCCATCCGGTATTTTTAAGAGATGAGACCTTGAATACGCGAAATTAGCGAAAAATTTGTTAAATTTGCAATTCGTAAACAAGATTTTCCAAGATGAAAATAGCGATCATAGCCGCGATGAGCAAGGAACTCGACCTTATACTCTCGCGAATAGGAGCACACACAGCGCGCGATCTCGGCGACTTTCCTGTCTACGAGGGGAGCCTCGGAGACCATGAGTTCGTGGTGGCACAATGCGGCATAGGCAAGGTTAACTCGGCACTGCGCACTGTGAGCATCATCAACGAATATCACCCCGACCTGGTGATAAACTCCGGTGTTGCCGGAGGGGTCGACACGTCGATGCGTATCGGCTCGGTACTTGTGGCCGACCGTGTGGCATATCACGATGTATGGTGTGGACCCGGCACAGAATATGGGTGTGCCGACTCGTGTCCGCTCTATTTCCAGCCTTATGACCGCGGGCTTGAGATAATGCGGGAAATATCCCGAGAGAGTCCGCTCGACATACGCTTCGGACTTCTGTGCAGTGGCGATAAATTCATAAGCACTCTCGAAGAAGTCAAGGAAATCAAGAGCCATTTCCCCGACGCGCTCGGATGCGACATGGAGTCGGCCTCGATAGCGCAGACCTGCCTACGGGCCGGAATACCATTCATGATAGTGCGTGTAATGAGCGACATGCCCGGCGGAGGCGAGAACATTTCCGAATATCAGAACTTCTGGCAGGATGCCCCGGCCAGGACATTCGATGTCGTCTCGCACCTGATCGAGAGGCTGGACTGAAGGAAAGCAAGACTGAAATAAGAAGGCAAGACAGGTATAATATGAGATTAAGGCACGCTTGCTTACAAATGTAATTAGGATCATGCATACAAAAGAAGAGAAACTGAAGGCATTCGGCGACTTTCTCGACGTGCTTGACACTCTGCGAGAGAAGTGTCCGTGGGACCGCAAGCAGACCAACGAGTCATTGCGCCCCAATACCATAGAGGAGGTCTACGAGCTCTGCGACGCACTGATAGCCGAAGACAACCCCAACATATGCAAGGAACTCGGCGACGTGCTGCTGCATGTGGCTTTCTATGCGAAGATAGGCGAGGAGAAAGGTGAGTTTGACCTTGCCGACGTCTGCGACAAACTGACGCGCAAACTCATATTCAGGCATCCTCACATCTACGGCAACGTCGAAGCCGAGACACCCGACCAGGTGGCGCAGAACTGGGAGAAGATAAAGCAGAAAGAGAAAGACGGCAACAAGACGGTGCTGTCGGGAGTTCCCTCCGCGCTCCCCGCGCTCATCAAGGCCAACCGCATACAGGAGAAGGCGCGCAACGTAGGTTTCGACTGGGAGGAGCGCGAGCAGGTGTGGGAAAAGGTCAAGGAAGAGATCGCCGAGGTCGAGGCCGAGATAACGGCTCCCGAGGGGAAGTGCGACATGCAAGATGTAGAGGCCGAGTTCGGAGACCTGCTCTTTGCCGTAGTCAATGCCGCCAGGCTCTATGGCGTGGACCCCGAGAACGCCCTGGAGCGCACCAACCGCAAGTTTATCAGCAGGTTCAACTACATAGAGAAAAGACTCAAGGAGACAGGCCGCAACTTTGGCGACGTCAATCTCGCCGAGATGGACAAGATATGGGAGGAGGCAAAACGCATAAACTCCGCGAAGAATAACGGTAGTCAGCAAGACTGAGAAAGCGAATGATTGTCTGCATAACAGAGAAACCGAGCGTAGGCCAGGACATAGCACGCATACTTGGCGCAACTACCCGTCGTCCCGGATATTTCGAGGGCAACGGCTACTGTGTCACATGGACCTTCGGGCACCTCTGCGAGCTCAAGGAACCAGCCGACTATCAGGACAGATGGCGGCACTGGGCACTCTCGTATCTCCCCATGATACCCGACAAATTCGGAATCAAGCTTAAGGACGACAAGGGAATTGAGCAGCAGTTCAACACCATCAAGACACTGATAGAGCAGTGTGACGAGGTGATAAACTGCGGCGATGCCGGCCAGGAGGGCGAGTTGATACAGCGCTGGGTAATGCAGAAGGCCGGATGCAACAAGCCGGTCAAGCGTCTATGGGTCAGTTCGCTGACCGACGAGGCCGTGCGCGAGGGGTTTGCAAAACTGCGGGACCAGAAAGACCTCGAGACACTCTACACGGCCGGATTATGCCGGGCGATAGGGGACTGGCTGCTCGGCATGAACGCCACGCGCCTCTACACGCTGAAATATGGCTCCAACCGGCAGGTGCTGTCGCTCGGGCGAGTCCAGACACCGACACTCGCTCTTGTGGTGAACAGACAGAAAGAGATCGAGAATTTCGTTCCCCGCGATTCCTGGGAACTGCGGACAAAATATAGAAACGCCATATTCACATCCGCTCTTGACCCATACGAGAAGGAGGCCGACGGCAACGCCATGCTTGACCAAGTGCGGCAAGAGCCCCTTAAGATAACCGGAATAACCAAGAAGAACGGCAAGGAGGCGCCCCCGCGACTCTTCGACCTGACCTCGCTTCAGGTCGAATGTAACAAGAAGTATGGCATGAGCGCCGACCAGACGCTTCGCACCATACAGTCGCTCTATGAGAAAAAGCTGACTACATATCCGCGAGTCGACACCACCTATCTCACCGACGACATATATCCCAAGTGTCAGGGGGTGCTCCAGTCGCTGAAGCCGTACTCCGAACTTCTCAAGCCGATACTCGGCAGCAAGCTCCGCAAGAGCAAGAAGGTGTTCGACAACTCCAAGGTTACCGACCACCATGCCATCATACCCACCGGCCAGCCACTTCCACAGGGACTCAGCCTGGATGAGAAACGCGTATTCCATACGATCGCACTGCGTTTCATCTCCGTGTTCTATCCCGACTGCGCCTTCGAGCAGACCACCGTCTCCGCCAAGGCCGGAAAGGTCGCCTTCAAGGCCACGGGCCGCGTGATAACCGACCCCGGGTGGAAGGCCGTCTACGCCAAAAACAAGACCCAGGCGGAAGACCGCAAGGAGGAAGAACAGGACAGTGACACATCGGTGCTCCCGGTATTCACTGTGGGGGAGAGCGGCCCGCACGAGCCATTTCTTGCCAAGAAGACAACGCAGCCACCAAAATACTACACGGAAGGCACGCTGCTCAAGGCTATGGAGACAGCCGGCTCGACAGTCGACGACGAAGACCTGCGCGAGTCGCTCAAGGCCAACGGAATCGGTCGCCCCTCGACACGTGCGGCGATCATCGAGATACTCTACAAAAGGGGGTATATACGTCAGGAGCGCAAGTCACTCCGCGCCACGCAGGCCGGAATAGACCTGATAGGGCTGATCAAGGAAGACCTGCTGAAAAGCGCGAAACTGACAGGCATATGGGAAGGACGACTCAGGCAGATTGAGGGCGGCACATACAATGCCTCGGAATTCATCAGTCAACTTAAGACCATGATAACCGAGATAACTCAGGCCGTGATGCGCGACCCCTCCAACCGACGGATCCAGGCGGAGATGGAGACAAAAGACCAGAAATTAAAAAAGAAGGCGGCAACCGGAAAGAAAAAGCCTGACGGAGCCACCGGCCAAACCGAGAACACACACTGATATGTCAGCGAAAACACAATACATAATAGTCTTTATAATACTCGCCGCGATAGTAATATGGCTGGTATACTCTCTGGTGCGCAAACGGCCAGGGGCGGGTGTCCGCTGCGCCGGGTGCAGCCTGGCGGAGACATGCAAGAAAAAGAAAATGATAGACACGACCGAACAAAAGCCGGAATCGTGCAATGACTGTCCGTCGACCGACGAGTGTACTAAAAAGAGCACGTTCATGAGTTGCGGGGGTGCCTCTGAAAGTGTGTCGGAGCGCACACCGCGAAGCGGACGAAAAGGGGGAACAGACTCCTGATCGTGTAGCCCATTTAATATTTTTTACAATAAAGACCAAGACTTAGGCAAGAATTTACTATATTTGCAAATTGAACAATCGAGAATGAAGAATATACTGGATTCAGAAAGTATAGTTGAGTTCAAACGTCTGCTTGAGAAGCATGACAGGATAATACTCACGTGTCACATGCGGCCCGACGGCGACGCCATCGGGAGCACCCTCGGTCTGTATCATCTCCTCAGGACGATGGGCAAGGATGTGAGTGTGGTAGTGCCCGACCGTGCGCCTCGCTCGCTGCACTTTCTGCCCGGCATCAAGACCCTCGCGGTCTATACTCAGTATGACCCCTACTGCACTCGTCTCGTGGGCGAGGCCGGCCTGATCATAATGTGTGACTTCAACACCGCGAGCCGGCAGGGGGGCATGGCCTCGCTGATAGAGAACGCCACCTGCGACAAGGTGCTGATCGACCACCACCGTGACCCCGACATCAAGTGCGGGGTAAAGTTCTCATATCCCGAGATGTCATCGACCTGCGAGCTTGCGTTCCGTATAATAGCAGCCTGCGGGTATTACGGCCTTGTCAACAGGGAGTCTGCGACATGCCTGCTGACAGGAATCATCACCGACACGCAGAACTTCACGGTCAACTGCGACAATCCGGAGATCTACGAGATCATGATGCGTCTGCTTGAAAAGGAGGTCAACAAGAAGATGATAGTCGACGAAGCCCTGAAGGCGACCTCGTACGATGCCCTGCGACTCAACAGTTTCGCGCTGCTCAACCGCCTGAGGATATTCGAGACGAGCCGCTGCGCCCTGATCGTGCTCTCCAAGGAGGACCTGGCAGAGTTCAAATACCAGAAGGGAGACACCGAGGGTCTGGTGAACATGCCGCTCGACATACGGGGAATTGTGTACAGCGTGTTCATGCGCGAGGACTCCGACTGCATCAAGGTCTCGACACGCAGCAAGTATGGTTTCCCTGTATGCGACATATGTCGTGACCTCTTCAACGGCGGAGGCCATCAGATGGCCGCCGGCGGCGAGTTCTATGGCACGCTCGACGAATGTCGCGAACTGTTTCTGGAGCATATGGCCGATTATGACAAACATCTGCCTCAGAAACTTGACAAACTTGAGATACGCTGAAACTAATTATAGATTACCCTAAACTATCGAAACGAATTTATGACAATAAAGACAAAGATAATCGGGCTGCTGAGTGCCGCGCTTCTATTGCTGATGACGGCCTGTGAGGAGGGAAAGAGTTACTCCGACTTGCTGCGTGAGGAAGAGCGTGCCGTCAACTGGTACCTTGCGCAGAACAGGGTCGAGACGAGAGTACCCGAAGACTCGGTGTTCGAGATCGGCCCCGATGCACCGTTCTACCGGATGAATGCCGACGGAACGGTATATATGCGTGTGATTCGCACAGGTGACATGAACGACCGCCCCGAGAAAGGCCAGACGGTCTATTTCCGGTTTATGCGCCAGAACATCAAGTTCCTGTATGAGAAGACGAACCTTAGTGATGGCGAGGGAAATGCCGACGACATGGGCTCGAACCTCGGTGGAATGCATTTCGTATACGGTAATAATGTACTGACGAGCACTACCAAGTACGGCACCGGAATTCAGGTACCGCTCAACTATCTCGGCTACAACTGCGAGGTAGACCTGATTGTAAAGTCTATCGATGGTTCCGCGGAGAATGTGAGCGACTGCATTCCCTTTGTATACAAAAGTTTAAAATACTTTAAAGCAGAATATTGATTATGGCATTAATCAAATCTATATCAGGAATCAGAGGAACAATCGGAGGCCGTCAGGGCGATGGCCTCAGCGGTGTGGATGTAGTTAAGTTCACAGCCGCCTATGCAGCATTTATCCGCAAGAACTATAAAGGTGAGAGCAACTCGATAGTTGTGGGCCGCGACGCCCGACTGTCGGGCAAGATGGTAGAGCACCTTGTCGTTGGCACGCTGATGTCGATGGGATTCGATGTCATCAACATAGGGATGGCCTCGACCCCGACCACCGAGCTGGCGGTAACTGCCGAGAAAGCATGCGGCGGCATAATCATCACAGCGAGCCATAACCCCGTGCAGTGGAACGCGCTTAAGCTGCTCAATGCCAATGGCGAGTTCCTGAGCGACGCCGAGGGCAAGGAGGTAATCCGCATGGCCGACGCCGACTACTATGAATTCTCTGAGGTGATGGATCTTGGAAAGGAATATCATAACGACGCCTACATACTGCATCACATCGACCTTGTCAAGAACCTCGCTCTCGTTGATGTCGAGGCCATACGCAAGGCCGACTTCACTGTGGCCGTTGACGCCGTCAACTCGATCGGCGGCGTGATAATCCCGCAGTTGCTCCGTGCGCTCGGTGTTCGCAACATCATAGAGCTTAACTGCGAGGCGACCGGCAAGTTCGCCCATACGCCCGAGCCTATACCCCAGAACCTCACGCAGATCGCTGAGGTGATGAAGAACTCCACCGCAGATGTCGGTTTCGTGGTTGATCCCGATGTAGACCGTCTGGCGATAGTCATGGAGAACGGCGAGATGTTTGTCGAGGAGAACACGCTTGTCGCGATAGCCGACTATGTGCTGTCGCACACACCCGGAGCCACGGTATCCAACCTGAGCTCATCGCGCGGACTGCGCGACGTGACCGAGCGTCACGGCGGAGTCTATACAGCGGCGGCAGTCGGCGAGGTAAATGTCGTGACCAAGATGAAAGAGGTCGGAGCAGTTATTGGCGGCGAAGGAAATGGCGGAGTAATATATCCCGAGATACACTACGGGCGCGACGCGCTGGTGGGTGTGGCTCTCTTCCTGACCCTTATGGCGAAATCGGGCCGCAAGGTCACCGAGATAAAGGCATTACTTCCCCAGTATGCCATAGCCAAGAACAAGATTGAACTGACTCCCGACATAGACGTAGACGCGATACTTGAGGCAGTAAAAAAGAAATATGCAAACGAGCGCGTAACCGATATCGACGGCGTAAAGATCGATTTCCCCGACTGCTGGGTGCATCTGCGCAAGTCCAACACCGAGCCGATCATCCGCATCTACAGCGAGGCTGAGACTCTCGAGAAAGCCGATCAGCTCGCCCGCGACATGATTGCGGTGATCGAGTCGATGTAAGTCCCGGATACACCTGACAACGGGCCGGAGCCAATAATAGAATAACAATAACCGCGTGTGTCAGCGATGCACGCACAAAAAAACGAATCAGAATGTTAAAACGGTTCTTACTCAATATGCTGTCATCGTTTGTCGGCGCGTGGATCGCGCTGGCACTGTTCCTTTTCTCAGCCGTTCTGCTGGTCATAGGGCTCGCCGGGAATCTGGCCATGTCGTCGGGCGCCCAGGCCGAGCAGGTAAAATCGCGGAGCATTCTGAAGATAGAGCTTGACGGCATTATCGACGAGCGCGAGAGTGAGCTTGAGCCTGATCTCGGATCAATACTTAACGGATCGCTCGAGATGCCGCAGACCCTTGATGTCATAGTGCAGTCGATCCGCGAGGCGGCCACGAATGACGATATCGTGGCCATATACCTGAAATGCGGATCGCTTGGGGCCGGTCCCGCCACACTCAACGCAATACGCCATGAGCTTGAGGAGTTCAAGAAAACCACCGGCGGCAAGAAAAAGATCATAGCCTATGCCGACTCGTTCGGCCAGGGGTGTTACTTCATAGCCTCTGTGGCCGACACAATCTATATGAATCCGGCCGGCGAGATGGGGCTTCGAGGCATGTCAACGTCAAGTTTCTTCATGAAGGGACTACTCGACAAACTGGGCGTGCAGTTCCAGGTAGTGAAGGTCGGAACATACAAGTCGGCCGTAGAGCCATATATACTCGAAAACATGAGCGAGCCGGCACGCGCGCAGATGGATACACTGCTCAACAGCATGTGGGGCTATCTTCGAGACAGGATCGCCGAGTCGCGCAAGGGAGTGACGGCAGCCTCGATCGACACGCTTGTAAGCAAGGACTTCATAGCGTTCGCCAAGCCCGACTTTGCCGTCAAGGCGCATCTCGTCGACTCACTGGCATATGAGCGTGAGATAAACAAGCGACTTGCGGAAATCTCCGGTCGTGAGGTCGAGAAACTGAATTTTGTCAGCCCGTCGACCCTCGCCGCCGCGTCCCCCTGGGCAGCCGCATATAATTCCAAGAACCAGATAGCCGTGCTTTATGCCGTCGGTGAGATTGCTGACGGCAACAATAACCAGATAAACTACGAGAAACTGGTGCCCGTTATCGTCAAGCTTGCCGATAACGACAAGGTGAAGGGACTCGTGCTGCGTGTCAACTCGCCCGGCGGCTCCGTATACGGCAGCACGCAGATAGGGGAGGCCCTCGATTACTTCCAGTCAAAAGGCAAGCCACTGGCAGTCTCGATGGGTGACTATGCCGCATCGGGCGGCTATTGGATCTCAGCCAATGCCGACAAGATATTTGCCGACCCGCTGACCATCACCGGCTCGATCGGCATATTCGGACTTATACCGAACTTCAAGGGCACACTCGACAAGATCGGCGTCAATATAGCGACAGTCAGCACGAATCCTGCCGCCAACTTCCCGTCGGGATTCGTTCCGATGGATGAGACTCAGCTGGCAGTGATGCAGAAATATGTGGACCGAGGCTACGACGACTTCACAAGCCGCGTGGCGAAGGGCCGCAAGATGAAGAAGGAGGCTGTTCTACGCATAGCCGAGGGTCGGGTATGGGCAGCGTCGACGGCCCGTAAGATCGGACTTGTAGACTCGCTGGCGTATCTGCAGAACGCGATCGAGTGGACAGCGGCGAAGGCCAACGTCGCATCCAACTACGATGTCGCGGCCTATCCGCAGGTCGAGCCGACAATCTGGAACATGATACAGCTTAACTCAGGCACGATGGGCGAACTGAAGAAGGCGGTCGACACCCGCGACGAGGAGATGATACGAACATATCTCATAAAGAGAATACTCGCGAGACAGCCGATTCAGGCCAGAATGCCCGAGTTTAAAATCAATATGTAGGCCTCGAAAAAACAGCAAGTGCGATGAACAGTTACCTCCATAAGATACTTCCCTACATTCTGCGGCCGATGTCGTGGCTCTACGGCGCGGTCACGGAGACACGCAACTGGCTATTCGACCACAACGTGCTCCCGGTCGAGGAGTTTGACGTCCCGGTGGTCAGTGTGGGCAACATTACAGTGGGAGGAACCGGCAAGACGCCTCATGTGGAGTATCTGGTCGGGCTGCTTTCATCATCGTACAACATAGCCGTGCTAAGCCGTGGCTACAAGCGCAAGACCCGAGGATTTATTCTTGCCAACAGCAAAAGCACCCCCGACAGCATCGGCGACGAGCCGCTGCAGATATACCGCAAGCTGGGGGGACGCGTTCGGGTGGCAGTGTGTGAGAACCGCAGGAAAGGAATCAAGGAACTCATGCGCCAGTTCCCCGACATACAGCTTATTGTGCTTGATGACGCCTTCCAGCACCGGTATGTCAAGCCGAAGGTCAACATACTGCTGATGGACTATAACCGTCCGATATATGACGACAGACTGCTTCCGTTGGGCCGACTGCGCGAGATGCCGCATCAGCGCAACCGGGCCGACATGGTGATTGTGACCAAATGTCCCGCCGAGATGCAGCCGCTCGAATACCGACTTATAAGCAACAACCTCGGACTCATGCCCTATCAGCATCTCTATTACTCGCGTTATGTCTACGGGACGCCTGCACCGGTGTTCCCGGATGACCGGCCGTACCGCGTGGAAATTGGATCACTAACGGCGCGCGACACTGTGATGCTTGTCACAGGTATAGCAAATCCGCGTGGCTTCGTCAGGCATTTCCGACAGTATCCGTTCAAGGTGGTGGTATGTCATTTCCCTGACCATCATGACTTCACAAGGACGGATATGGACATGCTCGCCGAGAAGTTCAAGAACCTGAAAGGGGAGAGGAAGATTATCGTGACCACGGAGAAGGACGCCGTGCGCATGGCATATAACCCATATTTCCCACCAGCCCTGAAGCCCTCGGTATTCTATATGCCGATATCGGTCAGAATGCTTCACAATCTCGAGGGGAGTGACCTGATGACAGACCTCATGGCGTCGATCAATAAATAGACAGTTGCTTAGGAGATATAATTCGACATGCGCATGAAACCAACAGGGCGACCACAATGTTATCTATTGTGTAAGGAAAGCCTGTGGGACAGTTGTGTGCATTGTCTGACAAGTTATTAACCCAAAATCAAGACTAATGGAAAAGACTTATCTGGAAAAGATCCAGGAAACCGCCGGTTTCATCAAGGAGAAGGTAGGCAAGATGCCTGAGACAGCCGTAATACTCGGCACAGGTCTGGGCGATCTCGTAAACCATATAGAAATCAGCGCGGAACTCGATTATCATAATATCCCTAACTTCCCGGTGTCGACAGTCGAGGGACATTCTGGCAAACTTATTTTCGGCATTCTCGGGGGCAAATATATCATGGCCATGCAGGGACGTTTCCACTACTATGAGGGCTATGACATGAAGCAGGTCACATTCCCAGTCCGCGTAATGAAGGCTCTCGGCGTGGAGACACTCTTCGTGAGCAATGCGGCAGGCGGAATGAACAAGGAGTTTAAGGTGGGTGACGTGATGATCATCACCGACCATATCAATCTCTTTCCGGAAAATCCGCTTCGTGGCCATAACTTCGACGAGCTCGGCCCCCGCTTCCCGGCGATGACAGAGGCCTACAGCAACGCGCTGATAAACATGGCCGACGATATAGCCCGCGAGCAGAACATAAGGCTGATGCACGGCGTATACGTCGGCACACCGGGCCCGACATTCGAGACCCCCGCCGAGTATGAATATTTCAGGGTAATCGGAGGCGATGCGGTCGGCATGTCGACAGTGCCGGAGGTTATCGTAGCCAACCATGCGGGAATGCGGGTTTTCGGCGTCTCGGTGATCACAGACCTCGGAGGCAAGGACATCAAGGAGGTGCCTACGCATGAGGAGGTACAGAAGGCCGCCGTCAAGGCCCAGCCGATCATGACCACCATAATCAAGGAGATGCTGACACGTATCTGACAATCAGCAAATCAGAAAAACAGAAAAGAGGAGGTAAGGGGAATTTCCGGCATGCCGGCCCTGTCGCCTCCTCTTGTTTTTGACAGTCGGCAACAGATTATTTATCAACAGCCTAAAGTTTAGAAAAATATGGAAAGCAACCAGACAGAGATATCGACGCTTGGCGAGTTCGGACTTATTGACCGACTGACCAGAGACTTCCCGTTGAAAAATGAGTCATCGCGAGTCGGTGTCGGAGATGACGCTGCGGTACTTGCGTTCGGAGACAAGGATGCACTTGTTACAACCGACCTGCTGCTTGAGGGAATACATTTTGACCTGAGATATGTGCCATTGAAGCACCTGGGGTATAAATCGGCGATAGTCAACTTCAGTGACATATATGCCATGAACGGTCGTCCGAAACAGATTACCGTGAGCCTGGGGATATCAAGCCGTTTCACGGTGGAGCATATCGAGGAACTCTACGCAGGTATTCGGCTTGCCTGTAAGGAATATGGTGTTGACCTTGTGGGTGGAGACACCTCGGCGTCTATGACGGGGCTGGTGATAAGCATCACGTGTCTGGGCGAGGCACGCCGCGAGGACATCGTGTATCGAAGCGGAGCCAGACCGACCGACATAATCTGCGTCAGCGGAGACCTCGGCGCGGCATATATTGGGCTCCAGCTTCTTGAGCGCGAGAACCGTGTCGCGGCACAGTCGGCACCCGGTTTCCAGCCTGACTTCGCCGGTAAGGAATACATACTGGAGCGCCAGCTCAAGCCCGAGGCACGCCGCGATGTGGTGGAGATGCTTGCCGAGCATGGCATCAAGCCTACAGCGATGATGGATGTGAGCGACGGACTCTCATCCGAACTGCTGCATATATGCAAGAGCTCAAATGTAGGATGCCGCGTATACGAGGACCGCATACCGATAGACTATCAGACAGCCGTAATGGCCGAGGAATTCAACATGAATCTGGTCATGACAGCCATGAACGGTGGCGAGGACTACGAGTTGCTGTTCACCGTGCCGCTTGCCGACAATGAGAAAATAGAGAAACTCAAAGGCGTCACGATGATAGGTTATGTCACAAAACCCGAACTTGGAGCCGCACTCGTGACCCGAGACGGAACCGACATCCCGATATGCGCGCAAGGATGGAACGCATTTACTGACAACAGCGGAGTGGAGCTATCCGTCAGCAAGACATCTGAAACAACTGCAGGAGCGGGTGAAGCAAAGGATAGGCAGATGGATCATGACGCATGACCCTGATTGCATTTAATTCTTTAAGTAATCTTAAACTTAATTTAACAGAGAGTATTAACAAAATTAAGTTAAATGCACTAATTTTGCATACAGAAACGGCACATATTGTGGCCTCCCTACGATTCCCGGCCCCGATGCCTAAAAAATGAAGAACCAAAAATATGGATGAGACAGTAAATATCAGAGAATTACAGGATCTTATCGCATCGAAGAGCAACTTCGTGACAATGATCCGCACCGGTATGGACAGACGCATTGTCGGTCAGAAACACCTTGTTGATTCATTGCTCATAGTGCTTCTTTGCAACGGGCATATACTGCTTGAGGGTGTTCCGGGTCTTGCGAAGACACTCGCCATCAAGACGCTTGCAAACCTGGTTGACGCCAAATACAGCCGTATCCAGTTCACGCCCGACCTTCTGCCTGCCGACGTGATAGGGACATTGATCTACAGTGTCAAGAAGGAGATATTCGAGGTGAAGAAAGGTCCCATCTTCGCCAACTTCGTACTCGCCGACGAGATTAACCGCGCTCCGGCCAAAGTTCAGAGCGCGCTGCTTGAGGCCATGCAGGAGCGTCAGGTGACAATCGGCGACGATACATACCCGCTGCCCGTTCCGTTCCTGGTAATGGCTACCCAGAACCCTATCGAGCAGGAGGGCACATATCCGCTGCCCGAGGCTCAGGTAGACCGATTCCTTCTCAAGGTTGTCATCGGCTATCCCAACAAAGAGGAGGAGAAATCAATCATCCGGCAGAACATCAAGGGAGAACTTTCGCCGGTACAGCCGCTGGTAAGCCCCAAGGACATCCTTGAGGTGCAGCAGATAGTAGAGAAGATATATATCGACGAGAAGATAGAGAACTATATCGTGGACATAGTGTTCGCCACGCGACAGCCGGCCAAGTTCGGGCTGCCCGACCTGCAGAGCATAATATCGTTCGGAGCATCTCCGCGTGCGTCGATAAGCCTTGCGCTCGCTGCCCGCGCCTATGCTTTCCTGCAGGGCCGCGGCTATGTGATTCCCGAGGATGTGCGTGCCGTCTGCCACGACGTCATGCGCCACCGTATCGGACTGACCTACGAGGCCGAGGCCAACAACATCAACGCCGACGAGGTCATCACCGATATTCTTGACAAGGTGGCGGTTCCCTGATAAAGACAGCATATGGACGCCAACGAACTGATAAAGAAGATTCGCAAGATCGAGATCAAGACCAGGGGTCTGAGCCAGAACATCTTCGCGGGAGAATATCACAGTGCCTTCAAGGGGCGTGGAGTGATATTCAGCGAGGTTCGCGAGTATGAGCCCGGCGACGATGTGCGCGACATAGACTGGAACGTCACATCGCGCCACAACAAGCCCTATGTCAAGGTCTACGAGGAGGAACGCGAGCTGACCGTCATGCTTCTGATAGATGTCAGCGGAAGCCGCGACTTTGGAGCTTGCGGAGAAATCAAGAAAGAGAAGATGGCCGAGATCGCGGCCACACTCGCTTTCTCGTCTATCCAGAACAATGACAAGGTGGGCGTCATATTTTTCTCCGACAAGATAGAGAAGTTCATTCCCCCGAAAAAGGGCCGGAAGCATATCCTTCTCATCATACGCGAGATAATAAATTTCGAGCCCGAGAGCAAGGGGACAGACATCGACATAGCGCTGAAGTTCCTGACCAACGCCATCAAGAAGCGCTCGACAGCATTCCTGATAAGCGACTTCATTGATGACCATGACTACTTCAAGAGCATGTCGATAGCCAACCGCAAGCATGACCTTGCCGCCATACAGGTCTATGACCGCCGCGATGCCGAGATACCCGATGTCGGGCTTATAAGGCTGCGCGACATGGAGACAGGCGCAGACATGTGGATAGACACCTCGAGCCGCAAGGCGCGGAACAGTTATGCCAAGGCCTGGTATATGCGTCAGCAGACGCTTGCCTCGGTGACGGCGCGAAGCGGCGTCGACATGGCCTCTGTCACAACCGATGAGGATTTCGTGAAGGCCTTGCTCGGCCTCTTCAGGCGCAGGGCAGTACCCCGCTGATGATTTACCCTGTTTAATTATAATCGGTGTTATGAATCTAAAACCGTTGAGGATATTGACTTTATGCCTCGGGTCGATGTGGCTCGGCAGCGCCTTGGCCGCACCCACAGTGCAGGCCAAACTCGACTCCGTGCATCTGCTCATGGGCAAGATGACCACCGTGCACGTGACTCTCACGCAGCCCAAGAATGCGAAAGTGACCTTCCCGCTGCTGCAGCAGGTGCGTGAGAACGGTGTGATTCCCGTCTGTGGCGACAGCGTGGAACTACGCGCCCCGGCGCGCATCGACACCGTCGATGCCGGCGCGAACCTGAGGATTACATACGATGTGCCGGTGCAGGCCTTCGACTCCGGTTACTATCACCTGCCGGAATTCGCATTTGTCGACGGCAAGGATACAATCCGCTCCAAGAGTCTCGCACTCAAGGTCGTTCCGGTGCTTGCCGAGGCGAATACCCCGATTCACGACTATGCATCGACAGCCGATCCCGAGAATCCGTCGATATTCGACGCTGTGCCCGACTGGGTGCTTGATTACTGGTGGATACTTCTCATACTGGTTCTGGCCATAGTGGCTTTCGTGTACGGAATGAGACGCTACCGCCGCGAAGGCTCGATACTGCCCAAGAAACCGGTTCCGACTCCATATGAGGAGGCTATCTCCGGCCTCCAGGCCCTTAAAGAGAAGAAACTCTGGGAACAGGGAATGGAGAAGGAGTATTTTACCGAACTTACAGAGATTCTGCGTAGATACCTGTTCAGACAGTTCGGCATCAACGCAATCGAGATGACATCGCGACAGATATTGGGCGCATTGTCAAAGAACGATGAACTCAAGGACAAGCGCGCGTACTTCCGTCAGATACTCGACATGGCCGATTTCGTGAAATTCGCCAAGGTGCGGCCATTGCCTGACGACAACGTTCTGGCATATGACAATGCCTTGCGGTTTGTGAGGGAAACCAAGCCCAAGCCTGTTGAGACCCAGGATGAAAATACCTCAGATAAATCGGCCAAGAGCAGGCAGGGTACGATTACGCACTCAAAAAAGAAGAAAGGAGGTAAGCGATGATGTTCAGACATCCCGGATTCCTCTACCTGCTGCTGGTACTCATTCCGCTTGTGGTGTGGTATGTCAGGAAATGGAGGAATTCCAATCCGTCGATGGGCGTTTCGTCGGTATCGGTGCTTGCGCCGTTCCGTGCGAGATTCAAGATTATGATGATGCACGTCTGCTTCGGGCTTCAGCTTGTGGCGGTTGCCGCGCTTATAGTCGCGCTTGCGCGCCCGCAGACCCATGACTCGCTTCGCTCGTCGAGCATCGAGGGTACGGACATAGTGCTTGCGCTTGACATATCGAGCAGTATGCTCGCCACTGACCTTCAGCCCAACCGTATAGATGCAGCCAAGGAAGTAGCCTCGAAGTTTGTCTCGCAGCGTCCGAACGACAATATAGGACTTGTCGTGTTCTCAGGAGAGAGTCTTTCACTTATGCCCCTGACAACCGACAGGGCAGCGCTTATCAACGCCATAAACAATACGAAGACCGGGGCGCTTAACGACGGAACCGCCATCGGCGACGGCATCGCCTCGGCGATCAACAGACTCGTAACGGGTCAGGCCAAGTCAAAGAGCATTATCCTGCTGACCGACGGCACAAACAATGCCGGCGATGTCGCGCCGGCTACCGCAGCCCAGATCGCACGCCAGAAAGGTATACGCATATACTCGGTCGGTGTCGGCACGAACGGGTCCATACAGATCACAGACCCTTACGGCTTCTCCACAACCACCATGGAGACCAAGATAGACGAGCAGGCGCTGACCAATATCTCCAATCTGACCGGAGGCAAATATTTCCGAGCAACTGACTCGCGGATGCTAAGGAAGGTGTTTGAGGAGATTGACGCTCTTGAGAAATCGAAGATCAATGTCAACAACTTCACACAGACTGAAGAGAATTTCATGCCTTGGATTATCGTGGCGCTCGCTGCGTTGGCATTGCAGTTGTTGCTGAGATACACGCTGCTGCGACGTATCCCCTGACAAGTTCCTGTTTTAAATTGAAAGACGTATGTTTAGTTTCGCATATCCCGGTCTTCTACTGCTGCTGTTGCTCGTGCCAGTGATCGCACTGCTCTATGTGTGGGCGCGCCATTCACGTCGGAGCAATCTCAGGAAGTTTGGCCGTCTCAATGTAATCGGCAGCCTGATGCCCGAGGCCTCACCCTACAAGCCGCCTCTGAAAATAATACTTGAGTTGCTGGCCCTGACATTCATAATCCTGGCCCTTGCCCGTCCGTGGGGAGGCGTCAAGGATGAGAAGACTACCAAAGAGGGCATAGAGGTGGTGATTGCCGTCGATGCATCCAACTCCATGCTTGCCTCGGCGTCAGACACGCCTGACGGGCCTGACCGCATGAGAACGGCAAAACTCATACTTGAGAAACTCATCAACCGCCTTGACAATGACCGGGTGGGACTGATTGTCTACGCCGGGCAGTCATATACACTTATCCCTGTCACCAATGACTACGTGTCAGCCAAGATGTTTCTTAACTCCATAGATCCGTCGCAGATTGCGCAGCAGGGCACCAACATCACCTCGGCAATCGACATGGCCACGAATTCCTTCAGCGAGAGCAAGGATATCGGCAAAGCCATTATCCTTATCACCGATGCCGAGGAACTTGAGGACAGCCAGAGTGTGATGAACGCCGCAAAGACTGCCGTCAAGAAGGGTATACAGATTGATGTGGTAGGTGTCGGATCATCAACCCCGGTGACAATTCCCGACAAAGGTGGCGTCATGATCGATGACCAGACGGGCGAGCCGGTTCAGACCGCCCTTAACGAGGAACTTGCCTCCAAGATCGCTTCGGAGGGAAAAGGAATATATGTCAACGCATCCTCACGCGACGCACTCAGTGACCTTGAGCGTCAGCTCGGCACACTGAAGAAAGCCGCCATGGAATCAAGCGTATACTCGCAGCACGACGAACTTTTCGCAGTGTTCGCATGGCTGGCCCTGGCATGTATCATCGCCAACATATTCCTGCTTGAGCGTAAGATAAGCTGGCTCGACAAAATCACATTCTTTAAAAAGGAGGAAAAGAAATGAGACCACATATATTTGCCATCATTCTCCTCGGTTTGCTCGCGGGCATTATCACGCCTGCGGCATATGCTGAGTCGACGCGTAAGGAGCGTCGCCTGATCAATAAGGGCAACGACCTGTATAAGAACAGTAAATTTGTCGAGGCCATGAGTGTCTATCAGGAGGCCATACGAGAGAACGCTAACTCTGCGGAGGCACGCTATAACCTCGGGCTGTCGCAGATACGACAGGTGAAGAACCCGGCAGACACAACTCCGGCCAACAAGGCCCTCGTCGATAACGCACGCAAGAATTTTACGGATGTCGCCGCACTGGCAAAGAAGAAACCCGGTTTGGCGGCCAAGGCCAACTTCAATCTTGGCAATATCGAGTTCAATGCCAAGGATTTCCAAAAGGCCATAGACTACTACAAGCAGTCATTGCGCATTGACCCAAATGACGACAAGGCCCGAAAGAACCTGCGCATTGCCCAGAAGAATCTGCAGAAGCAGAACCAGGACAAGAATAAGGATCAGAACAAGGACAAGGACAAAAACAAAGACCAGAACAAGGATCAGAATAAAGACCAGAACAAGGACCAAAACAAAAATCAAAACCAGGACCAGCAGAAGCAGCAGCCCAAGGATCAGAAGGATATAAGTCAGCAGACCGCCTCTCAGATACTTCAGGCAATCGACAACAAGGAGAGCCAGACGCGGGCCCGTGTCAACAAGGCAAACAAGGGTGAGAAGGCCGGTGCCTCCTCACGCAATACACGCAGATGGTGATGAGGTCGCTGTTTCTAATACTTATCGCGATTCTGAGTGTCGGGCTGAATTCGGCACACGGAGATGTCAGGGAGAAAGTTCCTGAACTGACCGTGGAGTGCCGCATGCAGAACACAGATTTCTACGCGCGTCAGCCTGTACCGATGGTTGTCACACTCAAAAGCTCGACACCCGACATAGTTTCGGCCGACGTTGTCAGCCCCCTGACACTAAAAAAAGGGGAGTTTGCATCGATACAGACTGTATCACCGGCCGGAGAGCCATACGAGGAGATAAAGAATGGGCGGAAGTATTATTGCTTTCCGCTTGAGGCCTATGTGGTGACCATGGCCGACAAGGGGAGTTATGAGATGACCGGCGGGACGTATAGCATCGGTGTCGCATATCCGGTAGTTGTCAATGATCCGTTCTGGGGTCCGCGGCGCACCCGCGAGATCAAACGCTTTGAGGTGACGGCTGAGAATAAGAAATTCCGGGTCAGGAGGCTTCCTGATGCCCCCGGCGGTACTGAGTTCTCAGGCTCTGTAGGTGATTTCACGATAGAGACGGTGATCCCGCGTGGCGACATCTTCGTCAATGAGGAGGCCACAGCGATAATCGTGTTAAAAGGGAAAGGAATGATTGCCGAGGCGACTATGCCAGAGTATCGTGATGCATTTAAGAACGGCATGAAACTCAAGTCAGTGTCAGAATCACGCAATGCCGGTTACGACCGCGGAGACCTTATTTCCGAACTTCAACTTGAATGTACGTTTATCCCGACAGAGCGCAATGGCGTGAAAGTCGGCGAGATCACGTTTGACTATTTTAATCCTATGACCGGCAAGTATGAGACAGCCCGCTCGAAGCCGGTTGAAATCAATGTGAAGTCTACGACATCCAAGCGCGAGAGCATGGATATATGATGCCGTGCCGCTAAGGGTTTGCGTAGGAAAATTTGAATCAGACAAGTCATGACAAGAAAGATATTCATATTGCTCGCGATACTGATGACAGCAATCTGCATGTCAGACGCCGCGTCGGTAAAGTTGTCAGTCTCGCCACAGCGCGGCAAGAACCGCATAGAAGTGGGCGACATGTTCTATCTCAATATAGAGGTCACCAATGCAGACGGGGTGCCTGCGAAGCCGCAGAATGTCGGCGGCGGCAAACTGATGTATTTCGACCGGACGAGCGAGTCATCGAGTTTCTCAAGTGTAAACGGCGTGACCTCTCAGTCGTACAAGGCCGTCTATACCGCCACTCTCAGAGCGAACAAGGAGGGCACATTCACGTATGGCCCGATCACTGTAGGAGGTGTCAAGAGTAATCAGGTGCGTTACGCGATCGGCAAGGAGAGTCCGGCTGAATCGTCGGGGATGTCGGGCAGTGGCGCGTCATCTGCCCCAGCATCAGGCACCGGTGATGACGACAAGCCCCGCTTCATAGGCAAAGGTGACGGGAATCTTTTCCTCAGGGCCAATGTGACGAGCACCACGGCCTACGAGCAGCAGGCACTCGTCTACACGGTGAAACTTTATACGACCTACGATGCAATCAAGTTCGTCGGCGCCACATCGGCACCCAAGTTCGACGGTTTCGTGGTGGAGGAATCAAAAGATATCTCATCGTCGCTCTCGTTCGAGACATACCAGGGCAAGACGTATGCCACTGCAATCATAGCGCGTTATATCATCTTCCCGCAGATGACCGGAAACCTGAAGGTCACGGGCAACACTTATACGATAGCCGTAGACCGCCGGGAGTATTACCACGATGCGTTCTGGGGCAACATGTCATTCAGCACTCCGCTACAGCTCAATGTGACGCCCAATGATCTTGTGGTCAATGTAAAGTCATTGCCGCTACCTAAACCTGCCGATTTCTCGGGCGCGGTCGGCAAATTCCGCATATCCTCTCAGCTGAAGTCAGAGCAGTTCAAGACAAACCAGGCCGCAGCTATAGTCTATACAGTTGAGGGAACGGGCAACATAAAGTATGTCCAGCTTCCTGACCTGTCGGCGCTATATCCTCCGGAACTGGAGATATACACACCGACCACCAAGCAGAATATCAATGTCGGAAGCTCGAACGTGTCCGGATCTGTATCGTTTGACTATTCATTCATGCCGCTCGAGGAGGGAGACTTCAAGATTCCCGAGGTACGTCTGGTATACTTCAATCCGGAGACCGGGCGATACGAGACGTCGGTTGCAAAGGGCTATTCTGTTCATGTCGGCAAGGGGGCGGCGTCGGCCAAGGACTCCACGCGCCATCTCCTGAAGTTTGACTCCCAGCTTGAGAATGTCGGCAGAGATTCACTCTCCAATTCCCGCAGACCGTTAGTCTATGACTGGGTTTACTGGCTGTGGTATATTCTCCCTGTGGTCGCGCTGCTCGCATGTGCGATAGCCTACAGGAGATACGTGAGCCTGCATGCCGATATGGTGGCATTCAATTCAAAGAGGGCCGACAAGCTGGCGCGCCGCAGGCTGCGAAAGGCTGCTGCAGCCATGAAGCGGGGTGACGCCGACAGTTTCTATGATGAGCTTCTTGTTGCTCTCTGGGGGTATCTCGGCGATAAACTGCGGATGCCTACCTCAGAACTCCTTCGCGACAATGTCCGTCAGGTATTGACGGAAAGAGGCATTCCGGAGTCGTCGATCGATATGTTCATCAAGATAATCGACGAGGTAGAGTTTGCCAAGTATTCATCGGCCGGGGGCAAGGATAACATACGCAACGCCTATGACGAGGCTGCCTCGGTGATCAACCGGCTGGAGAAGGAGTTCAAGAACTGATGAAATGCAAATGAAATCTTATGGAAATGAGATATAGTAAAGTCAGATACATATTGGTTGCTGTACTGATAGCGATATCTTCCGACGTAATGTCGGCAGCGACAGTCGAGCAGGCAGACTCTGCCTATTCCCGTGGAGATTATGCCGAGGCGATAGCGCAATATAATGATGTGGCGAAAAGGGAGGGTATATCATCGGAACTCTTCTACAACATGGGCAACGCCTATGCCAAGGGGGGAGATTACGGTAACGCCCTGGTGTTCTATCTGAAGTCACTGCGCCTTGATCCGTCGAACCATAAGGCGAGAGCCAACGCGGCATACATAGAATCGAAGGTATATGATGCAAACCGAGCCGAGCTGAAGGGTAAGAAACTTTCGATTGATGCCGATTCGCCGACGTTCTTCACCTCCGTGCGCGAGTATATAATGCGAGAGCATCTTTCCGACACATGGGCTGTCTGGGCAGCTGTGGCATTTGTACTGTTTGTGATATGCGCGGCATTGTATGTATTCAGCCGCGCGGTATTGGTGCGCAAGGTCGGTTTCTTCGGAGGCTTCGTGTGTCTCGGCATATCTGTGATAACGCTTGTGTTTTCCTTCATGGCCGCGTCATACCGTTCGGATGAGGGAGTTGTCACGGGAGGTAAAGTGCATCTGTATAGCGATGCGTCGGCCGGTTCCAAGGAAAATCCGGTGGCCCTGACACGAGGCACACGTATGACAGTGCTTGACACGTTCCCGGCCGTTGCCGGCGAAGACGCCAATAGGGATGAAAATGAGGGGGCACGATGGTACAAGGTTCGGCTTAACTCTGATTTTGTTGGTTGGCTTCCGGCCTCGGATTTCCGTCCCGTCGACATGTAGCGTCTGGTTGTGGACTGTGAATGAGCAATTTTTGGAACCTGCGGATTTCGATACAAATGATGATAATATTTGGTTCAAAGGTCCAAATATGTTTAAAAACACTATAAAAATTAGCAAAAATCTTTTGTGAAGATGTAATTTTTGACTAATTTAGCAAAAGATAAACGATTCCTCTCCATCGAAAGACTCAAACATAACTAATAATTCAATAATTATGAGCAAGACCATCACATTTAATGAGCTCCGTCGTCTTAAAGACAGTTTGCCTGACGGCTCAACCCACCGTATCGCTGACGAACTCAACGTCACAGTTCAGACAGTGCGCAATTATTTCGGAGGCGTCAATTACCAGTTTGGTAAGAACGCAGGTCTTCATATAGAGCCGGGTCCTGACGGAGGCATCGTGGTTCTTGATGACACGACAATCTATGACATGGCCCTTAAGATTCTCGAGGAGGAGAACAAAAAATAATCTTCAATAAGATGAATGACAGCGCGATGGGAGTTGAAGGAACATTGGTTACGCTTGTGATCCACACTGGCGAGCGTGCTCGGCGACTTAAGGAGATTCTGGAGTTTCATGGCATATCCGTTACAGTAGAGCCCATAGAGACAGAAGATGCTTCGCTGCAGGCCGAGAAGCCGGTCAAGGTTCGCATTCCGGGGAGCTCACTCGCGCTTGGTCTGAAGATACTTGAGAGTGGCGACCTGTCAACGTCGCCACTTGCACTGATCAAAATGACGGGACTGGGCAGAAATCTGCTCATTCCCGTCGATTTTTCACCGGCGAGCATCGTCGCTGTCAAGGTGGGTTTCTATTTTGCCGAGAAGTTTAATGTAGAGCCGATCATAATGCACTCATACATCACGCCGGTCTTCAACCCGGCCGAGCCCTATGATGATGTAATGGATGATGATACGGAGACGGAGGCTATCGAGGTGGCTGACCTGCGTAAGGTGGCATCTGAGCAACTGTCAAAATTCAAGAGGCAGGTAGAGCGAGCCCAGAATGAGGGCACAGTGGCTAAACTCAAGTTCTCGACCACGCTGCTTGAGGGTATTCCCGAGCAGGTGATTCAGGAATACTGCAAGCAGAACAATCCCCTCATGGTCGTGATGGCCACAAGGGGAATCAATAAGAAAGAGGCAGACCTGGTTGGCAGTGTGACGGCCGAGGTCATTGACTCATGCCGAGTGCCGGTATTTACTGTCCCCGATCATTATGCTCCGGGTGGCATCGAGGAGGTCAAGCGAATTGCCATGTTCTGCACTATGACAAATTTCGATGTGGTGACGATACGCGGACTCATGCGTATGTTCGACTATCCGTCGTGCGACCTGTACCTGCTCCCGGCCAGCGACCGACCTGTGGCCGGTGCGGAGAGAAAACTCGAGGAGTTACGCGAGTTCCTCAACAATTCATTTCCGACAGCACGTTTCCATACTCCCAGACTTGCGAGCGGCAAATTCGATGACAGGGTAAGGCGTCTATTTGATGATGAGGACATTCAGCTTATGATTGTGCCGAATAAGAAAACGAGTGCTCTGAGCCGTTTCTTCAGGCCGACCCTTGCTCACCGCATTCTTTTTGACAGGGATGTGCCATTATTGGTGCTTCCGGTCTGAAACTCTTTTGAGACTTGGATTTTTTTTCGTAAATTTGCGGTCTGTTTATGACCCCAAGGTGCATATGATTAAATCCGGGGTTTCAAAAGAGAATAATGATTTATCCTGAAGATTTCGAGTCTAAGATAGGCTTTGACAATATACGTCGTCTTCTATCGCAGTCATGCAGCAGCCGGCTGGGACGCGAGGAGGTCGACAGACTTGCATTTTCTACTGATTTTGATGCGGTGATGCATTCACTCCGGTGTGTGCGGGAGATGGTGGAAATCCGTTCGCGCGCTTTGCCCTATCCTGCTCCCTCGGCACATGATGTCGTACCATATCTCACTGAGATCAGGGCGCAGAATTCGTTTATGAGTGCCGAGCGTCTGTATAAACTTATGCAGATGCTTCTTTCTTTTGGCGAGATACAGGCTTTTTTTGATTCTCAGCATGAGGAGAATTCTAATGCATCGCTGTTCCCGGATCTATGCGAGGTTATAGCGCCGTTGGCGCAGTTTCCTGACTTAATTCGAATTATCACGAATGCTGTCAATAAGTTCGGAGAGATAAAAGACAACGCGTCGCCGGGACTGTATGAGATCAGACAGTCGATAAGGAGGGCCAGCGGGTCAATGCAGCGCGCTATGCGCAGAGTGATGGATGCCGCGATAGCCGCCGGGGTGGTGGAGAAGGATGCATCGCCCTCGATTCGCGACGGGCGGCTTGTGATACCCGTTGCAGCCGGCATGAAGCGACAGCTGAATGGCATAGTGCATGACGAGAGTTCCACCGGCAAGACTGTCTTCATTGAGCCAGCCGAGGTAGTCGAGGCCGGGAACAGGCTGCGGGAACTCGAGATGGAGGAAAAGCGCGAGGAGACGGCGATTCTTATAGGTATTGCCGATGCGATCCGTCCTCACACCGACGATATAACAGAGAGTTGCCGCATTCTGGGACTGCTTGATTTCATAGGCGCGAAAGCAGCAATTGCCATTGATCTTGGTGCCTGTATGCCGCATATAGAAAATAAGGCGGAACTTGAGTGGTATCATGCGGTTCATCCCTCCCTTTACCTCTCACTCAGGCAGCATGGCCGCGAGGTGGTGCCATTGAACATACACCTTGATGAAGATAAGAGAATTCTGATTATCTCCGGTCCGAATGCCGGCGGTAAGTCAGTATGTCTCAAGACTGTCGCAGCAGTGCAGTATATGATGCAGTGCGGCATTCTTCCGACTCTTTACGACAATTCGCACATGGGCTTTTTCAAGCGCCTTTTCATTGACATAGGCGATGAGCAGTCGTTTGAGAATGATCTATCCACTTATTCATCGCATCTGCGCAACATGCGCTTCTTTCTGCAGCATTCCGACAGCCGCACTCTGCTTCTTGCCGACGAGATGGGTTCGGGTACGGAGCCTCAGATCGGAGGAGCCATGGCGCAGGCCATTCTTGAGAAACTTGGCAAGTCGCGATGCTATGGAGTGGTAACCACTCATTACCAGAATCTTAAGACCTTCGCGGACTCGGCCTCGGGGTTTGTCAATGGCGCCATGCTGTATGACCGTGCCCATCTTGAGCCGACGTTCCAGTTGTCAATAGGCAATCCCGGGAGTTCGTTTGCCATAGACATAGCCCATAAGATGGGACTTCCGGCTGACGTTATCGACGAGGCCAAGAGAATAGTGGGAGAGGAGTATGTCAGTCTTGACAAGTATCTGTCAGACATAGCCCGCGATAGAAAATACTGGGCCAATAAGCGCCAGAATATCAGAGAGAAGGAGAACAGGCTTGACAATCTGCTCTCGAAATATGAGGAGGTGGCCGGCGACCTGAAGTCACAGCGGCGCGCCATACTTGACGATGCCCGCAAGGAGGCGAAGGAGATATTGTCGGAGGCGAACGCCCGTATTGAGAGGACCATACTTGAGATTCGCAGGGCACAGGCCGAGAAGGAAAAGACCCGGAAACTGCGTCAGGAACTTAAGGAATACACTGAATCGGCGGAAAATGCGACTGAGAGTGAGGAGAACCATCCCATCAAGCAGCTGAAGCATAAGAGCAAGAAGGCAAAGGCTCCGGTTGCAAAGCCGGTGGAGCCTGTTGTCAAGGAGGTGTCCGTAGGCGACTTCGTCAAGCTTGACGGGGGCACGACGGCTGGTCAGGTGCTTTCGATAAACGGCAAAAAGGCTGAGGTGGCATTTGGCGCATTAAGGACAATCGTAGAGGTCTCACGCCTGACAACGACATCGCGGCCCAAGGCGTCGGCTCTCTCCACGGCCACGACAGTCAGTCAGGCCACTTCTGACGACAGCCGTCGCCGCCAGTTGAACTTTAATAATGAGATAGATGTACGCGGCATGCGGGCTGACGAGGCTATCCAGGCCGTTACATATTTTCTTGATGATGCAATCCAATTCAACGCCGGACGTGTCAGAATACTCCACGGCACCGGCCATGGCATATTAAAGACTTTGATAAGACAGCAGCTTAAGGCAAATCCGGCAGTCGAGTCGTTTGATGACGAGGATATACGTTTCGGAGGGGCTGGAATAACTGTTGTTGATCTCGCTTAGTATTTACAGAAATGTTTCGGAACACCTACACTGCATTGTGGCTGCTGCTTGCCGTGGCCCTCTGTGCAATCCTGTTTATAGCATTTTCAGATGATTTGATAATCGGTGGCAAAACTCTCCGCAAGGCACCGATAGCCGACCTGCTCACCAAGACCGAGGCTTCAGAGACTGAGGATTCGGTAAGTAATGCGATTGACTCGATATTGTCAGTGCCGGTTGAGCTCCGCACCGACTCGACGCCTCAGTCCATCTTCATATTCGGGGACTCGATGACATTTAATCTTGCCCTGCGTCTCGCCCAGTATGCAAGACAGAACGGTCATACCATTAATTCTGTAAACTGGGACTCAAGCAATACAAAGATATGGGCCGACCATGACACGCTAGCTTATTATATCGACAAGTTCAAGCCGACTCAGATTTTTATATCTCTCGGCAGCAATGAGCTGTATATCAAGAATCCGGAGACGAGACTTCCTTATATCAACAAGATACTTGCGGTGATAGACACGGTGCCGTATGTGTGGATCGGTCCTCCGAACTGGAAGGAGGATGGAGGTATCAATGATCTTTTGGAGAAGACGTGTCGCCCGGGCAGTTTCTTCCGCTCAGCCGGAATGGAGTTCAAGCGCAAGGCTGACCATATACATCCCACGCGCGAGTCGTCGGCCTATTGGATCGACAGCATCATGAGGTGGCTGCCGAAGTCGTCACATCCCTTCGTGGCCGATGTCCCGTCTGATTCTATCGGCAAGGTCAATCCTCACATTGTTTTCCTAAAGGCACTTAATAAATAGCGATGAATCTGATGTCTGTACACTTTCCGGAGATAGACGATACGGTGATTGAGAATTTCACCGGCATGTTTCTCTACGATCCGTCGGCTCCAATGTTGTTCTCGAGCGGAGTCTTCTGGATGCTGTTTCTGGTGTTTTTGCCTATTTATGCTTTGCTGAAGCGCAGCAAACTGCAGATGTCGCTCTTCGTGGTGGCATTCTCCCTTTACTTCTATTATAAGTCGAGCGGGCTCTTTTTCCTCATGCTCATGGCCACATCGCTTGTCGACTGGCTTGTCTCGAGGTGGATGTACAGGTTGAGAAGCCGTGGCGCACGTCTGACACTCATGTGGTTCTCAATTGCGCTCTCGCTGTCGATTCTCGGATATTTCAAGTATGCCAATTTCTTTCTGTGGAACTGGAATGCGATGGTCGAGGGTAATTTCCAGCCGCTTGACATTGTATTGCCTGTCGGTATTTCGTTCTATACCTTCCAGTCAATCAGCTATGTGGTGGATGTGTATAAACGGAAGATAAGCCCGACGCGCACATGGCTTGACTACATCTTTTTCTTATCATTCTTCCCGGCACTTGTGGCCGGACCCATAGTGCGTGCCGACTATTTTCTGCCGCAGTTGGAGCAGAATCAGCGGGCCACATCCGACGAAATATGGGGCGGATTATGGCTGATTATAGTCGGTATAATCAAGAAAGCCGTTATAGCAGATTATATCGCTCAATATAATGATTTGATATTCAATGATCCGGCTCTTTATACCGGAGTGCAGACTCTGATGGGTGTGCTTGGCTATACAATGCAGATCTACTGCGACTTCTCTGGCTATAGCGACATGGCAATCGGACTTGCGTTGATAATGGGTTTCAAACTCGGCATCAACTTCGATTCCCCCTATCAGAGTCGTAACCTGACTGAATTCTGGCGGAGATGGCATATCTCGCTCTCCTCAGGGTTAAGAGATTATGTGTATATACCTCTTGGAGGCAACCGAAAGGGCACCTTCAGGACTTATGTGAACAATTTCCTGACTATGCTTATCGGGGGACTTTGGCACGGCGCTGCATGGAAGTTTGTTTTCTGGGGCGCTATGCATGGTGTCGGGCTTGCAGTACACAAGGCCTGCAAACCAGTGCTTCAGAAAATCCCTGACAATTGGCTGACGACGTTACTGTTCTGGGCCATAACGTTCGTATATGTGTCTTTGCTGTGGGTTTTCTTCAGGGCTGCCTCGTTCGAGGACTCTGTGCTTATCATTCAGAATATATTTGTTGATTTCCGCTGGAATCAGATACCTCAGTTCTTCGAGGTTCGCATGGTGTGGTGCATCATGATGATAGCACTGATGATATTTCATTTCGTGCCGCAGAAGTGGGCCGACCGGATGCAGTATATCTTTGTTAAGTCGCCCTGGATAGTGAAGCTATTGACATTCCTTATCGTGGTGCAATTGGTAATAGAGTTCATGACCGAGGAGGTGGCTCCATTTATATACTTCCAGTTCTGAGAGTTTAAAGTTTATGGTTTAGAAAAACAAGGTCGCCTCTGGAGGTGACCTTTGTTTTTGGCCCTATCGGCGGAATCGAAATGATTTGAGAAATTTGCATTAACACTGCTAAAGCCTTTTTAACATTTATTGATTTAACTGAGACATAGGCAGATGTATGGATAAGGATGTTGTAAAACATAATTTTTGGGGATAAAATTTGCACAGCGTCTGAATTTGCACTAATTT